>CAYOCT010000026.1:0-88653 GCA_964402555.1 uncultured Nitrospiraceae bacterium | reverse complement strand
ACGAGCACGAGCACGAGCACGAGCACGAGCACGAGCACGAGCACGAGCACGAGCACGAGCAAGAGCAAGAGCAAGAGCAAGAATGCGAGACCCACGTGCGCGTAGCCTCCACCGAGGGGCGCGGTGTATAATCTCTGCATTCCACGTAGTGCAACCTTTCGGAACAGGAGCGTGCGCGCATGAAACGAGCGACTTCGGACAGGCTGTGGCAGGAAGCGAACAAGGTGTTGGTCGGCGGCGTCAACAGCCCGGTGCGCGCGTTCAAGGGCGTGGGGGGGACCCCATTCTTCGCGGCGTCCGGCCATGGGCCGTATGTCGTCGACGCCGACGGAAACGAAATTATCGACTACGTGTTGTCGTGGGGGCCGCTCGTGCTGGGCCACGCGCATCCGCATGTGGTCGAAGCGGTCAGCAAGGCCATGGAACGCGGGGCGAGCTTCGGGATTCCGACCGAAGCCGAGATCAAGCTGGCCGAACGTATCATCGCCCACTACCCGTCCATCGAGAAGGTCCGCTTGGTCAACAGCGGCACCGAGGCGACGATGAGCGCGATACGCCTGGCGCGCGGCGTCACGCAACGCGACATCGTGATCAAAGTCGAGGGGTGCTACCACGGCCACGTCGACAGCTTGCTTGTCAAGGCCGGCAGCGGGATGGCGACGTTCGGGGTGCCGACCAGCCCGGGCATTCCCGCGTCTTTCGCCCAGTGCACCGTGACGGTCCCCTTCAACGATCTCGACGCGGTGCGCGCGGTGTTCAATGCGCAGGGCAGCGCGATCGCGTGCATCATTATCGAGCCGGTCGTCGGCAACTCGGGCGTTATCCCGCCGCTGCCCGGTTATCTTGAGGGACTGCGCGCCATCACGCAACAGCATGGCGCGCTGCTGATCTTCGACGAAGTCATGACAGGGTTCCGCGTGGCGATGGGCGGCGCCCAGGAACGCTACAATATCAAACCCGACCTTACGACGCTCGGCAAAGTCATCGGCGGCGGCCTGCCGGTTGGCGCGTATGGCGGCCCAGCGGCCATCATGGACCAGCTTTCCCCACTCGGGCCGGTGTATCAGGCCGGCACGCTCGCGGGCAATCCGCTCGCGACGGCTGCGGGCCTTGCCACGCTCGAAGTCCTCGAACAGCCGGGCGTCGTTCAAAGCATCGAGAACAAGATGACGCAGTTGGGCGCGGGCCTGGGCGCGATTGCGCGCGAGGCCGGCGTGCCCGTATGCCAGACGCAGGTGGGGTCGATGGCGTGCATGTTCTTCCACGACGGCCCAATCGCGAACTACGCCGAGGCCGCGCAGTCCGACGCGCAACGCTACGCGCGGTTCTTCCACGCGATGCTCGAACGCGGTGTATACCTCGCGCCGTCACAGTTCGAGGCGGCATTCATGAGCAACGCGCACACGGAGGTCGAACTCGACCGCACGTTGACCGCCGCGCGCGAGGCGTTCCGCGGCCTGTAACGCGAACCCGAAATCAGTCGTGCGACGTCATCGGGGTACGAGCGTGTCGAACTCGCGGCGATACTGATCCGCAACGGCCGGTGAATGGATGATAAGGACGTTTTCGTCGTTCTTGGTTTCGGCGGATTGGGTGAAGTTGTAGCTGCCCGTGACGACGGTCTCGGAATCGACGACGATCACCTTGTCGTGCATCGCGTATTGATTCTGATCGAGAAATACCTCCGCCCCGCGTTTGGCCAACGCATCGTACTCCGAACCGGTCGAACGGGCCATGCGCGAGTCGAACACGCCGCGGACGCGGACGCCGTGGGCCATACGATCGATCATCGCGGCAGCGATCTCGTCCGAGGTAAACGAAAAAGCGAGGAACTCGATTTTGGTTTGGGCTGCCGCGACGGTTCTTACAATGGCCTTGCGGACGTGATCTTCTGGCGCGAAGTAACATTCGATGCGCGCGCCGCCAACCGTCACTTCGGGATAAGGCGTCGCCGACGGCGAACTCTTGCCGAAGCGTTTGGCTCCGAACATTTCGTCGAACTCCGCCCTGTAGTCCGCGGCGAGCTGCGGGGACGTGATCAGGAGCGAGTTGTTGTTGTTGCGATACATGCAGTTTTCGGTTGCGTTCGTCGAGCCGGTCCAGACGAGCGTGTCGTCCACGACGCAGAACTTGTCGTGCATGAAGGCTTCGCGTTCGTCGAATACGACTGGAATGCCCGCGGCGATGCAGGTTCGGATGGCGTCACGGCCCTGATAGTCCGAATCGGACACCAGTTCCACGGACACGCCAGCCTTGTGTTTGGCGACTAGAATCTCGGCCGCTTTGGGAAGCTGGAACTCATAGAACGCTCCGCGAATCGAATGCTGCGCGCCGTCGAGCAAAGCGAAGAAGGCGTCGTCGATGCCCATCGGATTCATCGGCTGGCACGGGGCAAAGAATACGCGTATCTCGCCCGCCGAACCCGGTTCCGCATGCACCGCGGGCAGGGAGGAGGCCAGCCGGCCCGCGAGCCGCTTTCCCTCCTCGACGACTTTCGCCTCCCGAGGCCACGATACCTTGCCAGCCGAGCGTTCGAGCTCGGAAAGATCGCCGCCTCGGTAGGCGTAATGGGCCAGGCCCGCGGCAGCGGATACCGCCACGATAAGAATGAAGACGGCCAGATTCCTGCTAAGACGTAATGCCGATCGCAACATGGGTAGTCCTAGTGAGGCTCCGGTGTCCAGGCCAGAGCGGCAATGCGAGTGCTATTCCTTTGCGTATCTGCGAATCCACTCTCTGACCTCCGAACGGATTTCAGGCGACCGTCGCATGCCTGCGATGACGCGATCTAGCACGGGCTGCGCCAGCGAAGGCTGAGTAGCCAAGCGGCCTTTATCGATCAGAGTCTGAAGCGTGGCGCGCGACACGATGCGGACATGACGATAGGAAATGCAACTCGTATGCCTGACGAAGGGATGGTCGCCTGGTTCAAGGATGCAGGTGCTGTCTTTTTCGTCCTCGTACGTGGTTACACTTGCTAGCAGGACCTCTTGAGCCACGGGGACATCCATCACAACGATGTGGAGGTGCGAGATCCCGGTGATTGGATCGCTCTTGAACGTGTCCCCCGGCTTCACTCTCAGCACCCGAACAAGCTTGCCATGTGCTTATCGAATTCTCGAGTGCGCTCGATCCGCTCGGCGTCCTGTTTTCGTCCGACTGCATCGAGCATGGTGCGCAGGGGTATGCCGGTCGAGGTATCTTCGCGAAAACAGAGCTTGTATTCGTCAAGGTTATGGGTAAGAGCGCTCAGCTCTCGGAAGGTCATGTGTCCGAATTTGTCATAAACGGTTCTAAGCGTATCCGTATCGCTCTTCGATAGCTTGCCGTCTCCAGGGTCCGTCTTCAGAAGCACGTTCATTCGTTCGGACTCGATGAAGTGCGACCATATTTCCTGGGAATCCGTCTTGGCACTCGTGCCCTTGATAAGGTCGTAGATTTCCGTTAACACAGGGCCGTCGCGCATCGCATAGGCGGCGTCCCCCGTTATCGGGAAACCGCGCCGCTCGAGACTCAATCGGTCGGACAGATATAGTAGTTTGATTAGCTTGCCTCGAGTCAGAGCGTTCCCGGGGTATTGTCGCAAGAAATAGGCGGCAGCCTGGGCGGCCTTTTCTGCAGAGAAGACAAACGACACTTTACCGACCTCCTAGCTACAACTATTGTAGCACAGGTCCGAAACCTTAGTCACTGAAATGATATGCAGTATTCTTGGTAAAGTCAACCTTGTCCGTCCAAGGGTGCGGCGCCACTTGCATGCCAAACGGCATCCGGCGAAACAAAGGCGCTTATTGCGCCATGGCGAGCAGGGCGTCAAGCATGCGGTCGGCGACGGTGATGACGCGGGCCGAGGCCTCGTAGCAGCGCTGGAACAAGAGCATCTGCGTGACTTCTTCGTCGATCGAGACGCCGGACACTTCGAGGCGGCGTTGTTGGAAGTCGTCGACAAAGGACTGCTGGACATCGAGCGTCTGCTGATTGGCGCGCGCGTCGACGCCGACACGAACAATCAGCGATTCGTAGTAGTTGCCGATCGTGGCGGTTCCGTTGTCGAGCACGAGCGCATTCTGGATGTTGGCGAGGTCGACGGCCGCGGTATTGTCGCCTGTGTCGGCAAGGTCAGTGCTGTACCCGGAGGAGAGCAGGCGCGGGTTGGCGACGATATCGGCGTTGACGCCAATTGTGGCGGCGCTATAGCCCGTGAAGAGGCCGTTGACCCCGAGCGCCGTCAGCACGCCGGACGAATCGTTGGCGAACGAAAACGTATTGGGGGAGGTGGCGCCGAGAGTCAGCGCGTTATCCGTGCCGATTGCGGCCGAGAAATTGGAAATCGCGTTCAGGTCCGCCACGAGGCTGTTCAACGTGGTCGCCGCGGTGATGTTGATCGTTGTTGTCGTCGGATTGCCGGAGGAGTCGTATACGATAACATCGAAACTGCCGGGCGTGACTTCGAATGGCAGGCCTGCGCTGTCCAGAGTGGCGGTGGCGTCGTTTACGTTGTTGCTGGCCGCAATCGTTCCCGAGAGATTGTCCAGGCCGTTGCCGGTGCTCTGAATCTTGTTGACCTCACGGACAATCGCCGCCGCGATAGTGTCGATGCTCGACGCGACCTGCACGAGGTCGCTGTCGCGTGCGGTCAGCGCGCCATACAGTTCGCCGCTGACAATATCGGGTTCCGTGCCGGTATCCGAGAACTGGATGCGCACCAGGTCCGACCGCTGCGGGTCGAGCGACGGGTCGCGGACGGCTACGAGCGTTCGGCTGTCGCTGGCGGAAACGAGCACGTCGCCAGAGAGAAATACGTCGACCTGGCCGTCAGGCTGTTCGCTGTAGGAGATGTTCACGAGCTTGGACAGATTGTCGAGCAAGACATCGCGTTCGTCGCGCAGGTCGTTGGCCTTGTTGCCGCCGACTTCCGCGCGTCGAATCGAGACGTTGAGCGCGGCAATCTGCTCCGAGATCGAGTTGATCTCGGGAACGGCGTTGCGCACTTCTTCATTGGCGTTGGTGCGCAACGCGTACACTTGTTGCGCGATCTGATTGAGGCTTGTGGCCAGGCTTTGCGCCTCGACAATCGCGGACATCCGCACCGGCTGCTCTTCGACGCTGTTCGCGAAATCGCTCAGGGCGCTGAAGAACGCCGAGAGCCGCGTACCGAATCCCGTGTCGCTCGGTTCCGAGAAGAGGTCTTCGATGCGCTGGAAATACGACGCCCGGACTTCGGCGCTGCCGAGACCCGGGGTCTGCTGGCGGTAGACCGTGTCGATGAAATCCGCCCGAAGCCTTTCGATGTTCTGCACCTCGACGCCCCGGCCCAGTTGTCCATACGACCGCGACAACGGTGTGCGCGCGGCGAGCGACACACGCTGCCGTGTGTACCCCTCCTTGTTCACATTGGCGACATTATGGCCCGCTACGTTGAGTTGGATCTGCGAGGCCTGCAGCCCGGAAAGGGCTATATCCATGGCGCTGAACAAGCTACCCACGCGATTCTCCTTGTCGACACGACGGTTTGTCCGTCACGAGAGCAATCTCTGTTCCAACTATCGGCGTTTTGCGTAAGAAACTTGACCGATTGGACTTACGCGTATCGCAGGGATCGAGGCCGCCCGGCAATCCCTTCCCCTTGCGGAAATCTATGCACGTCGGGTGGATAGGCGGGAATGGAGAGAGTGCTTTTCATGTTACGCCTTGTGTGGCTGGTGAGGCTAAGGTAGAGGATCGTGCAGCGTGTTGTCCTTTCGTAGAAGTGGAAGGAGCGCCAGTCTTTATCGCTGGGCGTATCTGACCGTGACCGGTCAAGTGCTTCTCCTGGTATCCGCGGGTATCTGGCTTGTTGCGCGATCTCCCCAAACGGCCCAGGCGGGCGAAGGCGAAAAGCCGTCCATTCCCGCCACACTGTCCATGGCAATCCAGGAACCGCTCGAAGACCTTGGGTTTGGCAAGACGGCCCACGTCACGCTCCGCATTACCCCCGACCGTCCCGTCGCCCGCATTGACGTGCGATTCACGCAATCCGGCGGCGCGATCTTCACCTCGCCCGCCACGGTCAAACTGCATGCAGCGGAAGCGGGGGCTACAGCCAGCGCGTCCGCCGAGGTCGATCTTGCGGCTGTGGGCAGGACCGAAATCCGGGGATGGGCGGAAGCCTATGACGCGGACGGCAACCAGGTCTTTGCCGGTTCTCGCGCCCTTTATCTAATCGTCCGGCGGGGTCACGTGCTCGCCGGCGATGTAAGTTTCACCGCGCTTGAAATCGAGCAACTCGACCGTGATCGCAAAGCGGGCCTGATTCCAGATGAAGAGTATAAACGACGTGTACGGAAGCTTCACGGCGGCGGGGCCACGGAATCCATCCGGATCGAACCGCCACCGGGGGCTTCCGCGCCGCAACGTTCCACGGATAAAGCATCAGAATCACCACCCCAATGACAACGTGGCCAGCCCGAGGAGGCTGGCTTGAGGAGGAACGCACCATGGAGAATCGACACGCAAGTGTAACACACGGCATTCGCCTCATGGCGCTGCTGGCCCTGGCGGTCATCGCAATGCCTGCCATGGCCATCAAGCCCATGCCGCCGGTCGAAGTGTCCATCTCGTCCGACGCGCAAGCTCTGACCGCCGATCACGGCGGGACGGTAGCCTTTGAGGCCACCCCCGAAACCGATATCGAACGCGCATGGGTAGGGTTCGAAGTCGTGAACGGCGACGTCGTCCTGACGGGACCCGCTACCATCGAGTTAGGACGGGTCGCGGCGAATACCGCGTATCACGCCGAGTCCACAATTCAGATTGGCGGCCAAGGCGCAAGCGAGGTCCGTGGCACCTTCCACGCGCTTGACGCCGCGGGCAACGAGCTGTTCTGGCGGTCAGCCGCCGTGTTGATTGCGGTGTCCGGCGACCAAGTCGCTACGGGCACCGACGGCCTGATCCCCGTCGAACTCAGTGCGCTCGAAAAGAATAGCGCCGCCAAGGCTTCGCAAGAGTCCTATGACGCCGAGGTCCACCGCATCAAGACCGGCGGCGCCGCCGAAACCAAGTACAGCGAACCCTCGGGCGCCAAGGCGGGCAATGTCACCGTCTCCGGACATATCTACTGGACCGACAATTTGGGCACGACTCATCCTGCACGTTATGTAGACGTCGAGATCCGCGACGACAATGTCATCAGTTCGGAACTCGTGACCACCGTTCAGACCGGCGCCGACGGTTCCTACTCTTCGACCTTCGAGAATTCCGACACGTTCGGCACGGGAGGACGAGACCTCTTCATTCGCGCTTTCGCGAAGAGCATCTATGCCCACCTTGTCTCGGTGGCGCGCGACGATTACTACCTTGAGTCCAGCATCACCAACGATGTCGCTGACGGCACGACGCTCACCATCGACCTTACCGCCAACAACACCGACGACAACAACCGCGCTTTCTCGGTGCAAGACGCTCTGGTGACCATAAAGACCTACAGCATGAATGTGCTTGGTGTCAGTATGCCGAGCATCGACACGGTGTTCCCCACGAACAAGTCCACTTCGCTGTTCGACGGGACCGATCTGCACATCCTGCGCGACGACTGGATCGACTGGGACGTGATGCACCACGAGTTTGGCCACTACTTCATGAAACAGACCGGCATCGAGGACAATCCCGGCGGCAAGCACTCGAGTTCCGAGAACCTTGCCGAACGCGTTGGCAAAGACAAGGGCATTCGCCTGGCGTGGGGAGAGGGTTACCCGACGTATTTCGGGACCTCCGGCCAGCTACGCATGGGCGCGAGCGCCCTCAACGTCCCCAATGTCGGCGATACCGCGTATACCGATACCATCGACGCCAGCATCAACTATGACCTGGAGAACAACGCCGCGCCCGTGGATATGGGCGAAGACAACGAGCTGACGGTCCAGCGCGTCCTGTTTGACCTTTACGACGGCAACGCGGACGGCAACGACAAGTTTTCCCTCGGCGACTATAGTGTCTTTAGCACGGCCAGGACTGCCGGGGCAAAAACGCTCTCGCAATTCTGGAACGCCCTGATCGCCTCCAGTTCCATGCAGGAGAAGGTCAAATACGGCGCGCTCTTCATGGACCACAAAGTTTCCCCCGAGCCCAAAGCGCCCGCGGACGGCGCGAGTTTTGCCGCGTCTGACCCGCCTCCCGCGTTCGATTGGGAGAAGCGTGGCGCGGGACCTACCTATCTGCTGAACAAGTTTACCGTCGAGTTCTGGAATGAGGATTTCACGACCATGTACTTCGCCTCGCCGGAGGTCGACGGGCCGCCTTGGACGCCGTCGAACGCGGACTGGGCCACGATCATGGGCAGCGGGCCGGTCATCAAGTGGGTGGTCAAGGGACGAAATACCTCCGCCCCGGAGACCGGCACGTATATCAGTCCTGCACGGACGTTAGGCGGCGTGGACATCGGGTTCGTGATTGACGATACCGGGAGCATGAGCGAGGAGATCGGCGGTGTGCGCGACGCGCTAACTGCGTTCATCACCGCACTCGCGGGAACACCAGACAAACCGACGATCAATCTGATCACATTTAAGGACAACGTCACAAGCCGCATCATCTCGGACGACCTCAGCGCGATTCAGGCCCAAGTCAACAGCCTGTTCGCCAGTGGCGGCGGCGACTGTCCGGAAGCCTCGGTGGAGGCGCTCGAGCTTGCCGCTACCAACGTCAAGGCCGGCGGCCGCCTGCTCTTCGCTACCGACGCGGACCCCCACTCCGGTCTTGATATCGCGTCGACTATCGCCGCGTTACGCGCCAAAGGGCTGCGTGTCGACGTGCTGTTGACGGGCAGTTGTTCGGAAAGTTTCAAGTCGGGCACGTACTACACCAAGTCCACCGGCGAACAGTTCTACATTCCGCCGCAATGCAACAGCGAGGACTGCGCCGGATGGTTCGACGAGCCTGGACCCAAGATGGGCGATGTCGAATGTGATGGCCCGGACTGCAATACCCCGCTCGTGCCTCCGCAGGTCTTCCCGACCGGAGCGATTGTCGTCTTCTCGGGCTTCGCGGCAGAGACCGGTGGCACCTTCGCCTTCGTTCCGGAACTCAATTCCGGCGATCCTAGCGGCATCACCCGGTTCAACAACGTCGCGTTGAACATCATGAAGGGCGTTGTGTTCCCGACGCTGCCCGACGTGAATCCTCCGCGTGGGAACCGCGCGGCGACCATCAACCTGACGATCCGCGGTTCGAACAGTAACTTCAATGCGTCGAGCGCGCTTTCGTTCAGCGGCGAAGGCATCACGGTCAATTCGGGCGGGCCGGTTTCCGCTTCCGAATTCGAGGCGAACATCACGATCGCCGCGGACGCGGAACTGGGATTCCGCGATATGACGATTGAGACGGCGCTCGGCGGAGGCGATACCGAAACGTGCACCGGTACGGGAATCTTCGAGGTGGAAGACCTCCTTACCGAGCCGACGATCACCAGCGTGCTGCCCGCTTCGGGCGTTCTAGGCGATACGCTGGACGTGACGATTACGGCCGTCAACACGCATTTCGACGCCGGTTCCGTCGCAGATTTCGGCTCCGGCGTCACGGTAAATTCGTTCACGCCGTCGAATGAAACAACGGGCGTAGCGAACATAACGATCGACACGGACACGGATACGCTCGGGTATCACAGCGTGAGCGTGTCGACGATGTCCGCCAGCGAGTTCGCCGACGAGAACGTGGTTGGCCCGTTCCTGGTGACATCGGCTGCTCTCTCGGAAGGTATTCCGAGGATCGTATCCTTGAGCCCGAGCAGCGCAGGGCCGGGGACGTCGGTGAAAGTGACGGCTACGGGCGAGCATACGCACTTCGTCGACGGCGAGTCGGTTGGCGCGGTCAGCGGCGCCGGCGTGACGGTGACTTCCACGAAGGTTAACAGCGAAACGGAAGCCGAGTTGAACCTCACTATCGCGCCATCCGCTGCGCACGGTTTCCGAGACGTGACCGTCACGACGGGCAGCGAAGTGGCGGCCATTCTGGACGGTCTCGAGATCGCCAATCAGCCGCCCACGGCGAACGCCGGTCCTGATCAGACCGTGCAAACCTCCGGTTCAACGGCGATGGTGACGCTCGATGGCAGTGGGTCGTCCGATGTCGATGGCACGGTCGCCGAGTACCTATGGTCGGGTACGCCGGACCCGGATGACGTCGCGAAACCGGTGGTATCGCTGGCTCCCGGGACGTACACCTTCACGCTCGTGGTGAAGGACGCCGATGGGGCTTCGAGCGCGCCGGACACGGTCACGATCGAAGTCAAACGCAAACGGTGGTTCTCGTGTTCGGGCACGACGCCGTCGAGTTCCATCCCGCCGTTGTCGGGCGATGCGTTGCTGCTGGCGATCGTGGCCGGGACGCTGATCGTCGCTCGCGGCCGTATGAACGTGTCGAGGTCCCGAGTACGGGATCCTCGTGACTAGCCGATTGTAACGTACCCTCAGGGCGGCCTCGCGTGGCGTCAACGCGCGGGGCCGCTCGTCTTGTCTAAGGAACAGCAAGAATTCAGGAGTCAGAATTCAGAATTCAGATGGGTGAAGTCCGGTGCCGTAGAAGCTCCATCGCGATTCCGCATCGTTGAAGATTCTGACTCCTGACTCCTGAATTCTCACTGCCTATTCCAGATTCCAACGGCCGAGACGCGCGTCAATTCCGTTTCCCGCTTCTCATTCCGGGGCGTTGTAGAGGGCAAACTCGGAGATGGCAGGGCAGGCTCTGGATTCTTCGATGACGAGACGGACACGGCGGGCGGTGACGGGCGTGAACCGGTCGAGCTTGCGATGGCCGATGGTGCTGCCTTCTTGGACCGTCTTCCAGGCGCCGTGCTCGCGAATCTCAATGCGATACTTGGCAACGCGCTGGCCCAGGGCGATCGGTTCGCGCAAGCTGGCCACGCTGAACGTTGTGCGCTTGCCGAGGTCAATCTCGATTGCCCCTGTCGTAACACCATCGTCCGTGCACCAGTACGTGGCCGCGTCTCCGTCGAGGGCCTTATCCGCCGCGAACGCGTCCGCCTTTCCGCGCACATTGTCCGCTTTCGCGCCCTTGCCTCTTGCGAGGTCCGTCTTGAAGATGGCGTCGAGCGCGCCGCGGAACTCGGCCAAACGCGCGACGTCCGCGTCGCTGAAAAGGCCATCGGTGTTGGGCGGGACATTGAGCAGCAGCAGGCTGTTGTGCCCGACGGAACGGAAGTAGAGATTGACCAGGTTCTCGACAGAGCGGACTTTGGTATCTTCCTTCGCATGCCAGAACCAGCCCGGCCGGATGGACACATCGCACTCGCCGGGTTTCCATTCGACGCCGTTCTCATGGCCGTGTTGCAGCGCCGCTTCGACCTTGGGACCCCAAGGGCCTTCGGCTTGCTTGGCATCGAACGGCGACCAGCAGGGATCGCCCGCAGTACCTGCCTCGTTGCCAATCCAGCGAACATCGGGTCCGCCGAACATCACGGCGTCGGGCTGGAGCCTGCGCACGACCTCGTAGTAACGCGGAAAATCGTATTCCTGGCGTTTGCCGTTCGGTCCTTCGCCGCACGCGCCGTCGAACCACACTTCCGAAATCGGGCCGTAATTCGACATCAATTCGGTCAGTTGGTTGACGTAATAGTCGTTATACTTGGGCGAATCCCCGTAGGTCTTCTCGTGGCGATCCCAGGGCGACAGGTACAGGCCCAGCTTGAGGCCTTCTTCCTTGCACGCCTCGGACAACTCTTTGACGACATCGCCTTGGCCGCCGCGCCACGGGCTGTTCTTGACGGAGTGCTCCGTATACTTGCTTGGCCACAGGCAAAAGCCATCGTGGTGTTTTGCGGTCAGGATCACGATCTTGAATCCGCCGGCCTTGGCGGCGCGCACCCATTGGCGCGTGTCGAGTTTCGAGGGATTAAAGATCTTCGGGTCCTCGGTACCCTCGCCCCATTCGCGGTCCGTAAACGTGTTCACGCCGAAATGCGCGAACGTCGCGAGTTCGTTGTCCTGCCATGCAAGCTGGCGTGGTGTCGGCACCGGATTTAACGGGGCGGGTGGCGCAACGTCCGCCGCCGCGGCCGCGCCCGCACATACGAAGCATCCCACAAGACCCACGATTGCGATTCCGTATTCCATGATATGGCCTCCCGAGTCGATGGCCTACCCTACCACGGATGCGGAACGTATTGCAGCCCGCGCGGCTGGCAGGTACAATGCGACGGGCGTAATTATGAGGAGGCGGGGTTGATATGAACGAAGCGCTCGTCAAGGCGAAGGAAACTCTCGCGAATCCGAAAGCGGGCTGGGTGAACCGGCGTGACGCCGCGGAGTGTCTTGGCGAGGCTGCCGCGATTGCTTTGGGCGCGCTGGCGGGGTGCCGGAAAGATCCCGATGTCGACGTGCGGAGCGCCGTTGAGAAGATGCTCGCCAAAGCTCACGCCGCCGGCGGGGCCAGCAGCGGAGTGGCCACCAACAGCGGGGCCAGTGCCACCGCGTCCGGAATCAAGAGCAAACGAGTGCCGGGCACCTATTCGCTCGAAGAACTCGCGCGGGGATGCGAGAAGGCGGGGCATCGCACGGTCACCGAGCGCGACGAGGGTTTCGATGTCGAGGTCACGATGCCCAATGGCCGCCACCAGCGCGTGCGCATCGCGCCGTTCGAGCGCAAGGACGGACTGAACATGGTCCGCATTCTCACGCACTGCGGTAAACCGTCGGCGGCTTACTACGCATGGGCGCTCCAGACGAACATGATACTTACGCATGGCGCGCTCGCGGTGACGGGCGAAGGCGCGGATCAGCAGTTCGTCATTGTACATTGTTACGCGATGTCGGAGGCCACGCCCGCGTGCGTCAAGGCCTCCGTGAAAGAGATCGCGTATTACGGAGACTGGCTCGAAGGCAAACTCACGGGACGGGACGTACTATGAGTAAGAGCACGCACTACGCGCCTCAGCCGTGCGCAACGCCGGGTTGCGCGGGCTACGCATTGACCGGGGCCGCGCATTGCTGGGAGCATCTCGAAGACCGCGACGCGTTCGTGGCCGCGCTCAATCCGCGCGACCTCGTCGACGCGTGGCTCGTTGGAATCGATCTTTCCGGGCGCGACCTCGAAGGCGCGAACCTGATCGGCGCGCGGCTTTCGGGCGCAAACCTTTCGCGCGCGAACTTGGCCGGCGCGGATTTGCGCAGGACGTTTCTCGACGGCGCGGACCTTCGCGAGGCGCGGCTCGCCGGGGCCAATCTCGAGTTCGCCGTCCTTGGCGGCGCCGACGTTTCCGGCGCAGACTTCACCGGCGCGAACATGCAGCGCGCGAACCTGGTCGGCACGCAGGGGCACGAGGCCAATTTCTCCGGCGTGAATCTCTACTACGCGCGTCCCGGTAATGCGGACATGCAGAGAGCCTTCTTCGCGGGCGCAATTATCGAACGCACCATCTTCCGGCGCGCCAATCTTGCTGGCGCGTCGTTCCGCGGAGCAACCGGCAGCGCGAACTTTGAGAATGCGACGTTGGACAGGAAGGATGAATAGTGAATAGCGAATTTAGAATAGCGAATAGCGAAAGAACTGGATGGTTAGTGTCGTGCTTTCGCTATTCGCTCTTCTGAATTCGCTCTTCTTGGTGGGAGGTGGTGACCAATGGTCAAGCGGGACTTGGTCGAGAGGACGTTCGAGTTTGCAGTCAGAATCGTGCGTGTCTGCCAAGTGCTTGAGCGAAAACCTGGAGTCGGACGAACGATAGGTAAGCAGTTGCTTCGGTCGGGTACATCGATCGGCGCGAATGTTGAAGAGGCTCAGGGCGGCCAAAGCCGGGCCGATTTCGTGTCCAAGTGCTCGATAGCACGGAAAGAGGCGCGTGAAACGCATTACTGGCTACGCCTGCTGATCGCAACGGGCATATTGGCCGAAAACCAGCTTGCCGATCTCCTGAGTGAATGCAATGAATTGGTAGCGATACTCACAACGATTGTGAAGAAGACAAAGACGAATAGCGAATTATGAATAGCGAAGAGCGAAATCACTTGATGACAGGTGTTTCTCTTTCGCTATTCGCTATTCATAATTCGCTATTCTCTGAAGGAGTCCAGCGATGATCTTCAGACCGTTTCTTCTCGACGTGAACGAAGTCAACGCGTTTCTCGTGGCGTGCGAGGCTACTCGCGAGGCCCTGTTGGTCGATGCAGGTGACATTGATGCTCACGTCGTCGACTTTCTGGAAGAAAACGGTCTTACGCTCACGACGATCTTCATCACGCACGACCATTACGATCACACCGGCGGGCTAAACGCCGCTCTCGATCGCTACGAGGTGCGCGTGTACAGCGGGAAAGGCATGGCGGGAGGCGCGAAGGGGCACAAAGTGCGCCACGGCGACGAAGTGCGGGTGGGCGAGCTTGTGGGCAAGGTGCTAGCCACACCCGGTCATACTCCCGACAGTATCAGCCTTGCGTTTCCCGGCATGGTCTTTACCGGCGACGCCCTGTTCTCGGGTTCGATCGGCGGCGTGATGTCGCCCAACGACGGCAAAGTCGAGATCGAACATATTCGCAAGAACATCTTCACGCTGCCGGACGACACGGAGGTGCATCCCGGACACGGACCTTCGAGCACGGTCGGCATCGAGCGCCGCTACAACCCCTTCTTCGTGTAGCGGTCCGCGTTACTCTTCAGGTTCCGGGTCGCCTGGAATGGCCTTGGCGGGCGTCGTCTTGTCGAGGAAACCGATGAGCGAGCCGCGCTGTTTGGGGAAGGGTTTCTTGACCAGCCAAAGCCGCGTCTGCGGCGTGAGGTCGACTATGCGTCCCTTCTCGAACCCGGCTTCGTTTGTCCATGACTCGACCTGATCGAACGAGTAGGCGTCGCCCTCGCCGGTGCCGACGAGCATATGCAGGGCGAAGATCAGGCTGAATGCCGGGCCCGTCCGGTCGTTGTCCGTCAGGAAATCTTTGACGATGAGCAGGCCGCCCGGTTCCATCGCGTCGAAGCACTTACGCATGAGAGCCTGGTTCCTCTCGGGGCTTAGACTATGGATCAGATTCGACACGAGCACGACGTCGTGGCCCGAGCCGAGCGCGTCGTGGGTCACGTCGCCCGCAATAAACTTGACGCGGTGGTCGAGTTCCGCGAAGCAGACCTGTTCGCGCGCGATGGGGATCACGTCGGGCCGGTCGAATATCGTGGCCTTCATTCGGGTGTGCGCGTGCAGGAACGCGATCGTGTACGTGCCCGGGCCCGCGCCGACATCGAGCAGGTGTTTGTACGGCGCGAGATCCACGACCTTCAGGATCTCTTCAGCGCTCGTTTTCGCGATGTCTTTCATCCCGAGGATAAACGACTGCAACTCTGCCGAGGTCTGCGACGGCTGGCTGTCGTCGACCGCCTTGCCCGTCGCGACGGCGTCCTTGAGCCGCCACCATCCCGCCGCGGTGTTCTGAATATGGCGGACGATGTGCCCCTGGTACGCGGGCCGGTTCGGCACAAGGCATGCCGACGATATCGGCGTGTTCAGGTAGTGGCTTCCCGTCTTCCTCGCGAGTCCCAGCGCGACCAGTCCTTCGAGCAGCATTCGGGTCCCGCGTTGGTCCCAGCCTGTCTTACCTGCGATATCCGCCGCGGTGGCAGGTTGTTCCAGGTGCGCGAATACGCCCGCCTCGTTCGCGACGAACAACACCTGCGAATGCATGAACCCTCGCGCCAGCGCGTTGATGTGCCCCGTCATTTCCTTCACGTCGTCCATAACCCCTCTCCTTATGGTTGCGCCGCTTCCATCCGTATTATACCTCCAATGTCCTCGTGCGGGACAGACAAAAAGGGATGTAGCCGGCGCGTGAGGTCTCTCTCCGCAATGTATGGAACCCGCAAAAGACGCTTGGGTTAGATCGAACAAGGCCCTTACAGAAGGATTCCGCCGATGACTCGCTCCTCCGTGGTTCTGTTCGCGCTTGCCTGCGTTGCGTCGGTCCAATGCCCCGAGGCATTGCAGCGCGATTACACGGCACATAGGAATATCGTCTATCGCGACGTGTCCGGCGTCGATCCGAACCTTGTCAGCCTGGATGTATACACACCGTCCGCACCTATCGAGAAGCCGATACCGGCCCTCGTATTCGTCCACGGCGGCGGCTGGGCGATAGGTGATAAAGGCAATCAGATGCAGTACAAACCCGCATGGTTCACTCAGGCCGGATACTGTTTTGTCAGCATCAACTACCGGTTGTCGCCGAGGCCGGCACAACTCGACAACCCCGCCCGCATCATGTATCCGATTCACGAACAGGATGTGGCGGCCGCTGTGGCGTGGGTTCACACGCATATTGCCGAGTATGGCGGCGACCCCGCGCGCGTCGTGCTGATGGGCCATTCGGCGGGCGCGCATCTCGTCAATCTGATTGGCACCGACGGTTCATTCCTGGCCGAATTCGGACTTCATCTCGACGACCTGCGCGGCGTCATTGTCCTCGATACTGGAGGCTACGACATCCCGGAAGTCATGCAACACTCCCCGCTTGACCTCTATAGGAATGCCTTTGGCGACGACCCAGCCATCTGGTCCAAGGCTTCGCCCGTCAATTATGTGGCGCCGGGGAAAGGCATTAGGCCGATGCTGCTTGTCACCCGCGGCCTGCCTTGGCGCAAAGACGAGGCTAAGCATTTTGCCGGCCTCATGCTCGGGGCGGGGTACAAGGCCACCGTGCTGGACGCTACCGGATACAGCCACGCCGACATCAACAGGCGCATCGGCGAGCCGGGCGAGCGCCTGGTTACGCCCGCGGTCATGGAATTCCTCGCCGGTGTGGTCCGCTGACAGCTTGTGAAGAAACTGTGAAACGAGGGCGCTTTGCCTCTTGACTACGTATTGCCTGTCATCCTGAGCGCAGCGAAGGATCTCATAAGCATCAGAGGCCTATGCACATAGCGAGATCCTTCGCTGCGCTCAGGATGACAGAAAGGGCGAAGCCGACAAAGGAAAGCGCGGGACCTTGTCATTTCTTCACAAGCTCTCAGGATCACAGAAAGGACGGAGCCGACAAAGGAAAGCGCAAGGCTTTGATATTTCCGCACAAGCTCTGACCTGGCGGGCTGGAACCTGTTTCTCCGTTTCCGCGTCTAATCCTGCACTGGACCAGAGGAGAAGGGACGATGCGGAAGAAGATCCTGTTTGGGGTGGGCTGCCTTGCTTTGGCGTTCGTGGTATTCGCGTGGGCGAGCAAGGCGTACCGAGACGCGCACTACTTCGACAACTACGATCCGAGCGCGCCGCTCAACGTGGCGGTCGAAGACACGCACCAAGTTAACAAGGAGACGCCGGAAGAAGGCTACGAACTCGTGAAATTCACCTTCGACGGCTTTCACGGCGAGAAGGTGCCCACGCTGATGTCGACGCCGCTGAAGACTACCGGCAAGCCCTTGCCAGTGGTCATCTTTCTCCATGGCATTGGCCAGAGCAAGAGCTTTCTCAATGAAATCACACTGCCGTTCAACGAGTGTGGCTTCGCGTTCGTCACGTTCGACCAGTACATGCAGGGCGAGCGAAAGCTGCCGAAAGGGACGCCGATCCTGAACTACCTGAAGGCGTTTCAGCAGCGGCCCGCCAAGACGATCAACGAGACACGGCGGCTCGTCGATTACCTGCTGACGCGGAGCGATATCGACCCAAAGCGAATCTACCTGATTGGCGCGAGCTACGGCGCGGTCACCGGGAGCACGGTGCTCGCCAAAGACAAACGTATTCGCGCGGGCGTGCTCACCTACGGCGGCGGCCAATTCAGCAAGCTGCTCGATTCGTACGCGAATCATCTTGCGCTCGCCGCCGTCTTGCATCTCATCGATGGCAAGGGACTCAACCCCGAGAAACCGCCCCTGCCCAAGCTGACCACGTTTCAGGAATGCGCGATTAAACCGTTTCTCGTGGCGATTACAGGGCTCGCACGCTATTTCTCCGGCGTCGCCGATCCCATTCACTATGTCGCGGGGATCTCGCCGACACCCGTGTATTTCCAGAATGGCCTCTATGACGTGATGGTCCCAGCGTCCGCGGGACGCGCATTACAAGACGCAGCCAAAGAGCCCAAGAAGATCACATGGTACGAATCCGATCACGTGGGCATCGACCTCGAACAGACCAAGACGGTGTTGAAAGACGGTCTGCTATGGCTGCTCGAGCAGGATGACTCGTTCCGTGCGCCCGAGGAACGTGTAAAAGAGATTCCGCTGTTCGTCCTCAAGAAGACGTGATCCGTGAGGCCCACGATACAGCCAAGAATCGTCCTGCCCACAATCGTCTTGCCTCCACTGCGGGCCCTTTCACTGCGCGTTTGCGGTCTCGCCGCTGCTCTCGAATGCCTTGGCGGGACTTGATACAAGGAGGTAGTCAGCGCCCACCGACGCCCCCCCGGATTCATACACAGAGAATGCCACCGGATCAGGCCCGAATTGTAGACGTACGAACGTGCTGTTCAAATGGCCGGGAATAACGATCTGCGCTTCACTGGAATCTCCCTGATATTTCGCCGCAGGCAGATTGAGCACGGTCATCGTACTGGCATAGACGGGGCCAGTCAGCACGTTGTCGTAGACCAGCGTCTGCTGATTGAGGACGTAGAATTCGGTGATATCGTAGAGGCTCGCATTCGCGATGTATACCGTGACGGTGCCATTGGGCGGGCACCCGGGTAGAAACACGCTCGCGGCAATCAGGATTACACTTGGAATTAATCGCGCGGCTCTTCGCATACGCACCTCGCCTTCCGTTCGTTGGATGTCGCCGTCGGTCGAAACATTACTGCCAGACTAACAATCCAACGGTAGCAGTTGTTCCAGCGCGCGGAAGGCGCAGGGCAATCAATCCGATGGCCTGCGGAAGAGGACAATCGAGAGCAGCCCGGCTCCGGCTACGACGGCCCAACCGATCAAGCCACCGGGAATCTGTTCCAAGGCGGGCATGAGCGAGGCGACCGCGCCGGTAAATGCAAGCAGCAATCCCCCGAGTCCAACAATCAGCGCCACTACGCCGAGAAACACCATCATGGTTCCGACTCCCCTTGTTTCTGTATACGAGTTCCTCGTGCTTCGAGCGCATGACCGGATTGACGTTCCCAGTATAGACTCGTGAGGGGAGGGCTTCAATGAAAGACCTGGCTGCGGGAGCAGTCGGACAGGTCCGACACGTCGGACAGGTCTGACAAGTCCGACAAGTCGGACACGGGCGCCGCAGTTGGGAGGGAAAAGGGAATCGGGGGACGTTAGGCTGTGGCCCCAACGTCCCCCGGCGTGTGCAAGGAGAAGGTGCACAGAGAAGAACAAGCTACAGGTCGTGCCGGAGATCGACACGGAGTTTCCCTGAGCCAAAAAGCTTAGTGTACGTCTCTCGATTGATAAGGACTTTTACCACTTTGGAATTATCGCCCGGATGCGCGGCGTCCAGCCCTGCCGCAATCGCACTCGCATACAAGTGATTGGCGTTGTGCTTCTTTGCGGCGTTTGAGACATGCATGCCCCGGCCGGAGCGGCGATACACCACCACGCCATTCCTGCGCTGGATGGGACACCCTGTAACCGCCGCGGCTACGCCCGCGGTTGCGGCTATCCCTAGAAAGGCCCGGCGCGTGACGTGTTTGGCGCTCATCCGACGATTCCCTATGCCTATCCTTCTGCGCATTATGAATAAAGGGCGGGGGGAACTCCGCTTTCCCCGGCGGTTCCACGGTCACCCGTAGGCCCGGCCTCGAAGATGACATATGCGAAGTAGGGATGAGTTCTCGCTGCTCTCCACAGATCGTACCCTCATCACACGACTCAACAGGGTTCTAGCCTGCCTCAGCGTCTGGCTGAACTTCCTCTACCGCAAAACCCATAATGGCCAAAGGATTCAAATGAACTGCGTTGCTTTGATGCCTCCTGCAATCGTTAGTAGCAACACCCTCTGTTGCCATCGTATTCCCGTCAGTCAAAATAATAAGCCATGGAACGCTCCGGCGTGGGCCGATGCCTTTTCGCAAAGCATATCCGAGTCGCTGTAGAATGCGCCTTTATGTGCGTTGAGCGGGCAACATGAAGGAGGCTGGGCGATGAACGGGTCTTTGAGAGCGGCAGCGATTGCGATTGTGTTAAGCGTGGCGATATCGGCGGTTTGCGTGGCCGATCCGGGCGGGGAACCGTTCATCGGCGAGTACGAAGGCGTGTGCCATCTGCTCGGCTATCCCGATCTGCCTGCTAGCGCGACGGTGGTCACGGAAGGACCGGGGTTGTATAGGGCGATGCTCCAATTTACGCGTCCCGCGCCTGCTTCACGACAGGAGTTCATCGAAATCCACGGGCAGCTTGCCGGCACTCGGGTAGTGTTCAGCGGGGTTAGCCAGAGCGTGTGGTGGAAAGGCGAACTGGCCGACGACAAGTTGACGCTGGAACGGACGGACCATTACGGGATAGACCTCGTCCTCAGAGCGGTGTCGCGCACGTCGCCCACCGAAGGCCAAGCGCCGCCCGAAGGCGCTGTCGTGTTGATCCCGTTCACGCCGGGAACGCCGCCGGACATGTCCGCGTGGGTAGACTCGAAGTGGGAACCGCAACCAGACGGTTCGGTGCAGGTCAAGCCGCGAGCGGGCAGCATCACGTCCAAGGAGTCGTTCGGAAGCTGCCGTCTGCATATCGAGTTCAATCTGCCGCATATGCCCAACGAGCAGGGCCAGGGGCGCGCCAATAGCGGCTTGTACGTGCAGAACCGGTACGAGGTCCAAGTTTTGGATTCGTTCGGCACGCTTTCTGGCGCGGGCGATTGCGGGGCGTTGTACCAGGTCGAGGCCGCGCGCGTGAACGCGAGCCTGCCTCCGGGACGCTGGCAGACGTACGACATCGTCTATCACGCCCCGAAGTACGACGCGGACGGCAAGGTCAAGGAAAACGCGCGGATGACCGTCGAGCATAACGGCGTCAAGATCCACGATGAGACCGAGTTGCCGAACGAGTGCCCGGGCGGGATGCCGGTGGCCAACGGCCAGGATCGCGGGCCGATGCACCTGCAAGATCACGGCAATCCGGTCCGGTTTCGGAATTTCTGGGTGCTGCCGATCAACGACCGCTGACTGCGAACCCGCTTAGCATTCGCCTTTTCGCGAGACGGCCCGTTTCAACGGCGGCCGCACGCGGTGGTGATAGGGATCGTCGGTCTCGATCTCGCAATGATAGATCTCGATGAGGCGGAGCAATGCGGCTTCGGCCTCGGGCGTTTCGAGACCTCTGCCCGTAAACCGTTCCCGATCGAGGATCGCGCGGAGCCGCACAATCTCCCATCGCCAGTTGCGCTGCGCCCATTCGGGCAAGCGGCGGTGGACGGATTCGGCCAATTCCCACGCACGCTGCACTTCGGCGGTATCAACGGGCTGTTTGCGATAGGATTTCGACGCGCTGCTCTCGATCAAATCGATGAGTGCGAGCGTGTCGTCCGTTACGCCCGGCGCAGACTCGTAGGCGATATACTCTTGCAGCGTTGCGCGCGCGGACTGATCGCGGTTCCAATAGAACTGGAGGACGACGGCCTTGTTGAGGTCTTCGTAGATGCCTTCGCTGTAGGGGAAGCCGCCTTCGACCACGTGCTTGACTTGGTCCCATAACCGCTGGAAGCGCGATGGCAGCGGATTGGCGCCGAACCCGCCCCATGGCCAGTTGCCCCACATGCTGATCTCGGGGAAGTTGATTAGCGGCCGTTTCCCCGGCACGCCCACGTCGAGTGGATAACGCGGGAAATCCTCGTGTGCGTCGGCCAGGATGTAATCGATCCACGCGCCGTCTTTTGGGATATAGTCCGCGAGCCCCTGCCACTCGCCTTCGGGCGGCGTATCGAACATCCACGTGCTCAAGACGGTCTTCATCTTTGGGAAGTACTCGCGTCCGAGAACCGTCATATCGCACGATAGTTTGAGATAGCCGTTGCATCCCCAAGGCGAGCATTGCGGACACGAGCACCCACCCTCGTCATAGGGCCAATAGACCACCCCGTCCAAGCCGATATCTACGAGCCGCTCATAGAGCTTGCGCGTGTTCTCCATAATGTACGCGTGGCCCTCCGGATTGCTCGGGCAAATCGGATGGCCGCTGTTCCCGCGGCGTTTTAGGGGATCGGGTAGACGCCCCGCGCGGATCGATTGCGGCGCGCCGATGAAGAACGCGTTATTGAGTCCGGTGACGAAATCGAGACCGAGTCCTTGCGCGGTCTTCGCGTACTGCCGCAGCATGGCCATGGCCGGCTCGGCCTGCGGGTCGTCCCAGCCTTGGAGATTGATCATCGGGAAGATGACCATGAACGCGTTGACGCCCCACAACGCGAGGTCTTCCATGTATCGAATGGCCTCGTTTTCCGGGGCCTGGTGATACCAGTTGTGGAAATGCGTGGCGAAGTACATGCCGCGCAGGGAGCCTTGAGGCACGGAGGTCCCGCGCCAACTCGACGGAGCGAACGATCCCTCGTAGCCGCTGGTCCGGAGGAACTTCCCCGCGCCATACAACAGGCCGCGCGGCGACCCGCCCGCGATACGTAGCTTGCCCTGGGCTTCGTCGATGCGAAAGGCTTCGCCCGGCAGTCCTGTATCGACGGCGAGCACAAGTTTCGCCCCCGAATCGGATTCGACTATCTCGGTCGAACATCGTTGCTCGATGCGGTCCTTCAGGATGGCGAAAGTCCTCGCGACAAGGGGATCCGAAGGGGAATCGATCCGTACGGCAATCTCGCCAGAATCTCTCATCGCACGCTCCCTTCCCGTCGCGCATCCTGTCAGTCCAGCGCCGACGGCCGCCGCCCCCGCGCGCTTCAGAAACGTTCTCCTGTCATGTCGCTTCATGCGGTCTCTCCCGTCCATGCGCCATGGTACCGCAACGATTGCCGTAGCGCATGCTTCTCGAAATGCGGCCCAATTTCATGCTTGAATAGAAGAGCACGTGCGAGTAGAATGGAATGCGCGGAGGGACTGGGCCATGGAATTCAACTGCCCCATGTGCGGGAAGACGCTGAGAATCCCCGAAGAGCACTACGGCTTGGCCGGCACGTGCAACTACTGCAAACACCACGTCACACTGAAGCCGGTACAACTCGCCGACGGAATGCTGGAGAAGAAGCCCGCGCGCTACCTCTACGACTACTTGCGGCAGTGGTACGACGCGTACTGGCGGCGGCCGCGCACCGAGTCATGACCTTCTGCTTAACACTACTCACACAGCAAGGCGGTTAAGCGAAAAACAGGGACTGGATCGCTTTTCGGCAGTTTGAAAAGCGTGCCTGTCCCTGCTTTTCGCGGCGTTCGCCATCAAAGCCCGAACGCATTTGGCGCGACTCGCTACCCAACCGCCCCGTTTCACTTTCGTGCTGCGGACTTCTCGCTCATGACGATAGGGACTTCGCCTAGATCGACCGGCTTCGATTCCTCGTCGTTCGGGACGGAGAATTCGAGATTCGCTTCGCCCAGAGGTTGCGACCGCGGCGCATCTTCGGCGTCGTTGCCGACCGTGATATGCAGCGAGTAGTTGCCGGGAGGGACGTCTTCGGCTGAGAAGCGGCCGTCACGCTCGATGATGGGCTTGATCGCGATTCGTGGCCCGGCCCGGAGCCTTGCGGGCCCCGATGCGGCCGTGGTTACGAGGCCGCTGAATCGTAGATGCGTAGAGCCGCGCAGACTACGGCGACGGCCTGGCGGAGGCAGGCTTCGTCCATGTTGTCCCAGGTGTCGAGGCGCGTGTGGTAGTAATCGGCCGGATGGGGGTCCATCGCGCCGAGCATGGCCGCACGCCAGCCGGCTTGGGCGAACGCGGCGGCGTCGGTCGATCCCAGGTACACGTTGTCGTAGGGTAAGTCGAGGCCGCACGCCTCGCCGGCTTCGTGCAGCAAGTGGCACACGTCCTCATCGAGCCGGACGGTTCCGTTCATGTCGCGATTAAAGATGCCCAAGTGTCCGAGGTCGCGCAGGGTCTCGAGTACGATGACGCTGGTCTCGACGTCCTCAAACTCGCGTTTGTGGCGTTCGGCGAACACCTTCGCGCCGCGCAGTCCCGCTTCCTCGGAACCGAGGCTGGCGAACCCAATTTCGGTATGCTCGAGCCGCAACCCGGATTCCTTCAGGTGTTTCGCAATCCCCGTCGCCGTGAAGACGGCGCTCAGATTGTCGTTAGCGCCGGGAACGGTTCGAGACACGTTGTTGAAGAACGCGCCTGCCAGCGCGCCAGGCAGAAGCAGCCATTCCAACGCCGCGAAACGGTGGATGAATCCCCAGACCGGCCCACCCGCGATCCACGCGGCAAGGCCCGCGAGATGGACCAGGACAATCAAGGCCATTCCAGCCAGCAATATCATGACGATGTACGGGAAGAACCGGGGCGCGACGAAGCTGTAGCGAAACTCGCAGGCTGCATCGGGATGGCCCGAGAGGATGATGCGGCGTTTGATCTCGCCCTTGGGTCTGATGCGTCCGTAGACATTGTGCGAAATGCTCTTGGGGAAGAACGGGTCGAGGTAGAGCTTGTAGCGGACCAACTGAAAATACCAGACCGAAAGCGCCATAACGTCGAGTAGCACGGAGATAACGGGGTGGAGCGGCCAAAGGAGGATCGAGAGGAACAGGAACGAGGACCCGACGAAGTGCATCGAGAAGAATGCCTTTCCCGCCACCTCGAACGGCTCGAAAAGGATCTCGCCATCGCAACAAGACGCCAATTCATCGCGTACGAGTTCTTGGGTCTTGCGTTCGGCCTCGCTGCCCGGCGGACGATCCCCGAACGACTCGATCACGTGCCTGGCCTTCTCCACCACGTACCGCGCGCACGCGCTTATCGCCGAGTCGCTCAACATCAAACCGCCTCCCCTTCCGTTTGCTTCGCGAGCATTGGACTGATGCGGGCCGCATCCGGTTACAGGACGGTCGCTGCAAGGTGGGAGGCATCGGTTTCGTGAGGCCGAAACCCCGACGCTATGCGCTGGGTCTATCGCGTGAGACAATCCGCAGCCTATCGGGAGGGAGTTCTCATGAGGCCATCCCCTTGCATGCCCGCGCTGAATAGGCGCGCGTTCCTCAAAATGGCCGGAGCCGGAGCGGCTTCCGCCGTCCTGCCGCTGTCAACTGGCGCTGCCGAAACTGGAACGAATCGCAAGCCCAACATCGTCTTCATTCTCGCCGATGATATGGGGTACGGCGACTTGGCGTGCCAGAACCCCGAGTCGAAAATCCCGACGCCGAATCTCGACCGGTTCGCTGGCCAAGGAGTCCGGTTTACTGACGCCCATTCGCCCTCGTCAGTATGCAGTCCTACGCGGTACGGTATCTTGACCGGACGCTATGCCTGGCGTTCGCGGTTGAAAGAAAGCGTCTTGTGGCCTTGGGATCCTCCGTTGATCGAACCGGGCCGCCTTACGGTAGCCGCGATGCTCAAGGAACGCGGTTACCGCACGGCGTGCATCGGGAAGTGGCATCTTGGCTGGGACTGGCCGTTCGTCAAGGATGCCGACAAAGCGCGCGACAAGGGCATCCCGTGCGACGCGGTGGATTGGACGAAGCCCATCGCGGGCGGGCCGCTGGCGAGCGGGTTCGACTACTACTTCGGCGACGACGTGCCCAATTTCCCGCCGTACACCTTCATTGAAAATGACCGGATTCAGACGGCCCCGAGCGAACCGAAACCGTCCTCGATGTTCGGCTGTCCCGGACCCATGACGCCCGGATGGAAGCTCGATGCCGTGATGCCGGCCATAACGGAAAAGGCCGTCGGGTGGATTGACCGGTGTGCCGCTTCGCCCGAACAGCCCTTCTTCCTCTACTTTCCGCTCACGGCGCCGCACGAACCCGTCGTGCCCACGGATACGTTCAAGGACAAGAGCCAGGCCGGTCGTTACGGCGACTACGTCGTTGAGGTCGACTGGGCCGTGGGGGAGGTGCTGAAGGCGCTGGACCGGCACAGTATGGCGGACGACACGCTCGTCATCTTCACGAGTGACAATGGCCCGGAAGCGACGGCGTATGCGCGAGCGCATGATTACCATCATTACAGCATGGCCCACTTGCGCGGCGTCAAACGCGATACGTGGGAGGGAGGGCATCGCGTGCCGTTTCTCGCGCGTTGGCCGGGCGTCATTCACGCCGGCACGACGAGCGACGAGGTCCTGTGCCTTGCGGATTTCATGGCGACCGCTGCGGCCATCGCGGGCGCCGCCTTGCCCGAGAATGCCGCAGAGGACAGCTACAACATGCTTCCGGCGCTTGCGGGCGAGCCGCGAACGCAACCGATACGCGAAGCGACGGTGCACCATAGTTGCAGCGGGCGTTTCGCAATACGCAAGGGGCATTGGGTATTCATTGACGCGCCCACGGGCGACGATAACAAGGAGCCGAAATGGCTCAAGGAGGAGCGCGGCTACACGCCTGATACGTGCCCGGGCGAGTTGTTCGATCTGAATCGAGATCTCGCGGAACGCACGAACGAGTACGCGGAACATCCAGAGATCGTAAGTGAACTGAAGGGCTTGCTGGAGAAATACAAACAAGCGGGCAGGAGCGCGCCATCGGATCGCGCTTCCTCTAACAAGTAGCGCGATGCGCTTTCAACCTCAGGAGAGCAATGTGATGAAACGCATCGTAACGATGTGCGTTCTTGCAGGAATGGCAATGATGTTTGTGACGGGATGCGGTACCGCGGCGCAAGGCCCGACGGATGAAGAGATGATTGCGAAACGCATCCAGGAAGGTATCGCCGCCATCAAGGCGAAGGACTTCGCCGCGTTCGATGGTTTCGTGTCGACCGCGTTCTCCAGTTCGGCGGTGGGGGACAAGAAAGACCTGCTGGCCTACCTCAAGAACGCTGACGACATGGGCTTCCTCGATGGTCTCGATGTGGATATTTCCAAGGCCAAGACAGTCGTTACGGGCAACCGGGCGACGCTCGCACCCGTAACCGCTAACGGGAGTTTCGGTTCGCTGACGCTGGGTTTTGAAGGCGTGAAAGAAAACGGTTCCTGGCTCATTAGCGGCGTCGAGCCGGAGTTCTAGCCGTTGGAAACCGTCGACGATTGTAGCGCCTGCCTCTCCACGGTCAGCGTAGTATGGACTGGCGTTCGCAGGGGCTTTGGCGTATCCTCACAATAGCCCATGGGTGCCTTGCTTGTGTTGCGCGGAGCCTTCATAGACGGTGGATTACCATAGAAAGGAAATCTCGCATGGAACTGATCCGAGCGCAGGAAAGAATGTTCACGCACCCCGATCACAAGCAGCTTCCGTGCGATCCGGAGTATGCCTTTGGGGCGGCCTTTATTGCGGATCATTTCTGTCCGCTTTTGACCGCGTCGATTCCGATCTTCGACGCGGGGTTGTTTCATGCCGATGCCGTCTACGACGTGGTGAGCGTGAGCCGCGGCGCGTTTTTCAAATTGGAACAACACCAGGCGCGCTTCGCCCGAGCCTGTGAGGCCATTCGCGTGACGAACCCGTTCAGCCGCGAGCGCGAAGCCGAGATCCTGCACGAACTCGTCGCGCGTGCGGGTCTGCGCGACGCCTATGTTTGGTGGACGGTGACGCGCGGCATGCCCCCGATGGGCCGCAACGAGATGGTCGACGCGGGCAAGTTCACGAACCGGTTCTATGGCATGGCCGTGTCGTTCGTCTTCATGTTCGACGACGACCAGCGCGCGCGCGGTGTCGATTTGATTGTCAGCCGCGACCGCATCCGCATCCCGTCCCGCGCCGTCGACCCACGCGCGAAAAACTTTCACTGGCTCGACATGCAGATGGCCCTGTTCGAGGCGGGCGACCGCGGCGCCGAATGGGCCGTGCTTACGGACGAAGAGGGATACTTGACGGAGGCGACCGGCGCCAACATTTTCGCAATTGTCGACGGGACGGCCGTGACGCCGGACTCGGGATGCCTCGAAGGCATCACGCGCGCGAGCGTTATCGAACTGTGCGAAGAACTCAGCATTCCCTCGGCATGCAGGCCCATTCATGTAGACGAATTCCGCAACGCGCAAGAGGTCTTCATGACCACCACTGCGGGCAGCATCATGCCCGTGCGTAGCGTCGACGGCACCCCGGTGTCGAGCCACGGTGGCGCGGGCGAAATCTCGATCAAGCTCCATAACCTCTACTGGGAGAAGCGCTGGGCCGGCTGGCACGCCACTCCCGTTCGGTACGACTTGGCAGGCAAGAGCTGATCAGGCCTTCTCATTGGGCCGCCCGGCGCGCTTCACATTGACTTTCTACTTTTTGGCCCGTAGTATATGCCCGTGAGCAAAGCACATACGATAACACTGACGCCCTGCGGCGGCGGCCGCGAGATCGGCGCAAATTCCTACCTGCTCGGCCTTGAAGGGTGCGATGTCCTGCTCGACTGCGGGATCCATCCCAAGAAAGAGGGCTGGCCGGCGTTGCCCGACCTTAGCCTCTTGCGCCGCGCCCCGGATGCGGTACTGATATCACACGGGCATATCGATCATTGTGGCGCGCTGCCGTATCTTTTGAAACAGTTTCCTTTGACCACGCCGTTTTCGACGCAGCCGACCGTCAGCATCATGGACAGGATGCTGCACAACAGCGTCGCCGTGATGGTCGCCGTCGGACGGGAACGATGTGTTTCCGAATATCCGTTGTACGACCATGAAGATGTCGACTACGCGGTTCAAAGTCTTAACGGCATGCCGCTGGACGAGGATTTTCTGCTGGGCGATGAGGGCGGTATAAGCGCGCGATTCCGCCACGCGGGACATGTCCTTGGGAGCGCGAGCGTGTATCTGCGCTCGGAAGGCCACAGTGTCTATTACACGGGCGACATCTGTGCCGCCGACCAGGAGTTGATGGCGGGCCTTGCGTATCCGGAAGAGAGCCTGCACGTCGACACGCTGATTATCGAATCGACCTATGGCGCGAATGGCGAGGCGGACAAGGCCCGGTTCGAGGAACAGATCGCCAAATTCGCGTTGCGCGCGGACACCGTGCTCAATCGTGGCGGCGTGGTGCTGGTGCCCTCATTCGCGCTGGGCCGCACGCAAGAGATGCTCAACATCATCGCGCGCCTCCAAGACTGCGGCACGATCCCCGATGTCCCCGTGTACGCCTCAGGACTCGGGCGCGCCATCTACGAAGTCTACAACCGCTTCCCGGAGTACTTGCATCCCAACGCCATACTTCGGCCTTTGAAACGGTTCAGCCGCGTGGGCGACGTCTGGAACCGCGATGTCGTGCTCGATCTTCTCAGCGAGCCGGGGATCATCGTCGCCACATCCGGGATGATGGTCGAGAACACGCCTTCGGCGTTAATCGCCGAGGAAATGGTCCGGCACAAGAAGCATGGCATCTTCTTCGTCGGCTACCTCGATCCCGACACGCTCGGCTACCGCCTTCTCCATGGCGGAACGGGCGCCAATCTGTCGTTCGGGATTGATCGCCTGCCGGTCAAGGTGAAGCTTGAAGACATTGGCTGGTTCCATTTCAGCGCCCACGCGCCGCGCGAAGCCTTGCGCGACATTGTCGAGCGCGTTCGGCCGAAGAATGTCGTGTACGTGCACGGCGACCCCGCCGCGGTCGACTGGATGTACGAGACGTGCGGGAATGGCTGCCAGCGTTACACCGCGTCCGTGGGGCAGACGCTTACCCTTGAAGCGTAACTGGGTGTGGACGGCGTGGACAGAAGCAGACGCGGCAATCCGCAATCCGAAACTTCCGGGAGGCTCTGACTAATGGCCCGCCGACGTAATCCTCTCTTACTCTGGCTTATCCGTACGCTGGGTATCGGCGTTACCAAGGCCTTTGGAAAGCTTCCGCTGCCGGTGGCTCGATCCGTGGCGCGATGCTTCGTGCCCGTGGTGTACTACCTCGTGCCGCGGGTGCGGAAGGTAGGTCTGGCCAACCTTGAACTCGCGTACGGCAACGAACTCTCCGCGGCCGATCGCACGCGCATCCTCAAACAGGCGGTCGAGAACATGCTGCTGGTCGCGGCCGAGTTTCCGCACATCCCGAAGCTGAGAGGCGAGTTTCTCGAACGCAATACTGCCATCGAAGGGCGCGAGTTCCTGGAACCCATCAAGGGGCGCATTATTGTTGGCGCGCATCTCGGCAACTGGGAATGGTTGGCCGCGGTGACGGCCAATTCAGGTATCCCCTCCTCCGAGATTGTCCGTCCCTTCGACGACCCGAAACTGAACGATTTCATCGACGGGATGCGCCGTTCCGGGAATGTCGTCACCATTCCGAAGGACAACGCCGCGATGGAAGTTCTCCGATGCCTGCAGGAAAACCGCCTTGTCGGCATTCTCGCCGACCAGAGCCCGCGCGAGAACGCCGTCCCCGTGCGCTTCTTTGGCCAGCCCTGCTGGGCCACCATCGGCCCCGCCATGGCCGCGTTGCGCTTCGGCGTGCCCGTTCATGTCGTCACCGTGCGGCGCGATCCGGACGGGCGCATAGTCCTTTCGTTTACCGAAGAACTCCCGGTCGTCAAGTCGGGTGAAACGCATCGCGATCTGCTGGAAAACACGCAACGCTACCAAGAAGTGCTCGAGGCCGCCATACGGAAAGACCCGGGCCAGTGGCTTTGGATGCACCGTCGTTGGAAGCAACGTCCGAAACTCGAAGAGGACTGGAAAGCCCGCCTGGCCCGCGCGAAGAAACCGTCCGAGTGAGCATCCGTTTTCGTCCTCTTGACATCGCTTTGCGGGAACAGTAGATTGGATCGGTTGAGCGGACCGTGGGCGCGGTGACGAGCAAACGTGTCTGACCGCGTTTCTGTCGATATCGGGTAGAGGCAAGTTCAAATTCAGGAGATTCTGTTATGCGTCGGAAGTGGATGATTGCCGTAAGTGCTTTGTTCGCGCTGGCCGTGGTTGCGGCTCTAATGGCGATGCAGCCGGAGCGCCTCACCGCGGCGAGGCTGGAAAAGTCCCTCGAAGTGCAGCACCGGCTGGACCAGGAAGCGGCAGGCAACGGTTCCACCGAAACGATCCAGGTTGCGCAGGAGCAGCCGAAACCGGCGGAGCCCGCAAAGCCGCAGGAACCGTCCAAGGGAGATGCAAACGTGTTCAAGGTCAAGTTTGAATGTTCGAACGGCAACTTCGTGGTCGAGTGCCACAAGGACTGGGCCCCGATCGGCGCCGCGCGATTTGAGGAACTGGTGAAGGGCGGGTTCTATAACGAAAACCGCTTCTTCCGCGTCGTGCCGGGATTTGTGGTGCAGTTCGGCCTCTCGGGCGATCCCACCGTCAGTGCCAAGTGGCGTGAAAGCACGATCAAAGACGAGCCGGTCAAGGAATCGAATACTGTCGGCACGCTCACCTTCGCCAAATCGAGTTTGCCGAACAGCCGCACGACGCAGCTCTTCATCAACCTCGTCGACAACAAGCGGCTGGACGGAATGGGCTTTGCCCCGTTTGCCAAAGTGGTCGAGGGTATGGAAGTCGTCAAGGCCATTTCGGCCAAGTACGGCGAACGTCCGGACCAGGGCCTTATTCAGATGCAAGGCAACGAGTATCTGAAGAAGCAGTTCCCGGAGATGGACTACATCAAGACGGCAACGATCGTTCCCTGAGAGGTCTTGAAGAACTTGCCATACATCAGTGCGAGATTCGACCTTTCTGTCATTCTGAGCGCAGCGAAGAATCTCTTGACAGACGAGGCGTATGCTCGGAGCGAGATTCTTCGCTGCGCTCAGAATGACAGAAAGGCCAGGGTTGCGTTCGGGACGCCAGAGGCGTTTCTTCGCGCGCTCTGAATCGAACACGGTCCGAGAAGGAGGAGGGCCACCGATGACGCATCCGATCCGATGGGGCATCTTGAGCACGGCCAACATCGGCCGCGCCCTTATTCGCGGTATTGGCATGAGCGCATCGAGTTGCCTCCAGGGCGTCGCGAGCCGCAATTGGACGCGGGCGAACGAGTGGGCCAAGGAACACGGTATCCCGCGCGCGTTCGACACGTATGAAGGTCTCATCGAGTCGGGTGAGATCGACGCGTTGTACAATCCCCTGCCGAACAGTATGCACGCGGAGTGGACGATCAAGGCCCTCGAAGCCGGGATTCCGGTCCTCTGCGAGAAGCCGTTCGCCGTTGATGCGGCGCAGGCACAGGAGATGGTGGACGCATCGAAGCGCACGGGCGTGCTGCTTGCCGAGGCGTTTATGTATCGGTTCCACCCCGTGTACGACCATATCCTCGAAACGATTCGGACGGGCGCGATCGGCAACGTGATTTCCATTCGCAGTTCCTTCACCTTTCACTTGCGGGACCGCGACAACATTCGCGCCTCGGCGGAACTGGCCGGCGGCTCACTGATGGACGTCGGCTGCTACTGCGTCAACGTGTCGCGGCGCATCGCCGGGTGCGAGCCCGTGCGCGCCCATGCGTTCGAACGCAGAACGACCGTTGACGACACGCTGTTCGGCGCGCTCGAATTTCCCAACGGGATCCTTGCGCAGTTCGAGTCGAGCATCGAGAACGATGCGCGGCGCCGCCTCGAAATCGGCGGGTCGGAGGGATCGATTGTTCTCGACGACGCGTGGTTCCCTGGAGAGGAAAGCGCTAGTTTCACGCTTCGGCGAGGCGACGAGTCCCAGACCATCGTGACCCCTGGCGCGAACTGCTACCACCTCGAGGTGGAGGATTTCGTGCGGGCCTGTCAGACGCACGAACCGCCGCGATGGCTTCCGGAGGACGCGGTGGCGAACATGGCCGTGTTGGATGCCCTGTATGCATCCGCGCGCGAAGGCAAAGTTGTCTCTGTGGGACGCAACCGTCCTTGAAGGAAAGCGAGGGGTCACGCCTTGGGGCCGGAGTTCGAGTCGCACCCCATAGCATCCCCATCCCCTAACCCCTAACCCCTGAATATGTCCACCCCGCATCAGAGAATCTACCTCACCGCGTTCCTCACCGATTTCGCGGTGATGATCAGCATTACCGTGCTGCCCTTCTACATCTTCAATGAGATCGGGGGCGGCGCGGCGATGTCCGGGACAATTGGCGCGATCCAAGGCGCATCGTACGCCGGCGCGTGCCTGCTTTCGTCGAGATATGTGTCGAAAGCGAAGAACGGCCTCACGTGGGCCCTCGCCGGGATGGTGGTGTTCGGGCTTACCTCCGTGCTGATTCCGATGTCCCGCAATCCCATTGCGTGCGGCGCGGCCGCCACGGTTTCCATGGGGTCGCTCGCTCTCGTATGGCCGGCGCTGCATTCTTGGGTCGGCGCGGAACCCGATCCGAAGCAACGCGCGAAGCGCATGTCCGCGTTTAATATCTCGTGGAGTTTCGGATTCGCGCTCAGCCCCCTGGTGGCCGGGCCGCTCTACGACTACGACTATCGCATTGCGTTCGTGGTCTTGTTCGCCGTCGCGATAGTGTGCGTGGCGCTCATCCGCACGTTGCCTCACGAGAAAGATCACCACTTGCAAGCGTCGCTCGAAATGCTCGAAGCGCGCGCGAGCCACGACCGCGCCAGCGAGGCCCATCTGTATGCCGCGTGGTGCGCGACCTTTGTCGGCAGCGCGCTCGGGGGCGTGACGCGAAACGTGTTTCCCAAACGCATCGACGAACTCGTGTCCTCGGGCCAACTGCGCATCCTCTTTGAAGAACAACCCGCGGCCTTGTTGGTGTCCGGGGCGGCCACCAAGTACTCGTGGCTCGCCTTCGCGCTCGCGCTGACAGCGGCGATCTCGTTCCTCATTCTTGGAAGAACGCGGCGCTGGCATCACAGCTTCTCGTTCTTGGCAGCGCTGCAAGTGGCGGGCGCGGCGGCGTTCTGGGTCCTCGGCAGCACGCGCAGCCTCGTGATCATGGCGTTATGCTTCGTCGCCGTCGGGGCCTTGGGCGGCGGCACCTTCTTTGCCGGCGTCTACTACAGCATGGCCAACCCGGATCACAAGCATCGCCGCGCGGCGATCAACGAAGGCGCGGTGGGCCTCGGCGGCTTCCTGGGATGTCTCGTCTTCGGGTATCTCGCCGGAACCTATGGCCTCGCGACGCCCTTTCATTGGACGCCTGTTTTTATGATTATCGCCCTTGCGATTCAGCTTGGTTTGCTTCATCTCGGTTCGCGCCGCACTGCCGTATCGGCGGGCAAGCGGCCTCACGCTTAAGGAGATTTGAGCATGCTCCGCTTCTTCCCGCGCCGCGCTATCCACCTCGATTTCCATACCAGCCCGGACATTCATGATGTCGGCCGCGACTTCGACCCCGGCGCGTTCGCGCAGACCTTCGTCGACGCGCACGTCGACAGCGTGACCTTGTTCGCGAAATGCCACCACGGCCATCTCTATTACGACACCGATCGCGCCGAGCGGCATCCCGGCCTTTCGCCTTCGCTCGATCTCCTTCGCGCGCAGATTGACGCGCTCCACGCGCGCGGCATCAAAGCGCCGATTTACGTCAGCGTGCAGGTCGACGAATACGCCGCGCGCCAGCATCCCGAATGGTGCGCCATGGACGAGAACGGGCGCATCGCCAAGAACGGCGGGCCGTTGGGCGCCGGGTGGCACACGCTCGACATGTCAAGCCCCTACCAAGAATATCTCGCGGAGCAACTGGCCGAGGTCCTCGAACGCTTCGCGCCCACCGACGGTATCTTCCTCGATATGTGCTGGGACCAGCCGAGTTGTTCGCGATGGGCGCGGGACGGAATGCTCGCGCGCGGCATGGACCCCGCGTGCGACGCGGACCGGCAGCGTTATGCGCGCGACGTGGCCCACGCGTACATGGCGCGGTTCAAGAAGATGGTCGACGACGCGCATCGCGGCGGCGCGCCCGCGGGCATTTGGTTCAACAGCCGCCCGAAGACCAATCTCCACGTCGAGAAGAAGTTCCTGCGGCACGTCGAAATTGAATGCCTGCCGACCGGCGGATGGGGCTACGCGTATTTTCCTTACGTCTCGCGTTTCGTGCGCCCGTATGGTTTCCCCACATTGAGCATGACCGCGCGTTTCCACAAGAGTTGGGCGGATTTCGGCGGCATTAAGCCCGAGGCGGCGCTCATGTACGAATGCTGCAGCAGCCTGAGCCAAGGCCTGAGCAACAGCGTCGGAGATCAGTTGCATCCGCGCGGCACGCTTGACCGCGGCGCGTATGCGCTGATCGGCAAGGTGTATAACTACATCCAATCGTGCGAGCCTTGGATGGACGGCGCGAAACTTTCCAGCCAGATTGGCGTCCTCATCGATCCCGAACGCGGCGATCATGCCGGGCCGGACGGACTCGGATTCGTGCGCGCTTTGCAGGAACTGCGCCATCAATTCGACCTTGTGGCCGCGCACGAAGACTTGCGCACGTATGAACTCGTCATCGTTCCCGAGAGCATCGCCATCGACGCCGCGCTCAAGAAACGCCTCGCCGCCTTCGTCAAAGCGGGCGGCGCGCTGATCGTGTCAGGCGCGGCGGCGCTTGACGCTGAGGGACGCCCTGCCATGTCCGAACTCGGCCTCGTAGCGCACGGCCCTTCGCCCTACGCCGTCACGTACCTCCGCCTCGACAAAGCCATGGCTGCCGGTTTGCCCGACACCGATCATGTCATGTACGAACGTGGCCTTCGCATCACGCCTGCGAAAGGGGCTAAGGCGCTGGCGCGCGTGGTCGAACCGTATTTCGACCGGAATTACCTGCACTTCTGTTCGCACAGCCAGACGCCGCCCGACAAGATATCGAAGTATGCCGCGATCGTTCAGCACGGGCGCGTCATCACTATCGCCTCGCCCATCTTCACGGCGTATGGACTCCACGCGAATCTGGCCTACCGCGAAATCGTCGGGCGCTGCATCGACCGAATTCTGCCCGAGCCTCTGATAAGGGATGACGGCCCGGCGCATCTCGAAGCAACCGTTGCCCGAAAAGACGCGCGGACGATTGTTCAGTTGCTGAGTTTCTATCCCGCGCGCAAGACGCAAAGCGGTGGCCCCGAAATCATCGAGGATGCGTTTCCGCTCGTGAATGTGACCGTATCGGTCAAGGTGGATCGCGCGCCTAAACGCGTCGTGATGGCGCCCGAGGAGACACCCCTTGAATTCGTCTACGAGAGTGGCCGCGTCAGCGTGACCGTCAATTCGACGCGCGGCCACGTGATGCTGGTGATCGAGTAGCCAACGCTGGCGGCGCCAATGAGCACTACCAACTCGTTCCCAAGCTGTGCTTGGGAACGCATTTGGACGCGAAGTTGTACTTCGCGGCTCTCGAAGCGGAGCTTCTCGCTCACGTGAGTTCCCAAGCACAGCTTGGGAACTAGCCAAAATACTTGGAACGCTACGCGCTTCCGAGATACTGGTCGATCGACTCGCGCAACGTGCGGAACACCCACGCGCGTTTTGCGGCGTCGGTTTCGAGGATGGTTACGCGGAATCCTTCGTGCGTGCACTGGAACCCCGTCAACGGCACCACGACGATGCCCGTCGCGCCCATCAGGTAACAGACGAACCGCTTGTCGGGCGTCACGTTCTTGACCAGTTCCTCGACGCGCGTCCGTACCGCGCCGTTCTCGATCGGCAGCGACTGGTGCTGGTTGAGCACGCCGTCCTTGAACATTACGGTCATGTAGAACGCGCCGCTCGGCTTGTTTACGATGACCGCGTCGCACCCATCGAAATACGCTACCGCTTCGTTCGCGCGTTGCTCGAACATCGCCGCGCGCCGGTTCAGATGACCCTCGTAGCGATCGTCGCCGATGACGCGGGGGATCGACATCTGCGGCAGCGTGGTCGAAGAGACCTCGAGGCGCTTCGCCGCGAGCAGACTGTTGACGTAGGCCGCGAAATTCTCGTCCTTATCCTTGTTCAAGACTTCGAGCCATCCGCAACGCGAACCTGGCCACGGGTATTCTTTGCTGATGCCGCGCATCGCGAGCGCCGGTACGTCTCCGATCCATTGGCTCATATGCTGCCGCGAGAATCCGTTGTAGACGATATGCGCGTAGATCTCGTCCGCGACCATGAACAGTTTGTACTCGCGCGCGATCTGGGCGATTTCCAGCAAGATCTCCATCGGGTAGATGGCGCCCGTCGGGTTGTCCGGCGAAAGCAGTAGGATGCCCGCGATGCTGTCGTTATACTTGACCTTGTTGCGGATGTCCTCGACGTCGGGCATCCAGCCGTTGTACGGGTCGAGCTGATACGTCACGTGGTTGTAGCCCGAATGCGCCGCTTCGGCGCTCGAATGCGTGCTGTACGCCGGCGACGGACCGAGCACGCGCGCCTCGCGCCGCAAGAAGCCGTACACCTTGGCCACGGCGTCGCCCAGCCCGTTGAAGAAGAGGATGTCTTCCGAGGTCACGCGCACGCCGCCAGGGCGCTTATTGACCTCGGCGGCCAGAAACTCGCGCGTGGCCGGCACGCCCGCCGTGTCGCAATAGCCCCACGACCGCGGCTCGTCCACAAGTTCGTGGATCGTGTCGCGAATCCATTCCGGGACCACCTCGCCTTTTTCGATCGGGTCGCCGATATTCTCCCACGTAATGTCTTGGCCCAGCGCGCGGATCTCGCGCCCCAACGCCACAATCTCGCGAATCTCGTAACTGAGGCTTCCCGCCCCTGCGTGGACAATGTTTCTTCTCATAGCGATCTCTCGAATCCCATCCATTCGCCTCGAAAATCGAAACCCAACCTCCTGTCATTCTGAGCGAAGCGAAGAATCTCACCCGCGACAGAAGCTTCCCCTGCCAGGAGATTCTTCGCTGCGCTCAGAATGACAGAAGGTCCAGCGTTCCTTGATGTATCGTCGCCACGCAAGACGCGCTGCATTTTCATTCTCCCGAGTGAGACCACGATTCATGGCGACTCGTGCCTTCCTTGCCGCCGCACCTATGATTCCCGCATCCCGCCGATTGTTCCACCGAAGAAAACAACTCACCTGTGAACAACAGGGTTGGAATACAAAGACTCTGCGCCGGACTGCCGCTTATGATAGGGAGCCGCGCGCGGCAAAGTCAAAACGCCGGTCCGGTCCGCCGTGCTATAATCGGCATCTACATAAAACAGGAGTGCACCGCTGCCATGATGTCGACATGTCTACACTCGATTCTTCTCGTGCCGATGTTTCTCCTCACCGCGTCATGCCAGGTGGAGACCTATCCCGGCGAACATTGGCAAACGATGACGCCGGAGGAAGCCGGGCTCGATGCGCCGACGCTGGATCGGATGCGCGATTTCATGCAGGGCCGTGGATGCATCGTCCGCCACGGTCGCATGGTGTACGAGTGGGGCAATATTGCCGAACGCGGCGACGTGGCCTCGGCAGTGAAACCGTGGTTTTCCTTCTTTCTTTTCAAAGCGATCGAGGAGGGACGGCTTCCGGGCGTCGATACGAAGGCCATCGGCTTCGTTCCCTGTCTCGAATCGCTGAACCCGGACCTCGGGTTCAAGGATCGCGAGATCGCATTCCGCCATTTCGCGACACAGACCTCGTGTTACGGCGTGCGGGAAGCGCCGGGGACCGCGTTCGACTACAACGACTTTCAGATGGCGTTGTTCATGGACACGCTCTTTCTCGGCGTCTACGGGGTGACGTATGCCACGGTAGACGAGACCGTGTTGCACGCGATGCTCACGGACGTGCTGCAATGCGAAGACGATCCCACGTTCATGGCGTTTGGCATGGATGGACGCCCGGGACGCCTTGGCGTGTCTCCGCGCGACTTCTGCCGTTTCGGATATCTATTCCTCCACGAAGGCCAATGGCGCGGGAAACAGATTCTTACCAGGGAAGACGCCCACCGGCTGGTCGGCGAGCCCTTGCCCGCATCCTTGCCGCGCACGAAAGGCGAAGCGGCCGAACTGTGCTCCGATCAACGTTCGCTGGGTTCGGAGCGCATACCGGACAATCAATGCGACCACGTTGGCAGCTATAGCTGGCTGTGGTGGATTAACGGCGTGAGCCGCGAAGGCAAACGACATTGGCCCGACGCGCCCGCGGACATCTATGCGGCGCTCGGCCACCGCAATGGCATGCGCGGCATGGCGGTCATCCCAAGTCTCGATATCGTGATGTCATGGAACGACACCGTGATCGGCGATATGGACGAAGACCCCGAACCGCTGAATACGGCCTTCCGATTGTTGCGCGAAGCGGTACGGCCCGAATCCATGCCGGGACAGGTCGTCGTGGACCCGCGGCATCGAGAGTGGCTCGGGCGGAACATGGATCGCGAAGGCGCATGCGCCCCATTTGCACTTTGCGCACCCGGCGATCCCGAAGGCTTTCTCTATCGCGGGACGCGCAAACCCGACGGCACGCGCGACGGCGATCAGCAGGCCATTCTCGATACGATGAAGGGAACCGGCGCGAACTGCCTGTACGTCGAAGCGATTCGTTCTCATGGCGGCGATGGCGGCGCGACCGAGAACCCGTTTGTGGACAGCGATCCCGCCAAGGGACTCGATGAGCGCATCCTTGCACAATGGGAGACGTGGTTTCGGTTCATGGACGAGAATGGCATCGTGGTCTTCTTCATCGTCTACGACGATAGCGCCCGTATCTGGGACACCGCCGACGGCGTGGGGCCGGAGGAGCAAGCGTTCCTGGAACGGATCGTCCGCCGATTCGAGCATCACCGCAACTGGATCTGGGGCGTGGCCGAGGAATACGAAGAGTCGTTCAGCCCCGCGCGCGTGAGCGCCATCGCCTCAATCCTCCGCAACGCGGACAATCATCGCCACGCGATCGCGGTGCACAAGACCAACGGGCTGGACTTTGACGAGTTCGCGGACGACCCCAACATCGACGTCTTCGCCGCGCAGTGGAACGTGGTTACGCCCGAGGCGCTGCACGACGGCATGCTCGAAGCCTGGCGAAAGGCCCGCGGGCGCTATGCGGTAGTCATGGCCGAGGCTAAGGACTTTGGGTTCGGAGACGCCGCGCGCGATAAGCTATGGGCTTGCGCAATGGCGGGCGCCGGGGCGATGGCGCTGGGCTGGTCCTTCGACCATCCCGGCGAACCCTCGCGCGGCGATCTGGAAGCGTGCGGCCATCTGGCGCGGTGTTTCGAGTCGTCCCACGTCAATGAAATGGCCCCGCACGACGAACTGGCCGCCGGGGCTTCCACCTATGTCCTCGCCGCGCCCGGCGTGAGCTATCTCGCGTATGCTGCCGAGGGCAAAGGTCCGTTGGGTCTGAAAGCGATTCCTGAGGGCACGTATTCGTTGACCTGGTTCAGCGTCACAACGGGCAAGAGCGCGACGCGCGAGCATGTCCGCGTATCACAGGGCGAACCGCAGTGGAAACGCCCCCGAGGTCTTGACGGCGCCGTGGCCCTGTATCTGCGTGCCGAAGCCGCGCCCATTCGCGCAGGCGCACCCGCCCGCTTGTCCGTAGAGCGTCTCAAATGATGGGACTGTCATTTCCTGTCCGGGGCGAAATACGCCGTGACGACCGTGTCCGCCGTTACGTTGGACACGGTATAGGGTCCTGTCCCGGTAATCGTGGCTCCGTTGTTGGCGCTTACGAGTTCCAACGTATAGCCGGGGTTTGCCGTTACGCTCACCGTAGCCGTAGCGCCCGTCGACTGAGGGATTGAGGCTGGACCCGACACCGTACCAGCCGCGGCCGGATCGGCCGCGTACAGGAGATTCCACATCGGGGCGGCGCCGAACGTCGCATTAACGCTGGTTTCCGCCGTCACGCCGTTTAAGGTGAAACTCGGGAACGCCCCCGACACCGAACCATTGGTGGCCGTCAGGCCCTGGAATCGATAGCCCGCATTTTCGGTAACGGTCAATACGGCGCTCTCGCCCGTCAGGATCTCGGGCGGGCCGGAGACAGCGCCGCCTTCATGCGGGTCGGACGTGTAGGTGATCGGGTTACTCTTCGGAGAAAACGAAGCGGTTACGGTAGTCGCGGCCGTCACCCCGGAGAGCTTGAAGCTCGGGTACGTGCCGTTCAAGGTTCCGTTGGTCGTCGTGATATCGCCAAACCAATATCCTTCGTTCTCTTGCACTTCCAAGACGGCCTCGTTGCCGGCCAAGATGGAAGAGGGCCCTGAAATACCTCCACCTGTCCGCGGCGTGGCCTCATAGGCAATTTCATGGAAATCAGGGACGAACGAGGCCAACACCCACAGGTTCTTCTTAACGTGCGTGTCTGTGCGCGAGGCGCTCAACACCCCATCGCTCCACGCCACGAACCGGCATCCGGCATCGGGCACGGCCGTAACTTGCGTGCCGTCGGCTTCCCAAGGAACGACTTGGTGCGAAGTCCCGGAGATGGTTCCGTGCTCCCCGGCGTTGTAGGTCAACGCGTAGGTGATGGGCAAGTACGCGGAGTAGACCTTAACCTCGCTGAGATCGGTCACGCGAGAGAGGCGCCAGGCGCCGTTTCCCAGATCCTCGATGACTCCGCTGCTGGCGTTGACGCCAGTCAGGTCGTATCCAGGGCGCTCAGCAGGCGTTACTTCGATCGAATGCCCGGTGGCCGCGTGATAGGTGATCGAAGGGCCGGTCACATAGGGATCGTATTCCACCGGGATTTCGCGCGCCTTGTAGGTTACCGTAACGGTGACATCTCCGGTCGGATAGTAGATATTGTACCAGTCGTCATGGTCCACGTCCGGCCATTTGCTGTTCCCTTTGTAGAGGCGCGCGTTGGTTGCGGTGACGCGCGGCGTGCATCGTGGATCGCCGCCGTCGGCGTAGTCCGGACAACTGCACACCGCATCGCCGTGTGCGCCAAGATTGAATTGCCTCGTCGTCGACTCGAATGCCGCGTACGGCAAATCGGCGTAGGCCGCGGGGGCGATCAGGCGGAAACTGCGCGAACCACCCGCATCGATCGTGGCGGCATCGTCATCCATCGCAAACGAGGGCGCAACCAAGCCGGGCGGCTCGGTTACCGTTTCCAGCATGACTCGATACGTCCGAGCGGGCGTGGAACGCGTCCCCTCAAGCTGGAGATCGAAACTCATGCTGCGTTGATCGACGCTCGCAAGATGCGTTTCAACCGCGATGGTGTTCTCTCCGGGGAGAAGCGCGGCTGCGTCCACCGGCACGGTGAGCCATGAGTCTTTCAGGGCGCCGCGCGTGCAGGTAGCTAGGGTGAACACGCCCGCGCCCGAGGCTAGCGCGTGGCGCAGTATTTCCGTCCCGTTGAGATACACGGCGATACCCCCATCGAACACAACGCGCAGAACCAGTGTCTCGAACGGCACGGAAGTATCCAGACAGAACGTCTTTCGGAAGTAAGTCGTAATGCGCTTGTTGGAGGGTTTGTCGCCATAACTGACAGACGACTGCTCATCCCCCTCGCCGTATCCCAATTGTGCGTACCCGTTCTTCCATCCCGTATCGTCGAAGTCCGCGTTGCGCCAGGCCCTGCCTTGATCCAGACCATTGTCCATGAAGCGCCACTGCGATTCGGGAGGGATGACGCTCAGGAAGGGCGTAGGAGCGTCCGGGCTGGTACGCGCGAAGTATTGGAGGTCGATGGCATCTCCCTCGCTCAAGCTCATGTAGCCGCTGCCGTTGCGTTCGTACGTCACAGCGCCGCCACGGCTCTCATTGCCGAAAGGAATCGAGTATGACGGACCGGCCAAGGCCTGTTGGATCGTCTCGCCAGGGGCGATCTGCCAGAGGAGCCTGTGTTGGCTGGGACCGCTGACGATCAACTCCATCGCCTGCGGCTGGATAGCGCCTCCCGCGGCTGTCCATCCCGGCGTCGAAAGGTCGGCCACTTGGGTCATGCCGGCCGTGGTTCCTTGGAATAGGGACGATGCCTCCGCGCGAAACACGGGAATATGGCCATCGCGTTTCTGCGCAATGTACACGTCCCCGTTGCGCGGATCGACCATCATCGTCTCGGCATCGGCTTCGCGAAGGAACAGGACCCCGGGATAGGTGACCGTCGTCATTTCCCAAGCCGAGTTGGGAAGGATTCTGGTTAGGGGATCTTCCGCCTGGCGCGGATACACTACAGGCTCGAAGAATCGATAGATCCTAAGTCCGAGTTCACGATTCGATCCCTTGTCCCCGATGTCTCCAACATAGACATAGGAGATCCCTTCGATGGGCCCTGGGCCGACCGCAACTCCCTCCCAATCGGTGGCGGCCGCCGAACTCAGCTGCCATTGGCCAAGGTACTCCCCGCGGAGACTGTATGCGTAAACGATCGGTCCTTCTTCGGCGTCCCCATGCGTCCACCAGACGCCTGGGTTCGTTACGCTTGCCGCCATGCCCGACAGCCGGGACTGGACGGGCTTAACTTGGGCGAGGGACACGCCTGGAGCAAACTCGGGCGAGGCCCACGCCGATACACAGTACCCCCCTGTTGCAAGCAGTATCGCGAAGGACCAGATTCCGGCTTGAAAACCGCGTCTCAATCGGCTCTCAGTCGTGGATGGCGCCATTTTCGCTTCCTGTCCTTGTTTCCGCTCGCGCGCGATTTGGGCATGATGAAGCCGTGCTCCCAATCGCGGCGTCAGCGTTTGAGTTCGCCCAGCATCCCCACGGCCGCATTATTGGCAATCAACAGCATACTGCGGGTGCCCACGGGCTCCGAGGCGACCACGTGCACGCGGTCGGGATGCATGACGAAGGGCAGAAGCCATTTCCAATCGTCTTCCTGGATGAACGCAAACGCCGCCGTACCTTGGGAGAAGTCGTCGACAAACTGTTGGGATTTCGCCGCGAAAGCGTCGAGAAATACTTGCGCATACAGCGGGGCCGGGGATGCCTTCTCGATCGCGCCACGTACCGCGGTATCCAGCGTTTCCACTTCTTTCTCGGTGGGCGATGCGAGCGAGGCAAGCGTAATCTTGTCGACGGCCTTGTCGATGCTGTCACGAATCTTGCGCTGGGTGCGCGCATCGTTCTTCGTGTCCAAGCCGGCCGGCAGGTCGAGCGGAATCGGGTCGTTGGTCAATACCGGCGAATGAAAATGCCTCGAGTAGAACACGTACTCCTCGCGCGAGAAGGAGACTGAAAAGAGGCGGTATTCCTTTCCCGCCAAGGCCAGTTCGCGCAGGGGGCGGCAGAAATCGCTTGCGCCTTTGAACGTATCCACCGCCGGGTAGAAGAACATCGCCGCGAGCATGGCCAGCACGGAAACGTGGGCCGTCATGGCGCGATGCAGCGCGCGCGGATCGACGGTGACCGCCCTGTATAACACGATCGCCGCGAAGAGCAGCGCGAACACGACGAACGGTATGAACGTCATTGACCAGAGATCGCGGTACTTCGTGAATGGCAGGGCGAGCGGCGCGGCGCCGACGACCAGCAAGGCGATGCCCCATATGGCGGTGAGCCGCTTGCGCCACGCGGTCCGATCGCTGTCCATCAATTCCAGCACCCCCTGCGCCGTCACAATGGCCAGGGCAGGATAGATGGGAAGCAGGTAGACGCCGCGCTTGCCCACCGAGATCGAAAAGAAGACTAAAGCCGGGACTATCCAAGCGAAGAGCAGGCGTTTGGCTTCGCTGTCGCGGCGCACCGGCAGCGCCCACGGCAGGAATAAGGTCCACGGCAGCATGCCCAGGGGGATGTTGATTACATAGTACCAAGGAGGCTGGGCCTTGCTCACGCCCAGGAAGACGCGCCCGATGATCTGCCGGAAGGCCTCGCCGCCAACGCTTTCCTGGGCGGCCTGAGCGGTATCAGCAGGGATCATCATCCGCGCGGGCAGGAACCATGCCAGCGCGAGGCCCATCGCCACGGCAGTGCCCACTATCCAGTGCGTCGCCCGCCGCTCTTCTTTCCGGCGCCAGTAGAAACAGAAGATCAAGAGCAGCGGGAAGACCAGTGCGGCGGGGCCTTTGGTGTAGAGTCCCAACGTGACTGCCGCATAGAATGCCACGAGCCATCCCGCGCGCCGCGAATCGTGCCAGCGCCAGAAGGCCATCAGCGCGCCGGTCATGCATGCGGTCAACAGCATGTCCGTGCGTACCGATCGCGCCTCGGACCAGAAGAAGTTCATCGTCATCAGGACGAGCGCGGACCACACCGCCGTGCGCCGGTCGAACAGGCGCGATGCGAGCAGGAACGTCATCGCCACCGTGAACAGCGCCGCGAGGCCCGACGGCACGCGCGCGGTGAACTCGGTCACGTCGCCGAGGGGCAGCGATACCAACGCGATGGCCCAGAACAGGAGCGGCGGTTTTTCCTTATACGGGACGCCGTTGCAGTGCGGAACGAGGTAGTCGCCCGACTGCATCATTTCGCGCGGCACTTCGCCGAAGCGCGGCTCGTCCGCAGGCCAAAGATCGTAGCCCCACGTGTTAATGAAGAAGAGCGCCGCGGCCAGCGACATCAGGCCGAAGAATTGAACTCGGGGGTTGATCATCGAGCATCCTCTCGACAATCGTGATCGTAGTCGTGAACGTGATCGTAATCGTAATCGGCAAGTAAGAAATGGCTTGGGCCTTCACTCGCCGACTACGATTACGATCACGATCACGACCACGACCACGAAAAACTACGCGCCCGAAGCGTCCGGCGCGGCTTCAGCGCCGGTATGATACACGAACCACAAGTTCCGGGCGTAAATGAACACACTTGCGGCCATGCCAATCGAGTTCACCCAGTCCTGTTGCTGAATGAAGCTGGGCGTTTGAAACAGCGCTGCCCCGAGGCTTAGATACCAGAACGCCGCAGGCACTACGCTCTTGCCTTTCAACTCCGTGGCCAGCCACTGAATGAAGAAGCGAAGGAAGAACATGATTTGTCCCACGCCCCACACCTTTAGCCAGAACCAGTTCTGCGCGGCCTTCGCCGGATCGAGCGCGCGATTCTCGCGAATTTCCCACACCCAGACAATCACCGTGAACACGACGGCTACGGCCGCAATCAGGACTGCCACCGCGTGCGCGGCGATGTTCAGCGTCTTCGTCAGCGTGCCGCGCTCGCGCCAGACGTGGACAAGATTGCGCGAGTACACGAGGATGTTGAAGCACACGCCGAACGCGGCGCCCGGCGACACGACGAGCACGTCGTAGACGAGCAGCATCATCGAGCCAATGCCGCTCATGTACCAGAACGCGACAGGGATGACGCTCTTCTTCTTGCGTTCCGAGGCGAGCCACTGCACCCAGAAGCGCCCGTAGAAGATCAGCCCCCCGGCCGCGCCGAACACCGCCGCAACTGCCGTCGCCACGCTATTCGTCCCCCTCGACTTGGAATGTCACGTAGCGTTTCTTGAGCCACGATACGCCGATCAAATCGTAGATGCCGCGCCACAGGCGGTTGCTGATGCCATATTTCGACACGCCGTGCACGCGCGGATGATGCGTGACTTCGCATTCCGCGATGGTCATTCCCGCAGCGCGCATCATGACCGCGATATACCGGTGCGCCCCGTTGAACGGCACGATATGCTCTATGCAGCGCCTGCGGAAGCCTTTCGACCCGCAGCCCGCGTCGCGAATCCCGTCTTTCAGGATCGCCTCGCGCGCGCCATTGCCTATTTTGCTCGACATCTTGCGCACCCAGTTATCGTTGCGCTTCGCGCGATACCCGCAGACGCAATCGTGCGTCTTGAGCAGTTCGAGCATCTTTGGGAAATCGCACGGGTCATTCTGCAGGTCGCCGTCGAGCGTCAGGATATACTCGCCCCGTGCATGCCTCATCCCCGCCACGACGGCCGCCGATTGGCCCCGATTGGCCACAAGGTGCACCGGACGCACGCGTTCGTCAACCGCATGCGCGGTGTCGATGGCGGCGCGCGTGCCGTCCGTGCTGCCGTCATTCACGAACAGCGCTTCGTAGTCGTAGTCCGGAAGTCCGCGGAAGGTATCGTGAATACGTTCCGCGAGCAGCGGCACGTTTTCCTCTTCGTTGTACACCGGCACCACGACCGAGACTAACGTTTTCAAGACGGTTCCCTCACAGGTGAACTTGGAGTATACAGCATTTCCGGAGGGACACGCATCCGCCGGCTATTCGGAGCTCCTGTATCCCCAGTTTCGTGAAGAGCCGTGCTCTACGAGGCAGCGCTCGTGCTCGTGCTCGTGCTCGTAATCGTGCTACCTCGAAAACTGAAACCAGACCACCTGTCATTCTGAGCGAAGCGAAGAATCTCACCTGCGATATAGGCCTCGCCTGCCAGGAGATTCTTCGCTTCGCTCAGAATGACAGGTGGTCCAGCCTTCCTTGATGTATCGATGCGCCACTCGAGACGCGCCGCATCTTCATCCTCCCGAGTGAGGTCACGCTTCACTATGACGCGTAATCGTAATCGACCGGAGATTGAAAGAGTGCCAGTGTAACAGTGCAATCATTGTCCTATTGCCTATAGCTGCTGCCTACACTCGGCCGCGAGTAACTCGACTACGAGTACGATTACGAGCACGAGCACGAGCAAGAAAAGACAGAGCCACATAGAAACTGGGGATAACTGAGTATTCGGAGGCCTCCTAGACCGACGACGCGCGCGGTGGCCGAATGCGATAGGTATGCTCCGCGGCGGTCTTGAACTCGAGGATGCCAGCTTTGCGCGACACGGCTATCTGCTTGCCCGTTTCCAGGTCAATCACGGCGGGAGCGACCTCTTTCCACGGATTGGCCACCGTGCAATCGTTGCCCGCAAGCGACGTGATCGTGAAGGTTCGGACGCCCTCTTTCGCCCGTTTGGCCGCGACGACGAATGCTCCCTGCGCGCCGAGCTTTTCGAATCCTCCCTGGAAATCGGGCGGTACCGCGGGAAAGACTCGAATCACTCCCGTGTGCGATTGCAGGAGGTTTTCCAATGCGATGCCGTCGCCCGGTTCGTAGATGCCCAGGCGCGCGCGCACGCGCTTCAAATAGCCGCGGTGCGGCTCCCACACCTGGATGAGCTTCAAGGTGCGCCGTGCCAGTTCGATGGCCTCCGGCGGCGAATCGAGCCCGATGTCGTCGCCCCAGAACGCGGCGCTGAGCGGCACGGGGATGTTGTATTCCATCGGCTGGGCGCCGGCGACGTCGATGAAGATCGGGCCTTCCGGTGTGTCGACCGTGGGATACGCGGGCATCTTCGCCGCGATCTCGATCCAGCGACCGCGCTCCTGCTCGTCCATACCCAACAACTCGGCGGCGCGGGCGGCCGCGCGCAGGTGATAGCGGATGAGCGTGATCGACGACTGGGTATCCTTATTGAATTCGAGGTCCTTCGTGATGCCTCGGTGTTCCGGCGACACGGTAGGGAACACGTGGTATAGGCCGTCGCCGCCCGCATGCAAGTACTCGGCGTAGAACCGAGCGCCTTCACGCAACACGGGATAGGCTTGCGCGCGCAAGAAGTCCATGTCCCATGAATACAAGAACCGGAGCCAAAACGGACGCGCGAGAAGCGCCGTGATCTCCATACTCTGTTCCCACGTGAGGTGGCTGTGAATCACGGTGTCCGCCTTGAGCGGGTAGTGCACGAGCGGATACATCGCGCCCGCGCAGCCGTAGACTTGGCGCGCGTTCGACTGGGCCATGGGCAGCAGCGTCAGGATCATGCGGAAATACGAATCGAGCATGTCGAACTGGCGCTCGATGCACGGAACCGTCGCGTCGATCTCGTTGAAATGGAAATCCGCATGCCACATCGACGAATCCTGGAAGCAGAACTTCGTGCTGTCGACGGAACACAAGGGCACGTCGCCGTAATAGCCGCTCGGTCGTACGCGATACGGGACCCCGCCCCACGGCATGTCGACCTTGAACGAGCCGTCCGCGGACCACGCGCGGGCGTGCGGTTTCGCATTGTACGCATCCCATTGCGCGTCATGCTCCGCGCGGAGCGCGTCGAATCCCAACTTCTCGGCCTCGGCGAGATCGCGTTGCGCACGCGCGAGTGGATTGGCGTCGTCCTGTGTGGTTGCCACTGTTACGATCACGTGGAAACGCTCGGGAATCGCGTCGAGCCGCGCCGTAGCGGCGGACCCCGGCGCTTCGTTGATGGGCGTAAAGCGTTTGGTGAGACCGTGGCTGATCCGCCCTTCTTTCTCCGCTCGCATCGGCGTGCCCAGTCCCGTTTGCCCCTCGACGGTGCTGGTTGAGCTCGGAGCATCGACGGCCTTCGCGGCCAGTACGCTGGTGAAACCTTTCGGAAACGTCGCGTCTGAGCCGAAATCCTGCCCGACCCAAACGAGACCCTGCTCTTCGCCCGCGCGCGGCATGGGAAGCTGCTCGAAATCGTGCGGCGAGTTCTTGTCTCCAAGCGTCGGATGTAATTCGCCGCCCGGAACGATCGTGTCGCGATGGCGATACACACGAAGCGTTACATCGCCAGGCTGCAGGCCGATGGATTCCGCTTCGATCACGATCAGGTTTCGGACTGCGCTCACGTAGAGCCGCAGGCGAATCTGCTTCGCGCCGCACGAAGCCTCCACACGGAGATCGCGCGGCGTTTGATCGAGCGAGACGGTCCCCTCCGGTGTCGTGAACGGCAGTTGGAGAATGACCTGTCCTGCGGGCTTCGGGCACGGAAAGTCATGGGCGTTGTATGCGGAGTAATAGGCCGCCCCGTTGAGAATGGAGACATCTCCCGCCTTGGCCTTCTCGATCATTTGGTCAAGCGTCAACACCGGTTCAGGCGGCGCGGGATTCCGCCGGTCCCAAATATCGCTTTTGCCCACGCTCAGCGTGAGCGCTTCCTTCATGCCCCACACGATCGCCCCAAGGTCATCGTTGCACAACCGAACCACGCCGGGTTCGGCATCTAGACTCGGCGTAGGATTCTGGGCTGAAGCAAAGAACGAAAAGAGCACGCATGCCGGCCCTATCATGTTCCGAATCCTCTCGTGGCGGCGTTGAATTCGCATAGCGACCATCATACCAGATGCGCGACGGACCAACACTGCATACGAAACGGAAGCGTCACGTTGATTTTCGCGCCCGGCATAAAGTACTATGCGCGCCCGTGCCGGGGTGGCGAAACTGGCAGACGCACCGGACTCAAAATCCGGCGAGGTTGACCCCTCGTGAGGGTTCGACTCCCTCTCCCGGCACCACTTCATTTTCCCGCAATCGAGTATCCGCGCCTCCTCACTTCTACGGGAGACATGATGAGCGGCAAGACCTGCGTACAGCGGACTATCGCGCGCGAACCGGCGCCGTATGTTCCGCTGGGGTTCTATGTTGTCGACTATGACACCATCGAAGCGGTCATCGGTCGCGAGACGTTTGTTCGAAACAAGATCAAGTGCCAGCTTGCGCTGTGGGACGGGCGGCGCGACGAGATCGCGGAGAGTCTCAAGTACGACACGGTCGAGTTCTACGAGAAGATCGATTGCTGCGACCTGATTACGTTCAAGGAATCGCTCGCGTTGCCGCCGCGAGGGTGGCAGACGCCGAAGGTCAAACGTATTGCCGACAACACGTGGGAAGACGAGGAAGGCGGCATCTGGCAGGCGTCGGAATTGACGAACGATATCACGCGTGTGCAGGCGCCGGATTCGGTTCGATTCGCCGAACCGAGGATCGAGGACTATCAGGCGCCCGTGCAGGAAACGCCGCCGGATCCGTCGGTCTTCGAGGCGTGGGATTACGTGGTCGAACGCCTTGGCCGGGACCGCTACATTGCCGGAGCGAGCGGCGGCGTTACCGCGATGATCGACCTCCCGGGAGAGTCGGGCGGTCTTGTCGGATACTACACGATGCCCGACGTCGTGCGCGCGGCTTCGCGCCGTTCCGTGGCGGTCCAACATCAGCGCGACGCGTGGTGCATCCGGCCCGGACAGGATGGCGTCCTGATGGAACAAGACATGGCCGCGAGCAAGGGGCCGATGATCTCGCCGGAACTCTTCCGCGAGTTCTGTTTCGACGCCATGAAGGAACGCATCGGCGCGGTGCGCGCGTGCGGGATGCAGGCCATCCTGCACAACTGCGGCAACAACCGCATCCTGATGGACCAGTTCATCGACGCCGGGCTCCAATGCTATCAATCTCTCCAGAGCATTCCCGACATGGAACTCGGAGGTCTCAAACGCGACTTCGGCAGCGCTCTCGCGTTCTGGGGCGGCATCCCCGTCGAGGACCTGATCTCGGGGACCCCGGAGGATTGCCGGAGAAACGTGCGCCGCGCACTGGAGGTCGGCGCGCCCGGCGGCGGGTTCATCCTCGGCCCGAGCCATTCGATAGCTAAGGGCACGCGCTACGACAATTTCATGGCCACGCTGGACGAGTACGTCCGGCTGAGAGGCAGCGTCTCAATGTAGCCACGAGCACGACGCGGCGTCCGTGCAGGTCTGTGAAAGTCCGTGTGGTGGCTTGCATTTGGGGTATTACTTTGTAACAATAGGGCCGGCTAGGCCAATCACGAGGCGTCTGACGATGCATATCCAGAAGCAAGACATCATCACCTTCAAAGTGGACGAGCACATGCGGGAGTTGATGAAGGGTATTCACAACCGCTCTGAGTTTATCCGCACGGCGATCCTGACGGCCCTCGAAAGCGCGTGCCCCTTGTGCAAAGGCACCGGCGTTCTGACGCCGAAACAAAAGGAGCATTGGGATTCGTTTGCGCGCGACCACACGCTGGAGGAATGCAAGGAGTGCCACGAACTGCATCTGACCTGCGCGCTCGAAGACGAGGCAGACGCACGATGACGCGTAGCATTTTCATGACAGGATTGTTTTGCGCGTTGCTGGCCTCGGCCGTTGCGCTCGCAGAGACGCCGACCGTGTTCGTAAGCATCGGTCCGCAAGCGTATCTTGCGAAACGGATCGCCGGCGATCTGGTGGACGTCCATGTACTCGTCGGGCCGGGACAGAACCATCACACCTTCGATCCGGCGCCGAAGCAGTTGGCCGAGCTGGCGGACGCGCGGGCCTACTTCACGATCGGCCTCCCGTTCGAGCAGCGCCTGGTCGAGAAGTTGCGCGCGGCCAACCCGAATCTCGCGATAGTCGACACGCGCGAAGGCATCGTTCTGCGTGCCATGGAGGCGGACGCTGACGAGCCGCACGATCACGACCACGGCGCGATGGACCCGCACGTATGGTTGAACCCGCTCAATGCGAAGGTTATCGCAACCCATATTGCCGAAGGCCTTAAGCACATCGACCCGGCACACGCCGCCGATTACGAGCGCAATCTCGCGTCGCTGCTGGGCGATCTCGATGCGCTGAACGCGCGCCTCGCGAATATCCTGGCATCGTGCAAGGGCAAGGCGTTTTACGTCTATCATCCGGCGTTCGGTTATTTTGCCGACGCCTATGGCCTGAAACAGGTCCCCGTCGAGATTGAAGGCAAGGAACCGACCGCGCGGCAGCTTGCGTCCCTCATCGCGCGCGCGAAGGCGGACGGCGTGCGCGCGATCTTCGTGCAGCAACAGTTCCCCAAGAAATCCGCGGAGGCGATCGCCTGCGAGATTCATGGCGTGGCGATTGCCATCGATCCGCTCGCGGAAGATTATCTTGCCAACCTGGAAGACATCGCGAAGAAGCTGAGCGCGGGGCTTCGATAATCCGGGAGAAGCGCGTGGCCATCGAAGTACACAACGTGACGTTCGGATACGATGCGACGCCCATCCTTTCCGATGTTTCGCTGTCGATAGAGGATGGGGACTTCGCGTCCATCGTCGGTCCGAATGGCGGCGGCAAGACGACGCTGCTCAAACTCATGCTCGGGTTGTTGAAACCGCAGCGCGGAACGATCCGCATCTTCGACGAACCGCCGGAACGCGCTCGTGCTCGAATCGGCTACGTGCCGCAGTACTTTCAATTCGACACGAGCTTCCCCGTCAAGGTGCTCGATGTTGTGTTGATGGGCCGGCTCGACCGCCATCCCTTCTTGGGGCGCTACACGAAAGTCGACAAGGGGGCCGCGGACGAAGCCTTGCGCAGCGTAGGTCTCCATGAACAGCGCAATATGCCTTTCTCCGCGCTTTCGGGCGGCCAACGCCAGCGCGTTCTTATTGCGCGGGCGCTCGCCACGGAACCGCGCCTGTTCCTGCTCGACGAACCGACGGCCAACGTGGACCCCGCCGTGCAGGACGAGCTTTACGCGTTGCTCGCGGAGTTGAACCGCCGATTGACAATCGTACTGGTCTCACACGACCTCGGGGTCGTGTCGTCGCTCGTGAAACGCGTGGTCTGCGTGAATCGTACGGTCTGGGTTCACGCTACGAGCGAACTCACTGGCGAGCGGATCGCGGACCTCTACGGCCACGACGTGAGCGCCGTGCGCCACGATCACAAGTGCGGGCACGAGGAAGGCGGGCCGCATCGATGATCGAATTTCTCCGCGCGGCCTCGCAGTACACCTTTCTGCAATACGCGTTGCTGGCGGGCTTCCTGGTGAGCGTGGCCTGCGGCATCGTCGGCGCCTACGTCGTAACACGCCGCATCACCTATATCGCGGGCAGTATCTCGCACTGCGTTCTCGGCGGCATGGGCGTTGCGCGCTACCTTGCCACCGTCCATGGCTGGACCTGGATGACACCCCTGCAAGGCGCGGTGGTGGCGGCGCTGGCCGCGGCGCTCGTGATTGGGTTCGTCAGCCTGCGCGCGAAACAGCGCGAGGACACGGTCATCGGCGCGCTCTGGGCCATCGGCATGGCGATCGGCGTCATCTTCATTTCGCGTACGCCCGGCTACAACGAAGACCTCATGGGCTACCTCTTCGGCAACATACTCATGATTTCCCCGAACGACTTGATCCTTATCGCCGGTCTCGACGCTATCGTGATTCTGGTAGGCGTAGTCTGGTATGACCAGTTGTTGGCGGTTTGTTTCGACGAGGAATTTGCGAGGCTGCGCGGCCTGAAGGTCGAGTTTTTCTACTTGTTGCTTCTCTGCCTGACCGCGCTGACCGTGGTGCTTCTTGTGAGCGTGGTCGGCATCGTGTTAGTTATCGCGCTGCTTACGCTGCCTGCGGCCGTCGCGAGCCATTTCGCCAAGACGTTGCGCCAAATGATGGTCCTGGCGACGCTGTGCAGCGTATTCTTCACGACGTTTGGACTCGCGTTGAGCTACGGCCCGGACCTGCCCGCCGGGGCGACCATCATCGTGCTTGCCGGCGCCGCGTATCTCGTCGTAGCCGGAGGAAAAGCCCTGTCGCGCAACCGATAGGGATTCCATCGAGGGATCGCCTCAATCTTCAGTACTTCGTTTTGTGACTTCCTGTGCCTAATCCTGCAATCTTGCTCTTGCTCTTTATCTTGCTCTTGCTCCGAAAGTTGCTGTGAGCCCCCTTCTTTGGAGGATAGCGAGACACGGTATCGAAAGAACACAGAACCTGCGCCTCGGATGGCCGTGCTTTCGCTTAGCGCTTTCCCCTTAGGGATAGCGGCTCGTGCGCTTTGGGATTGACAAGCAGATTAAGAGCAAGAGCAAGAGCAAGAGCAAGAGCAAGAGCAAGAGCAAGAGCAGGAAACTCGATGCCGAGTACATGCGCGAGGAAGTACCTAAGATCCAGATGGTCCCTCTTCGGCGATCGATATCAGAACTGGTACTGGGGAATCTTCAACAGTTCGCCGCCCTTCAGCGCCGACTGATGCGAGACGATCCCCGCGACCGTCATATTCAGTGCCCATGCGATATTCACGAGTGGCTTGCGCGCCTCGAGGATCGACGCCACGAATTCGTTGCCCAAGTAGCCGTGCGATCCGCCATGTCCTCCGGCATTGACTGTTGGCGGCAGAGGCGGCTTTTCCAGTCCAATCTTCGATACGTCCGATAGTCCGTCGAACTTCAAGTCCGTCATCGATCCCTTTTGCCCGCGCACGCGGCCCATTTCTCCGCCGAATCCGGGCGAGTCCCAACTGACCGCCATGCGCGCCATCCCGCCTTCGCTTGTCCGCAGCAAGGCAATCTCGGTTCCGAAGGGATTCGCGTACGGGTTGTTCGCAGGCTGGAGGTGCGAAAGCACGCTCGGGATGCCGAGGCACGACACCTCGGTGAAACTCCCGCCGGTCACGCACGTGTAATAGGCGTTGGAATGCGTCGGGTACCATTGCGGCGGCAGGCCCACGCGCCATCCCTTGTACGAATCGATGGGCGTCTCCATGAAATGGTAGTACTCGCCCTCGCTGTAAATCATCGTCCCGAACGCGCCCGCGTTAAACAACTGGCGCATCGCAAAGCAGTCGTTGTGGAACGAACTGGTCTCGAACATCATGTAGTTCAGGCCAGATGCTTTCACCGCCTCGAACAACTCGTCCGCCTGTTCGAGCGAGCCGAACACCGCCGGCACCGCGCTCGCCACGTGTTTGCCGTGCTTGAGGACATCCATGCAGTGCTTTGCGTGGCTCGGCGCGTCCGTGGCCACGAACACCGCCTCGATGGCCGGGTCTTTCACGAGCTCTTCGAGGGATGGATACGTCTTCGAACAACGGCACACTTTGGCAAGCTCTTCGCATCGCTCCGGGATCAAGTCGCTAACCGCGACCAACTCGACATTCGGATGGTTCTGAAGTTCGAACGCCGCGCCGAACTTGCAGACACCGTAGCCCACGATACCCATCCGAATCTTGCGATCCGAGATCGGCTGCCACGTCTTCGACGCGTCCGTAGTGGTCTTCGTGTCCTCGAACCCCTGGATAGGCTTGTCCGCCGCGACGGCCAGCAACCCGGCGCCCGTGGCGGCGCCCTTCAAGAACGAACGGCGCGAATACGACGAATTCATAACGACTCCTCCTGAGTTCAGTTGCTTCTCTGTAATCTCCGCCAACGCGGCACGTAGCGAGTCCTGCGTGCTGCGCGTTTATCGATCGGGCCAGCGGCAATGCACGAACACCCGCCCGAAGTTCTTGTCGTCCTTCTCGATCCGATGATACATCGCGCGAATCTCCGGGCGCTGTAAGAAGCGCAGGACAGTCTTCTTGAGTTGGCCGCTACCCTTTCCTGGAATGATCTCGATCAACGAAATGTGTTTGGCCGCCGCTTCCTGCATGACGCGGTTGAGTTCCGATTCGATATCCCGGCCCTTGTTGTAGATATCGTGCAGATCGAGTTTCAGTTTCGCCATAGCGCTCCGCCCCAGCCTTGCCGTACCGATGCGCCATCTTCGCATGCCACGCGCGCCCGCTGCAATCGCGCGGAGTTTACAGAAGCGCGCAATTAAGGTAATATCGAGGACGTTGTTTACGCACGGGAGGCGGGTAGCTATGGATGCGCAGGCGGGGACCACGAAATTCAAACAGGCGGACAAGTTGTTCAACGAGGGCAAGTTCGCCGAGGCGCTCGGAATTCTGAACGACCTCGATTCCGCCTATCCGAACACCAAGAATATCCTCTACGCGAAGGCGATGTGCCTCTTTCAACTGGGCCACATCGACGAAGCCGAATCCGTGTGCGACTGGCTCCTCCAGGAGTTCCAGGACCCGCGCGCGTATGCCCTCAAGGATCAGATTCAGACGAAGCGCGCCGCGGCGGACGCCGATCCGTACGGCGGCCTCGACATGAGCGCACTGGACGATCTGCTCCAGCCGACCACGAAGATCGTTACCCCGAAACGTCCGCCTCCCTCGAACACGCCGCGCAACACCGCCATCGCGGTGGCGGCCGTGCTTGTCGTGGGCGCCTTGGGCGCGGCGGGCTATATGGGCGTGCAGAAGGGCTGGTTCTTCGGCCCGCGGGAGACCGTCGAGCAGGTCGTGGCGAAGATCGCCGAACCGTGGAGCAAGTCGGATTCCTATACCGCGTCGCTGGACGCGGAGGCCACGCCGCCCGACAAGAGTGGCCAGAAGATGAGCGTCCGGGCGATGCTCGAGTTCGCGAAGAAGGGCGACAAGACCCTTGCGCGCATCGAAGGCGTAGTCTCGGTGGCGGGAGGGCCGATGTCCATGGACATTCCCGCAACCATTGTCTCGGACGGCACGAACGCCTTTGTCGAAGTGACGATGCCGATGATGGGCGCTGGCAAGCCCATGGTCATCAAGGCCCAGGCGCCGCCCGCGTCGCAACTCAATCCCGACGTGGCCAAAATGTTGATAGATAAACTTCACGACACGTTCGACGCCAAGGTGTTGCCCGAGGAAATGCTGGACGGAATGAAGGCGTACGTTCTCCAATTGACTCTCAAGCCCGGCGCGATGCCCGCCCAGGCCGTTCCCGGCATGAGCAAGGATATGGACATAGGGCCGATCAAGGCGTATTTCGTTAAAGACACGATGTCGCAAGTGCAACTCCTGTTCAATGACAAGAAGGGCGCGCAAGTCGCGCGCCTGACCTTGCGCGACATCAAGTTCAACGCCGATCTCAAAGAGGACCGATTCAAGTACACCCCGCCGTCGGGCGCGCAGGTTATGGACGCCAAAGACGCGATGGGGATGATCCCCGGGATGCCCAAGATGTAACCCCAGCGCCGTTCGAGAATCGGCGTCGTCGCCGCTCGACTCGATACGAGAGACTGGACCACTTTCCGCAGGAGACCACACATGACCATGACCGCTTTGTCGCTATGCTGGCTGTTGTCCGCTGGAAACGCGGGCACGGAGTCCGAGACACCGTTCCGCCCCCCCGCGGTGCCGCTTGTCGTGAGCGATCCCTACCTTAGTGTCTGGTCCCCGTGCGACCATCTCTACGACGCGTGGCCCATGCACTGGACGGGCAAAGTCCACGCCATGGCCGGCATGATCGCCGTCGACGGCAAGGCGATGCGTTTCATGGGTCCCGACGCCGTGTGCCCCGAGGCGGTGGTCCAGCGCAAGCTCGACGTGCGGCCCACGCAGACGCTCTACACGTTTGACGCGGCCGGCGTCGAACTAACGCTTACCTTCACCACGCCAGCGCTTCCCAATGCGCCGGACCTGTTGTGCTGCCCGGTCACATTCGTGACGTTCGACGTCCGCGCGACCGACGGCAAGAGCCACGACGTGCAGATCTATTTCGACGCGACGGCCGAATGGGCCGTGAACGAACCGAACCAGACCGTGGCCTGGAATCGCGCCCAAGGCCCCGTGGGCCTGACCTTGTTGCGCGTGGGGACTGGGGAACAGCCGGTGCTCCAACGCGCGGGCGATGGAGTCCGGATCGACTGGGGCTACTTCTATCTCGGCGTCCCGGGAGACGCGGGCAGCATGAGCGTCATCACCGGACACGAGCACGCGCGCCACGGATTCCTCGGCCTTGAAGCGTGGCCTTCAGGCGACGACACGCGCCAGCCGCGCGCGGCCGAGGACGACTGGCCCGTATTGGCGTGCCGCATGGCGCTTGGCCAAGTCGGCGAGCAGGCGGTCCGCCGCCACCTCGTCGTCACCTATGACGACCTCTATTCGATCGAGTACATGCATCAACAACTGCGCCCGTGGTGGTTCAAGAAATACGGCAGTTTCGAGGCGATGCTCGAACGTTGCGCCAAGGACTACGAGGCCATTCTCAAGCAATGTGCCGACTTCGACGCGTCTACGGATGCGGCGTGCGCGAAGTATGGGACCGAATACGCGAAGCTCGCCGCCATGTCGCTTCGCCACGTCTTCGGCAGCGGCAAGATCGTCGTCGGTCCAAACGGCGATCCGTGGTTCTTCCACAAGGAATGTTACTCGAACGGGTGCATCGCCACCGTCGATGTGTCTTACCCTGCGTCGCCCTTCTTCGCCCTCTTCGCGCCCGTGCTGCTGCGGGGCATGATGGAACCGATTTTCGATTTCGCCAGCTCGGACCAGTGGAAGTTCCCGTTTAGTCCGCACGACGTGGGCACCTATCCGAAGGCCAATGGCCAAGCCTACAATCCGGGCAAGCTCGAGGGCCAGATGCCCGTCGAAGAATGTGGCAATATGATCCTCATGGCCGCACTTGTGGCCAAGGCGGAAGGCGACGCCCGTTACGCCGAACACCATTGGAAGCTGTTGACGCAGTGGGCCGAATATCTCAAGGAGAAGGGACTCGATCCCGAGAACCAACTTTGCACGGACGATTTCGCCGGCCACCTTGCGCACAACGCGAACCTCTCGCTCAAGGCCATCAACGCCCTCGGCGCGTATGCGATGCTCTGCGCGATGCTCAACAAACCTGAAGCCGAGGCCTACAAACAAACCGCCAAGGACATGGCCGCGAAGTGGATCGCGATGGCGGACGATGGCGACCACTACCGCCTGACCTTCGACAAGCCGGGCACATGGAGCCAGAAGTACAATCTTGTCTGGGACGCCTTGTTCGGACTCGGCCTGTTTCCGCCCGAAGTTGCCCAGAAGGAAGTGGCCTACTACATCAAGACCCAGAACACCTACGGCATCCCCCTCGACAATCGCAAAGACTACACCAAGACCGACTGGCTGGTCTGGTGTGCCACGATGGCGTCGACGACCGATGACTTCCGCAAGCTCATCGAACCGCTGTACCGCTTCTGCAACGAGACGCCGGACCGGATTCCGTTTACCGACTGGTACAACACCAAGACGGCGAAGTGCATAGGGTTCCGCGCGCGCCCCGTCATCGGCGGCATCTTCATTCCATTGCTCCGCGATGCGCTCGCGGGCGCGCCTGGAACGGCGATAGTGCTCAAGGAGTTCTGAAGCGGGCAGTATGTCCGAAATACAGGTGGCGCGCCGCCCGAACATCACGATTTTGCGATCGTAGCGAACACGGACTTCAGACCAGCCTCGGGGACATTGCGGCAGGCGGGGCTTGCGTGTAGGATGAGCCGGGATCGCATGCGGACTCTTGTGGAACCTACGAATGGCAGATGCGCTTAAACGTTGTGCTTCGTTCATACGCCTCCAATTCGTCTCGTACGGGGAACTCCTCGCGCTGCTAGCCTTGGGTATCGGCGTGCGCGCGTACCGGCTTGGGGCGCAGTCGGTGTGGTTGGACGAGTTCTTCAGCGCCGCGTATGTGGATCGGCCCAGTCTGCTGGCCTGTCTGCGGGACCAGCGCCCGGAAAACTGGGAAATGGTGCCCTTCTACTACTCGCTCCAATACTACTGGGCCCAATGGATAGGCCCCTCGGCTGTGAGTTTGCGTTGGTTGTCAATCCTGTTTTCCATCGCGGGCGTCTGGCTTGTATATAAGCTCGGACGCGAGTTCTTCGGCCGGTGGTGCGGGTTTGTCGCGGGCCTATGTCTGGCCTTGTCGCCGATTCAGATATTCCATGCGCAGGGCATCCGTCCGTACGCGCTGGCCGTGCTGCTGGCGATTGTCTCGATGTACGCGTTTCTGCGGTTCGATCAGACCTCTCGCAAACGCTGGTGGTGGGCCAACGTTGGGGCCAACATGCTGCTTCTCTGGACCCACTTGTTCACGGGACTCCTGTTCATTCCGCAAGGGGCGTATCTCGCGCTGTTGCGAGTGAAAAAGCCCTTGCGGCTGGTGGCCTGGGTTGCCGCCCACGCCGCGATTCTGACCCCTGTGTTGCTTTGGGTAAGCAGCATCCGCGTCGTTCCGGATTCAGATGGCCCCGGGCCTTCCGTCAGCGAGCTCCGTACGATGTTGTTCAATCAAGAGTCGCTGCTGCGACAGGGCCCGCTCCGAATGTTCGCAACGCGCGAATCGGAGTTCCTTCGCTGGACGATTGCCTTGCCGGACAAGACCATCGAGGTGACGCTGCCGCCAATCGTCCGCAAAGCGATCGACTACCTGACGGTTTCCGAGCACGCGCTGACGTATCTTCTGGCCTTAGCCCTGATTTGGCTTGCTCTATGGCTGCTCTGGGTGGCGCTCTGTTGGTTAAAGCGATCGATGCGGCCTCAGTCGGAGGAATCGGCGCAGCCCGATACTGTGGGCGGCGCCCTGGAACCCCAATCCCCGAACGTATCGGTGCGCCCTGTGCTTCTCCTTATTCTGTGGTACTTCCTGCCTGTACTTGCCCTGTTCGCGCTCGCTCGTTTCTGGAAGCCTCACGCGTTTCAGAGCCGGTACGTGCTCATCGCATTACCCGGTCTGTATCTGATGGCAGGCGCAGCGGTCCAGCACATGCGTTGGACGCTGCCGCGCGCCGCCTTCACAGGGCTGTTACTGACGGCTTGGGGATACCAGGCCGCGCTCTCGATGGCCCTGCCCGTGCGGACGGATTACCTCGGGGCCGGGGAATTCATCAAGGAACACGCCACGGAGGCGGACATCGTCATCGTGCCGGACTACAATATCAAACGGGTCCTGGCCTTCAATATGCGCCCCACGCCCATTCAGTTGGTGAGGAACGAATATCCCGTGGAACTGTGGGATTTCATCGACACATCGCTGGCGTCGCAGAAGACCGTGTGGGTCGTTCTGAACAGCGACTCCGAACAGCGCGCCCTAGCCGGGCGTCTTCAAGACGTGCTCGCCCAGAAGGGGATACCCTACACGAAGACCGCGTTTCTGGGGATGCAGAACCTCTACGTCTACCGCTGCCCGGGCAACCGCTCCGCCACGTAGTCTTCCAACGTGTCGAAGATGATGGCCGCTTTCCGTTCTCTTCCCGCGGGATACGTGTGGCAGATGTCGGAAAAGTAAACGGAACCGCCGCGCATCTCTTCCGCGATCGGCACATAGACGGCCCCTTTCTCTTTGCAGAGAGCCCGGACTCGTTCGTTATACAGGCCGATAACGCGCCGGTAACTCTCGATGTCGAGCAGCCGCCCCCATGACATCGTGTTGATGAACGCGTTGAACAAGCGCAGGTCTTGTTTCGAGAGATGGGGGACATCGGGGCTGGCGAAGCTGCCTACAGCCACAGTGACGCCTGCTTTCTGGGCCGCGTCGACCACGACACGGAGGTTCGCGACGATATCGTTTTCGATGCGCGCGGACAGTGACGCGTCCGAAGGCATCAGCCACCCATTGAAATGATCGTAGACGAACCTCGACTTTCGCAGAAGCGCTTGAATGGAATTCAAGGGGTGCATGAATCCGGTGGGTTGAGGCACCACCCAATTAACCAGCCGGTCCCGGAGATCGTTGACGACGTTGTAATGAAGGATGAGGTCCGGCTGGAGCGCCAAGTAGTCCGGCATCCTCTGGACTTCGCCCACAGAGTTGATCCCGTAAACTCCCCCGTTGACCACCTCGATGGCCTCGGTCTTGAAGTGGCGGCGGAGTTTCTTCTCCAGGATAGCGGGATACGTCATTTCATCCGTTTCGCCTTCGGCCGTGGTCGAACCGCCAATGCACACGATGCGGAACACGCCGGGCGGCTTCGGGACGGCTATGTCCCGCCCTCTGAACCCCACGTTGTTCGAATGAAACACGTAGAAGTCGTTCTGATCCACGTTCGGCTGGAACTCCAGCCAAAGCGATTTCCACATGGAGTCCCGGATGAACACCGCGACCTGCCGCACGTTGCCCGCTGAATCCTTCACGGGAAGGAACATGAATTGCGCGTGGTACGGCTTGCCGTCCGGCATCGTGAACTCATACTCGCGCGGCACATGCACGCCCGCCTGAAACGCCTGGCCAAGCGCCTCCGCGCTGTCCGCGGTCTCGACGGCGTCGTTAAGAAACACTGCCGCGAGGGGAGCGCCCGGCTTCAGTCTCGCCGTGAGTTCGTGGAGCGGTTGAGGTTGCGGCGCCTCGTACAGAGAGGAGACTGTTCCGTCCCTTTCGCACAAGGCAACCGTCTGGCGGTGTGACACGGCGAACGCCTTCCGCGCCTCGTCGTCCATGGACACAAAGGCATTCCGATCCGCCATGTCTTGGCCGATCACGGGCCGCTCGGTGGCGTAGTCCTTCCATACGGTCTCATCCAGGGCGGCATTCTGGGCGGCGTCCTGCCTGCCCCGCGCCTGGGCGGCGCGCTCGACCGTGTTGCCATGGACGCGCGTATACACTTCGAGGCCGAGAGCCAAGGGAATGCACCACAAGACGGCCGCAATGAGAAGTACGATACCCTTGCGCTTCATTGTCATCTATGCCTGAGACTTTTTATCCCGCCCTCTATTCTTTCGCAGCCTGGCGCGCACGTTGGAGGACGCTGTGATGGCGGCCGTAGAAGAAGTAGATCGCGAAGCCGATTAGGAGCCAGACCAGGAGGCGCCACCAGTTCCCCGCGGGCAGGGAGAACATGAGCATCAGACAGAAGAGGGCGCCGAGGATCGGCAACACAGGCACGAAAGGACAACGGAACGGGCGCGGGGCGTCGGGATTGATCTTCCGCATCACGAGCACCGAGACGCAGACGATTACGAACGCGAGCAGGGTGCCGATATTCACGAGTTCGAGCAGCAGGCCAAGGGGAATGGTCGAAGAGGCGATGCCGACGACCGCGCCGGTAAGAATTGTCGACTTCCACGGCGTGCGGAACTTCGGGTGTACGTCGCCGAAGAACCCGGGGGGGAGGAGGCCGTCGCGTGCCATGGCGAGCATAACGCGCGGCTGGCTCAGCATGAGCACCATTTGCACGGAGGTGATGCCTGCCAACGCTCCAACGGACACGATGAACTGCGCCCACGACAGCCCGATGGTCTTGAACGCCGCGGCGACCGGCGCGTGCGAGTCGATCTGATCGTAGGGAACCATGCCCGTGAGGACCGCCGCCATCGCGATGTACAGCGCGGTGCATATCAGCAGCGAAGCGACGATTCCGATCGGCACGTCGCGCTTGGGGTTCTTCGCTTCTTCGGCGTGCGTCGAGACGGCGTCGAATCCGATGTAGGCGAAGAACATGATCCCCGCCCCGGCCAGCATGCCGATGGCATGGCCGCCGCGCTCCTGTCCCCAGACAAAGGCTTCGCCGAAAAAGCTCAGTCCCTTCCATCCGTACGGCGCGAAGGGTTTCCAGTTTGCGGGATTGATATAGAAGATGCCAATGAACACGACGAGCAGCACCACGGAGACTTTGATGACGACCATTACGGCATTGAAGGACGCGCTCTCGCGGATGCCGACCACGAGGATCACCGTGAGCGCGATGGTTATTACGAGCGCGGGCAGGTCGATGATGCCGCCCGTCAGCATGAGATGCCCCGTTTCGAGGTGCACGTCAAACGGCACGGTTCCTATCGCTTTGGGTACATGGAGGCCGAACAGGCTGATCAAGTTCTGAAAATAATCGGACCATCCATGCGCGACCGTTGATGAGGCCACGGTGTATTCGAGGATCAAGTCCCAGCCGATGATCCACGCGAAGAGTTCGCCGAGCGTGGCGTAGGCGTAGGTGTAGGCGGAACCGGCCACGGGCGCCATCGACGCGAACTCGGCATAGCACAGCGCCGCGAAGATGCATGCGGTGCCCGACACCATCAGCGACACGATCAGGGACGGGCCGGTGGTGTCGTGCGCGACTTTGCCGATGACGACGAAGATGCCCGTCCCAATGATGGTGCCGATGCCGAGCGCCGTCAGCGAGACCGGCCCGAGCACGCGGCGAAGCCGGTTCTCACCGGCCATTTCCTCCAGCAGCAATTCGAGCGACTTGGTTGCAAAGAGCTTCTTCACGCACACGCTCCTTCTTACAATTTGCGCTTGAGTACTACCCCTGTCTCCCATGACGCCATGTGCCGCCAGGGCGTCGACAAACAGCCAATGCCGCACCATAGTACCCGCCGACTTCGCGCCTGTCAACGCACGTCGGGCTTCTTGCTTTTCTCTTGCTCTGCTACATCGAGAATCAGAACCTGACCTCCTGTCATACCGAGCAGCGCGAAGAATCTCCCTCCAAGATGGCGCTTTGACGTCCAAGAGATTCTTCGCGCTGCTCAGAATGACAGCTAAGACGAGGCGCACCGGTGAATGCTTTGCGTTGTAGGGTTCTTCTACAGGGCGTCAGCGAAGCGATTCTGCAAGCGCGGCGAGCGCGATGCGGCTGACCTTCGAGTCGGGCCGCTCCATGCGCGATGGCCAGGGGTGGAAGCGTTTGGGGACTTTGTAACGCGGGAGTTCCGAGGAAAGGCGCGCGGAGAGGTCGTCCGGGTTCAACTTTGCTCCGGACGCGAGTTGGACGAACGCCACGCCAACATGGCCGAACTCGCGGTCTAGAACCGGCACGACGACGGCATTGATGACGTTGGGCTGGCGGCAGAGAAGGCGTTCGATCTCTTCGGGCTGGATGTTCTCGCCGCCCGAAACGAACATGTTGTCCTTGCGCCCGGTCACGGAGAGATAGCCGTCGGCGTCGAAAGAGCCAAGGTCGCCGGTTGCGAACCAGCCGTCTTGCGTCAGCGGGCGTTTGAGCACACTGCCTTCACGGTAACCCAGAAACAAGGTCTTCCCGCGAACTTGGATCTCGCCGTCGCCCGCGACGCGAATGGTGTCTGCATCCAGGGCGCAACCGGAGGTGAGCAGTTTCTGAACCGGATCGCCTGGGCGCGTGGTGGTGACTTGGCTGGCCATCTCGGTCAAGCCGTAGCTCGTGTAAATAGGGAGGCCGTGTTTGTGCGCGTTTTTAATGAGGGCGCGCGGGATTGCGCTGCCGCCCAGGAGGATGGCCTTCAACCGCTTCAGGGCGTCGCGGCCTCGGTTCGAGGCGAGCATTCGATGCAGTTGCGTCGAGACGAGCGACACATGCGTGATCGCATCGCGCTCGATCGAGTCTTCGAGCGGCTCGCCGAGTTTGGGCAGGACCACGGTGCCGCAGCCGACCATGCATCGGAACAGCACGCCGATGCCGGCGACGTGGCACATGGGCAGCGACAGGAGCCAGCGCGTGCCGGGGCCGACAACGATGTTTCGATTCGAGGCGAGCGCGTTGCAGTAATGGTTGGTAAACGAGTGGACGGCAGCTTTGGGTTCGCCGGTGCTGCCCGAGGTGAAGACCACGGTCGCCGGGGGCGTTGCGGTGCGGCTTCGCGGGCGTTCGGAAGTCCCGGCGGTCCGGGCTTGCGATTCGGCTGCGGCGCGCGGGAGCAGATCTTCGGCGCTGAACACGGTGATGCCGTCGATCTTCATGCGTGCGGGCATCAGCACCTTGGCGCAGCCGATGCTTGCCATCGCTTTGAAAAGGGCGTTCGCCGGCCATCGCGGATTCAACGGGCACGCGACCGCTCCGGCCCGAAAGAGGGCCATCATCGTCAACAAATACTCGGGGTCGGGGTAGACCGCCATGGCGAGCACGTCGCCGCGCCGAATGCCGAGAGCGTGCAAGCGGTCGCGTATTGCGCTCGTTCGTCTGTGGCATTCGCGGAAGGACAGTACGCCGCCGGGCGCTACGATGGCCGGCGCGTCCGGTTCGATCTCCGCCGCGGTCTCGATCGGACAATAGAATTCAGTCACTGTAAACTCGATTCAGGTTATTCGTGTCCAACGTCGCGGCGCATGCGTCCGCCTCCTCCAGATCGAGCGCCCCGTTGCGTATCTTGAAACGCGTGCCTAACACATCCGATTCCAGCCAGCCGTAGGTGTCGAGTCCCGCAGGGATATCCTCCGAGGTGATCGCCGTCGCGAAATGGGCCAGCAGGATCAGGCCGAGTCCCGATTCGAAACTGGAACTCACCACGGGCCGGATGCCGAACTCGAGGGCCTCGTAGGCAAGCCGCTCGCAGAACATGACGCCGCCCAGCAGCGTGGGCTTCAACACTACGGCCTTGACCCAATCCTGCCGCTGCAAGTAACCGCGCTCGTGCCTGTGTTCGACGAGCGTTTCGTCCAATGCGATCGGCAGGCCGCTACGCCTCGCGAATTCCGGGAGCAGGTTGGGATCGGAGACGGGCTCTTCGATGTACTCGATCGTGACGCCCGCAATGCCTCGGGCGAACTCGAGCGCGGTGTCGAGATCCCAGGCGCGGTTCGCGTCGAGACGAAGTGCCATACCCGCGCCCAGGGCATCGCGCAGACGATGGACAAGGTCGATGTCCTGCCCTACGTTCTGCCGGCCCACCTTAACCTTCGCGGCGCGATAGCCTTCGTCGCGCAGGCGCTCGGCTTTCGGCAGCGCCTCTTCGAGGGCGCCGGTGAGCAGGCCGTTGAGACTGAGGCGATTGCGTGAAGGGCTGAACAGGCCCATCGAACGCGTGCTGCCAATCGCGCGGCGGAAGTTGAACGTGGCGCACTCGATCGCAAATTGGACGGAGGGCGTCTTGTCGAGAAATCCGAGGGCCTGATCGCGCTCGAGCTGCGTCTTGGGAAGGCTGCCCAGCGCTTGCGCCCATTCGATGACAGCCTGCCTGGCGTCGTCGAGGGTTTCCTGGCTGAACCCCGGCAAGGGCGCGATATCGCCGTAGCCGCGTTCCTGATCGCCCGGACCGAACTTGAGTATCAGGCCGCGCCGCCGCGTCAGCACTTCCGACTTGAGGCGCAACGGACGCGTGAGCGGGAGATCGTATTCGTAAAGCTCGACCAGCGATCCGCTCATACCAGCCACCCTATCGAGAACGTCACGCTGAACAGCAGCAGGAGTTTGCCCGTCCAGGCCAGGGCTTCGTTCAGTGCAGGACCGTCTGTCGACACGAATACGGTGCGAATCGTGGGTATGGCGGCGACCATCGCGATTGCGGCGGCCATGGTGTAGTAGCGTCCCGTGGTGAGGGCCAGTCCGAGCGGGATGGCTATCGACGCGGCCGCGAGCGAAAGGAAATACTCGCATCGCGCGAACGTCCTTCCAAATCGAACCGGCAGCGTCCGCTTGTTGCCCGCGCGATCCTGCTCGATATCGCGCAGATTGTTCACGGTCAGGATGGCCACCGAGAACAGTCCCGCCGCAACGCCCGCCCAGAGCGACGCCGTGCTCCACACCAGCGTTTGAACGTAGTACGTCCCGCCCACCGCCACCGGGCCGAAGAACACGAGCACGAACAAATCGCCCAGCCCGACATAACCCAGGGGCATCGGTCCGCCTGTGTACAGAATCCCGCAGCAGATCGATACAAGGCCGATCGCAACTAGGGGCCAGCCGCCGCGTAGCACGAGATAGAGGCCGGGAACGCATGCCGCGAGAAACACGGCAAGCGCGGCCACGAACATGGCGCGCGGCGTGACCCATCCCGCCTGCGTTGCGCGTGTCGGACCGAGGCGCTCCTCGGTATCGGTGCCCTTGATGTGGTCGAAGTAATCGTTGGCGAGGTTCGTGCCGATTTGGATGAGCAGCGCCCCGATCAGTGCGCATGCCGCCGCTCGGGCATGAAATCCATGGTCCCCGTAGGCCATTGCCGCGCCCATCAACACAGGCGCTACCCCGGCCGGCAGCGTCTTCGGACGCGCGGCCATGAACCATATCTTCCAGCCCGGCATTTCCATGCGACACATACTATCGAAAACGCCGGGAAATCTAAACCGATTCATGGGTCGCCGTGAGTAGGAGCTAGGCGTAGGTGTAGGGTGGGTGCAGCGAAGCGGAACCCACCGATTCGCTATTCCCGGTGGGTTCCGCTTCGCTGCACCCACCCTACTCGTCTGAAACCGTCGATCGCACAAGATGTAAGGAGATAGGGAGATTAAGGAGATAATGGAGATGCCGATTGAGGCACTTTATCCTCAACCTTTCGAGAAGAGTTCTACAATCTCCTTAATCCCTTGTATCTCCAAATCTCCTTTTCGTGCAGAGATCCTTAAGGAATTAGTTTGGAGACCTCTGTCGTGATCTTCTTGGCTTTCGCTTCGGCATCTTCAACGCTTGGTCGCGGTGGCACGCCAGGGCCGCCTGCTACGCCCGGACGCGTATGGCCGATCTTGGTCATCCATGCCGCAAAGAGGATTGACTGGCGCTGCCGAATCAGGTCTCGGATTTCGGCTCCGTTCTTTGCGAACAGTTGCTCGGATGACGCAATGCCTTCGAGATTCGCGCCGAAGCATTGTTCGAGGATGCAGCGCGCCATGATCCAGTGGCCTTCGCGGCCGGGATGTACGCCATCCTTCGCCAAGACGAACGCCGGGTCTTTCGCGCGGCCTTCGTCGAGCGCTTTGCGCATCGGGCCGTGGATGTCGACGACGTCCCATCCGTCGGTCTTCTTCGAGAGCAGCCATGCGCTGAAACGGGCGAGATCGGCGTCGGGGCCTTGTTGCGGTGCAGCATCCTTGACGTCATGCACCGGCGGCGTGCAGAGGACGACGCGCTTTACGCCCGCGGCCAGTGCGGCGTCGCGCAGATGCGTGATGGCTGCCTTGTAACGGTTCATGCCGCTCTCGTCGGAAGGAAGCGACCCCGCGTCGTTCATTCCGTAACACGCGAACAGCAAATCCGGTTTCGTCGCGGCAAGCGCGCGGTCCAGACGTTCGCTCACCGGCGGACGCCCGAATCCAAAGGCTTTCTTGTGGCCCTCGTTCTCGGCTTCAGTCAGGTCCGACGCGGTTTCGCTGCCCAGTCCGAGGTTCAGCACCTCGGCGTCGACACCTTTCGACGCGAGCCAGCATGCGATGTCCGTCACGTAATCGCCCGCTTGCGTGATGCTATCCCCGAGAAAGACGATGCGGTGCACGTCCTGTAGTATCGCCGGGATCTCGTCGTAGACACGCACATAGTCCACGACGAAGGAATCGGGAAGCGTGGCCTTCGTAATGTCTCCGGCCCATGGCCCGATCTCTTCAGTCAGCTTCGCGTACGAAAGGGCCTGGCTCGGACCTCCGGCCTTGGTGCGCCAACTCTCTTTTCCATCGATGTAGAAAACGTATTCCTCCGGCGTCCAATGCACCGCGAAGGTGTGGAATCCTTCATTCAGCCCTGGCCATTCGACTTGTTTGGCCTCCGATTTGTGATGCTTTCCGTAGCCGTCCCAATGAATCGCGTGGTTGATCTTTTCCATCAACCACGCCTTCTCCATGATGTCGATTTCCGCGCCGGCCATCCCGCCCGCTTCGGCGTCCTTCAAGCCCTGCGCGGGCATCATCCAGAATGCGGGCCAGTGTCCCTCTTGTTTCGGGAACTTGCAGCGGCATTCCCAATAACCGTATCGATGCTCGAATCGGCCCTTCGTCCGCACCGCGCCCGAGCTGTATCGGCCGCCGTCGTTCCGCGTGCGCAGGATCAGGCAGCCCTGGCCGTCGAGATACGCGTCGTCCTTATCCCAGAACGCATCCCGCCTTGGCCCGTTGATACGTTCCCACTTGCTTTCGTCGACGGCGGTCCCTTCGAACTCGTCGTGCCAGACCAGTTGCCAAGAGTGGCCAGGCGGCAAGGTCGAGGGTGTCGCGGAAGGTTCGGCGCCGAAAGCGCCAACAAGTGCGAGAAGAAACGTCAGCATGGCCGCTCCTAGATTGTTCAAGTCCCCATGTCCATTTCGCTAACGAGTTCGCCGGAGCGGGTCCACGTGCGCGCGATGCCCACCGCGCGGAAATCCTTCCACGTGGATTCCGCTTTCTTCACGCCGTTGTCCCACCACTGCGTCCATTGCGATACGCCGTCCGGCGTGTGATTCCATTCCCACTTCTTAGAACCGACCGCGCGCCACAAGGTCTCGATGCCGGTCTTGCGCCCCAATTCGTAGTGGACCTCATACTGCTTCGTGTGTTCCGGAAAGTACCACGTTTCGGTTCCGTGAAGCAGATAGCGTCCGTCATCCGCCGTCCCAGCTTGCCAGACGATTCGCGCCGTGCCATCCTCGTAACGTTCCACGTATTCCTTGACGTCATGGATGGCATGGGCTGTGTTGGCCATCAGCGCTTCTTCCGACGGCGCGTCCTGCTTCGGGTCGAGAATCCACGCTTCGTTCATCTCAAAATGGAGGCAGGGGCGGTTCATCGTGGTGATGAGATGAATCACGCCGTTGGGGGCCTGGCGAGCGACCGAGTAGCCGAGCGTCGTCGCGCCCGGCAGATTGGCAAAGGTCGAGGGACCATGTTCGTGTTCTTGCGCGCCGGGCAGTCGCTTGATATGCCACGTCTCGCCCTCGTCGTCCGAGAGCGCCACGAAGCTGCCCGCATCCGTGGCGCCTGCGGGCCGAATGCCCTTGTGCTTCTGGAAATCCGCCGCGAAGAATAGGCGGCCGCTCTTGAGACGTAACAAGCTCGGTCTCTGATTCACGCCTAATGCGGGAAAGCAGGTCTTCGAGACGGTCCACATCGCGCCGCCATCCGCCGAGATTGCCTTGGGCATGTACCCGTCGATATCCGTGTTCTTGCCGCCCATGCCGAGAATTCGGCCGTCATTCAGCAACGCATAGGCCGTGTGGCGTCCCGCGCTCCGTCCACCCGTGTCGAACCATGTCGCCATATTGTCGCGGCTCGCCCAGAGCAGCGACGCGCCGCCCACGGCATCGCTGGGGAGATAAATCGTGCCGTCGGCCCCGCGAAAGGCCCGGTTGATCGGCTGTCGCGAATGGCCGCCAATCGTCCCCGTCAGTTTGGGAAATCGCGCTTCACTCCACGTCGCGCCGTTGTCGTCCGACACGATCCATTGAAATGGAAATGCGCCCACGGCCCGGCTCCAGGCCCAGAAGAGATAGAGATGCCCTTGATCGTTCCAGAGCAGCGGCGTGTTGTCGCAGACGCCGGGGCAGTCCAGAAACGACGAAGGCATGTCCCACGTATCCGAGCCGAAGCGCAACCGGCTGCCCATAAGGGACATCTCGGGTTCGTACTCCGTGTAGGAGGTGAAGATGGCGAGAATCAGATCGCCGTTCGGACAGACTTCGAGCGCGGGAGAATGATTGTGCCCTCTAAACGAAGGATCGAGCCCTGCCGTATCATTGCGTTTCTGGAGTTCGAGCTGCTTCGCGCGATCGGTCTCGGTCTCGGGCGGCGAGGGCAGCAGATACCGTTTTCGGTAATAAGGTTTGGCGGCATCCGGACCGACGGCGATGTTCAACGCGGTCTGCTTGATTCCTTGCGCCATGAACGGCGGGATGCGTGGTGATGGCGGGGTAGAAGGCAACGCTCCTTCGACGACGTGGAATCCGATAGGATGATGTCCGGGCGCGTCGGCGCTGCCCGCAGCATCGGCGCCGAACGCGGGCGGCAGCCCCGCGCGGTACGCAGGTTGTGCGTATTCGCTGGGGGAGACGCACGTGAAATGCTCGTCGAGCGCATCCAGCACGCCTCCGCGAACGACTCGGCACAGACCGGTCATCGCGCCGACCGGATCGGTCGCATCACCGTTCGGATACGGGCCGTACCAGTCGAAGCACCATTCGCGCACGTCGTTCGTCATGCCTTTGACGCCGAACCGATCCGCGGAGCGGCATGCGTATTCCCATTCCGCCTCCGTCGGTAGACGATAGGCCTTACCTTCCGTGCGGCTTAGCCAATCGCAATAGGCCACGGCATCTTGCCAGGAGACTCCCCACACGAAACCCTCGCCGGACGCGAGGCTCCATTCCGGGCGGAAGCGGCGATACTCCTCCAGCGTGACCTCCGTCGTTGCGATACGGAACGACGATGTGATCGCCACCTTGTGCGCGGGCTTCTGATCCCAGAATGGGGACGAGTCGCTGCCCATTTCATAGGTCCCGGGAGGAATATCCACGAACGTCTGAGCCGACAACGCATTCAAAGTAATAAGCCCTGCAAGAAAGAAGGTATTCATAGGCCACTCGTTTGGAATCGTAACATCTCGAAGACTAATCTATCGGCAATGCCTTGGTCGTTCAAGGTTTGTCTGCCGACATCGGGGAGAATACCCGATCGCTCCTAAGGAATTAGTGTGCAAGGTTGCTCGGAATCTACTCTAATCGCCTTCCGGGATTTCCTTTGCGATCTTTGTGCGCTCTGTGGCTGCTCAAGTCGCTACCAAGTTGAAATCAGCCACAAAGATCATAAGAGTCACAAAAGGACGCCGCCTTCCTTGACGCAATCCTTATATTTCTATCTGGTGGCCCGGCGAACCGGGTCGTGACACCGAAGAAAGAAGTCCGCGCGAATACTCCAGCATTCGATGACGCTACTTCTTCCCCGTTGTCTCTGCGTCGTTGCCGGTGGGGACTCGGACGACTCTGAGCATGCTCGGCGGCGGGATGGCGCCTTCGCGCGGACGGTCACGGTTGGGACCGAGCGTCTCCCATCGCATGACGTAGCGGTATCGATGATCGTCGCTCGCTCCGCGGTCGCCGGTTTCCCGCGCGAGCAAAGCTGGACCGCCGTCTGTTTTTGGTGCGGGCTTTGCAGTCTTCTGAGACTTGCTGATGACGCACTTGATCGGTTTCAAGGTGGCTTCATCGACGATGAACTTGCCCGAACCGTACTTGACGTGCGTGAAGCCCTGTTCCAGTTTCCCGTGCTTGAAGGGGTGTATGGGCGCTACCGAGATCTCGCTCTTGATAGAGCCGCCGCCGGTGAAGGCCCATCGATAGTCCCACTCGCTGAGTTGATGCGTGGTCCACGCGCCATCGTCGAAACGCGCGACGTAGAGTTGCGTCTGTCCCGAGGCGTCGTACTTGTGATACGAGATAAGGGGGCGGTTTTGGGAGTCGAACCCGACGCGAACGCCGCCGTTGATCACGCCGCCGCCGGGAGGAACCGGATCGACTACGACATCGGGTCCGGGCGTGATGGGCAATGCGAGCGATTTGCCCGACACCGTCTCCCAATGCACGAGGTCCGCGCTGCGCGCATACGAAATGTCGTGGTTGGTTTCGCAGGCAGGCGTGTTGCGCCAAACCCATGCGAGGTGAAAGATGCCGTCCGGCCCGAGGCGCGGCCCGTCAAAGTACGCGTTGCATTTTCCAAGGCCGGAGGTAAGCGGCGTATCGAGCAAGCGGCGCCACGCCGACGTGGCCGTGTCGTATACATTGTAGATTTGGTCGCCGCTGCCGCTCCGTCCGTCGCGGTAGGTGAAGTACAACTCGCCGTTCGGCCCGTCAATGAACTGCGGATATGTACACCGGTCTTCGTGGTTGCCCACCATGGGCGCGCGTTCGAAGGTGTCGATGTCGAGCGGCTTGCGTGTGCGATAATACACGAGCGGCACGACATGCATGTTGCCGCTCAGATGCAGGAAACCTTCACGGTCGATCGCGAGGGTGACCGAGTTATGGCTATCCCATCCCAAGGACTCCGGTAGCTTGACGATATCCCATTCGCGGGAATCCAGTTTGCGCGCGGCGACCTTCATCTGCCGGTCCGCGTCGTAGTATGCCGCAAACTGCCGGTCGTGATACGTATACAGACAGAACCCGACGGGATGCCCGGCCCACACGGGTTCGACATCGATCGATTCCAACGCCGCTCCGGACGCGAAACATACCGCCGCGCAGGCATGAAGCAGGAGTAACTGCATTAGGGTCCTCCTTGTTTGCCCCTATCGTGGCATAAATCGCTCTCGTTTTCTACAGACCGTGAATGGGAAGAGTTGCCACGGCGACATCGGTGCATTACCATGATCCGCGAGTATACTGCGATACGGAAAATGTTAGGAGCATCCCTATGGAAGAAGCATCGGTTCGATTTCTCAACAAGCGCCTCCACGAGTTGACGGAGGTGGAACGGCGGGTTGTCCGGCATTTCGTCGAACGCAAACGCATCGCGCGTAACACGCAGGCCGAGTATAACGAGCAGTTGACCTTCGGACAGCGGCTTGCGGATCGTGTGGCGGCCATTGGCGGGTCGTGGGGGTTCATCATCGGGTTCGGCACGGTGATGTCCTGTTGGGTTATCCTTAATTCCTTTATCCTTGCGAAGGCCGGCGAAGACTTCGATCCCTATCCGTACATCCTTTTGAATTTGTTCCTGTCGATGATCGCGTCGATCCAGGCCCCCGTGATCATGATGTCACAGAACCGCCAGGCGACCAAGGATCGCCTCGATGCGGCGCACGATTACGAGGTCAACTTGAAGGCCGAAATGGAGATCCTCGAACTCCATCGGAAGATGGATCAGTTGAGGGAGCAACAGTGGAAGACGCTCCTGGAGCTTCAGGAGGAACAGATTCGGTTACTTAAGGATATCCTCGGAAGAGAGGGGGAGGCTCCGGCTGGTTCCGCGACGCAAGCCTAGCCGCAACGCAAGCCGCGGAATGCGGGAAGGGCGCACGGGTGTTACCTCGGAGAACTCGTTGTTGGTAGTGTCCCGATAGGATTTGGGGGAACACTGACGGTATGATATCGCTATACGTGTTTTGAAGGAGGGAGAGTGTTATGAGCGATGCTCCGGTGAGAACGGTCAGCCCAAGAGCGGGCAAACGCCCCGAACCCGAGATGCTGGTCAATGTGTCCGAACTAATCGCGGCGTACTATAGCGGCAAACCGGACCCGAAGGTCGCCGGCCAGCGCGTCGCGTTCGGCACGTCCGGGCATCGAGGTTCGTCGTTCGACACGGCTTTCACCGAACAGCACATTCTCGCCATCACACAGGCCATCTGCCAGTACCGCGCCGAGCATCAAACGGACGGGCCGCTCTATCTCGGGATGGACACGCACGCGCTCTCGGCGCCAGCTCACGCGACCGCGCTCGAAGTGCTGGCCGCGAACGGCGTCGAAGTGATGGTAGCCGAACACGACGAGTTTACGCCGACTCCGGCGCTGTCCCTTGCGATTCTCAGTTACAACCGAGGCCGCACGTCAGGACTCGCGGACGGCATCGTGATCACGCCGTCGCACAACCCTCCGCAAGACGGTGGTTTCAAATACAATCCTCCGAGTGGAGGGCCCGCCGATTCGGGCGCGACGGGCTGGATCGAGCGCCGCGCGAACGAACTCCTCGAAAGCGGCCTGCGCGACGTGAAGCGCGTCCCGCTTGAGAAAGCGCTTGCGGCAGCGACGACGCATCGTTACGACTACCTTACCGCGTATGTCGATGGACTCGCCGAGGTCATCGATATCGAGGCGATTCGTGGCGCGACGATCAGCCTTGGCGCCGATCCGCTTGGCGGCGCGGGCGTGCATTACTGGGCGCCAATAGCCGAACGGTACGGGCTGAATCTCGAGGTCGTTAACGACGCCGTCGATCCGACGTTCCGTTTCATGACCGCCGATTGGGACGGCCAGCTTCGCATGGACCCGTCGTCGCCGTATGTGATGCAGGGGCTGATCGGTTTGCGCGACCGTTTCGACGTGGCCTTCGCGTGCGATACCGACCATGACCGGCACGGGATCGTCACGCGCAGCACGGGATTGATGCCGCCGAATCATTACCTTTCGGTGGCGATTCATTACCTGTTTCAGAATCGTCCGCAGTGGGCGTCGAACACTGCTGTCGGAAAGACGGTGGTCAGTAGCAGCATGATCGATCGCGTTACCGCGAAACTCGGCCGGCGGCTGTACGAGGTCCCCGTGGGGTTCAAGTGGTTCGTGGACGGACTGCTTGACGGATCGCTCGGGTTTGTCGGCGAGGAGAGCGCAGGGGCATCGCTTCTGCGTCGGGATGGCGGCGTATGGACGACGGACAAGGACGGCATCGCGGTGGCGCTGCTCGCGGCCGAGATCACCGCGAAGATGGGCCGCGATCCGGGCGAGATCTACGGCGATCTCACGAAGGAATTTGGAGAGAGCGTCTACGAACGCATCGACGCGCCAGCCACTCCTGACCAGAAGAAGAAACTGGGCAAACTCTCGCCCGAACAGTTGCGCGCTACCGATCTTGCGGGCGAGACGATCGAGGCCGTGCTGACCAGCGCGCCGGGCAACCAAGCGGCGCTCGGCGGGCTCAAAGTCGCATCGCGGAACGGATGGTTTGCGGCGCGGCCGTCCGGCACGGAAGACGTGTACAAGATTTATGCGGAAAGTTTCCTGGGCACAGACCACTTGCGGCGCATTCAGGAGGAGGCCCAGTCCATCGTGAACGATGCGTTGACTTGACGGGAGCACCTATGGCAAGCGACACGACAGGCAGTGCGGCGTCGGCGGTTCATAAGGACCCCGTGTGCAACATGAAGGTCGTGCCGGAGCGCGCCGCCGGATCCTACGAATACGAGGGCGAGACTTACTACTTCTGCAACGTCCGTTGCCTCGAACGTTTTCGCGAGGACCCCGAACAGTATTTGGACGCCTCGCCTCGCCCCGCCGCGCCAGCGCCCGTTTCCGCCAGGTACATCTGCCCGATGGACCCCGAAGTCGTATCGGACAAGCCGGGACCGTGTCCGATATGCGGCATGGATCTCGAACCGGACTTGTCGAGCGCCGAACCGGACGCGGGGAATCCCGAATTCGACGACATGGCCCGCAGGTTCCGGGTCTGCCTGGTGTTGACGCTGCCGGTATTCGTGCTCGCGATGGCTGAGCACCTTCCAGGACACGCCATGCACAGCTTGGTCGCTCCGCGCGTTTCCATGTGGATTCAGTTTCTGCTGGCGACGCCCGTGGTGGTGTGGGGGGGAGGGCCGTTCTTCAAGCGCGCGTGGAACAGCTTCGTGCATCGCAGCCTCAACATGTTCACGTTGATTGCCATCGGGACTGGAGCGTCGTGGATATACAGCGTGGTGGCCGCCCTGGTTCCGGGACTCTTTCCAGAGTCATTCCGCCATGGGGGCCAAGTCCCCGTGTACTTTGAAGCCGCGGCTGTAATCACAACGCTGGTGTTGCTTGGGCAAGTGCTCGAATTGCGCGCACGTGCGCGGACTTCGGGCGCCATCAAGGCGCTGCTGGGCCTCGCGCCCAAGACCGCGCGCATCGTGCGCCGCGACGGGCGCGAGGAAGATATCCCGCTGAACGAGGTCGTAAAGGGCAACCGCCTGCGCGTGCGCCCGGGCGAACGCGTCCCCGTCGATGGCCGCGTGATCGAAGGTACGAGCGCGGTCGACGAATCCATGGTCACGGGCGAGTCCTTGCCGGTTGAGAAGAAGACGGGCGATCGCGTGACCGGCGGCACGGTCAACGGTTCGGGAAGCTTCATGATGCGAGCCGAACGCGTAGGAAGTGAGACGCTGCTCGCGCAAATTGTGCGCATGGTCAGCGAAGCGCAACGCACGCGCGCGCCGATCCAGCGCCTCGCCGACGCGGTCGCTTCGTGGTTCGTCCCGGCCATCTTCGCCATCGCGTTTGTGACGGCCGTGGCCTGGGGCGTGTTCGGTCCCGAGCCCCGTTTGGTCTACGCGCTGGTCAATGGTGTTGCCGTGCTGGTCATAGCATGTCCTTGCGCGCTCGGTCTCGCGACGCCGATGTCGATCATGGTGGGCACGGGACGCGGCGCGAGCGTGGGCGTGCTGATCAAGAACGCGGAAGCATTGGAAACGCTCGAACGCGTCGACGTGTTGATCGTCGACAAGACCGGCACGCTGACCGAGGGCAAGCCTCGACTGGTTTCGCTTGTCGCGGCGGACGGCGTGGAGGAGTCCGATGTGCTGCGATGGGCCGCGAGTCTCGAACGTGGGAGCGAACATCCGCTTGCGGCGGCGGTACTCGACGCGGCTCGTGAGCGTGGCTTGACGCTCGTCAATCCGACCGGGTTCGAGTCGATAGCAGGCAAGGGCGTCAAAGGAACGGTTGACGGAGCTCCGATGGCGCTCGGCAATGCGTCGTTGCTGGATGGCTTGGGGATCTCGTTGCAGACCTTCGATTCCGAAGCGGCTGCGCTACGTGAGCAGGGCCAGACCGTCATGTTCCTCACGGCGCAGGGCGTAGTGGCGGGCATGCTCGGTGTCGCGGATCCTGTCAAAGCCTCGACCCCCGAGGCGCTCGCCGCGTTACGCGACGAGGGCGTCACGGTGGTCATGGCGACGGGCGACAACGTAACGACGGCCCAGGCGGTGGCCGCGGCGCTTGGCGTGGAATTCGTCGAGGCGGAAGTGCTGCCGGAGCGCAAGGGCGAACTCGTCAAGCAGTGGCAGCAGAAAGGGCGCATCGTGGCGATGGCGGGGGACGGCGTCAACGACGCGCCCGCGCTCGCCCAGGCCCACGTTGGGATCGCGATGGGAACCGGGACCGACGTGGCCATGGAAAGCGCGGGCGTCACGCTGGTCAAAGGCGATTTGCGCGGCATCGTGAAGGCGATACGATTGAGCCGAGGAACGATGCGCAATATCCGCCAGAACCTCTTCTTCGCGTTTGTCTATAACGCGCTTGGCGTTCCTATCGCCGCAGGGGTGCTGTATCCGTGCTTTGGGTTGTTACTGAGTCCGATGATCGCGGCGGCGGCGATGAGTTGCAGCTCCGTATCCGTTATTGGGAACGCGCTAAGGCTAAGAAATATTAAACTATAGAAGATCTATACATAATCAGCTGCGTATACACGAACTAATATGGAACTATATTGTGGGATATCCTCTGTCTCAAGCCTTGACCTGGACTAGCCCACACTCTGTCTCGTGTCATTGCGAGGAGGGCTTCAGCCCGACGAAGCAATCCCCTGTTCTTCTGGGCACAACAGGCCGGGGGATTGCTTCGTCGGGCTGAAGCCCTCCTCGCAATGACACTAAGGGTTGCGGATATTCGGGTTTGTCACAAGCATCACAGGAGGCGCGGCATTCACGTTCAATCCTGATTGCGTACCAAGCGGAATCCGGTATCTGTGAGGTGGAACGCGGGGTTGTTCCAGGTTCGATATCCGCTTCGTGATTGGCAACGGTCAACAAGATAACTCCCACCGCGGCGCACACGCCGTGTGCCGGTGTCCGGACCTTGTGGGTCGATGGCCGGGCTTTCCGAGTAGTACGCGCTCCCATACCAGTCCTGGCACCACTCGGTCACGTTATCGAGCAGGTTGTACAGCCCCCACGGGTTCGCGGGCTTGCCGCCGACGGGATGCGTGCTACTGTCGGTGATCGTGCCGTAGACACCGGGCCACGCGTAGTCCTCAAAGAGGCTCGCATCGTCGCCAAAGTAGAAGTCGGTAGTCGTTCCGGCGCGGCACGCGTATTCCCACTCGGCTTCCGTCGGCAGACGAAACGTGCCTTCGCCCGCGTTGTTCAATCGAGTCAAGAACTCCTGAATCTCGTCCCACGAAACGGTCTCGACCGGCCGCTGGTTATTCCCTTGAAACGCGGAAGGGTTCGATCCCATCAAGCGAATCCATTCGGCTTGCGTCACTTCGTACTTGCTCATCCAGAACCCATGCGAGAGGGTCACGCTGTGCTGAGGCTGTTCCGTTTCAAAGAAATGCGCGAAGTTGCCGCACCGCGCCCCAATCGAGTCTGCGGTCTCGTCGGTGCCCATGGCGAAGGTACCGCGCGGAATCCATACGAACGGAATCTCGGCGAACGTCTTGCGCACGACAATATCGATACCGCCGGTCTCGATGGAACCCTCGATCTTGATGCCACCTGGGTCGGCGGCCGAGAAGTCCTTTCCCGCGACCGCGGCGCGGTCGCCGTCAGAGCCGTTGCGGGTTACGAAAGACACCAGCGCAATACGGCCATCGGCGATAGAGGTGTTGCTCAGGTTCCATATGAGAAGCGAGATGTCGCCCGGCCTCACCAGATTCGCATCGACATGCTTTTCCGCTGAAAGAGCCGCGGGACCGGCTTCCGCTTTCACGTACTCCAGCTTACTCGAGTCGAACACGAGATGAAACGCGATGGTGGACGGCTCGGTCCCGTGCGTCGACAAGTCAACTGGAAGCACGGATGTGTCGCCGAGACGTCCTTCCGTGACCTCGATAGTCAGAACCGCCTCGCCTTCGCCCTCGCCTTCACCTTCGCCCTCGCCTTCCCCTTCACCCTCGCCCGGCGTGACCACGATGTCGGTTTGTTTCGAACTTTCTCCGAGCGAGTTGGACACACGCAAAGTAACCGTATACGTGTTGGGAAGCGCGAACACGTGGGAAGGGTGCTGCTCGTTGCTTGTAGCGCCGTCATCGAAATCCCAACTCCATGTCTCGATGGGGCGATTGCCGGCAGTTGACGTGTCGGTAAACTCCACCGTCAGAGGGGCGGGTCCGGCAGCGGGTGAAGCGGTGAAGTCTGCGGCGGGGCGCGTACATCCCGCAAGACCACAGAGGATGATCCCGACGACCGCTAGAATCCAATTAGGTTTCATACCGCCTCCCTTGGAGCCAGGCGGCTCACGAGTTCATATTCTTTATCATCTGTGCGTAGAACTTGATCATGCCCGCGTAGACGTGCGTCGAGACGCGTTCGTTGACCCCGTGCATGCGTTTCATATCGGCCGCGTCCAGCTTGACCGGAACGAACCGGTACACGTTCTCGCAGATCGGGCAGTAATGGCGGCTGTCCGTCGCGCCGAGATCGATAAAGGGCGACAGGACCGGGTTGTACTCGCTCAACGTTTCGCGGATCGTGCGCAGGAGCACCCCATAGTTCGGCGCGTTTGGGTCGGACACCGGCGAGGGTTCGGTCGGCTTGTGCGGCGGCTTGATCTTGACTCGAGCGTCGTGGATCGTCTTCTTCACGCGTTCGGTCACACTCGCGACCGTGTCGCCCGGAAGAATGCGGAAGTTCACCACCGCCTCCGCCTTGCTCGGAAGGACGTTCTCCTTGAATCCCGCTTTGAAGATCGTCGCCGCCGTGGTCGTGCGGATGCTCGCGTTAACTTCCGGGTTCGCGCCCATCAGCACCTTGACCAGCGGCCCCGTCAGCCACAGGTTCGCGAAGATCATGCGATACGGAAACGACATCTCTGGCCCGACATAACTGAAGAACTGGGCGGTGTACTGGAGATGCGCGGGGAACGGATGCGCTTCCAGCCGCGCGATGGCCGCCGCCAGGATGCCTATCGCCGTGTGTTGCGGCGGCGTCGACGAATGCCCGCCCTCGGTCTCGACGGACAGTTCGAGACTGAGATAGCCTTTCTCCCCGATTGCGATCGCGCCCACGGGACGCGACACACCGGGCACCACACCCTCGACGATCCCGCTGCCTTCGTCGAGCACGAAGTCGAGCTTGACGCCGCGCGACTCGAGTAGCGCCGAGATCTTGGGCGCGCCCATGCCCCCGCCGACTTCTTCGTCGTGGCCGAACGCAAGGTATACGGTCCGCTTCGGTTGATAGCCTTCGCTGAGCAGCGACTCGACCGACTCGAGAATTGCCATGAGGCTGCCCTTGTCGTCGAGCGTCCCGCGGCCCCAGATGAAGCCATCCGCCACCGTTCCGTCGAATGCGGGATGCGTCCATTCCTTCTCGGTATCGGGCGCGACCGGGACGACATCCTGATGGGCCATCAGGAGGATGGGCTTCTGGCTCGGGTCGCTTCCTTTCCACGTGAAGAGCAGGCTGTAGTCGCTTACGACCTCGTGTTCAAGCGATGCGTAGACCTTTGGGAAGGTTCGCGCGAGGAACTCGTGGAGCGCCAGGAACGGCTTGCCGTCGAAGTCGGCGGCGTTTTGCGACGAGATGGTCTGGAAGCGAATCGCTTCGCCCAGGCGCTGCGCAACGGCGGCTTCGTCGACCGCAATGCCCGCGACGGGCGCCGCCTCCGTCTGTCTCGAAGTGAAACGAAACGTGCGTACAAGCACTACGCCCGCGAGTACGACAATACATATCAGTAAGAGCGCGACGATCCGTTTGATCAAACGCATGGATCTTCTCCCATCCCAATGCATGATGTCTCATCATACCGAAAGCGCATGGGGGCGACAACCTGTCTCGGAGCCGTGTCGCTTGACCTGCGTGGCACGAATCCTCTATACAAGGCGCGGCACTAGGACGGGGTCGTCGTTCATCAGGAGGCGCCATGGACACCAAGATCGCCAAACAGCGGGAAGATGAATACTTTGCGCGCGTCGAGTTCGATCGCGTCAAGAAGATCGCGGACGAGAACGCCGCGAAGATGAAGCAGCAGGAGCTTGACGAACTCAGGAAGCTCCACTGGATGCGTTGCCCCAAAGACGGGATGGAACTCATCGAGATTGAGTTCATGGGGGTTAAGGTCGACAAGTGCACGCATTGCGGCGGCATCTTCCTTGACGCCGGCGAGCTAGACCACTTGATTGAGGCCCACCAAAAAGAGAAGGACCTCTTCGAGAGGATTCTGGGAGTCTTTCGCTGATCGCTCGTCGAAGGACCACGCTATGGTGCAGGCTCAATGGGTCGGCCTCGGCGTCCTGTCATTCTGAACGAAGTGAAGAATCTCCCACGAGTAGCAGCGTGTACTGGGGGTGAGATTCTTCACTTCGTTCAGAATGACAGGTGGACGTGGATTTTCCGAAAAGCGCAAGCCAGCTTCTTGGCGCGCTCCGTGAGAAAGCGGCGATTCGCCCGTTAACTAAAGTGCTTCTTGATGTATTCCCGCAGCAGCGTTTCCGCCGAGTCCTTGCATTTGCCGCAGACGGTGCTCATCTTGGTGCGTTCTTGCAGTTCGAGCAGCGTGCGCGCGCCTTCGAGGACCGCGTCCTCGATCTCGTGATCGGTCACGTTCATGCACTTGCAGATGACGCGCGCCTGTTCGCGGACGATCCTGTCGGGCATGCCGTGGCGTTCGTAGTAGTCGTTGATCGCGGCTCGCAACGCCTTATCGCCCAGTACTGAGCAATGGACTTTGTGTTCGGGCAACTGGCCGAGTTCGGCGGCGATTTGCTTGGGCGAAACGTTGAAGGCTTCGTCAAGCGTCATGCCTTTGACGATCTCGGACAGGACCGACGTGCTGGCGATCGCGCTGGCGCACCCGTAGGTCTTCCATTTGCAGTCTTTGATCCGGTTCGTATCTTTGTCCACCTGGATCGCGACCATCATTTCGTCGCCGCATTGGATGTTGCCCACCGTGCCGCGTCCGTCGTCCGCGTAATTGTCGTCCTTCAGGACGTTCCGCGGGTTCACGAAATGGTCTTTGACTTTCTCCGTATAGGCCCAGGATTGATGCGCGCCCATTACTTCGCACTCCTTGTATATGCAGTTGACATCTCCCGGATCTTCGCGATGATTGGCGGGAGTTTCTCCAAGACGTATTCGATATCTTCCATGGACGTTTGCCGTCCCATGCTGATGCGGACTGAACCGTGGGCGCGTTCGACGGGCACCCCGGTCGCCATCAGGACGTGCGACGGATCGAGCGAACCCGACGCGCATGCCGAACCGGTCGAGACAGCGATCCCTTCAAGGTCGAGGTACAGCAGGATGCTCTCGCCCTCGGCGCCCTCGAACGACATATTAAGCGTGCTGGCAAGACTGTCCGTCGGATGGCCGTTAAAATAGACATCCGGGATCGAGTCTACGATACCGTTCTTAAGGAGGACCTTGAACTCGCCGAGCCGCTTCTCTTCCTCTTCCATTTCGAGGGCGCGCATCTCGACCGCTTTTCCGAGGCCGATGATGCCCAGCGTGTTTTCGGTGCCGGCGCGCCTGCCCTGTTCCTGATGCCCGCCGTGGATCAGCGGGCAGAACGGCACGCCGCGGTGTACGTACAACGCGCCGATGCCCTTCGGACCGTAAATCTTGTGCCCCGAAAGCGTGAGGAAATCGACGCCGAGTTTCTTGACGTCGATGGGGATCTTGCCAAAGGCCTGGACCGCGTCCGTGTGGAAGAGGGCGCCCTGCTCGTGCACGATCTCAGCGATACGTTTCACGTCCTGAATCGTCCCGATTTCGTTGTTGGCCATCATGACCGAGACGATACCGGTTTCCTTCGTGATCGCGGCGCGGAGTTCTTCGAGATTAATCTTGCCGTACCCGTCCACGCGCAGGAACGTGACCTTGCTGCCGCGGTCAATCATGCAGCGCGCGGTCTCGAGGATGCACGGATGTTCGATGGCGGTCGTGACGATCGAGGTCCCGCTCTTGCGCTCGCACGAACAGTGCTTCGAGGGACAGCCCAGAATCGAAAGGACCGTGTTGTTGCCCTCCGACCCGCTGCCGACGAAGATGATCTCTTCCGGCAGCGCGCCGAGAAACGAGGCGACGCGTTCGCGCGCTTCTTCGACATAGCCTCGGGCGATGCGCCCGAACCCGTGCATGCTCGACGGGTTTCCGAAGACTTGCATGGCCTCGCTGAGTTTCACGGCGACTTCCGGATGTAACGGCGTGGTCGCGTTGTGATCCAAGTAGACTTGTCTTACTGCCATAACCTTCTCCTTGGTGAGGGCGGTTGTTAAGACCCCACTTTGTCAAACACAGCGTGTATCGTACCTATTCCCAGGCGCGCTATCCAAATTGACGCGCGTCCGCCGCGTTTGTTACTATCCTTTCTCACCGTTGTTGGCTGGCATCTACCAAGCGAGATAAAAGTTGAGTTACATCATCATTGACACCGAGCGATGCAAGGGTTGCTGCCTGTGCATCGAAGCTTGCCCGAAAAACTTGATTGAAGTGGGCGATCGCCCCAACGCAAGCGGCTACTATCCCGCGCGCTACATCCCGGAATCGGAATGCATCGCCTGCGCGATTTGCGCGACCGTATGCCCCGACGTCGCGATCGAGGTCCATCGGGAAGACAAAGCCGCGGCGAAAGCCTGAGAGGGAGTCCAACGTGGATAGAGCGTCGGCGCCGGTCGTGCTTGTCAAAGGAAATGTCGCCTTGGCCGAAGGAGCGGTGCAGGCGGGATGCCGCTGCTATTTCGGATATCCCATCACGCCGCAGAACGAGGTCCCCGAGTATCTGTCGAAGCGACTGCCCGAAGTTGGCGGCACGTTCCTCCAGGCCGAAAGCGAAGTCGCGAGCATCAACATGGTGCTGGGCGCGGCCTCAACGGGCACGCGCGCAATGACGAGTTCATCGAGCCCCGGCATTTCGCTGATGCAGGAAGGCATCTCGTTTCTCGCGGGCTGCCAGTTGCCCGCGGTGATCGTGAACGTCCAGCGATGCGGGCCAGGACTGGGCGGCATCAAGCCGACGCAAGGCGACTATTTTCAGGCCACGCGCGGCGGCGGCCACGGCGACTATCGTACGCTCGTGCTCGCCCCGGGAAGTGTCCAGGAAATGTTCGATCATGCGGCCCTCGCGTTCGAGCTGGCCGAGAAGTACCGCAATCCGGTCTTGATCCTTTCCGACGCCGTATTGGGGCAGATGAAAGAAGGAGCGAAGCTCGCGCTGGACCGCGTGCCTCCGGAGGTGCCCAAGGATTACATCGTCGACGGGGCCAAGGGCCGGCCGTCGCGCAATATCCGCAGCATGTACCTTGAGGGCGACGAGCAGGAATTGTTGAATTACACGTTGCGCGATAAGTACGAGCGCATGGAACGTGAAGAGCAGCGGTTCGAGACGCATTGGACAGATGATGCGGACACCGTCGTGATCGCATTCGGCACGGGCGCGCGCATCGCGTTGTCGGCCGTTCGTCTAGCGCGCAATGAAGGCATGCGGGTGGGCCTGTTCCGCCCGATTACGCTGTACCCGTATCCCAAGGACGGCCTGCTCGAACTCACGCAACGCGTGAAACGCATCCTTGTCGTCGAGTTGAACCTTGGACAAATGGTTGAAGACGTACGCGCTATCGTCGGGCCCGGAGTCGAGGTCAAGTTCTTCGGCCGGCCCGCGGGCGGATTGCCCGAACCGGCGGACGTCCTCGCTGAACTTAAGGAGCTTTAGCCGTGGCCACCACGACCGTGTTCGAGAGGCCCCGCTCGTTGTTCGACGCGCAGACGCACTATTGCGCCGGCTGCACCCATGGCACCGCGCACCGGCTTGTCGCGGAAGCCATCGACCATTTCGGCATCCAGGAAAGCACCGTGGGTGTTGCCCCGGCGGGATGCAGCGTGATGCTCTACAAGTACTTCGACACGGACACCATCGAGTCGGCCCATGGCCGCGCGCTTGCCGTTGCGACGGGCATCAAGCGCTCCCGTCCGGACCTGACCGTGTTCACGTATCAGGGCGACGGCGACCTCGCGAGTATCGGCCTGTGCGAGACCATGCACGCGGCCAACCGCGGCGAGGCGATTACGGTCATCTACGTCAACAACGCGGTGTACGGGATGACCGGCGGCCAGATGGCACCGACTACGCTGCTCGGCCAGCGTACGACGACGACGCCCGCCGGACGAACGGTATCGAACGAAGGGTTCCCGCTCAAGATGGCCGAGATGATGGCCATGCTGGGCGGCGTCGCGTACAGCGAACGCGTCGCCCTTTACGACGCCAAGCATATCCGGCGCGCACGGAAAGCCATCTTTCACGCGTTCGAGCTTCAGATTAAGGAGAAGGCCTTCGGGTTCGTCGAGATTCTCTCGGCCTGTCCGACCAACCTCCGGATGAACGCGGCTAAATCGCAACGCTGGGTGGCCGAGGAAATGTGTCTGACTTTCCCGCTGGGATTGTTCAAGGACGTGGGCGACAAGCAGCCCGACGAGGCGGCCTCCGCGGACGCCACAACCGCGGCGAACGGACAGGGAACGTGCCATGCTGTTTGAGTGCACAATGGCGGGATTCGGCGGCCAGGGCATCATGTACCTGGGCGATTTGCTGGCAGAAGCGGCGCTGCGCGAAGGGCGCAACGTCACGTTCTTTCCGACCTATGGCGTGGCGATGCGGGGCGGCACGGCTAACTGTGTCGTGACCATTGCCGACGAAGAAATCGGTTCGCCGCTTCTCGATCATCCGCACGCGGCGATCCTCATGAACCAGCCCTCGCTCAAGAAGTTCCAGCCAACCCTGCGCAAGGATGGTGTGATCGTGGCGAATGCGTCGATTATCGACCAGAGCGTATTCACGCGCGACGGCGAGGTGCGCATGGTGTGGATCCCCTGCACGGAGATCGCGCGTAATAGCGTTGGCTCCGAACAGTCCGCCAACATCGTGGCCCTGGGCGCGTTTCTCAAGGAAGAACCCGTCGTCGAAGTCGCCACCATCGAGACGATCTTCAAGGAAGGCGCTACCGGACGTAAGAAGGCCATGGTAGAAAAGAACCTCGCCGCATTGCGCGCCGGACTCGATTTCGTTTCGGAATAGTCCTTAGGATGCCGCGTCGATCGCCTGTTTCCCCTTGTGCGACGCGCGATAGGGATCGTCGGTCAGCCAGGCGTCAATCATAATCCAGCCCTCGTAACCGCCTTCTTTCAGTGTCTGCAAGGACGCGGCGATATCGCAGTGGCCCTCGCCGCAGGGCAGGTGCTTGGATGTCCCCTTGAAAATGGTTCCGTCCGTATCCGTCAAATGAACGTGGCCGATGTGGCGGACGCCGAGTTCCTTCAACATGGCCTCCGGCTTGCCCTTGCTTCCTGACATGACATCGAAGTGGCTCGTGTCGTAATTGGTCTTGCACGCCGGATGGTCGACGGCGGCCAGGATGCGCTTGAGATGGTCGAGCGAATGGAACAGGAACGGCGGCTCGATCTCGAAGGACAGGTGCATGCCGGCGTCGGCGCACCGTTTCGCCGCTTCGCGGTAGCTGCTCGCGAGACGTTCGATGGCCTGGTCGACGTCCGCGTTGCCTTCGAGTCCGCCCCCGGGCCAATGCCCAAGGAAATCGCAGCCCAGTTGCTTGGCCAGAGCGATACGATCCGTGAACATGTCCAGCCACGCCTTTCGCGCCGCGTCATCCGCCGAGTACGAACTGCCGCCGCAGTTCTGGATTGTATAGACGCGCAAGCCATAGGCGTCGTAGAGGCGTCTAAGCGCGGCGATACGTTCCTTCTCGCCCGCGCCGGGATAGTTGCCCTGCGGCCAGCCCTCGACAAGTTCCACGCCGTTGAAGCCTTCACGCGTAGCGAAGTCGAGCACTTCCCACAGCGGATAGTCTTTGTGATACTCCTGTCCCGACGACATGAATCCGTTCAGACCGATGCCGCAGCGCCAGCGCGGCTTAGTTTGGGCTGTCACGGATTGCGTCTCGGCCAGCACGAAGGCGCCGGCCGTAAGACCGGAAGCGAGGAATTGACGTCGCGAAGATCTCATGATTCGATGTCCTTTTAGATGGCGGCTAATGATGAGAGAGTACCACAGTGCGGCGATCCGCAAGCAAGAAGAAGGAAAGTGACGAAAGTCTGTCACTGACGTTTGCCCACAACCTAGACTGGGCATCGATACAACAGTCATTGCGGAGCCGACTCAACGCAGAGATGCAGAGGCTGCGGAGGACCGCAAAGACTCTGCGTTACTTCGCGGCCTCTGCATCTCTCTGCGTTGGATTGAAACCCGCAAAACTCGCGCGCCATGTTGTCCTGATCGTCATATCATTGCTCTTTGTCAGTAGACAGGACGATTGAGAACGATTTTGTGCTGTGCGGGGTTGACAGAACGATTGAGGACAGAACGATGGATAGACACCTGCATGCCGTTCCATCCAGAAGCTAATGATAGATGACATGCAGGCGTAGTAGTAGGGTGGGTGCAGCGAAGCGGAACCCACCGATTCGTTATTCCCGGTGGGTTTCGCTTCGCTGCACCCACCCTTGTATGATCTCTTTATGCTCCTTA
>CAYOCT010000025.1:0-89950 GCA_964402555.1 uncultured Nitrospiraceae bacterium | reverse complement strand
GACTATCTGCGAGAAATCCTGATGGCTATGTAGCTTTTAATGCGATTGCCCTGCCGATGGCATGATCGGGGCCGCGGTCGGAATCGCAATCGATCGCTCGGCCCCATAGTAAGGGATGGTATAATCGCAACGCCAAAGGAGATCTGTGCGAATGAAATGGATTATCAGCGGCGCGTCCGGGCTTATCGGGTCGGCCCTGGCGGCGAGTCTTCTCGAGGACGGTCACGAGGTTGCGCGGCTCGTTCGCTCGCCCGGTTCGCCGGGCGCGTGGGACCCTGAGACTGGGGTTGTCGATACGAAGGCGCTCGATGGCGCGGACGTGATCGCGCATCTGGCCGGGGAGAACATCGCCCAAGGACGATGGTCAGAGCAGCGCAAACGTCGCGTCATGGACAGCCGTGTCCACGGGACGAACACGATAGTTCGCGCGATTGCGGGCATGGCGAAGCCGCCGAAGACATTGCTGTGCGCGTCGGCGGTGGGATTCTACGGCGACGGCGGCGACGCGATCCTTGACGAGACGCGCGCGCCGGGCAAGGGGTTTCTTGCCGACGTCTGCGAGGCATGGGAAGCGGCGTCGCGTCCTGCCGTCGAATACGGCGTGCGCGTCGTGAATCTGCGTTTCGGCATGGTGTTAAGTGCGCGCGGCGGCGCGCTGGCGAAGATGCTGCCGTTGTTTCGTCTCGGACTTGGTGGCGCGCTGGGCAGCGGACGGCAATACATGAGCTGGATTGCGCTCGACGACGCGGTTGCCGCGATCCGGCATTGCGCCCAAACCCCATCCCTTGAAGGGCCGGTGAACGTCGTGGCGCCAGAACCGGTGGCCAACGCAGTCTTTACCAAGACACTGGGCCAAGTCCTGCGCCGCCCCGCGGTACTTCCCGCGCCCGCCTTCGCACTGAAGCTTGTGCTGGGGGAGATGGCCCAGGAACTCCTGCTTTCAGGGCAGCGCGCCGTTCCGGCAAAGTTGGTTGCTTCGGGCTATGCGTTTCGCCATGCGACGTTGGAGTCCGCCCTCGAGAGCGTGCTGCGTTAGCGCGGGTACGCTGTTCGCACTGCCCAGCGTGTCATTGCGAGCGGAGCGAAGCAATCTCTCCCTGCATTTCTTGTCGTTGCCTGCAAGCGAGATTGCTTCGCTTCGCTCGCAATGACACAGTATCAATATGTGTAATATAGTAATACAAAGCTTAGCTTGCGCTACACAGGAGGCCCGGTCAGGATGAGGGCCTCTTCGGGATCGGGGAAGGGGCTTGATTCCGCGAAAGCGGCCGCTTCAGCGACTTCCGCGTCCGCGGAGGTATTCATGACATCAAACGCCGTTTCGGTAAGACCGCCTTCTTCGACAAGCCGGTCCCTCCAATACTCGATGGGATCGCGCCTCCTTGCTTCGGCGACTTCGTCTTTGTTCCGATACAACGCGTCGTCGCCTTCAAAATGTCCGCGAATTCGATACGTCATACACTCGATGAGCGTCGGGCCTTCGCCCGCGCGCGCGCGCGTTACAGCCTCATCCGCCGCCTCGTACACCACGTCGACCCGGTTGCCGTCCACAGTGACGCCGGGCATGCCGTATCCCGCCGCCCGGACGGCGATCTCCGGGACCGGCGTCGAGCGTTTCGCGCTGACTGAAGTTGCGTAGCCATTGTTCTCGCAGACAAACAGGACGGGCAGTTTCCACAACGACGCGAGATTGAGGCTTTCATGAAACGCCCCGTTGTTGCTTGCGCCTTCGCTGAAGAAACTTACACACACAAGGTCAGTGCCCTTCAGCTTCAAGGCAAGGCCAATGCCGGCGGCGATGGGGATGCCTCCGCCGACGATGCCAATCGTGCCCATAATGCCGATGGTGGGCTGGAACATGTGCATCGTGCCGCCCTTGCCGCCGCAACACCCCGTCTTGCGCGCGCTGACTTCGGCGATGAGGTGCTTGAGAGCCATGCCCTTGGCGATACAATGGCCGTGGCCGCGATGCGTGCTCGTGATGCAGTCGTCTGTGCGCAACGGCCCGCAGATGCCCGCCGCGATCGCTTCCTGGCCCTCGTAAAGATGCGCCGCACTCGGGATCTTGCCGAGCTTGAACATGGCGGCCAGTTGGAGTTCGGTCTTCCGAATCCGAATCATCGTTTCCAGCAGGTGGAGTTTCGTCGTCGAATCCATTAGGCGCTCACTTTCTGTTCGCCGAGGACGGCGCGGGCTGCCTCTACAATCTTCTGCGGGTTGGGAAAGACGTAGTCCTCCAATGGCGGGCTGAACGGGATGGTGGTGTGCATCGTCGTGATTTGGCGCGGAGGCGCGAGCAGCGCGCCCATGGCATTCTCGACAACCATCGCCACAATCTCGGACCCGAATCCGCAGTAGCGGAACCCTTCGTCTACCACGAGCAGGCGCCCGGTCTTGCGGACCGACGCGAGGATGGTGTCCGCATCGTACGGCATCAATGTGCGCGGGTCGATCACCTCCAGCGACACGCCTTCTTTGGACAACGCCTCCGCCGCCGCGAGCGCATGCGTCACTTCGATGCCCGTGGCTACGACGGTCAGGTCGTTGCCTTCGCGTTTGATCTCGGCAACTCCGAGCGGAATCGCGTAGGGTTCTTCGGGCACCTCGCCGCGCACGTTCAAAAGCAGCTTGTGTTCGAGATAGATGACCGGATCGTCATCGCGAATCGCGGAAATGACGAGGCCCTTGGCGTCGTGCGGGTTGCTCGGCACCACGACCTTAAGTCCCGGCGTGTTGATGTACCAGGAGTAGAAGGAGCCGGAGTGTTGCGCCGCGTTCGACCTGAGCGCGCCGGTGGTCATGCGGATCACGAGCGGCACTTTGACTTGGCCGTTCGAGATATAGCGGAGCTTCGCGGCTTGGTTGCAGATCTGGTCCGCCGCGAGCATCGAGAAATCGATCCACATCAGATCGGCAATGGGGCGTAGGCCCATCATTGCCGCGCCCACCGCGGCGCCCGCTATAGCCAGTTCCGATATCGGTGTATCGCGGCAGCGATCTTCGCCGAAGGCCGCGACGAACCCCTCGGTCTGTTTGAAGCAACTCCCATGCGGGCCGACGCCTTCGCCCATTACGAAGACTGTGTCGTCCCGCTCCATTTCCTGGCGCATGCCTTCGCGCAACGCCTCGACAAATCGCAACCTTCGAGCCATGACATCTCCTCTATGGGGCTGGGTTGGCGTGTATCCTAGCGTATCGTGCCGTGCCTTCGGCAACTCAGACCGTCTATCGTTTCTTCGTGATCGTGATCGTGGTCGTAATCGTAATCGATGTCCAAGAGAGAAATCGATTTGCCAAAACCTCATTAAGCGCATCGCGGTCGCCGCAGAGGATTTCAGCGTTACGGGGCTAGATCGAGAACTCGATTACGACTACGACCACGATCACGATCACGAGAAGGAGCGGGACGGAGCAACCAAGCAAGAGGTATTGCCTGTCCCGCTACGACAGCGGCTGCAAGGCGTCCGGCGCGATCAACATGCCTTCGCCCGGAGTGAGCAGCATAACAGGGACCTCGGGACACGCCGCAGCACACGCTTGGACGAATGCTTCGGGATCGCCGTTGTGCTCTTTGAACATCCAGAAGTGGCATGGCAATACAATACGGGGAGCGACCACACGCGCCAGTTCCGCCGCTTCGGCCGGACCCAAGTTGCCGAACTTTCCATTGATGCACGGGATAAGCAGGTCGGGTTTCAGATCGATGAGCGGCTTCAATCCGTCGAGGTCCAGGGCGGTGTCGCCCGTGAACATGACGCGCACCGCGCCGAAGTCGAATACGAACGCGAGCGCGGTGGGGGAGAGGTCGCCATGGTCTGCCTTGGCCGTATGCAGGCGGACATCGTCAAGCTTGTACTGTTTGCCGGGTTCGAGAAGGAGCCTGTGGCTGGCATCGATGCCGCATTGCTCGTACTCGGGCGTGCACGAACTTGGGCCTGCGAAACGGCACTCGGGATTGTTCCGCGCGATAATCGGTAGCGCATCCGTGTCGAGATGGTCGAGATGTTCGTGCGAACTGACGACCCAGTCCGCTCGAACGTAATCCGCGTCGATCGGAGCGAGGGATAAGCGTTTGAACCCAAACGCACGCTCAACCACGTTCGAGAGATACGCGTCGACATACAGGACCTTGTTCTGGCCCGATTTGAACACGAATCCCGCCTGCCCAAGCCACCAGAAGGCCACATCATGGCAATCGATATGCGTCAAATCCATCTCGTGCGCCAGATTCTTCATGGATACTCCCGCTCAGGTCAACGCCGAAACGGGGCGTTTGCCTTGGAGGAAGTCGCGTGCGGCTTCGGCGGCTTTGACTTGCAGGAGCGTCGCGGCGCGTTCGGATACCGAGGCCGCATGGCTCGTGAGGATCACGTTGGGCATGTCCTTGAGGGGGCTGTGCGCAGGAAGGGGCTCTTCCTCGAACACATCGAGTCCTGCGCCGAGGATCTTCTTCGATTGCAAGGCCTCGATGAGATCCGGTTCCTTGACGACGGGGCCGCGCGAGGTGTTGACCAGGATTACGGAAGGCTTCATCTTGGCGATGCTCGTGCGATCGATAAGGTGCGTCGTTTCAGGCACGAGCGGGCAGTGCAGCGAGATGACGTCCGAGGTGGCGAGCAAGGTGTCGAGATCGACGCGCTGGACGCCTTCAGTTCGGAAGATTGCGTCATCGACAAAAGGATCGAATGCGACGATGTTGAAGCCGAATGCCCTGGCCTTGGCGGCGGCGCGGCGCGCTATTTTGCCGAAACTCACGAGGCCCAGTGTAAGTTCCGATGGCGCCGGAATCGGGCGCAGTTGGTTCACGCCCCAGCCCCCGCGCGCAATCTGATAATGGTCTTGCGGGATGCGCCGGCACAGCGACAGGATCATCGCGAGCGCGTGGTCGGAGACTTCTTCGACGCAGAAGTCGGGCACGTTGGCCGCAACAACGCCGAGGTCTTTCGCCGCTTCGAGATCGAAGTTGTTTACGCCGACGCCGTAGCGCACGATGCACCGCACGCGCGGCAGGGCTTCGAGGACCTTGCGCGTGACCGGCGCCCATTGGACGAGCAGCACGTCGGCGTCGCCGCATGTGCGGACGATATCGTCTTCGGTCTTGCAGATGGGTTGGATTTCCGCAAGCTCGAACCCGGCAGGTTCGATAACTTCGCGTTGCAGGTCGATGGAAGGAAAGGTGTGGTCCGTGATGATCGCTTTCTTCATGGCAGTACCCCTCGGCGCCTATTCGATTACGATTGCGATTACGAGCACGAGCACGAGCACGAGCACGAGCAAGAGCACGAGCACGAGCAAGAGCAAGAGCAAGAGCAAAAGCAAAAGCAAGAGCAAGAGCAAAAGCAAGAGCAAGAGCAAGAGAAATAGCAAGACATGTGACTACAAGTATGTTACAATAGTGAAATCTCTTCCCACACGGTATCGTCAATCGGGATACCGTGTTCCTCGCGGTCAATCGCCGTACGATGTTCCGGTTCGCCGGGAGCAAGCACCTGCGTGAAGCCTTCGGCGGGCGGCTGGGCGTGCAAGTCCTCGACCATGGCCGCAGCTTGATCGAGGAAGGTGCCCGATCCCGCGAAACGGTTCAAGTCAATGGCGCCGACGAGATGGCACAGGTTGCGGCGTTGATCGTAGCCGCCGTACATGATTGGGATGTGCGGGCCGAACGCGCCCCCGGACAGGATGCCCGTCAGCACATCGATGACTACACCCAGACCGTAGCCCTTGGCCCCGGCCGCGGGCGTCCAGAATGCCGCTTTGTGCGGGTCGGTCGTCGGCTTGCCTTCGGCGTCCAGCGCCCAGGTAGGCGGAATGGGGCGATTTTCGACGCGCGCCTTGTAGATATGGCCGCCCGCAACCGTACTGGTGGCCATGTCGAGTACGATCGGCGGGCCGGAGCGCGTCGGAATGCCGACGCACACGGGGTTGGTGCCGCAGAAGGGGACGCGGCCGCCGTGCGGGACGACGCCTTTGTCCGTCTGCGTGAAGACGATGCCGATCATACCGGCTTCAATGGCGCGGTACGCGAAGAACGACAGTGCCCCGCAGTGATTGCTGTGGTTCACGCCGACCCACGCGGTCCCGGCCTCGCGCGCGATCTCCAGCGCCAGGCCCATGGCGTCCCAATTGGCGACGTGCCCGAAGCCGTGGCCTCCGTCGATGGCCGCCGTTGCCGGACCGGTGCGTTCGATGCGGGTCTCGGGGCGCGGCTCGACCGAACCGGCTTCGATGCGCTGGACGTAATGAGGAATGCGCATGACGCCATGCGAGTCGGTGCCGCGCAGATTGGCGTGGACCAGCGAATCGGCCATGATACCGCTGTCGCGCTCGGAGAGGCCGCGCCGTTCGAAGATCGACGCCACCATGGCGCGCAATGCATCGGCCTTAATCTGCTTCACGAAATCGGCTCCTCGATGCTCGTAGTGCAGCGAATCATCCTGAAGGCAACGTGTTTTCGCGTCTTCAAGCCGCGAAAAGCAGGGACAGACACGCTCTTCAAACTGCCGAAAGGCGTGTCAGTCCCCGTTTTTCGCTTAGTTTTGGAACTAGGCTCAAATCGCGTCAAGTCTGAATCATTACACTAGAAGATGCAAGTATGGCGCGGCCGGAGCGGCCGCGCCATGCATTGTTACGATTCGATTACGATTTCTTCCGCCGCGTTGACCTCGGCGATCGCCATAGCGCGCTGGCCCAGCGCCGCGAGCTTCTCGACTTTCGGCTCGAGGCGCGAGAGGATCGCCTGCTGGCGTTCCTTGATTCCCTCTTCTTCTTCTACGACGGCGTCGAGTTGCGTCTGCAACGCCGAGATCGCCTTCTCGAAGGCCTTTTCGACGTTCTCGGCAAGCGCGGACCGCCGCGTAGACAGCATATCGCGCAACTGATCGCGTATTGCCGCCACGCTCTGCCCCTTCGCGTCCTTGGCACCGCCGAGTAGAATCTGTTTGACCTTCTCCGCGATCTGACGATTCAGCCTGTCCATGCGGACACGTTTGCCCGTCATCCCACGAGCGACGATGCCCAGGATCCCGAGCGCAACGGCGCCGCCGCCCGCGCCTGCGGCTGCCGCCGACGGCATATCCGCGAAGGTGCCGAGCGCGCCACCGAGAAGCGCTCCGTAACCGGCGATGCCGCCGAGGACCGCTCCCGCTATGGCAAAGCCAGCATAGGAACCGGCGAGGCTTGCGCTCAGCGAGCCGACCGGGCCGCGTGCGGGCTGGACGTAGGTGCGGTCCGGCAGGGCGATGCTGTCGCGAACCTTCGAGGCCCGACTCAACACGTACTGTTCGACAGCGTTCAATTCGCGGTTCGATTCCTGATACAGTTCGTCGAGGAATCCGTCCAGCACCCGTTCGAGTTCCTTAACCAGCGGCGTGTACCCCGCGCGTTTGGCCTTCTTGAGATTGTCGTTCTTGGCCAGCCATTCCCGCATCGGCCGTAGCAGATTGACTTCGATGACGGAATCCGTGAAGCGTTCCGCCAGCAGTGCCTCGTACCCCGCGTAGTCCACGCCGTCCAGCGACCCGCCCGAGGCCATCGTCGTGATGGCGTCGCGGGACTTGGCCAAGCGCCGCTGATGGTCTTCGAGGTCGGCGGTCAGCACCTGGCGCATCTGGCCGAGTTCGTCCAGCCTGGGGATATCGCGCGCCATGTCGATCTTGATCTGGATGGGACGCGCGTACTTGTACGCCTGCCCGTCGAGGAATCGGCAGACCGACTCGAGAATCGCGCCTTCGCGGTTTTCCTTATAGAGATAATCGAGCAGGCGCGACTTCAACGCGTCGAGATTGCTGCGGGCCATCAAGTAGTCCGCGACCGCCTTGGTGGGCTCCTCAGCCTGCATCAGTTCGCTCTGCACCGCCCACGGGATCTTGATCTTGTTGTTCTGATCTATATCCGGAAGCAGAAGCTGGAAGTGCGTGAGTTGCGAGGAAACCAGCGCGTACAACGCCGAGACGAAGAAGATCTCCGGGCTGTCCACGATGCCTTCGAGGCTGCGTATCAAGTCCTTGGCAGGTCCGCGGCGTCCCTTGGGGTCGATCTCGTCCGGATTCAGTTGGTCGGCCTTGTTGATGACGAACAGGAGTTTGCGATGGCGGTGTTTGACGACGCCCTCGATGAACTCGCGATTCTGCCAGTTGCCCGCATTCTGGCTGTCGAGCAGGCATACCACCAAGTGGCTGTTCGGGATGATCTCCTGGGCGATCTTGGTGTTCGTCTCAGAGATGCTGTGCACGCCCGGCGAATCCACGAACGCGATATCCTCTTCGAGAAGATCCGTCGGGAGGTAGATGAAGATCTCGTCGAACTTAATACGGAACGACTTCAGTTGCGGGTAGTCCTCGTCGGCGCTCATGGTGACCAGCGGCCGCAACGTCTTGAGCAGGTCGCGCGGATTGCTGGTTTCGAATTCGACGATAACCGTTTCGCCATCGTCCGTTGCCGTAACCGCAGCGTTGACGCCCGAGGCCTGCACCAAGTCGATCAACGTCTGAACTTCCATTTCGGTGGAGGACGATGCAAGGCGGAGTTCCATCCGCATTGTGTCCCCTTTGAGGACGTGCGTGATCTTCGTCGTGCATTCCTCGAGCACCATCGGCAGGTACTCGTTGCCGAGAAATGCGTTGACCAGCGCCGACTTGCCTACGTTGAAGGCCCCGATGAACACGACCCGGTACTTGCCGTCCTTCAGCTCCTTGCGCTTCCGATCGATCGCCGTCTTCTCTTCTTCCAGGTCGCCCTCGAAGTCCGGGTCATTCAAAAAACCTTCAAGTTCCTCGAGTCCGAGGAACGCCCACGCACGGTCTTCCGCATGTTTTGCTGTGATATCCATGACCATCTCCCTCGACCAATCAATACCAATCCATTACTCATTCCGCCGCCGGAAAGTCCTCATCTTAGCAGAAGTCCCCGGTGAAAACACCATGCGATACGCGCCGCGAACGACGGACAGGGCGCCGGGTCAAGGCTTTCCCGCGGTCCACGCGATGGCTTGGGCGACGAGCCGCCGATACGATGCGTCGCCGAAGATGCTGTCCCCGTGGCCCATTTGAAAGAAACACACTCTCGATTGCCTGTATTGGCGCGTCCAGCCGATGACGCGTTCGCTCTTCGGGTTATCCGTTGTAAGCAAGACATGGTTGTCAGGCGCGAGCGTGTACCCTTTGTACGTCTCGTCGTTTACCTGGAAGTCCTTAACGCCGCGTGTCACCGGATGGTTGACATCCTCGACGTGGATCGCGATGTCGACCCCATGTTCGTACTGGCTGGCCGGGTACGTGACGCCGTTCTCGGTGATGTCCTTGAGGAAATAGCGCGCCCCGATGATCTCGCGGTACTCGGGCCAATCCGCATAGTTGGCAATGGCGTGGTGAAGCACCACGAGACCTACCCCGCGATCCATCAATGCCAGGAAATTGGCCCGGCGCTTCTCGGAGATCTTCTGGGTGAGATTGTAAAGGACAACCACATCGTACGGGAACAGATCGATGGTTTCGAAGATCTCGCTATCGTCTTTCAAGGCGATATGAGTGAACGTGATGGCCGAGTCCTGTCTGAACATGTCGAGAAAAGGCTTCTCCGTGAACCCGTGGCCGCCGGTCACGACGGCCACGGCGATCGTATCGGCCGCGTAGCTTACTGGCGCGGAGAGCAGGGCGGGCAGAAGGCACAAGCAACAAGCAAGTTTCATCGTTGTCACTCCTGAAGCGTAAGGACGCCACTCGAATCCAAACCGAAACCCATCGGTCGAGTGTAAAGTCAACAATTCGTCCGGTCAAATGGGCGCCTCAGTGTTCCGCAGTTTCGTGAAGAGCCACGCTTTAAGAAGTTTGACGCCCGTGCTCGTAATCGTGCTACCTCGAAGACAGAAACTCGACTACGATTACGATTGCGATTACGACCGCGAGCACGAGTACGAGCAAGAGCAAGAGCAAGACGGAACCACATAGAAACTTGGGAGCACTGAAATGGGTAACGACGAGGATTGACAACGAACAGACCCCAAGGTATCATTCTTGCAGAGCCATGCAGGGGGCGGTACGCATGTCGGAAGAGGAAAACGAGAAGCACGCGCGGTCTTTGCGGAAGCTACGTAATATCGTTTTGATTCCGCTAATTTGGCTCGTTGTGGGGGTGCTTCTGCTCGATCTGATCTTCGGCGTCATGCAGTACGACAACGGCAGGCTGCTTGTGCTGCGGCATGGCCTGGCCGCGGCCATGATGGCGCCGGTCACCATCCTGGTGCTGCTTCAAGTCAGGCGGCACGCGAACATCGTGGTCCCGACCGCCATTGGGGTCGTGCTTCTGCTGATTGCACAGTCAGTGCGTGTTGTGCGCGAGGCCCATGTTCTCGACGCGTGGATGGATCCCTACTGGCACAAAGTGTTGACTCTGTTCGAGAATGCGTTCAATGGGCTCGGCCTGATCGTGTTGGTCGCGGGATTCTTGTACGCACTGATCGAGATTCTTGCGGCCAAGTACCGCGCTGACGCGGAGCAAAGGCGCCTCGAAAACGCCATGGACGAACGCGAGCGAGCCGAAGAGGAACGCGTGCGTCTTGCCACGGCCATTGAGCAGGCGAGCGAATCCGTTATCGTCGCGGACACCGCCGGCGCGATCGTCTACGTCAATCCGGCCTTTGAGCGGCAATCGGGGTACACGCGCGACGAGGTTATCGGAAAGACCCCGAGAATCCTCCGAAGCGGCAAGCACGATCCCGAGTTCTATCGAGAACTTTGGCAGACGATCGCCGGGGGGAAGACGTGGCGGGGGCATTTCACAAATCGGCGCAAGGATGGATCGCTGTTCGAGGAGGATGCGACGATTTCGTGCGTGCGCAATGCCGCGGGAGAGATTATCAATTACGTAGCGCTGAAACACGACATGACCCACGAGATCAGCCTGGAGCGGCAGCTCCGACAGGCGCAACGGATGGAAGCGATGGGGACCTTCGCGGGACACATCGCGCACGATTTCAACAACATCCTCACCTTGGTCCTGGGGCACGCGGAAATCGCCACACGGGCTCTCCCGCAAGATCATCCGGTCATGTTCAACATCCGCCACATCGCCAAAGCGGGCAACCGGGCGCGCGACTTGGTGAAGCAAATCCTGACGTTCAGCCGGCGGATTGAAGCGGAACGGCGTCCGCTGCAAATCGGAGGCGTCGTCCAAGAGGCGGTGGAGTTCCTTCGGGTGTCCTTGCCGGCGACCGTCGAGTTACGAACGCAGATTCGCGAGCATTGCGGATTCGTAATGGCCGATCCGACGCACATTCATCAGATTCTGATGAACCTGTGCGCCAACGCGATGCATGCGATGCAGGGCACGAAAGGGGAGTTGCTTATCGCTTTGGACGTGGTCCATCTGCCTGAAGGATTCGTGGCGGATGCGGGGGCGCCGGCCGCGGGCGATTATGTGCGGCTCTTGGTCCGCGATGTCGGCCATGGTATGGACGCGAAGACGATGCAGCACATGTTCGATCCCTTCTTCACTACGAAGAAGCAAGGCGAAGGGACCGGGCTCGGGTTGTCGACGGTGCATGGGATCGTACTCAGCTACGGCGGAGGCATCAGCGTGAGCAGCGAAGTCGGCTCGGGGTCGACGTTCCAGGTGTACCTGCCCCGCATCGAGAGCGGGGCGCAGGAAGCGCCGGAGGTGGATGCCTGCGTGGTGCATGGGAACGAACGAGTTTTGCTGGTGGACGACGCGGCGGAAATCGTGGAAATGCACAAACTGGACCTCGAGGCGCTCGGGTATTCGGTTACCGGATTCTCGTCGAGCAAGGAAGCGCTCGATGCGTTTCGCGAGCGGCCCGGCGATTTCGACTTGGTGATTACGGACCAGGTGATGCCGAATATGACCGGGCTCGACATGGCCCATGAGATGCTCGCCATCAACCCGCACCTCCCGGTGATTCTCATGACGGGGTTTGGGCAGGGAATTACCGCGGCGCAAGCGAAGCTGGCCGGTATCAGTGAGTTCCTGACGAAGCCGATCTCAAGCGTTAACCTGTGCAGAGCGATGCGGCGCTGCCTCGATCGAGACAGCGCCGCATCCGCGTAGGATCGTCAGCGGGCGTGAACGCGGCGCACTCGTCCCAACGCCCACAGCATGCCGCCCATGGCCAGGAGCAGCGCCATGTCGGCGGTAGAACTCCCGGACGACGTGCTTCCCGCGGCGCAACCGAGCGAACCCAGCGCGCCCGCTTGGACCACCTGGACGTCGACATACGATTCCGTGTCGCCCAAGGTCCGGACGCGAATGGTTCCCGTGCGCGAGGAAAGCGATGAGTTTCTTTCGAGCAGCAGGGTAACCTGGCCGTTGTTCGTCCCCGAGTCGCCGGAGACGATCGAAACCCAGAACACGCCTTCCGTCACGGCGGCGCGCCAGTCCATGACGCCGCCCCCGGTGTTGCTCACCAGGAACGACACGCGGCCCGAACCCGAGGGCGCGTTTTGCGTCGACGGGGTTACCGACAGAATGGGGGAGAGCACGTCCTGATTGATCGTCACGGTGACGGGACTGCCCTCGGCGCCTTCGGCCGTGATCTGAACCTTTCCGGTGCGTGACGCGTTGGAGGTGTTCGCGGAACACTGGACGTTAATCGTGCCCGGCCCGGTTCCCGAAGCGCCGGACGGAATCGAAATCCAGTCGGCGCCTTCGACGACTAGCGCCGTCCAGTCGAATGTCCCCGAGCCGATGTTGCCTACGCTGAACGAGGTCGAACTCGAGGTCGCGGCCACGTCGCGGCTGCCCGGCGTGACACTGATCGTCGGCGCGATGGGGGCCTGGTTCACATGCACGCTCGCCGGACTGCCTTCGACACCCGGAGCGTCGATCTCGATGGTCGCGGTGCGCGTTCCGGACAGATTGGCCGTGTACAGGAACGTGACGAGACCCGAGCCTGCGCCGCTCGCGCCGGACGTGATCGTGAGCCAGTCGCCGCCCTCAGTGACCGTAGCGGTCCACGCCATCGTGCCGCCGCCGGTGTTCGATACCGTGAAGCTCCCCGTGCCCGCAGGGCCGCTCACGTCGCGCGGCGACGGTGTGACGCTGAGTACCGGAGGCAGCGCGGATTGCGTCAGCGTAATGACGGCCGGGCTGCCTTCGGCGCCGATCAACACGACGCGGACCGTTGCGGTACGCGGCGCGGAGCCGTTGTTGGCCGTGAAGGCGAGGCCAACCGCGCCCGTGTTTGTCCCGCTCGCGCCGGACGTAATCGAGAGCCACGACGCGCCCGAGGTGACTGAGGCGGTCCACTGCATGGCGCCGCCGCCTGCGTTACTTACAGAGAGACTGGCCGTACCTGCGCCGCCCGGGAGATCTTCGGTTGCGGCGCTGACCGCAAGGACTGGGGCGACGACGCCCTGCGTTACGGTGACGGTCATCGGACTGCCTACTGCGCCTGGCGCGGTCACGACGATGCTGCCGACGCGTGGGCTCGTGCCGAGGTTCGCGGTGTACGCGGCGTGAACGATACCGTTGCCTTCCCCGCTGGCTCCGTCGCTAATCGAGAGCCACTCGGAACCGGAGGTCACGACGGCCGTCCAAGGCATCGCACCGACTCCTGTGTTCGCTACGGTGAACGTAGTTTCGCTCGCCGCGCCCGCGACGGATTGATTTGACGGTGTGACGGCGAGCGTCGGGGGCTTGACGTCTTGCGTGATGGTCAAGGTCACGGGGCTTCCCGCCGCGTCCGGAGCGGTTACGACGATGGTCGCCGTGCGCGAATCGGAAAGCGCGTTGCTGGCATACGTGACTACAATGACGCCCGGGCCGTTGCCGGAAGCGCCGGAACCAATCGCGGCCCAGTCGCCGCCCGTCGCGATGGACGCTGTCCAGGGCATGGCGCCGAAGCCCGAATTCGCCACTTCGAACGAGACCGTACCGTTCGAATACGGCACGTCTTGCTCGGCGGGCGTGACTTCGAGCGTGGGCCCTTTGACGGACTGCGTTACGTTGACGGTTACCGGGCTGCCTGCCGCGCCCGGCGCAGTGACTACAACGACCGCCGTCCGCGTATCCGGTGTGAGATTGGCCGTATGGAGCAACGAAATCGTCCCGGCATCGGTCCCGCTGCCGCCGGTCAGGATCGAAAGCCAGTCGCTGCCTTCCGTGACTTGCGCGGTCCACATGATGGGGCCTGTGTAGCCGGTGTTGGCCACGATCAGCGACGCGATACCCGAGCCGAACTCGAGGTCGAGGGTCTCGGAGGACACCGACAAGGTTGATGGTTTCGCCGCTTGCATCACGGTGAGGTCAACGGGACTGCCCGAAGCGCCTGGGGCGGTCACGGTGACGGTTCCGATGCGCGGCGCGGCTTCGGTATTCTCGTCAAATGCCACGGCGACCGTTCCCGTGTCGCTGCCGCTGGCGCCCGAAGTGATGCGCAACCATTCCAATCCCGAGGTCACCTCGGCGGTCCAGGCCATCGTGCCGGGACCCGAGTTCGCGATGCTGAACGACGAAGTGCCGGCCGTGAAGGCCACGTCTTGATTGGACGGCGTCGCGCTCAGAATCGGCGGGGGCGGGGCTTGAGTCAGCGTAACTTCCAATGGGCTACCTTCCGCGCCTTCCGCGGTCACAAGCAGTTTCGCGACGCGCGGCGACATGCCCGCGTTGGCAAGGTAGTCGACGCGGATCTCGCCGAGATTGGTCCCGCTCGCGCCGCTCGAAATGCTGGCCCAGTCGGAGCCTTCCGTGATAGTGGCCGTCCACGGCATGGTCCCGATGCCGATGTTCGCGACGATGAAGGCCGTGGAACCCGCGCCGGACGATACCGGTTGATCGCTCGGCGTGACTTGGAGCAGGGGAGCGAGGCCGATCTGGACGACTTCGATATCGACCGGACTATCGGCGGCGCCCGGAGCGGTCACGCGGACGGTTCCGGTGCGCGGGGTGTCGGCTGCGTTATAGTCGACCGCGATCGCAACGACGCCGGCGTCGGCGCCGCTATCGCCGCTCGTGATCGTAAGCCATGGATCGCCCGAGACCACCATGGCTGTCCACGGCATCGTCCCGCCGCCGGTGTTGGCCACGGCGAAACTCGCGGTGTCGGCGTTCGGCCCGAACCGGACCGCGTCCGGCGTTACGGCGAGACGTGGCGGAATCGGGGCCTGCGTAATCGTGATGTCGACCGGCGCGCCGGCGGCTTCCGTCGAGGCAACGCGTACCGTAGCCACACGAGGTTCCGTGGCGCTGTTCTCCGTGTAAGAGATCGAGACGGTCCCGGCGTCCATGCCGATTGCGCCTGCGTTAATCGTGACCCAGTCGCCGCCGTCGACGACCGTAGCGTTCCACATCATCACGCCGATGCCGATATTGGCGACATCGAGACTCGTGGCGCCCGCGGCGTACGAGACCAGCCGGTAGGCCGGCGTGACGGTCATGCGGGGGCGCGGGTCATCTTGCGTAACGCTAACCTGAACCGGGCTGCCCGAAGCGCCTGCGCCAACGATCCAGATGGCGCCGGTGCGCGGACTCGCGTCCGTGTTCTCGGTGTAGGCGAGGTGAATCGTTCCGGAATCCGTGCCGCCATCGCCCGAGGTGATGGACAGCCAATCCGCGCCCGAGGCAACGGCCGCGGTCCACGGCATCGTCCCGCCGCCGATGTTCTGCACGCGGACGGTCGTGTTGCCGCTGGGCGCGGGCAGCGCGAGCGCCGCCGGAGTGACCGCGAGCGCCGGGCCGCCTTGCTGCCGGACGACGATGAAGTTCGGGCGCGACGCGACGTCGGCGCTTCCGTCCTGGAACCGCGTCTCCAGACTGACCGAGTAGATGCCTGGTTCCGTGTAGCGATGCTTCGGGTTCTGATCCGTGCTGATGGCGCCGTCGCCGAAATCCCACAGGAACGTCGAGGGCGCGTTCGCGGCGCTGCCCACGCTCTGGTCCGTGAAGTCGACTTCAAGATACGTATCGCCGGAACCCGCGTCGAGCATGAGATACCCTTCGCGCGGCGTGGCATCGAAATACGCGAAAGCGTCGGAAGTAATCTCGATGTAGTCTTTCTTGGTAATCGTATCCGAACCGCCATCCAGGTCGGTGACCGTCATGGTTACCGTGTAGATGCCCGGCAAGGCGAACGAATGAACTACCGAGTTCCGGGCCGTCGAGGTCAGCCCGTCGCCGAAGTTCCAGAAGAAGCTGCCGACTTCAAATGCGGCCTGCGCGGTGAACGTGATGTCCTGGCCGGGCGCGCGTTTGGTGAAGTCCGACGTGAAATCCAGAGCGGGGGCGTTGTCGGCCGTGATGGCGTGCGTCTGGCCGGCTTTGTTGGCGGACGAACGCACCCAGTATTTGTAGGGGCTGTCGTCCTGGCTGTGGTCCGCTTCAACGACCGGCTCGAACCGGTGCAGCGACACGTTCCACCGGCCCCAGAAATTGTCCTCGGGCGCGTTCTTGAAGAACGTGATAAAGCCGAGCGCGCGGGATTCCCACGGGAACTCCGAGAACATCGCGAACTCGTTCGGGTCCACCGAAGGCGCGAACGACGGCGGCGGGAAGTTGTCCGGGTCGGGTTCGGTCGGCGTGTTGGGACCCCATGAAACGACCGCGACGCGGAACGCATCGCCGCGATTCATCTGGCGCGACGCGCGTACTACGACGAAGAAATCCGGACCGGTTTCCCCTTCGGTCGGCAGGACGCCGAATGTGTCGGGCACCCATTGACGGTTGCGTGGCTGCAACGCCAGGTCCTTCGGCCCGACTCCGCCCGCGCCGAGCGCGAGATCGTCGGTGCCCGGCGAGGAGAAGACGAACTTGACCGTCTCCGCCTGGCCCACGAGTCCCGTGCGGACCGGGGGTTGATCGAGCGTGAGCGGGATATCGATATCCGGATCGAACACGCCGTTGGTGTTGCCTTCCGCCCAGTCGTTGTCGCGATAGATCGCCACGCCGCTGTTCATGTCGCCCTGCGGCCGGATCTCGTAATCGAGCGGCAGCAAGTCTTGCGACACGTTGAACGACCCGTCCTGGCTCGCGTCGTAGAACTCAACCACCAGTTGCTCCAGGAACGTCGGGTCGCTGACGATGCGCCATTGTCCGGCGCGCGGCAGGCCGCTGCGGAACGTAAGCGTTTCGCCGCTCGCCGCCGTGATCTCGAAGGCTTCGAGGCGCTGGTCGGTCATCGACATGCCGATGAGCCAGTCGCCGACCACTTCCGACGTCCATGTTTCGCCCGGCGTGCTGAACTGGTTCGGGCTTTCGGGCGCGCCGGTCGCGAATGCAACCGTGCCGTCGGGGCGATTGGTCGACACATCGATACCCAGCACCGCCATCGCGCCGCCGCCCGGCTTGATCTGCTGGCCTTCGATCGTGAGATCCAGGACGTCGGCGGGCACGTTGATCTCGAGCATGTCGTGTCCGTAGAAATCCTGCCCCGCATCTTCGTCCGGGTTGTTCTTGGTGAACGCCTGGACCTGTGGATAGGCGCGCGGTGAGAGGACAATGCCGCCGACCTGCTGTTCAAAGGTCGCGCGCGACGGAAGGCGCGACGGAACAACCGCGCGGAATTGCTGGAACCGGCGGATCGAACGCGACGGGCAGACGACCAGGAAGAGATCGTCACCGGCGTTGGTGGCCTCCGTCAACGCTTTGGCGCCTTGCGGATTGAGGTCCTCGACAGCGACCGTCTCCGGAATCTTCTCCGAAACGTCCGCATCTTGCGGAACGTCGGCCGACTTTGCGAGTGACTTGCTCAAAGCCGCTTCCTTCGCGGGTTGATCAGAGTGGGGGACAGGCCACGGGGTTTGGGGCACGAGCCACAACACCCACGCGCGGTCGCTCTCGTCCACGACGCCGTCGCCGCTCAAGTCGTCAGCGGCCATGTCGCCGTCGAGATCGATGTACTCGGGCTCGGTGCTCCAGCTCAGGTGGCTCAGTGGAACCATCGCGTCGCCGCCGATCTGATCGCCGAACACGCCGTCATGATTTGCGTCTTCCCACAAAGTTACGCCGGAATACGGCTCCTCTCCGTTCGCATCCAAGGGAAGAAGATCCCGCTTGGGATCGAAATCCGCGCCCCACAACGCGACGGAGATCCGTTCGAGCGTCGGCGTGAAGCAGGTATTGGTCACCTGATCATCCGCGCCCGCGAGATTGAACCCAAGCATGGCCACGCGGTTGGTCAGCAGAGGATTGCACAGGATGTTCGGATTGCTGAGCATGTCGCCGTGCTGCTTGAGAATTCGCGCCGCGCGGTCGGCCTGCGGCCAGTCGGTCAGGAACGGATAGAGGCCCGTAGCCAGTAAGTCCGGCTGCGGCCACGTCGCATAGTCGGGCAAGGAAGGCTGCGTTGCCGGTTCGGGATAGTACGGCGAACGGGGATCGATCTCCGCGTTGAAGAACGGCACCGTCTCGAACGCGCGCTGAAGGCCGATTATTTGATCGTTTTCAGTGAGGTCGAGCCAAGGGACGCGCGCCGCAAGACACGGGTGATAGAAGAACATGGACACGAAACTCAGAGTCGGATCGAACCATGCGTCCCAAGACGTAAGGGTATCGCCGCAGAAGTCCAGAGGGTGCAACCAGGTTATCCAGTAGGATTCGTTCCGATAGCGGCTGTCGGAATCGTATGTAAGCACGAGGTCGTGCACGTCGAAACCGCACCGGAACGGAAGCGTCAATGTCGGGTGATTGGTTCGCTCGGTCCACCAAGGCTCGGGGTTTCCGTTCGGCGCATCCAACACGGGGTCGTCTTGCCAATGAGCGCTGCCGTTATCCGCCAGTGTTTTCGAGATCAGCAGGCCTCCGTCCAAATGCCCGGTCGCATCATTGAAATGGCGGGGTTCGATGAACGTCTTGAAATCGGCGCCGAGCGGCATGCCTTTGCCATCGCCCGGGATGTTCGAGATGTCGATATAGCCGCTGTCCGCACGGAATACGACGAAGTAGTCGCAGAAGTTCGCGCTTTCAACTGATCCTTTGAGGAAGTCGGGCACGGCCTCGAGGTAACCACGCGGTTCTTCGTCGTCCGTGTTCCGTCTGCGGCCGTCGGCGAACGTAAGACGAATCTTCCACCACGGATCGCCGCCTCCCGGTGGGTAGGGGATATACTCCCAGTTCATAGCCTCGCCTGAGGGGAGCATCGGAAAGTCCGTTAAGGTAACTCCGCCGCCGGGCCGGTCCGACGGAACCGGGAGATCGAATTTCGCGTTGCCATTCGTGTCGTGGAACAGCCAGACTCCATTGAAAGCATAGTCTTCGAGGACCGCGTGTTCCGCGTGATGCGGGTCTAGTACCCAGTTTGGCGTCACATGGTCCAGGGCTTCGCGCGGATCGAAGCCGCCGTTGCCGGGCACGCCGAGCGGGTCGGCGCCGATGTCCGTGAAGACGAGATTGATTTCCTTCGGCTGCATGACGTTCAGCCGCGAATCGCCGTCTGGGACCTCCTTGAACCCGTGAAGGTTGATGCCTATACAGGAGACCCACGTTTCGAGCGAGAACAGGTTGCGCAGATCGAGATACTCGCCCGAGACAACCGAAAGGAAGTTACTGCACGGCCCCTGGCACACGGGACGCGCCAGTTCGCCCAGTGGGCGATACGCCTTCTTGGGCCAACTCCACACGCCGCCGTCGGACTCGGGATTGTAGTTCCCATTCCACGATCCCGACATGTCGACGATGTTGAAGCTCGACGAGTACGCGTTCTCGCCGCCGAGCCGCTTGCCATTGAAGAAATTGGGAACGTAACTGTCGACGGGCGCGCCCGTGTTGTTGAGAGGCACGTCTCCGGGTTCGAGCGTGTCCGGGTTATAGGTGATCATCTCTGCCAGAGTCACGTGGTAACCGAGCGTGATTCCGTTGCGCCACACCGCCGAGGTGCGGATCGCCACGATGTAGCCGTTGCCGTCGCCCGGTCCTGCCGTAATCCATTCGTCGAACGGACGAGGTCCGCCGTCAGGCGGGTTGATGAAGTTCAAGTCGTAATAGAGATCGCCTGCGCCGCTCACGTCGTAGTTCGCGGAAGGAGAGTCGGCCGGGTACACTTTGTTGCCTGCGTTGTCCCATGCGAGCAGCAGCACGTCCGTGTCGTCCAGAACGCCATCGGGTCCATCCTTGCCTAGGTCGCGGAAGATGCCGAACTCGAGAATCTCGTCAACCCGTGGGTCGTCTGTACATTTCAGATAGTCGCGATGCTTGCCCGTCTCGTCCGGCGTCAGTTGGATTACGAGGTTGCGCAGGGCGCGGGGCGCGGGCTTGGTGACATCGAACGCCATCGTAAACGAGCACAGCGAGGCCCAGTCGTTGAGAGGAACCAGAGCATACATGTCCGAGATGGCGTCCTTGCCACTGAACGTAGTTTGAGGCGTCGTTGCCGTGACGTCCAGCGTCGTGGTCGCTGTCGCTCCCGTGCTGCTGCTGGACACCGTGAGGCTCACCGTGTACGTCCCGACCACCGCGTAGATCATGGAAGGGTACTGTTCGGTGCTGTCTTCGGTTCCGTCTCCGTCGAGGTCCCAACTCCATGTGTCGATCACATCCGGATCGGTGGCCGTCGACGTGTCGGCGAACTGCACCGTAAGCGGGATGTCGCCTGATGTTGGTTTGGCGGTGAGCTTCGCGGTGATCTCAGCGTCCGCGTTCCACGCGATTCCAGCCAGGACTGCCATTAGCAAGACGATTCTGTTCATGACGTTTTCCCTTCCTTCGCTCGTGTCCACGAGACTCGACCCCTTGAAAACTCGAGTAGCTTGGCATTGATACTGGCGAGGTCCATGGCGCGAACTCCGCGTCGTTCCGACAGCACGGTTAAACACCCTTGCGTCCGCATTGCGCGTGGCGCCTTTCACTGCACAGTCAGTCGTTCCCTTGGCGATGCCAAGAGATGTCCACTCACATTATACCGTCAAAACCTAAAACCACATAATCCCCTAACAACGCATTAGATTTTAGTGATTTGATCTCGGAGCGCTTTTTCCTATTATCCTTTTTGTCGATGTAGTCATTAGTTTACTTCATGTCATTTGAGATGTCAATAGGAAAAATCGAGTCACTCAATCCCTGAAACAGCCTTCTGAAAACGCCTCTCGATCTCTGCTCTCAGAACGGGTTGCAGAGATTCCGCCGTCCAACGCCGTCTGCGCGGCACGAAGAATCTTCTGGAAGATGAAGCCTCCATTTGCAGAAAGATTCCTCGTACCGCTTGGAACGACTGAACGGCGAGACCTTAGGCGGATGTCTGGGCGATAGAGAGGGACGAATACAAAGGGAGCGCTCTGGCGACGCTTCGGTGGCGTGAGAGAACGGCAGGGCATTCCGCTCGATTTGAGCCTCTTCGAGAACAGGAATACCCATTCTATTTCGACTCTTCTTGTCGGAGTCAAATCGATCTTTTGCGAATGCCTCCGCCGTTCGTTATAATCTCTGCTTCAAACCCACGAAAGGAGATTGAGGGTATGAGTAAGGCAGCGGAGTTGACCAGCGCAACGTTTCGTTCCACGGTCGCCACGGGCGTGACCTTGGTGGATTTTTGGGCGGAGTGGTGCGGGCCGTGCCGCATGATGGCCCCAGCGCTTGACGAGATCGCCGAGCAGTACGCGGGCAAGGTTATGGTCGGCAAAGTCAATGTCGATAACGAGAGCGATCTCGCGACCGAGTTCGGCGTCAGCAGCATTCCGACCTTGATCGTTATGAAGGACGGCGCAGAAGTGAACCGCTTCATTGGCGTAACGCCGAAAACGGAACTCGCCAAAGCATTGGATAAGGCGTCCGCCTGATTGCAGTCCGGGCGGCGCGTGGCAGATACAGGGCGCTTCGCGGATTCCGCGAGGCCGAGACAGGGCATAGTCGAAGGAGCAGAACCGTCATGACACCGAAAGTAGTCGCCGTAGCGGGGGCCACCGGCCTCGTCGGCAATCGCATGTTGCAAGTCCTCGAAGAGCGGAACTATCCGGTCAAAGCGATCAAGTTGCTGGCCTCGGAGCGGTCGAAGGGAAAGACGCTCACGTTCCGTGGCGAGACGGTACCGGTCGAGGTCTTGAGCGAAGATTCTTTCAAGGGTGTCGACGTGGCGCTGTTCAGCGCGGGCGGCGGGACGAGCAAGAAGTTCGCGCCTTGTGCGGCGAAAGACGGTTGCGTGGTGGTCGATAACTCGAGCGCGTGGCGCATGGACCCCGAGGTGCCGCTCGTGGTGCCCGAAGTCAACGCCGACGACGTCAAGTGGCATAAGGGCATCATCGCGAACCCGAATTGCTCGACGATCCAAATGGTCGTTGTCCTGAAGCCGATCCACGACGCCGCCAAGATCGAACGCGTCGTCGTGTCGACGTACCAAGCCGTGTCCGGCGCGGGCATCAAGGCCCTCGACGACATGCACAACCAGATCAGGGCCGTCCTCGAAGGCAAGACCCCCGAGTGCAAAGTGTTCCCGCACCCGATCGCGTTCAACTGCATTCCCCAAATCCCGCAGAGCGACGCCTTCACCGAGAACGGATACACCAGCGAAGAAATGAAGATGGTCAACGAGACCCAGAAGATCATGGGCGACGAATCCATCCGCGTCACCGCGACCACGGTCCGCGTGCCCGTGCATACCGGCCACAGCGAGTCCGTCAACGTCGAGACGCAGCGCAAGCTGACCGCCGCGAAGGCCCGCGAGATCCTGTCGCAGGCGCCGGGCGTCGTTGTGCTTGACGATCCTGCGAACCAGATCTACCCGCTGGCTATCGACGCCGCCGGCAAAGGCGAGACCTTCGTCGGCCGCATTCGCGAAGACATTTCGCAGTCCCGCGGCCTCGACCTGTGGATCGTCTCCGACAATCTGCTCAAAGGCGCTGCGCTCAACGCCGTCCAGATTGCCGAATTGCTGTAAACATCATCCGAGGGAGCAAGGTGTCCGCCTTGCTCCCTTCGTGTTTCTATTAGAACCAGTTGCTCATAGCTTGTTTTCTCGTGATTTCGACGCATGTGTCATTGCGAGCCAACGACCCGTCTTCGCCGGGCCACCAAGAGAAGAAACATGAGGATTGCATCACCGGAGGCAACTTTCATTTTGTGTCTCTTGTGATCTTTGTGGCTGATGTGGGATTGGTAGTGACATGAGCAACCACAAAGTGCACAAAGATCGCAAAGAGCGTTCCGAAAGGCGATTTAAGTGAATTTTGAGGGACCTTGTACGCTTGTTTCTTAGGAGCGTAGCGAAGCAATCTCACCCAATCCTGACTTTTCATTTCAAGAGATTGCTTCGCTACGCTCGCGATGACACGGACATCTGAGTAGGGTGCGTTTCGCTGCGCTGCACGCACCCTACGATCCTATTTGGGGCTTGCGAGGTAGTTGCCGACGCCCACGACCAGGGTCGAGGCAATGAGCACGAGGATGCCGGCGAAGATGAGTTTGTGCGTGGTCTTGCTGGTGCCTTTCCACTCGTGGAAGAGGATGCCCCAGAGGTTGCTGAACACGATAATGAAGGCCATGTGGATGGTCCAGCTTGAGAAGTCATAGCGGCCCATCTTGGTCGTGCCCATGCCGTAGAACATGAACTGGAGATACCAGGTCACGCCGGCCATGGCCGAGAAGAGGTAGTTGGCCGCGAGCGAAGCGCCCTTTCCTTGCACGTAATCGTCGAGCGTCCCGTTGCGGACGTTGAGGTAGAGGCACCACAGGACGTTGGTCGTGAAGCCGCCGGCGAGGATCACGATGAACACGGGAGTGTTCTTCCACAGGTCCGCCGAACCGTGGGCGACGGCCAGTTCCGCAATGGGCTTGCCCGCGGCGATCGCGAAGGCCATGCACGCGCTCATGATGCCGGCGAATACCGCTACCCAGACGCCCTTGGCGAAATTGAACTCGCGAATCGTCGCGGTCTTCGCGTCCTGCGGGAGTTCCTTCTCTTTCCGAATCCCGGCGCCGCCGCAAATCGCGATTCCCGCGAGACACACGCCGACGCCTGCGAGCGTAATAAGGCCTGAGGACTTTTCTAAGAGTTCTCCGAACTGGCCGTTGAAAAGCGCGGGCACTATCGTACCGAACGCGGCGCAGAACCCGAGCGCAAGCGCATAGCCCAGCGACATGCCGAGGTAGCGCATCGACAGTCCGAAGGTCAGCCCGCCGACGCCCCACAGAATCCCGAACACGTATGCGTACACGATGCTCATGACCGGCGCGGCGCGCAGCACGCCGAATACGTCCGGGCATGTCAGCATGGCGACGACCCAAGGCGCGACGATCCAACTGAACACCCCGCCCACCAGCCAGTAGCTTTCCCATGCCCAGCGTTTCACGCCGCGGTAGGGGATGTAGAAGCTGCCGGCGGCCAGTCCGCCAAGCGCGTGCAGAAACACGCCCAGGAAGGGTTGCGGCGTCATGTCAAGAGCATCCTCCATCGGGTTGGCGGGCGAGCGCCGCAGCGGCGTCGCCGCAACGGTGGAGCGAGTCTACCACGCCGCCGTTGGCAAGGCCAAGATGCCCGCGTTCGGTTGCGATCGGCGCACGCATCGTATAGACTCGGCATCAAGTGGGACCAAACCGCATCGTTGGTGGATAGACACGCCATGGTTGAATCGCTTCGATTGCTGGATCATCCGTCGTTGCACAATGCCCGCCTGGTTATGGGCTTCACGGGGTGGATGGACGGCGGCGACGTGTCGACGGGCACGATCGACTACTTGGTGACGCGGCTCGGCGCGAGCGAACTCGCGGAGATCGAGCCGTCGTCATTCTACTTATACAACTTTCCCGGTCCGATGGAGATCGCGTCGTTGTTCCGTCCGAACGTGCGCATCGAGGACGGGATCGTGCGCGAGTTCAGCGAACCGCGCAACGTGTTCTATTACGACCTGCAACACAACCTCATTCTGTTTTCGGGCAAGGAACCGAACCTGCGCTGGCGTGAATTCGCGGACCTCGTCTTCGCGGTGGCATCGCAGTTCAACGTCGTCATGGTGTCGTTCGTGGGGAGCGTGGCGGGGCTGGTGCCGCATACGCGCGACCCGCGCATCTTCAGTTCGGTGTCGGATGAGAACCTGGCGCCGTGGATTCGCCGTTGGGGCCTCACGCCGTCGAACTACGAAGGGCCCGCGAGCTTTGTCACCTACCTGACGACGCAGGCCCGCCGCCACGATGTGCAGCTCGCCTCGCTCGTCGCCGAAATCCCCATGTACGTCCAGGGCAAGAACGTCAAGTGCATCGCGGCGGTCGTGCGCAAGCTCTCGCAGATCTTCGATATCAACTTGGACTTCGGCGACCTCCGCGCGGCCAGCAAGGAATTCGAGAAGCGCCTCAGCGAAACCGTCCAGGAGCGCCCCGAACTCGCAGAGCAAATCCTCAAGATCGAGCAGGATTACGACAAAGAGATCTTCGACACGACCGTCGACGACGATCTCAAAGAATGGCTGCAGAAGCAGGGCATCCGGCTCGACTGATTCCACCGGTGGGTCTTGAAGCGGGCAAATAAACCACCGATGAACACCGATGGACACCGATGAATGCCAAAGGTCTAGAACCTATCCCAAAACCCAGACTACCTGTCATTCTGAGCGTCAGCGAAGAATCTCTTCCCGCGAGAATCCTCGAATTCAAACCGTTCAACTCGACCGAGTGACTGCCACGAATCTGCCCGGACAGGTCTTGGGATTGCTTCTGGTGCGTTAATCTGTGCTGTTTGTGGAGTATTATTCAGACAGGATAACAGGATTAACAGGGTAAAGTAATTCGGAATCAATTGGGTGCACACGCACTATTGGCCGCCATCACGGCAAAGCCATCCTGTCAATCCTGGTATCCTGTCCATCGGTGTTTATCGGTGTCCATCGGTGGTTTCAATAATGGAGTCCGAGATCATTTGCCATGCATGTCGAACACGAGCGTCGCGATCGAGCGCGCCCCGACCTCGATAGATGCCGCATTGCCGGCCACCTTAATCGCTTCTTCGTGCTTGCCGAATAGGTCCGTCTTCCACGCGTGTTTCATGCGCAGTGCCGGGAACGCGATCGAGGTCGTGGAGGCTGCGCTCGACGGATTGTAGAGCCGCGCCAACAAGCGGCCCTCATCGTCCTGCGAAAGTTCCGCGAGGAGGACCGGCCCGTCGCTCATCTTTACAAACGACGCTTCCTTCTCTCTCGGAGCGCCGCCCGGCGCCACCGTGGTCCCGGGCTTATCGCCGCTGGCGTCGGCGTCGTGCAGGCATTGCCATTCCTGCCCGAATCGCGTAGCGAATGCAGGGTCGAAATCCTTGTTGTCGAACCGGGCCGAGTAGGCCGCGTCGAGCGTGCCGCCCTGGGATGCTTTGTAATTCGTGTGCCAGTAGTTGTTGAACACGTAGGCGAATACCGTGCCATGGTTATTCTCGACGCTCGCAGGCCACGCGCCGCGATTCATGACGCCGGCTGTGAACAGCGGCATTTCGCGCGTGGCAAGATAGGCTGCGGACTGTCCGTCCGATACTGCCGCGAATGTGTTGGCCGCGTACCATTCGCGGCACGCGCCGGGCGGCTGCTCGCGATCGGCTTCAACGATGCCGTAGGGCAGGTCGAAGAAAGTCTTCGCCTGATCCGGCGCGCCCAGCTTAAAGGGGAACGCGAAATAGCCAGCCTCCTTTTCGGTCGTGTCTTCTTTCGTAATGCGGTTCAGAAAATCGATGCGTCCGTCATCACGGACGATGCACTCAGTTTCTACCGCGGGAACGCCTTCCCCTTCGCGCGAAATAACCAGCACGCCGAGGCCGCCGGCAATGCCTTCGGAACGCACGTGCGCTTGTGTATGCGTCAACGGCTGTAACGGCGGCGCGGCCTTGGCTCCGGGATGTATCAGCGAGGTGCCGTCGCCGCCTTTCACGTACAAGAACTGATTAACACCGTAGCCGCTCGCCGCATCGACCCATTCGCGGTGCGTCCGCAGGTCTTCGATACTCGTGAACGCGCCGGTCTTCGGATCGATCTTGTAGCGGAACGCCGGAGTTTCCCACGTGAACTCATCGGCGCCTTGCCGGAGCAGCGGCGTCTCAGGGGCCGCGGCCTTGCCACGTTCGAGTTTGTAACGCCGGTAGCCCATCGCGGGCACGTTCTTGGCCTCGAACAGGATGTGCTGATTGTCCTGGCCGAGAAGCTTCGCGTCCGAGGAGTGGGCAAGCGAAAGCACGCTTCCGTCGCACGGAACGTTCACCAGGATATCGCGCGGCCAAGAGCATGCATTCCGCACCGTGACGTACTCACCGTCGCTCTTCACTTTGGACAACGCCGCAAACGCCTCTTCCGCGTTCTTATCGAACAGACCGGCCGCCTCGTCGAAGGCCCGTTGCGCATACGCCGCCTTGTATTCCCATTGCTTGACCGTCTGCTCGCTCTTCGGCGCCGCGATGCTGCCCGCCGCGCCCCAGGTGTGTTCGTCGTAATAGATCGCGTCATCCCACGCCTTCGCAAACTCGGCCTTGGGGAACTCGCTATTCGGGCTTCGCGCGGATGCCAGGGCACACCAGCGTTCCGCCTCATTCAGACGGGCCTTTGCGATGCGGTTCATGCCGGTCTCTTTGGCGGATGACGCCGCGCCATCTTCCCAATACGACCCCATGTCGCCGTGGAACACCGGCAGCGCATCCGCGAAATGTTCCTCGACATAGCGGAAGTACTCGTCCGCGCGCGCGACGATGATCTTGGGGAATGCCCAGGTCTTGTTCCATTCGTTCGCGACGTCGATGAAATGCGGCGTCACGGATTCGTTGTCCCAGAACGCGCCGTTGCCGTAGATCGCGTCGCCGGGATAGTCGGGCCGGTCGATGGCCTTGATCCAGCCCGGAAGTTTCTGGCGGAGGACATCGACATTGTCCCGCAAGCCGATGACTTGCCCCTGCCCGTACGAGCGCGTGAACATGGCTATAACGCGCGAGCCGTCCATGCCTTCCCACCAGAACGGGGATTGAATCATGCGCTTGTCCGCGTGCATGAACACCGGACCGCGGTCCTCGTTGATGCCCTCGACGAAATACTTCACGCCCGCGTGTTTGAGGAACATCGGCAGCGTGCCGATGGTGGTCGGCACGTCGGTGATGGTTGCGACCGTTACCGGCACATTGTGCGCGCGTCCGAAGGCTTGCGCGGGCGCGATGACCTTTGCAAGTTCCTCGCCCGTGCACAAGCCCGTCAGCATGTTCAGATACATCGATGTCAGGCCGATCCGCCCTTCGACGATCCGCCGTTCGAGTTCCTTGTAGAGTTCGGGTTCCTTCTCGCGAAGCCATTCGGTCTGGGCGAACACTTCCATGTTCCACTTGAAATCCGGCGTGGTTTCGCAGGCCTTCAGCACCGCTTGCGTGTTCGTGTTGTGGCGTTCGAAAATCCGTTCCTGTAGATCCGTGTAGCCGATATCCGTGTGCGCCGAAGGCGCGAGGTAGATCTTCCACTGGCGTTCCGGGGTTGCCGTGAACGCTTCGCTCGCAAAGGTCTTGTCTCCGACGCGCACGAGGGCTTTCGTTTCGATGGCTTCTTTGAACGGCGCGACGAGGAGGTCGAACGTATTTGGGCCTTCTGCGAGGTTAACCTTCTGCTCGGAACCGGCAACGTTTTCAAGGCCGATTACCGCTTCCCCGCCGAGGCCCGAGTTCTGCACCGTCACGCGCACCGCTTGCTTCAACGTCCCGCCGTCATCGCGGAACAGCGGCGTCGACGCGGCCTCGACCTTGCCGACTTCAATGCCTTTGACGTCGGTCTTTTCCAGGTACACCGTATCGTAAAGAATCCAACTGCCCTCGACGACGGTCAACGCGATCGCGTTCGGCCCTTTCTTCAAACACGACGCGGGCAGCAGGAACGACTGCGATTGCCTGCGTCCGATTGCCGGGTCCGTCAACGAACGGTCGTCTGCCCCCGGCGCAAATGCAAAGGTCCGTTCGGCGAGGCCGTTAACATCCACTGCCAGCTTCGGACCGCCGGCCGAGTGTGTATTGGCCGCGCGAACCACGAGCCGGTACACGCCCTTGGGTTTGCCGCGCATAGTGAACTGAATGCTGAACACGTGTTTGCGGGCGCCGGCCCATGCGTCGGACGGTCCGGGATGAATGAACGGCCAGTCCTTCTCAGGCTTGCTCTTTCCTACGATGTACACCGGATCGTTGGTGAACTGCGCCGCGTAGTTCTCATGATGGCGCGCCAGCGCGAACTCGTCATACGAGTCGTTCGATTTCCCGATGCTCCACACCGGGTCCCCGAACGCGACGCCGGCCACACACAACAACCCGAGAAACAAACCCTTGTTCAGCATGTCCCGTCCTCCTCTGCATTGCGCCGCGCCATGATACTTGGGCGTCCGGCGGGAGGCAAATGACCGCGCGTCAAGCCGCGCACATCCAAGGCGGCGTCGGGCCGCCGCACTCCATATTGCGACTTGTCCGCCTACCGGGCCTCGGCTATAATGCCTTTTCTCATGGCGGGAGCCAGGGCTGTGCCGCGCAAGCGCCGCGGCGCGACAAATTAGAGGAGGAATCGAACCATGGCGGCAGCGCAATTCCATCATTTCGGCGTTCCCACGTCGGCCTCGAATGCCGATGAAACGTACATCGAAGGGGCGAAAGTCTATATTACCGACGCGCTGAGCCATCCGTTCCGGATCGAGTTCCTGCGCTTCGAGGCGGACAGCCCTATGCACGAGGCCGTCCAGACGCGCCCGCACGCGGCGTTCCTAGTCGAGTCGCTGGATGAAGCGCTCGTGGGCCAGAACGTAATCATCCCGCCGTTCGACGCAACCGACAAGCTGCGTTGCGCGTTTATTATGGACGGCGACGCCGTCATCGAAGTCATGCAAAACCGATAGGGGAGTCGTCCGATGGCCATGAAGAAGTTTATCAACGCGCCGGAAAACCTGGTGTCCGAATTGCTCGAAGGCTTCGCGCTCGCGAACCAGAGCACGGTTGCCCTTACAGGCAACAACCTCGTATGGCGGGCTAACCCGAAATCGAAGGATAAAGTCGCGCTAGTCACGTTGGGTGGCAGTGGCCACGAACCTGCGCTCAGCGGTTTTGTCGGCGACGGCATGCTCGACATCAGCGTGCCCGGCGAGATCTTCGCCGCTCCCGGACCGCCCCGCGTCATCGAGGCCCTGCGGCTAGCCAACCGCGACGCCGGAGTGCTTTTCATCGTGTTGAACCACGCAGGCGACGTGATGTCCGCGAACATCGTCATGGAAATGGCCAAGAAGGAAGGCCTCAACGTCAAGCAGATCCTGACCCACGAAGATGTCTCCGGCGATCCCGAAGACCGGCGCGGTCTGGTCGGGGCGCTTCTGGTAACCAAGGTTGCGGGCGCGGCGGCGGAACAAGGTAAGTCGCTCGACGAGGTCCTTGCCATCGCTGAACGCATGAATGCCAACATGGCGACGCTTGCCGTAGCCGTGTCCGGCGCGACGCATCCGTCGACCGGCGGCGTGATCGCCGAGATCCCGGACGATGTTATGATCGTCGGCATGGGTCAGCACGGCGAGGCCGGCGGCGGCACGCAGAACCTCAAGACCGCCGATGAGACCGCCGACATCATGCTACCGGTTCTGCTCAACGAGCTGAAGGTTAAGGCGGGCGAGGAGATCCTGGTCCTGCTCAACGGCGTCGGCGCGACAACGCTGATGGAACTGTACCTCGTGCTGCGTCGCGTCAAGCAGATCTGCGAGGCGAAACAGATTACTGTCGCGCGTTGCGTTGTCGGCGAATTCCTGACCGTGCAGGAAATGGGCGGGTTCCAGATGTGCATTGCCCGCCTCGACGACGAACTCAAGGCCCTGTGGGACGCGCCGTGTCACTCCCCCGCGTTGACGGTGTGCTAATCCCGGAAACGGCCAAATGGGCATTTGCGGTAGAATACTGAATACTGCCCGACGAGTGAGAAGCTGGATTCTAGGAGTTGAGACATGAATACCGCGCGAGTGATGGAAGACGGCGATCTTCGACTGCCTCCCGAAGTGGCCGGCAAGCTGCACGTCAAGCCTGGCGACTCGCTGGAGATTGATGTAGACGTCCATGGCGCGTTGCGGCTGTTTCCGAAGACGCTCGAACTCGATGAGGTGTGCGGCATGTTGCGTCCGCCGCCCGGTATCCATGCCAGCGTCGAAGAGATGGACGAGGCCGTAGCGGAGGCTTTTCGGCGGGGCGAACTATGAAGGCGCTTGACACGAACGTAATCGTTCGGTTCCTGGTTTGCGACGCCGCCGCGATGACCTCACGGTCTCGTGACGTGTTTCAGCAGGCCAAGGACGCAGACGAACTGCTCCTGATTTCTGACCTGGTGCTGCTTGAGACGTTGTGGGTGCTCGGATCGGCCTACAAGTTCACACGCGGGGCCATTATTGAAGCGGTGGATTGCCTATTGGCCCTGCCGCCGATCCGTTTTGAATCGCAGGATCTCGTCCATGAGTTCGTCCGTCTGAGCCGCATCGCAACGCTGGATCTTCTGGATATACTTATAGGCCTGCACGCCCGAGAATTGGGCTGCGAGACCACGCTGACGTTCGACAAGAAGGCTGCACAGAGCGAGTTGTTCAAGGAGGTTGCGTAGAAGGAACGAGTCCGCGGCCCGGTTACGAAGAGCGGCGGATGGGATGTGCCGTCTAGTGTGTGCGGGCCTGCCCGCGAAAGGACCGGATCTAACCGCAATGCTTGAAACGATCGAATATGACGAAATGGTTCGCATGTTCCGCGCCGCGGCGGACCTGATCCGAGGCGATAGCGAGCGTCTGTCCCAATTGGATTCTGTTGGTGGCGACGGCGATCATGGCAGCACGATGGTGCGAGCCATGAACTGTCTCGAGAAGGCCGTGGACGCCTCGGCCCCCGGCAATCTCAAAGCCCTGCTCTATGACGTTGGATGGGCGATTCTGGGCGTGGACGGAGGAGCAGCGGGCGCTCTGCTTGGTACGTTCTTCATGTCCATGTCGGAGGCTGTTGGCGATCGCGAGGCCTTGGACGCCGTTGGACTTGCGGCTGTATTTGAGGCCGGTTACGTCGGCGTCAAAGCGCAAACGAAAGCCCAGGTTGGCGACAAGACGATGATCGACGCATTGGAGCCGGCAGTGGAAGCGATGCGTACAGCGGCGGAACAGAGCGCGGACATTGTGCAAGTGATTGCCCAAGGGGTGGCCGGGGCCAACCAGGGCGCCGTGGCCACAAGAGACATGCAGGCGAAGTTTGGAAGAGCAAAGAATATCAAAGAACAGAGTATTGGCACGCAAGATCCGGGGGCCACGTCGGTCGCCTTGATCTTCTTCGGATTCTGGAAAGGAGCAAACAATCATGCCTGATGCAGACAAAGCGAGTGGTGGCGAGAAGAAAGATTTTGGGATCGGTATCCCGCTGGAGACGCCGGGGTTCTTTCTGAAAGGGTCGGCGCACCTCTACTGGGGCATGAAGAACCGGCTGTCGCAGATCTTCAATCCGAAGAGCGGGCGCACCGTGATGCTGGCCTTCGACCACGGCTACATCATGGGGCCGACGACCGGCCTCGAGCGCATCGACTTGGCCGTTCCGCCGCTGCTGCCGTACATCGACTGCATGATGTGCGCGCGCGGCGCGTTGCGCGCCTGCATTCAGCCCGAGGTCCGCAAGCCGCTCGTGATGCGGTGCAGCACGGGGGCGACGCTCCTGCGCGACTTGAGCAACGAGTGCATCGGCGTGACGGTCGAAGAGGCCGTCGCGCTGAACGCGGCGGCGATCACGACGCAGGTGTGTATCGGCGCCGACTACGAAAAAGAGACGCTGGCGAACCTTGCTTACCTGATCAACGAAGGCAATCGCTACGGCGTCCCGACGCTCGGCGTCACGGCCGTTGGCAAAGAGATGGTGCGCGACGCGCGGTACCTCGGCCTGGCCTGCCGCGTCGTGGCCGAAGTCGGCGCCCATTTCGTGAAGACCTACTACTGCGAGCCGGGCTTCGACGAAGTCGTCGCGGGATGTCCGGTGCCGGTCGTGATCGCGGGCGGCAAGAAGCTGCCGGAACTCGACGCGCTCAAGATGGCGTACAAGGCCGTCGACCAGGGCGCGCTCGGTGTCGATATGGGCCGGAACATCTTTGCGGCGGAATCGCCCACGGCGATGGCGCAGGCCGTCGGCGCGGTGGTCCACGATCTCGAGAAGCCTGAGAAGGCATTCCAGCTTTACAACGACCTGAAGGGCAAGTAACCAAAACCCCATAGGACCTATACGTCCTATACGACCTATAGGTCCCATGAGACCAAGGAGCACCACCATGGACATCACCAGGCGCGCCGCTTTAGGCGGGCTCGTCGCGGGCGCGGCGGGCTGCACGTTGTTGGGCGCGGCGGAAGCCGCCGAGCAGAAAGGAGCCGCTGTGAAGAAATATCGCAACGAGGATTTCTACGCGAACGGCAAGTTCAATGTCGATGCGGCGAAACAGGCCTATTACGACATGATGACCGCGTTCGGGTATCCGATCGTCGACCGTCTCAAGGGCGAGGAGTTCTGGGCGATCGATTTCGGGCTCGGCAAGTTCACCGAAGTCGGCATGGCCGGCATCTTCTGGGTGAACAATCTCAAGGACAACTATTTCGGCCACGAGATCTATCTCCTGCCGGGCCAGATGATCCCCGAGCACAAACACGTGAAGACCGAGGAAGCCGGTCCGAAGATGGAAGCCTGGCAGCCGCGCCATGGCTGGATCTACATCTACGGCGAAGGCACGCCGACTGCGGGCGTCGACGCGCGCATCCCGGATTCGCACAAGGCGTGCGCGGTCGCGCGCACCGAGAAGAAACTCCTGCCGGGCGAGGTCGGCGAACTCGGCGGCGCGGAGCAGTGGCATTGGATGCGCGCTCCCGAAGGCGCGATCGTCACTGAGTACGCGACCTACCACGACGGCAAAGGGCTGCGCTTCAGTTGCCCGGGCGTTTCGCTGTAGAAGTTGTCAGTTATCAGTCGTCAGTTGTAAGTGGATCGGTTCCGGCGAGCAAAGAACGGTTCGGATTACGACTACGACTACGATTACGATCACGACCACGACCACGAAAGATTGATTGGAGGTTCCGATGCGGGCAGTTTGGACTGTGCTGGCGGTCGTGATGGGTGTGGTGTGTTGCGCGCATGCGCAGGATGCCGGGTTCTATGCCAAGGACGCAACGTGGCAGGCGACGGTGCTGGCCGCGCGCGCGAAGTATCAGGCGTGGAACCATGATCAGAAGCCACCGTGCCAAGTCACGCTCGGGCCGTGGTACGCCACTGGGCCAATCAAGGCGTGTTCGTTCACCGACGCCTTGTTTCCGGAACAGGGCGTAGACCTCAACGCCAAGACGCCTGAGGGCAAGTTAGCGTGGCTCGTTCACAAGGATTGGGCGGACGCGAAGGTCATCGATCTTCCCGCAGACGGTACGTGCGCGACCTATCTGTATCGGGCGATTACCGTAGATCGGCCTGTTGCGATCTCGGTGGGCCTCGGCAGCGACGATGGAATCGAGGTCTGGCTGAACGGAACGAAGGTCTTCTCGCAGGATGTCGCGCGTGTTACGGCGGTCAATCAGGATCGTCTGGATCTACCGTTGCAGGCGGGCGAAAACAAACTCTTGATGAAGGTCTTCAACCGCTCCGGCGGCCACGGGTTCAGCTTCTCCGCGACGTACGATCCGGTCTATGTCGTGTGGGGCCAGATCGAGCGCGATTTCCCGACGGAGGCGCGCTGGACCAAGCGCGACCTGGGGTCTGAAGCGGGCATCGCGTTGCTGCGCATCCCCGACCTGCTTCCATTCGTGACGCAACTCACGACGCGCGCGCTCGACGACGCGGGCGTGCTGGGCGCGGGCGTCAAGCCGGAACTCGATGCGCTCAACTCCGCGAATGTCCCCGGGGACGATCCGAAGCGCCTGGACCTGTTCGTCAAGGCGTGCAAAGAACGCAATCGTAACGCCGAACTCAAGCCGCTCGAGATCGAACCCATCCGCCGCGCGGTACGCGACCTCATGGCGGAATATCCCGAGCACTACACGCACGGCGCGGAATACCTGGCTCGCTTGGACGAGTTTGAGAAGAAGATGCCCGAGCTTGTCGCCGCGTGGGTCAGCGATCCCGACTCGTCTGTCGCATGGTTCGACAGTTTGGCGGCGTGCAAGCGCGAGGCACTCCTGGCAAATCCGCTTTTGGATTTCGACCGGCTGCTGCTCGTAAAACGCGCCGAAGGCAATGTCGGCCTGCCGCAGAACTGGCAGGGCAACTGCGCCATTGCATCCAAAGGCTATGACAACGAGATCGACATCCTGTCGCCGGTAAAGCCCGATGGCGCGATGACAACGTTCTACAAGCCGGAGGACGGCGCGTTCGTGGGCGATGTCGACCTCAACTTTGATGCGGACAAGATGCTCTTCTCGATGCCGGGCGCAAACGGGCGCTGGCAGATCTTCGAGATCAATGCCGACGGTTCCGGCCTGCGCCAGGTCACGCTGGGCGAGGAACCGGATGTCGACAACTACGACGCGTGCTACTTGCCCGACGGCCGCATCACGTTTGGCTCGACGCGCTGCTTCCAGGGCGTGCCGTGCGTGGGCGGCGGAAACACCGTGGCAAATCTGTGCCGGATGAATCCGGACGGCACGGGCGCGCGCCAGCTTTGCTTCGATCAGGATCACAATTGGTGTCCCACGGTGCTTAACACGGGCCGGGTTCTGTATACGCGTTGGGAGTATTCCGACACGCCGCATTACTTCAGCCGCCTGATGTTCAACATGAACCCCGACGGCACCAACCAGTGCGAGTACTACGGCAGCAACTCGTTCTGGCCGAACTCGATGTTCTACGCGCGCCCGATCCCCGGCAGCGCCTCAGCAGTCGTCGGAATCGTATCCGGCCATCACGGCGTGCCGCGCATGGGCGAACTCGTGATTTTCGATCCGGCCGATGGGCGCTTCGAGGCCGACGGCGCGGTCCAGCAAATCCCCGGCTACGGCCAGAAGGTCGAGCCGCTGATCATGGACACGCTCGTCGACAACGTGTGGCCCAAGTTCTTGCATCCGTATCCGCTCAGTGCCAAATACTTCCTCGTGAGCTGCAAGCCGACCTCGGATTCGCTGTGGGGGATCTATCTCGTCGACGTGTTCGACAACATGCTGCTGCTTGCCGAAACGCCGGGTTACGCGTTGCTGGAGCCGGTGCCGTTCCGGAAGACCGCGCGCCCGCCGGTCATTCCGGATCGCGTGCGGCCTGACCGGACCGACGCGACCGTCTACCTGACCGACGTGTACACCGGACAGGGCCTCAAGGGCGTCCCGCGTGGCACGGTGAAAGCGTTGCGCGTTTACGAATTCTACTACACGTATCCGCAAATGGGCGGCCACATCAACGTCGGCGTCGAAGGTCCGTGGGACGTGCACCGCATCCTAGGCACTGTGCCGGTCTACGAAGACGGTTCGGCCTATTTCAAGATGCCGGCCAATATCCCCGTGGCGTTGCAGCCCTTGGATTCGGAAGGCCGCGCGCTGCAGATTATGCGAAGTTGGTTCGTCGGCATGCCCGGCGAGGCCGTGTCGTGTGTCGGCTGCCACGAACGCCAGAACATGACGCCGCCTCCCGCGAACACCATCGCATCGCGACGCGCGCCGGTCGATATCACGCCGTGGAACGGTCCCGCGCGCGGGTTCAGTTTCAAGCGCGACGTCCAGCCCGTGCTCGACAAGTATTGCGTCGGGTGCCACGACGGCGCCGAACGCCCCGACGGGCAGAAGATCCCCGACTTCACGCGCAAGGACCACAACGGCACCGCTAACTTCACGCCTTCCTATCTCGCGCTGCACCCGTATGTGCGGCGGCCCGGGCCCGAGAGCGACTATCACGTTCAGAAGCCGATGGAGTTTTTCGCCCGGACGAGCGAACTCGTGCAGATGCTCGAGAAGGGCCATCACAATGTCAAGCTGGATGCCAACGCGTGGGACCGCCTGTACACGTGGATCGACCTGAACGTTCCCGACCACGGCACCTGGGGCGAGCACCATGCCATTCCCGGGAACTTCCATGAGCGCCGTCTGGAGATGCGCACCAAATACGCCAATCGTCCCGAAGACCCCGAGGCTATCCCGGATCTGAATCAAGCGCCGGTCGCGTTCGTGCAGCCCGAAGCCGTTCCGGCGAAAACATGGTCGAACGTTACATGCGACGGCTGGCCTTTCAGCGCCGAAGCCGCCGTGGCACGGCAGAAAGATGGCGCTCCCGAGACGTCGCGGAGTATCGACCTGGGCGACGGTGTGTCCATGCAACTCGTGCGCATTCCCGCGGGCGAGTTCATCATGGGCAGCGGCGACGGACACGAAGACGAGACGCCTCCGACCAAAGTGCGCATCGACAAGCCGTTCTGGATGGGTGTCGTCGAGGTGACGAACGCGCAATACCGGCAGTTCGATCCCACGCACGACAGCGGGTTCATCGACCAGCACCACAAGGACCACACGACGCCCGGCTATCCTGCTCAGGCTCCCAACAATCCCGTCATCCGCATCACCTGGAACGAGGCCCGTTCGTTCTGCCAGTGGCTGTCCGAGAAGAGCGGCCAGACCTGCTCGCTGCCGACCGAAGCGCAATGGGAGTGGGCGTGCCGCGCGGGATCGAACACGCCGTTCTGGTACGGCACGATGGACGCGGACTTCGGCACGTTCGCCAATCTCGCCGACTATTCGATCCGGTTGCTCGCCGTCGACGGCATCAACCCGCAACCCATCCCGAATCCATCGCCGTTCCAAGATTTTCTTCCCAAAGACACGCGCTTCAACGATGGCGCGCGGATCGTGACGGAAACCGGCAAGTACAAACCGAATCCGTGGGGATTGTGCGACATGCACGGCAACGTCGCGGAATGGACGCTGACCGCGTACCGTCCGTATCCTTACGCCGCCGACGGCCGCGACGATCCTGGCGCCGAGGGTCGGAAAGTCGTGCGCGGCGGCTCGTGGTTCGATCGTCCCAAGGCCGCGCGCTCGTCCTATCGTCAGGCGTACGAATCTTGGGAACCGGTATACAATGTGGGCTTCCGCGTGATTCTCTATTAGGTTGAAGTGGGCCGCGCATGGCCCAGCTTGGTTGAAAAGCTCGCGCGTTCGGATGTTGACGCGAAGGCTTAGTAATGGTATATTTTTTATATTATGGAATTTGAGTTCGACCGGTCCAAGAGCGTCGCCAACAAGGTCAAGCATGGGATCGATTTTGTCGAAGCCCAGAAGCTCTGGAGCGACACAAAGCTCTTGGCCATTCCGGCGCGCACCGAGGACGAACCGCGGGCCCTCGTGATTGGCAAGATTGGCCACCGCCACTGGACAGCAGTCGTTACGTGGCGCGCCGAACGCGTCCGGATCATCTCGGTGCGTAGATCGCGCAAGGAAGAGGAAGACCTGTATGAAGGCTAGGGAATTCGATAAGAAGGTGGATGCCGGAGAGGACGTTTCGCGCTACTTGGACCTCGCGCGCGCCGAGCGTGTCAACCAACAACCCAGGCGCGTGAACGTGGATTTTCCCGCTTGGATGGTACGGGCCTTGGATAAAGAGGCCGGCCGTCTAGGGGTAACGCGCCAGTCCATTATCAAGGTGTGGATCTCAGAACGTCTCGAGCGTGGAGCCGTTTGAAATGCACGGCATGGAAGGTTATATCGTCGGGCGTGCATCGCGTATCGGCGCTTGAATTCCTTTGAGGGCATATCTACGATGGCCTGAATTAGGCGGGTGGGATTCCTTCAAGAAGCTTCGTGTAGAGGGAGAAAGGTGTAAAGAATGAAGAAGACGATGGCGGGCCAAGTCTGGGGATTGAGCTTGGTGATCGGGTGTGCCATGCTGGCCGCGACAGGCCAGAGAGCGTTCGCAGAGGACAAGTGTCTCTCGCCCACGGCGATCATTGCGGACAGAGGCTCGCACGAACTGTACGTGGCCGAATACACAGGCCAAGCCGTCGCGGTCGTCGCAACGTCGAAAGGCGACATCGCGCGACGGATATCGACGCCAGGGTCTCCGTCGGCGCTGGCCCTCTCGCCCGACGATAAGACGCTCTACGTGGCGGTGGCCGAACCTGCGGGTACGGTGCAGTTCGTGAACGCGGCTACCGGGGACGCGCTCGCAACGGTGGCGGTAGGCCACACTCCGAGCGCACTTGCGTTGAGTCCCGACGGAGCGGTCCTGTACGCCTGCAACCGCTTCACAAACGACGTTTCGGTTATTGATGTCGCGTCGAAGAAAGAGTCGGCGCGCATTCCTGTAATCCGTGAACCTGTCGCCGCAGCGATTACGCCCGACGGCGCGCAGCTTTGCGTGGCCAATCTTCTCCCCGCGGGCGCGGCGGACGGTGATTTCGTGGCGGCTGCGGTATCGTTGATCGACACGGCGACAAAACAAGTCACGAACCTAGTCCTGCCCAACGGAAGCTCGAGTCTGAACGGCGTATGCATGTCGCCCGACGGCAAGTACGCTTACGTGACGCACATCCTCGCGCACTACCAGCTGCCGACGACGCAACTCGAACGCGGCTGGATGAACACGAACGCGCTGAGCATCGTCGACCTCGTGCAGAAGAAACTCCTCAATACCGTCCTCTTGGACGAGGTCGATCTGGGCGCGGCCAACCCCTGCGGCGTCGCCTGCACCGCGGACGGCAAACTGCTGTGCGTTGCTCTCGCAGGGACGCACGAACTCATGGCGATCGATCGCGAGGCAATGCATGCGCGCCTCGACAAGGCCGCGGCGGGCGAGCGGGTGACCGAAGTCTCGGCCACCGCCGCCGACGTGCCGAGCGACCTGTCCTTCCTCACGGGCATGCGCCGCCGCATCGCGTTGCAGGGCCTGGGGCCGCGTTCGCTTGTGCTTGCGGGGACGAAGGCCTATGTGGCCGATTACTTTTCGGACGGTCTTGATGTGGTGGACATCGCCGCGGACGCCAAGCCAGGCGGAAGCCTTATCGCGCTTGGCCCCGTGATTGCCATGTCGCCCGAGCGGAAGGGCGAGTTGCTGTTCAGCGACGCGCGCATGTGTTTCCAGCATTGGCAAAGCTGCATCAGTTGCCATCCCGACGCGCGTGTCGACGCGTTCAACTGGGATTTGCTCAACGACGGCATCGGTAATCCGAAGAACACGAAGAGCATGTTGCTCGCGCACCAGACGCCGCCGGCCATGAGCCTCGGGGTGCGTGAAAAGGCCGAAGTTGCCGTGCGTGCCGGCATGAAGTTCATCCAGTTCACCGTGCGTCCTGAAGAGGATGCTATGGCGATCGACGCGTACCTTAAGAGCCTCAAACCCGTGCCGAGTCCGTTGCTTGTCGATGGCGCGTTAAGTCCCGCGGCGCGGCGCGGCAAAGAAGTCTTCGAGAAGGCCGGGTGCGCCGTCTGCCATCCGGAGCCGCTCTATACGGACAAGAAGCAGTACGATGTCGGTACGGGCAAGGACTTGGACGCAGGCCAGGCGTTCGATACGCCGACGTTGGTGGAAGTCTGGCGGACCGCCCCGTATCTGCACGATGGACGCTCGGCTACGATGGGCGACCTGTTGACGAAGGACAATCCCAAGGACCTGCACGGACGAACGTCAGGACTGACCGCGGATGAAATCGGCGACCTCGTGGCGTTTGTCCTGTCGTTGTAGCGTGAAACGTACGAGGCCATTTCGCCGAGCGAAAGACAGGAACAGACCCGCTGCACTACGTTCCCGGCGCGGGTGACGGCGCTTGCTGAAGTGGGGGAGAGGCTGGCGCTTGTACGCGGACTTGTCTGCGGCGCGCATGGACGCTAAGAGCGTCAGCGCGCGCAACGACCGTGAGCGCCACGAGGAACCAGTACGGCTCCATGATGCGCACGATCAGAAACGAAATCGTTCCCAGCGAGTGCACAATCAACCCGATGGTCGCAGTCCACACCCCCAAGGCGAGGCCCCGGCTCATCCAATCGCTTGACCAGCGATAGGTCTCTCGGCACGTTCTCAGCAACCGGAATTGAAGGAATAGAAACGCGGCAAGTCCCAGCAGTCCGGTCTCCATGATGACCCGCGCGTACTGCGAGTCGAGCACTTTACCCCAGCCCACGCCGCCGCCGAGCCACGGCGCCACGCCGAGAATGAACTTGACCTTCTCCCAGATGTAGACGCGTTCGTACGTCGATTTGTCGACTTGAAGGCCTGTGTCCTTGCCGGCCACTACGACCGGTTCGCCCGTGCCGCGTTGAAAGGTGTAGTTGACCCGGTCTTTCACGTCGGGCGGCATAAGGAGGGGCGACAACACCAGGACCAGCACAAGGGCCAACAGGATATAGGGTTTGCGCGCGGTGATTCCGAGCGTCAGCGCGGCCACCAGCAGCGCGATGTACGAGGCGCGCGACAGCGTGAACAGGAAGGGAATGAACGCCGCCGTGACCAGGCCGAGGCAGAACATCCGCATCCCATTGCGCGGCGCCTGCGTCAACAGTCCGCCCGCGATGCACATCACGACCACCAGGTAGCCGCCCAACGTGTTCGGTTCGGCGCCCTGTGCTTCAAAGGGCGTTCCCAAACGTTCCACGGACCGCAGCGTAATCAGTCCGTATCCGCAAATGATCATAGCCACTAAAAAGAAGAAGATGAGTTGCTTCCGGATTTGGGGCAGCCCGTGAATCGCGTTCCCCACGAGGAAGAAGATCATGTAGTACTCCGCCATCTTCAGAATGACGAAGAAGGCATCGCGCCGGTCCCATGCCGCGAGGTTCGCTCGCAGCGCAAACAAGGTGGACACGATGCAGAGCAGGTAATAGGCGGCGATGCCGGGATTAATGGGGCTTGGACGCCAAAGGCGTTGCCTGCCCTCGAACGCCACCTTAACCAGCACGCCCAGGAAAATCACGACGATAAGCACGTCGTCGTACCGGACGTTCAGTTCGCGTTCGCCCTGGCCTACGGCCCCGAAATCGATCTCCGGCGAAAGCAACATCGCCGCGACCAGAATATACACGCCGAAATCCACGCGGACCACGGTCGTGCCGAACACGATCATGCTCACGGCCAGCGCCATCGTCACGCTGCCGTTCTGCGCGTACGTGTGGACGATCAGGACGACAATCGCGCAGAAGACCATGAACACGGCAAGAAACGGCGCTTCGATGCGGCTCTCCGCAACTTCGCCGCGCCCAATCCCGCGCTCTGACCGCTGGAATAGCATGAACTAGGGTTCCGGGTTTCGGGTCTCGGGTTTCGGGTCTCGACGACTTAGCGTTACCGCAAGTTCCCGAAACCCGAAACCCGAACCCCGAGACCCGCTACAGATGGAACCACCGCCGCTGGCTCTTGCCGGAGCCGTCTTCGTAATAATAGTAGTAGTAATAGTAATGCCTGCGTGTGGCTTCGAGGCCGTTGAGGACGACGCCCGCGATGTGGGCGTTGGCGGCTTGCAGGAGTTTGTTCGCGCGGATGACGGTTTCCCGCCGCGCGTTGTTGGCCGAGACGACAACCACGACCGTGTCGACGTTCGTGGCCAGCAGCACAGGGTCCGTCACGACGAGGATCGAGGGGGCGTCGCAAATGACCAGATCGAAGTCGCGTCCCAATTGCGCCATCAACTTCTGCATGCGTTCTGAGCCGATCAGTTCGGAAGGATTCGGCGGCACCCGTCCGCACGAGATAATCCACAGGTTCTCGATAGGCGTCTTACGGATCGCGCTTTGGATGTCGGCGCCGTCGCGAAGCACATCGGCCAGGCCGGGTCCGCGTTCCATCCGCAGGAATCGGTGGACATTGGGCCGCCGCAAGTCCGTGTCAATGATCAGCACCCGGATGCCTCGATCGGCCATCGTGACGGCCATATTGACGGCAGTCGTCGTCTTGCCTTCGCCCGGTACCGCGCTCGTGACCATGACCGTCCGCGGCTTCTGCTTGATGGTGGCGAACTGGAAATTGGTCCGTAGCGTGCGGTACGCCTCGGAGATCGGCGACTTGGGATCGTGCTGCGTCACGATGCACGCGTCGATCTGGTCTTCCTTGGCTTCGGGCACATAAGTCCCGCGTTTGCGCCGCCCGCCCTTCGGCTTGCCGAAACGCATCTTCGGAATAGTGCCGATGACTTCCAGTCCGATGTAGTTCGTCACGTCATCGATGCTGCGGATCGAGGTGTCCATGATTTCGAGCATGACCGCCAGCCCGAATCCCACGACGAATCCGACCAGCCCGCCGATGACGAAGTTAATCCACATGCGCATGGCTTCGCCGCGCATCGGCACGACGGACGCCATGACCGATTCGTGCCGCGCCACCTGGCCCGACTCGCGGCTTAAGGCCGTGCGGATATCGAATTCCTTCTCGCGCAGCTTGTTGAACTGTTCGCGGACGTGCTCCGCATCTTTCGCCAGCCGGTCGTACTCCATGTTCTTATTCGCGAGTTCGGGAATCTTCGGTATCAACTCCTCAATCATGCGTTGCAGCGCGGCCATGCGAATATCGAGGCCGGTGGATTGCATGCGCAGTTCGATCTGCTCGCGATACAGGTCCTGGCGCTGCCGCCACACGTTCGTGCCCGGGCCGGCCCCTTCGTCGATACGGCGCACCGCTTCGAGGACCGCCTGCTTCTTCTCGTCGATCTCCGCTTCGATATCCTTGAGGCCGGGATACTCGGCATTGTAGATGACGCTCATCGTCACCTGTTGCTGGAGCAAGTCGTTCAACTCGTCGAGCATCTGCGAGACGACCGTATCCGTCACGTTGCCCAGCGCTTCAGGAAGTTCCTGGCCGTTGGCTTTCAACTGCGATTCGATCTCGGCCAGCTTCGTGCTTGTCTCGTCGCGCAACGCTTTCTTCTCGCTGAGCTCCGCGTGGATCTTGTTGAGTTCGGTCCCCACGCTCTCGTAGGTCTGGAACCCCATGGCCTTCCGGTACTCCCACTCGGCGGTCTCCGCCGTGTAGAGTTCCTTCTGAAGGTCTTGTAGGCGTTTCTGAACGGCTTCGTAGGTCTTTTGATCCTCTTCGATCTGGCCTTGGTGGTTTTCCTCGACAAACACGCGCGAAGCGAACTCCGCCACCCGCTTGGCTTCCTCCTCCGACCGGCAGTTCGACGCCTCGATCACGATGACGCCGCTCTGGGGATCGGGAACGGTCAGCGCGAGCTTGGACTGGACTTCGCCGGTTTTGGCCGCGAACTCTTCTTCGGTGACGACGTCGCTCCACGCGCGCCCCTCGGCGATGTCCTGCTGGACCATGGCCCGAGCGACCTTCTCGGCCAGCCTCTGCAGGCTGGTGCGTTTGACCAGCGACTGCGCGTCGAACGGTGTGAGTGGCGTGCCGCCCATGCCCTTCAGCGCGTCCTTATCCCATGGCGAAGGCGTCACCAGGACCTTTGCCTCGGCGCGGAACTGCGATACCGGTCTTTCGCGCCAGACCAGGCCCACCGACCCGTACACCGCCATCGCTACGATCGTGAATACGGCGATCATGCGCCAGCGAAGCGTGAGCACGTTGACGATGAACCGCAACTGGTGCTCGCGGTTCTGGGTGAGTTGCTGATCGAGCGGCGGGAGATCCTGGGCCATGCCGGGCTACTCCTTCCGCGCCTCGCCGCGAGTTTCCTGGAGAGGAATCGGCGAAAAGTCCTGCTTGGCGACGCCCGTCAGATTGATCATGCGGTCCCAGGTGATCGATTCGGGGGCATCGTGAATCGTGGGCGTGACGAATACCATCAACTCGTTGCGCGAGTGCGCCCGCTCTTTGCGCTTGAACAGTGAACCCAGCAACGGCACGCTGCCGAATCCAGGGACCTTCTGCACCACGTTATGATCGTCGTTCAACACGATCCCGCCGATCACCAGCGTCTGCCCGTTGCGGACGTTCGCGACGCTGTCCGAACTTCTCACCGAACGAATCGGCACGCCGTTGCTCATGCCGGACGAAAACGAGACCTCGGGTTTGAGTTCCATTTGCACGTAGGGGCCGCCCGCGTCCTTGTATACGTGCGGCGTGACGCCCAGCTTGATACCGAGGTCGAGGAACTTCACCGAGAATGCCGTGCCGCCGAAGGTCTGCGAACTCTCCGTGTACGGGAACTCGTCGGTCATCTTGATCTCGGCGGGCTTGTGATTGACTGCAAGGATCATCGGCGTCGCGAGCAGTTGCGCCTTGTTGTCCTTCACCAGCGCGTCGAGCATCGAGCCAATGTCCATGCTGCCGTTCAACAGACCGAAGAACATCTGCCCACTGACAGGAACCTGTACGGGCACATTCAAACGCCGGTCGAACATCGGTTCGTCTACGAAGCGCCTGCTGAACCCGCTCCCGGTGGCGGCGTTGTAGCCGCTGCTGACCCGCTCGTTGGCCATGGGATCCGCGGTCGCTCCCAGTCCGGGGAGCTGAGGTCCCGACGGATAATATCCGGTGTTTACATTCTTGTCCGTGTAAAACCACCGGATACCGAGTTGCTTCATCGCGCCTTCTTGCACTTCGGCGAGCTTCGCTTCGATTCGGACTTGCGTCACTTGGCTCTGCATCTGGTCGATCTGCGAGATGGCGGTGATGATGTTCTGGATGGTGGCCGGCGTATCCGTGATGATGAGCGAGTTCGAGCCGGCGTCGAAGCTCACGCTGCCGCCCGCGGAGTTCATGCCCTGGAGCGACTTTGACAGCGACTCGGCGTTGGTGTTGTTCAAGTTGACGACCTGCGTCTTCATGTCGGCCGTGCGTGGCGAGGCCACCGCGTGCTGCGCGGAGCGCGAGACCGTCACTTTCGGGTTCTTGAGAATGGTCAGCAGCGCGTTCGAGATGCGTTCCCCAGCTTCTTTCTCCGACGCGCCGCCCACGTTGACGTTGCCGACATACGAGATTGGCACGTTGCCATTCGGGTCCACCATGACCGTGGTCGAGAGTTCGGGCCGGCGGTACACGTCCACAAACAGCGAGTCGCCGGGTTTGATGGCGGACTCCTCCTGCGCGCGAACATCGATAGCGAAACCGGCCAGCGCCGCCAGCACAGCCAGCGCCGCGACGCCTCCGCGAAGTGCCCTCCGTATCATGGCAGTTCTCCTTTACGATCCCGAAGTTGCCGGCGCGGGCGCGGCCTCGGCTCCGGGATAATGCAGTTCTTCTTGAGGCGCGGGACCCGTGGGCGCCGCCTCCGCAGCCGGTTCCGCCGGGTTCTCTGCGGGCGCCGCAACTTCCGGTTTCGTTTCCGATGCCGGCTTGGCGGACGCGGCCGCGTTCTCGGTCGAGCCGTCTTGCGCCAACTGATTCGTGACCCACTTGATCTTCTCGGCGATCTTCCCCTTCGCCGTCGGGTCGACCGTCGGCACGCGGATCGCCTTGTTCCATTGTTCGATGGCCTGCTTGCGAAGCGCTTCGCGTTCCGAGTCGCTTTCGGCGTGGTCGGCGCGCGCCCGGAACAGATCGCCCAGCTCCTCGTAATCCGCGTCTGCGGTGTAATTGCCCGTCAACGACGCCGCCTGGAGATACGCCGACACCGCGGCATCGTAGTCGCCCGTTTTCCAGCGCGCGCGGGCGAGCGTTCTCAGCGCGGGCAGCGCGGATTCCGGATCGGCAAGCTGCACTCCCGGGTCCTGCAGCAACTCGATCGCTTCCTTGTATTGTCCGAGGTCGTACTGCAATACGGCCATCCGTACTTTGGCACGAGCAGCCTTGGCGTGCGAAGGATACTCGGCAACGAATTGCGAGAAGGCCTCGAGCGCTTCGCGCCGTGCCGCCTGGGCTTCGTCAAACGAAGCCGTGGGAAGCATCTGCAGGCAACATGCCGCTGAGAACTGCGCCTCGGCCTTCTCAGGGCTATTCGGATTCGCGGCCATGAAACGTTGGTACGTCGCGGCTGCCTCGCGGTACTGGCCGCTGGACTCGAACTGCCGCGCGGCTTCAAGCGTTTGCGCGGGTGTCGCCAATAGCGGCTGAATCTCCCAGTACCCGGCGACGCATGCCGCAAGGATAAGAGCGGCCGCACAGGCCCTGACGAGCCATCGCATCATGTGACGCCATGTACGGCTTTGCTGACGTCTCGAACGGCGCGAGCGCCGCTTCGACATGGGCTGGCGGTACACCGACGCGTCCCGTTCTTCGGGAGGCTCCGGAAAAGGCGGTTCCGCCGCAGGCAAAGACGCGGCATTCGTCCTCCCGGAGACTGTAGCGGGGGGCGGAATGGGGATATCGTCCTCCGGTGAGGGAGACTCCTCCAGGGCCAATTCTCGCGGCTGGCTTTCCAACTCGTGAAGCAATTGTTCGGCTTCGGCCAATTTGGACATACGCGGAGCATCTTCCGTCTCGCGAGCGACCGCCGGAATCTCGGGCGCCGGTTCGACTGCGGGCGGTTCGTTTTGCTCGATGGCGAGACTTCCGGCTTCGGGGGAGTCCTCCTTGGCGGCTTCCGCCGTGATTGCATTGATCAACTGCGTCAGTTCCGCCAACTCATCGGCCGATTCATGGCTCTCCGCGTCGTCGAAGGCCTCCGGTGGCGGCATCGCAAGGGGATCCGCGGCAACGTAATCGTCCGAAAGGTTCCGTGAAATGGCTGGATTGGGAGGGGGGGGCGGACTGGGCGGAGCGGCTTGCGACTCGTTTCGTAACGCTGGCGATTCTGGTGCCAATTCATCGAACAATTTGTTGAGGTCATTCAACTCGGGAGGAGACATCGCGGCGTCGACATCCTCGACGCCCTTCTCGAAGAAGCTGATCCCGCTCGTCGCTTCTTCCTCGCTCTCGACAAAGGCGCCGGCGTCCGATGCCGCGTTCGTCTCCAGTTCGAGTTCGGCAAGCGGACGCGTCAGCCCCGTCATCTGGATAAAGTCCAGATCGGTAGGGCGCTGCTCGCGAGGGACACCGCTCGTCAGACGCTCGTCGCCGTCAAGCCGCTCGTGCAGGCTGATATCGATCGCCGCAACGCGGTCCGAAACGGCAGCGTCCTCGAGGACACCCTCACGGATGTGATCATCACTGGCCGCCATGATGGTATTCACTTCCGCATTCGGTTTAGTACTGTACTATCGCCCAGGGAATTACCCCGGCGTTTTTCTACGAGCCGCCGCCTTCAACAGCAGCAGCGAAGCGCGTTCTTCCCGTGATCCGCGCGTAGGTCCCGGGTACGCCCGGACCGGCGTCACGCTGGGCGACGTCACCGGCTCCGGCGCCGGCAAAGGCGCCAGACGCGCCGCGCCCAACGCCCGCGCGCGCTTTTCCGCGTCCGGCGGTGTCGTCTTTTCTATCGTATGCATGATGACATCCGGCGTTATCCGCCGTTTGCCGATCTGGCTTGCCACAAGCAGCGCGTTCCTGCACAGCGTCACGATGACCCGCGGGTTGCCCTCGGAATAGGCGTGGATTACCGCGACCGCTCCGTCGTCGAACACCGGTTCCGCGTCCGGCGCAAGGCCCGCCTGTTCGAGACGAAACGCGATCAGACGTTCCGTTTCTTCGATGGGAATCGGACTCAACGTGAAGGTCATGTTGATGCGCTGTTCGAAGTTCGGCGCGGCTCGCAAGACCTCCAGCCACTCGAGTTGCGCGAACAGCACCAGGTTCAGCAGCTTGCGCTGCTGCGTCTCCAAGTTCTGCACCAGGCGCAGCAACTCCAGTTGGCCCCGTTTGTTCAGGTTCTGCGCGTCGTCGATGATCAGCGTGCTCACCCGGTCCCGGTTCCGCAAGAGATACTGGTTGAGCGTCTCCATCGAGGCCGCAAACGACCGCGTGGCCACGCGCAGCCCGAACTGCGAGAGAATCGCCTCAAGCAACGCGAAACTGGTCCATGAAGGGATCGGCGATCCTATCACGGCAGTATTATAGCGTTTCTGTGCATCGGCCATGCCGGTCAGCAGTTTCCGCAACAGCACCGTCTTGCCCGTGCCGTAACTTCCCAGGACGAGCGCGATCCCGTGCTGCGCGTCGATGCTGTGCCACAACCGGAACAGACACTCCTTGTGTTCACGCGTCGCGTAGAAGTACAATGGATCGGCAGTCGGCGCGAATGGCTGTTCGCGCAGGCCGAAGAAGACAAGATGCGACTGTGCGTCATCCATGGTGGCGGTTAAGCTCGTCACATGCACATTTACAGGGCCGTACGCCCGATCCGTTTATCGGCAGGCATAACGGCCCGCTTGATGCCAAGGCGAAGATCGCCCAATTGAATACGCATTCTATCGATGGGCACTGGCTTTGTCAAGCGTTCATCGGCAAGTTTTACAGAAAATACCGCATGAATTCAATAAAAGCTAGGATGGCAAAACGGGAAATTTCGTACCTATCGCACCGCGTTAACAGGATCGCAACATTGACCCGAACCGGCTGATTCAGCCCCGCACACAGGACATGGCTGCAGACCAAATCACGATACTTAACGGACCTCGCCAAGGCAGCGTCTTCGATCTAAAGAGTATTATCTCAATCGGACGCAATCCTGAAAGCGGCATCTTTCTGGAAGACCCCCAAGTTTCCAGACGGCATGCCCTGGTCGAGGTGACGTTATCCGGCGCGTATATCCGCGACTTGGGCAGTGGGAATGGCACCTTTGTGGGCGACCAGCGGGTCGCGGAAACTCGCCTCCGCTCAGGCGATATCATCCGCATCGGCGTGACGGAACTGCGTTTCGATTCGGAGGATGCGACGACTTCAGGCGTCCGTTTCAAGGCAAGCCACGACGGCCATATGGAGTCGTCGGACGCGGCCAATATCTATCAGACGTTCTTTCAGAAATCGAGCGTTGCCCACACGGCCGAACAATACCGCGACGCACAGAATCGTCTCGCCGCCGTGTATCAGGCCAATCAGATCATCGCCAGCGAGCGGGACCTCCGCAAGCTGTTCGAGCGCGTCATGGATCAGATCTTCGCGCTGGTCCCCGCCCACAACGGCGTGATCATGCTCAAAGACCCGAAGACTGGCGAGCTCGTGACCGAGTACGTCAAGTCCGGGGATTCCGACGCGGTTATCAGTTCGACAATTGTCAGCCGCGCGTGCGATCACGGGGAGGCGGTTATCACGTTTGATGCCGCGGACGACGACCGTTTCGGCGCGGGCGTCAGCATCATTGCCCAGAACATCTCGTCGGCCATGTGCACGCCGCTCACGCATCAGAATGAGCGGCTCGGGGTCATTTACGTCGACACCCGCGGCACGACCAACGCCTTTGTCAAAAGCGACCTCGAACTCCTGGTGGCGCTTGCGGGGCCGGCCGCGATCGCGATCAAGAACGCCCAGTACGTCCAAATGCTCGAACGCTCGTACCAGGACACCCTCCTGGCGACGGCCAACTTCGTCGAGGCCCGCGACCACTACACCATCGGGCACACGTGGCGGGTCACGAATTTCGCTCTCGAGATCGCGCGCAAGCTCGGATGGACTGAAGAGCAACTCAAGATCTGCGAGATGGGCGGCCTCCTGCACGACGTCGGCAAGATCGCCGTCGACGATGCCATCTTGCGCAAGCCGGGCCAGTTGACCGACGAAGAGTTCGAGAAGATGAAGATCCATCCCGAACGCGGCGCGCGCATTCTGAGCGACATCAGCCTCCTCAGGCCGTGCATACCGTACTGCCTTTATCACCACGAACGTTACGACGGCAAGGGATACCCGTTCGGACTGGCTGGAGACGCTATTCCTATCGAGGGGCGTGTGACCGCCGTCGCCGACACCTTCGATGCCATGACCAGTAATCGTCCCTACCGGAAAGGCCTCAGTCCGGACGTTGCCATCGAGGAAATCGCCAAAGGCCGCGGCACGCAGTTCGACTCCGCAGTCGTCGACGCTCTGGTTGCGTGCTATCGTGAGGGACGTATTTCACTCGTCATTCAAGAATCGCTCAAGGGAGGGCGCAGCATAGTCTGTCCCTTCTGTAGCACCTTCATTCCCATCCCCGAAGGCGCCAAAGAAGGTGACCGATTCCAATGCTCGGTCTGCCACCGCCACGTCAGGCTTCTCCAACAGAACAACGCCTACTTTGGGGAACTCCTCACCGAGAACTAACACCCGAGAGCGCTTCACACCGTCCACTTAGTCCACATCGTCCACTCAGTCCACGCTTCCCAACCAATTGCTAGATCTGCTTCGTTTTGGTACAATTGCAGAAACGAGAGGATTGGCTGTTTCGATGCGAAACGAAAACCCAAGTGCCAAAGGCAGGATTCTGATCGCCTGCCAGGACATCGCCTTCGGTAACACGCTCGCGCGGTTCATGGATGCCGAGGGCCACGAAGTCGAGCAATGTTATGACGTTAAGGGCCTTCTGAGGCTGATTACGGCCCAACGGCCGCGCAAGCCCTTTGACGTGACCGTGCTCGACCTCGATATTGAAGACGCCCGAGATGCCGAACCGGGCAAGGTCAACCTGGTTTCGTTCGTTCGACGTCAGCGGCCCGAGTCCCAAATCGTCCTTCTGTTCGACATTCCGAAGATCGACCGTGCCCTTGAAGGACTCCGGGCGGGCGCGTATTTCTACTTGCCCAAGACCTGCCAGCCCTCCGATATCGCGTTTGTCGTCGGGAAGGCGCTGCGCAAACGGGACACCGAAACGGCGCTCAATCAGTACGAGCAGGATATCTTCGTCGAGATGTTCGGCGGCACACCCGCCATGAAGCGCGTCATCGAGTTATTGGTCAAGGTCGCGCCCACGGACAGCACGGTGCTGTTGCTGGGCGAGAGCGGCACGGGGAAAGAAGTCCTCGCTAATGCCCTGCACCGCCTCAGTCCTCGGCATGACCGGCCGTTCGTCGCCATCAATTGCGCGGCCTTGCCCGAGACGCTGCTCGAAAGCGAGATGTTCGGCCACACAAAAGGCGCGTTTACGGGCGCCGAGACCGACAAACGCGGCCTCTTCGAGGAAGCGGACGGCGGCAGTATCTTCCTCGACGAAATCGGCGACATGGCCCCGCTGACGCAGGCCAAACTTCTGCGCGTCCTGCAGAACGGCGAGATCCGTCCCGTAGGCGCTTCGCTCTCGAAGCAGGTCGATGTACGTGTGATCGCCGCGACCAACCGGGACCTTGTCGAAGCGGTCCAGTTGGGCCGGTTTCGCGAGGACCTGTACTTTCGGCTCAATGTCATTCAGATCCGTATCCCGCCCTTGCGTGAGCGCCTCGATGCGCTGCCCGCCCTGGTTGGCCATTTCATTGCGCGGTTCAACGCCAGGTTCGGCAAGAACATCGGCGGACTGGACGAGGCCGCCCAGGCGCTTCTGCGCGAATACGCGTATCCCGGCAACGTCCGCGAACTCGAGAGCATCATCGCGCACGCCGTCATCATGAGCGACAATGAAACCATCACTGCGGGTGATCTGCCCGACTCCGTGCATCAGGGCATTGTGCCCCGCCTAGCCTTGCCTGACTACGCCTCGGACCATGCTCCGACCCTCGGCCAGTTGGAGGAACAGGCCATTCGTTCGACGCTTGCCCGGCTCCAAGGCAACCAGACCGGCGCGGCCAAACAACTGGGCATTTCCCGATCGACGTTGTGGCGCAAGATGAAGGAATTCAATATCACGCCCTCATCCTCCTGATTTCGCCTTGGCGCGGATTTGGATATATTGCCTGTCATCCTGAGGGCGGCGAAGGATCTCGCTATGTGCATAGGCCTCTTATGCTTATGAGATCCTTCGCTGCGCTCAGGATGACAGGCAATACGTAGTCATGAGGCAAAGCGCCCGCGTTTCGCAGTTTCTTCACAAACTCTCAGGATGACAGAAAGGGCGGAGCCGACAAAGGAAAGCACTAGACTTTGACAATTCTTCACAAGCTCTCAGAATGACAGGTAAGACGAGACGCTAACCGAAAATCCCGGCGATTTCTTCACGGGCCTTCAATGAAAGGAGGGAGAGCGGCGGGTTTGGGGGGGGGACCGCCGCTCAGTGCGGGAAGTGTCTGAAGCCTCATCCGTGTTTGTTGGCGCAAGAGGGTCACGGTAGAGTCTTCTTTGCGCTGCAGCCATAGGGCTGCGGTTCTGACTGCAGCAAACTCAATTGTGTGAACCACAAGGGCCTGGGCTGCGGTGAGGACTTCGTTTGGGTTGAAGTCATTGACCTGGTTCACACCTACTGGCTTCAGGCACTGACGAGAAGATAGCACAACATATTGTATTTGTCAAGTACTTTTTTTCGAGGGTCACAAAAATATTCTGCCCTCGATTCCCCATAACATGTGCTGTGATTTAGACCTGCCACAATCTATAGCGAAATAGGGAATAGTGCCCCAAAACAGGCCCTTTTTAGGCGTCACTACATATTGTGGTCTTCCGGTATCTCGCATTGAATACGTAAAGTCCGAGTGAAATGTAGGGAATTCGGAGAAAGAAAGATTAAGGATAACGACCAGTGCATTGCGAGAAACGCAACCGTCCCAACGCTATCAGCGCGACCCGATCAGGTCAGCTCGGCCAGTGTATCGCGAATCCAGGCCAGACACACTTTGCTCGCTCCTTCGCGGCCCTGGCCGGTCAAGTGATGCCCGTAGCGCGCCGCGAGATCGTCGGGGAACTGCTCCGGATTGACATGCGTTTCGAGCGAGCAGTACCCGGTATATCCGTCATCCTTGAGTGCCTGGAACTGCTCCTTCCAATGGCAGATTCCTGTACCCATGAAAACGTTGGGCACTGCACCGTCATCGCGGGGAGCGGCATCCTTGACGTGGACATGGACGATGTCGTCTTTGATGGCGTTGTAGCCGTCGGGATACGAAGGCACGGGCGTGCCGTCGGGATCCTGAACATGATTGGCCGGGTCCCAAATAGCCTTGACGCGCGGACACCGCAGCATGTCCAGAAACACCCGAGTATGCTGCGCGGTACCCACATAACAGGCCGCCTCGTTTTCGAGTCCAAGGACGATACCGGCTTCTTCGAGGATTTGCGGTACCGGTTCATACGCGCGCAGCATCGCGTCCCACGGCTTGGTCCGCGCGCCGTGTCCCCAAAACGCAAATCCACGCACCAGGCCACAGCCGAGTTCACGGCCGATCTCGCCGCAGCGCCGAAGGATGTCCATATGCTCCGCGACGGCCTTGGGATCGTCGAGTTCGCACTTGCCGAACGGCGATCCGATGCTGCACACGACGATGCCGTGATCGCCGGCGATACGTTTGATCTCTTTCACTTGATCGTCCGAGAGTTTCTGACAGGGCGTTTCCCACACGCCCCGGATCTCGATGCCTTTGACGCCGAATTCGTTGCATACGCGGCATGCCGCCGCAAGGTCCTGCGAGATCTCGTCCGTAAATGCGCCCAGCTTGAACATGCTTTCGATTCCTTTCGTAATGCGGCTTGATGCCATCATACCAAGCGGCGGCATCCCAAAGGAATTGGACCATCGTTTGTAGTACAATGTCGGGAGACGATTGGTCGAGTGGCCTGCATGAACGACACGCGCACATCAAAACCGGCTGCGTTGCCCGCCTCCGCCTATATTGACGGCGGAACGGCGAGCATGGTCTTCCAGTTGCTCATCGCGGGAGGCCTTGTCGCGCTCTTCACGGTACGAACCTTTTGGTCGAATCTCAAGAGCTTTGCATCGAACTTCGTCCGGCGGGGAACCCCACGTGACGGCCAGCGTTAAACTCCCCGGATCGTTCCGCGACCCGAGCGGGTTTCTATTCCGCAGACAGGACGGCGTCCTCTATCGCCAAGTCAATCGCATCTACGAGCCTGCGTACAGGCAAGCCGTCGACTCGGGCCTCTATCGCGAGTTGTCGGATGCCGGACTTCTGGTCACGCACGAGACCGCACCGCTCGACCTGCGTTGCTCGGACGAAGCGTGCGCCGTGTTGCGGCCGTGCGTCGTGCCGTTTGTCTCGTATCCCTACGAATGGAGTTTCACGCAGCTCAAGGATGCCGCCCTACTGACGCTCGACATTCAGAAGCGCGTGTTGGAGCGGGGCATGTCGCTCAAGGACGCGAGCGCCTACAACGTGCAGTTCGATGGCGTCGCCCCGATCTTTGTGGATACGTTGTCGTTCGAGCCGTATCAGGAAGGCCTGCCGTGGATCGCGTATGGGCAGTTCTGCCGGCATTTCCTGGCGCCGCTCGCCCTGATGGCGATGCGCGACGGAGCGCTGGGCACAATGTTGCAAGTCCATCTCGACGGCATCCCATTGGAGACGGCGTCGCGGTTGTTGCCGGCATCGTCGTGGCTGCGCGGTGGCCTGTTGACGCACGTGCATCTGCACGCTCGTGCGGTGCGGCGTCATCTCGGGGAGGGGCGCCAAGCGGGCAAACCATCCGTGAAACGCATGAGCCGGACGGCGATGAGGGCGCTGATCGATCATCTCGAATCGACCGTGCGCGGCCTCGAGATCGCCGCCAATGAAACGCCTTGGCTGGATTACGAAGATACCCATACGTATAGCGCGGACGCCGTCGAGCGGAAACAGCGGATCGTTGCGGATTACCTCGCGCGCATCAAGCCGCGTTCCGTGTGGGACCTCGGCGCGAATACTGGGCGGTACAGCCGTATCGCCGCTGAGCATGCGGAACTCGTCGTGGCGATGGACGGCGATTGGGCGTGTGTCGAAGCCCATGTGCGCGCGTGCAAACGCGAGAACGTCGCGCGCGTCTTGCCGCTGCGTGTCGACTTGGCCAATCCGAGTCCGGGTCTTGGCTGGGCGCATACGGAGCGTTCGTCGCTTCTCGATCGCGGCCCCGCGGATGCCGCGCTTGCGCTTGCTTTGATTCACCATCTCGCCATCGGCAACAACGTTCCGCTCGATCGTGTGGCCTCGTTCCTGCGGCAGGTCGCGACGAGCCTGGTCGTCGAGTTCGTGCCTAAAGACGATCCGCAGACGCAGCGTCTGCTGGCGGCACGCGCCGATATCTTTCCCGATTACACGCAGGAAGGTTTCGAGGCAGCATTCGCAGAGAGTTTCGCGATCGTAGACGCGCAACCGCTTCCAGGGTCGGGACGGCGGCTGTATCTTATGAAAGCGGACTGACCGCATGGATACTCCGAAACCGCGCCGGGCCTTTCACCCATTCCTGTTTGCGGCGTTTCCGGTGCTATCGCTCTTCTCCACGAACGCGGACCGTGTCGTAATATCCGAACTCGGTCTGCCGCTGGTGCTGACGGTGGGCGGGGCGGCGCTCTTGTGGCTGGCTTTATGGCCCGTGTTCCGGCATCCGGGGCAGCGCGCCATCGCCGTCACTGCGGCGGTCGCCGCGATATATGCGTACGGCCCTCTCGTCGACGCGCTACGCCGCGTCTTTGGGACTCGAATCGTCGAAGGAGTTCCCGCGCTCGCCGTCGTGGTTCTGGTTGCGGGGATCGCGGGCGCGGGCGCCTTGATTGCGCTCCGCCGTTGGCACGGTGAGTGGTCCCGTGCCACCATCTTCCTGAACAGGACTTCGCTGATTGCCGTCGCGATTCCGGTCCTTGCGATCGCATGGACGCTCGTGCCCCACGCCATGAGAGCGCGACAGATTGAACCCAATGCGTTGCGCGGAACGGGCGCGCATGACAGCGCGAACCTCCCGAATATCTACTACATCATCCTCGATGCCTACGCGCGCGACGACGTTCTCAAGGACCTCTACGGATATGACAACACACCTTTCCTCGGCGAACTTGAACGGAGGGGGTTCTACGTCGCGCGGGAGAGCTATGCGAATTACGGACTGACTTATCTCTCCCTGTCGTCGTCGCTCAACATGGACTATCTGGACGGGATCGCCAAGGAACACCCTTCGAACTCGGACTTCTTCATGGCTGTCCAGGATCGATGCCGCCGCAGCAAGGTGGCGGCCATGTTGAAAGAGCGCGGCTACACGTTCGTGACGTTCGCTTCGGGCTACACCGCCACGTCCGAGATGGACGCGGACGTGACGGTGAAACCGCCGATCCTGTTTACCGAGTTCGAGAACGCGGTAATCAGGATGACGCCGCTCCGCATGATGCTGGGCCGCCTCGCGGGACCGTCGCCCTATGCCGTGCATCGCAACCGCATCCTGTTCACGCTCGACCGCCTCGACCGGCTCGCGCGCTACGGACGGCCGCTCTTTGTCTTCGCCCACGTCGAGGCGCCGCATCCACCGTTTGTCTTCGCGGCGGACGGTTCGCCCGTCCAAACCGAACGGCCTTTCGAGGTAACCGACGGGATGCGCTTCAACGAGGCGGGCGGCACCGAGGACGAGTACATTCACGGATACGTCGGACAGGTCACGCACGTGAATCGCCTTGTGCTGGACGCGCTGGACAGAATCATCGCGCAGGACCCGGGCGCGATCATCGTCGTGCAGGGCGACCACGGGTCGCGCCTCAAAGCGACGAACGATCTCGCGACGACCGGCCTCAAGGAGACCGTCGCCATCCTGAACGCGTATCGGCTACCCGGATCGAACGATTCCAAGCCGTTGTACCCGGCCATCTCGCCCGTCAACACGTTCCGCGTAATCTTCAATCGATACTTCGGCGAAGACTACACATTGCTGCCCGACCGCAGCTTCTTCTGCCAATGGGAGACGCCCTCGAACCTGGTCGACGTGACCGACCGACTGCCTCACACTCCTGCTGCCCCTTAGAGTGCATCGCGCGAATCGCATGTGGAAATCGAGTTGGGTACTTACGGAGTGTGTCCTGCGATGTGGTTCATCTGCTCGCGCAGCATTGCCATCATGGCGGGATCTGCTTCCGCAATGAGATTGCGCGCCTCGCCCGGGTCGCCAAGCAGTTCGTAAAGCTCTTCGGCTTCGGGAGGCGCGTCGTCCGCGTGCCACGGGCGGTAACGGCAGAAGTACTTGTAGATCCGCGCGCCGTCAGGCGTGCGATAGATCACGGCGCGCGAGATCGGCTGGCGTTGCGTCGTGTGCAGACTGAATTCCTTGATGCGCGGATCGAGCAGGCTGCGCCCGTCCCAGCAGTCCGGAACCGGCAATCCGAGCCGGTCGACGAGCGTAGGGGCGATGTCGATTTGGGCCGCGAACTCGAGGTTGGCGTAGGATGCCTGCGGCTCGTCGACGAAGACAATGGGGATGTGAATGTCCTCCTGATAGAGATATTTCGAGTGGCTGTAGTTGCCGCGTTCGCCCAGCGCCTCGCCGTGATCGGCGGCAATCACGATGAGCGCGTCGCGCAAGTACCCTTTCCTGTCCAGCGCCGCGAAGATCTCTTTCAGTAACGCGTCGGCCTGAAGGATGCCGTTGTCGTAGCGATTGGTCATCGCTTCGCGGTCGTAGTCTTTGCGGATGAAGTACCACATGTCTTCGAGATCGCCCGCCGAAACATCCGAAGGGCGATACACGTTGTACGCTTCTTCGCGCAGGCCCGTGAAATGGACGGACATCATATGGAAATAGAAGAAACCCGGAGTGCCCGCGAAATCGGGGACCTGATCGAGTCCCTCGATCAACATGCGGTCGTCGTTCATCGCGTAGCGGGACGAGTGCGTGCCGTCGAAATACAGGTCCGCGCTGTGAACCAGCATATCCCAGTAGCCGTGGAGGTGCGTGTGGTCGCCGGTTAACAAGAAGTACGCTTTGTAACCTTGGTCGCGCAGCAGGTCCTGGAGTTTGAAATTGTAGTCGGCGAGATTCGCGTAGTTGCGCGCGGCCAGCGTGCTAAGAATGCCTCCGGAGGAATCGCAACAGTTCGACACGCTGAACTTGACCTTCTTAAGTCTTCCCTGGGCGTCGAGGCTTGCGAGAAACGGCGTCGTTGGACGTGAGTACCCGTAGATGCCCATGTGGTCCGCCCGAAGCGAGTCGACCAGTACCAGGATGACGTTTCTCTTCGTGAACGCGACGTTGTGGGGATAGGCATCGCGCACGCGCCGGTCTTGTACGGCGGTCTGAATACGGCGTGCGTTGTTTCCGAACATGGGCGGCGCTTTCCACAGCCCGACCAGCGGTTCGCCTGCCCAGAAGTTACGCGGCGAACGAATGGTCGCGGTCATGAACCACACAAAGCCCGCAACGAAGATCGCGATCCCCAAGGTTGAGATTGCGGCGCGGGCGCGCGATCCAAACAGACTGTAAGGCCCGCCAGGCAAGAACATGGCCTCGAGGCCGCGGAGCAGGCGTTTCGCAAGCGCGAAGTAGACACCGCAGATCAACGCGAGGACCAGCGCGAAGCGGAGCAGGAAACCCGCGAGCGAAAACGGCATGACGCTCGACAGATTGCCCAGTTCGGGCAGGAACGCACCGATCACGCCCCACGTGACGTTGAGGCCCCACGCATTATTGGTCACGAAATCCGTCACGTAGAGGAGAAGCAGAATCGCAAACAGGGTCGCCGGAATGGCCGCGACGAGATAGGGCGTGCCGCGCCACGTCCGAACGCGGCGCACGGAAATGAGCGCGCCCAGCAGGAGGGTAACGAATACGGCCAGACTTGCGATGAGGCCCGCATGCAGCGGGATCAGCAGCCTGCGGTAGGCGAACGCGTGCCGGAATGCCACGGCGAACGCCGTGCTGGCTGCGACATGAAATGCGACCAGCAAGAAGAAGTTTCGATACGGTCCAAGTCGGCCTCGCGCCATGATGCCTCTACTTCACGCGAGCCTCGTGCCGGTTCTGCCCGCGCGGTGTAGCGCATGGTAGTTCAACGGCCGCGCAAAACGCGAGCCGGGACGATAGTCGATGGCTTGCCCATTCTGCTACACTCATGAAACACTCTCCGGGAGGCCTTGCATGGAAGCGCCAAACGCCGCATCGATACAGGAGCGCAGGCGTGTTCTTCTTGGCGTGGCGGTGTGGCTGGCCTTCTGTGCGGTATTGATTCTGTTGCGCGGCGTGCGGTGGGACGAGACCTTCGAAGACGCGCAGATCCTATTGCGGAAGATCGCGTATCCGGAGGGCCATCCTCGGTTCATTTACTGCCGCAACGCGTTCAGCGCGCAGACGTACAGCGCAGCGGCGCTGCTGGGTCTCGGCGCCGGACCGGCGCTGCTGTGCGGCATTCGCAACTGGATCTCGTTGTCGATTTCGGTGCTGCCCGTATTCCTCTTGGGATCGCTCGTGACACGCAAGGCGGTGTGGGGCCACGTGGCCGCGCTGCTCGCGCTCTACGGCATCTATCAGGGCTACGAGACGACGTATCCGATGAACCTGTGGCCCGGCCTCTACTCCTACGGCCAGATCGGCATGGGCTACGCCTTGCTCGTGCTCTACTTCGTGCTGGCGGGGCATTGGGCCACCGGGTTCCTGCTGCTAGGACTGATGCCCTGTGTCCACCTAGGTCAAATGCCGATTGTGTTGCTTGTGAGTTGCGTGTGCTGGAGCATCGCGTTCTTTTCAAAACGGCACGCGCACTGCAAACGCGCGGTGGCGGGCGGCGCAGCAGGGGCGCTCCTCACTCTCGCGTTCGCGGGCATCCATCACGCATTCAAAGTGCCATTGCCTACGTCGGGCGCATACTACTCTGCCGAAGACTCGCGGACCGTGTGGAGCGCCTTCACCTACGTGCACGATATCCACAGGCAGATGCCGCGTGCCGACAGCCACATCGTCCTCTTCGGCGCGCTGCTGCTTGGCGCGGCCGCCCTTTATATTTACTTCGCGCACCTGCGGAAGGAAGCCGGCCCGGCCGAGGGGAACCGGCCGCCCGTCCCCGTCTACCTCGGCCTTGTCCTGTACTGCGCGTTCGCTGCGCTCACGGTATGGGGCGGGATGTTCGCCCGCGAGGCCATGGGGCGCGATGTGCCGTTCTGGCTGGCAAGCTGGATGCCGTTCCGGCTGGGTAATCACGTGGCGCCGCTGTTGTTCGTTCTCGTGCTGGGCTTGTTGGCGGAGACTTGGAAACGGGGCGCGAACGACACGGCACCCACGCTTGCCCTTATTGGATTGGCGGCCGGCTACGCCGCCGCGGTGACGCTGGAGAATTCTCTGCTGGCTGCCGTCGATGGCGAATCGAACCTGCTGAGCCGCTACCTAGCCACGGGGTATCCCTTGTATTTCGGGTTGTACGGGGTTGTCATGGGCTTGCTGCCGATACGCTTGCGTGAGCGCCGTCTACTCATGCTGCCCTACGCGTTCTCCGTCGTGGCCGCGTTCTCGGCGTTGATGGTCGTCCACCAATTCGGCGCGGCATGCTTCGTGGCAGGCGTGGCCGCGGGGTTTGCGATTCGGAGTTTGCCGCGTCCCGTGATGGACGGCATGCGCTTTCTAGAGAAGGAGCGCGTTGTCCTTGTGATGTGCGTGATTCTGGCGGCGGCGATCGCGTATCCACAGTGGCGGACTCGCCAGTGGCTGCCTAGGAAGCCGTTTAACGTGAGCATCGCCCGCGCGCTCGACGAACGCAACGACCCGCATGGCGTCCTCCTTGGTCCGATGACCTCCTTGAACATGCAGGCCGAGACAGGACACGCGGTCCTCGCGCAACAGGACACGCCGTACATGATCAGCTATATCCCCGAACTCGGACCCTCGATCGCGAAGATGTACGACGACCTGTTCGGCGTCACGTTCGGGATCCCGTCCAAACGCGGACTGGCCCGCCCCGTGGATTGGAAATGGGAGTTGTGGGAGAACGTTCCGCAAGAGCGCTGGCAGGAACTTGCGGCCCTTTACGGATTCCGCTACGTGACAACTGCAGGCGGCGTGTCGCTCCAACTACCGGTGATCGCCGGTGATGCGAACGGGAAGCTGTTCGCCGTGCCTTAACTCCCAATAGTGCAGTGACTCGTAATTGAAGGATCTTACCTTTGGACAGGATAACAGGATTAACAGGATGACCTGATCCTCATGCACACTATGGGAAGAAGGATTTGAGCCGTACCGGCCATCTTGAGGAAGAGAAAAGAGCTAATCCGTGCCGGGCTCTTACCCAATTATCCTGTCGATCCTGTTATCCTGTCCAAATGATAAGTCCCAAACAGCGTGCGTCAATACACTAGAATTCGCCTGCCCAATCGGCTAGATTATGCGAGCGACATTCGAGGAGGGATTTCAATGAGCCTGTTGTTATGCGCGTTGCCGTTCTGCATGGCCGCCACCGCAGCGCCCGTGCCCGTGATCTTGGATACGGACCTTGGCGACGATATCGACGATACGTGGGCGCTGGCGATGCTTCTGGGCACGCCGCAGGTCGACCTGAAACTGGTGGTCACGGCCTCGGATGACACGGCGAAGAAGACCCGGCTGGTCGCGAAGATCCTAGAGCATATGGGGCACACGGAGGTGCCGCTCGGTACCGGCGTTAAGAACAGCGATAACAAGATCAATCAAGAGAAGTGGCTGGGCGACTATTCATTGGACAAGTACAAGGGCACGGTCCACGCCGACGGCGTCCAGACTATGATCGACATGATCAACGCCTCCAAGGAGCCGATCACGCTTCTCGTTATCGGGCCTCAGACGAATCTCCAGGAGGCGCTCAAGCGCGACCCCGGCATCGCTAAGAAGGCGCGGATCGTCGCCATGGCCGGCAGTGTCGAGACGGGTTACAACGGGAAGCCGGGCCGCGACCCTGAATGGAACGTGTTCAAGGACATCCCCGCCGCGCGGGCCGTGTTTGCCGCGCCCTGGGACATCACGATTGCGCCGCTCGATTCGTGTGGCACGCTTGTCCTGAAGGGCGAGCGCTACGCGGCGGTCGAGAACTCGAAGAACCCGTTGGCGGCGACTGTTATCGCGAATTACCACGATTGGGCCAATTACGACAAGCATCCCAAGGGACATAGCAGCGTCCTTTTCGATACAGTGGCCGCGTACTTGGCGTTCGATGAATCGCTCTGTGTCATGAAGACGTATACGCTGGTCATTGACGATAAGGGCGCGACCGTGCCTGACCCGAAGGGGCGGCCCGTGCATTGCGCCATGGATTGGAAGGACCGCGGCGCGTTCGAGGCGCTGCTGGTGAACGCGCTGACGAAGTGAGCGTTGAGTTGGGCTCGTTCCCAAGTTGTACTTGGGAACGCACGTGTTCTCGAAGTTGTATTTCGTGGTCCGCGAAGCGGAGCTTCGCGCTCAAGCGGTTCCCAAGCTTAGCTTGGGAACCAGTTCGGAGAATTGATTCCCACCTGTGAGTTGGTGGGGCAGGTTTGGTTTAGGAAAGGGGAGACCCATGAAACAAGCATCGAAAGGCGTGACGCGGAGAGATTTCATCAAGACAACGGCGGCATTGGGCGCGGCCTCGATTCTCGTGGGCACGCGTAGTGCGGCGGAGACCTCGGGCAAGATTCGCGTGGGGTTGATCGGTTGCGGCGGACGAGGCTGCGGCGCGGGCATCATCGACTGTGCCACCTCGTCTCCCGGCGTCGAACTGGTCGCTATCGGCGACCTGTTCCAGGATCGCGTTGACGCGGCTCCCGCTATCATCAAGAAGAACCTCGAAAACCGCAAGCTCGCCGTCGACGAGATCTACAAAGTGACGCCCGAGAAGACTTTTGTCGGGTGGGACGCTTACAAGAAAGTCCTCGCAACCGACGTCGATATGGTGATCCTGACCACGCCGCCGTTCTTCCGCCCCGAGCACTTTAGCGCGGCCGTCGAAGCAGGCAAGCATGTCTTCGCCGAGAAGCCGATCGCGGTCGACCCCGTGGGGGTACGCTCGTTCATCGAGACCTCCGCCAAGGCTCAGGAGAAGAACCTCGCTGTTGTGGCGGGAACGCAGATGCGCCGCGCGCGCCACATCATGGACGTGATGGATCGCATTCACAACGGCGAGATTGGCGAGGTCGTCAGCGGACAGATGGTCCGCATCGGCGATGGCATGATGGATTGGGGCGGCGACACGAAGAAGAAGAAGAACGGCTGGTCGGACATGGAATGGCAGATCCGGCGCTGGCTGTTCATGACGTGGCTCTCCGGCGACTTCATCGACGAGATGCACGTGCACAATCTCGACCTCGTCAACTGGGCCATGGGGGCGACCCCGGTCCAGTGCATGGGATTCGGCGGACGCCAGGTGCGCACCGCGCCCGAATACGGCGACGTCTTCGATCATTTCTCTTGCGAATACGAATACCCGAACGGCGTCAAGATCGAGTACATGGGCGCCCAGATGGACAAGATCAGCACGCGCTGCGATCAGCGGTTCGTGGGCACGAAAGGCCGCGCCTACGTCGATTTCGGTATCGCGACCATCGAGGGCGAGAAGCCGTACAAGTACGACGGCCCGTCCGTCGATCCAGCGGTGCAGGAATACGCGGACATGATCGCAAGCATCCGCGAAGGCAAGCCGCTCAACGAAGGCAAGCGTATCGCGGAGAGCACGCTCACGGCCATTATGGGCCGCATCAGCGCGTACACGGGCCAGGCCATGAAGTGGGACTGGGTCATGAACAGTTCGAAACTCGATCTCACGCCGCCGAAACTCGAGTTCTGCGACCTGCCCGTCGGCCCGGTGGCTATGCCCGGCGTGACCAAGTTGATGTAGTCCGGACCCACGCAGAACGTCTCGTTAGGAGTGAGTGAGATCTGACAAGGAGTTGTCTGTCCAAGATCCCCTCATGTGTCATTGCGAGCGCAGCGAAGCAATCCCCTCGACGCCGCGCGATGCAGCCGGGGGGATTGCTTCGCTACGCTCGCAATGACACTGTAGCACAGCGATTCGGGTGGGCGTGGACTTGCGTCACGCCTCCTTAGGAGAGCATCGGTGAAGAAGGCGAAGAGCAAACAGTACTTCGATGCGCGCGACGGACTGATTTCCGTGCTTCGCATGTCGCTGATCAAGAGTTCCGGCGTCGATATTGCCGAGGCGATCCAGAAACCCATGATCGCCGTCGTCAACTCGCACACGGAACTCAACCCCGGCCACATGCATCTCGCCGCGCTCGCGCAACGCGTGAAAGACGGCATCCACGCCGCGGGAGGCATCCCGTTCGAGTTCAACGTGCCTGCGCCGTGCGACGGCATGGCCGAAGGCCACGAGGGCATGCGCTTTATCCTTCCGCAACGCGAACTCATCGCCGATACGGTCGAAACGCATGTTCGCAGCATGATCTTCGACGGGATGGTGATGATCGCAAGTTGCGACAAGATTATCCCCGCTATGATGATGGCCGCGGCGCGCCTCGACCTGCCCACGATCTTCCTGACCGGCGGTCCGAACGCGTGGCAAGTCCGCATGAGTCCCGGGCGCAAGGACAGCGTCGATTTCAAGGACTATGCGGGGTCGCCGCTCGGCCTGGCGTGCTGCACCGCGGCTTCGTCGGGGGCCTGCGAGGTTATGGGCACCGCGAACACGTTCCAGTGCCTCGCCGAAGTCATGGGGTTGTCGTTGCCCGGCTCGGCGAACGTGCCCGCGTTCCATACCGAGAAGCTCCTCATCGCGCGCGAGACGGGCAAGCGCATCGTGGCGATGGTCGAGGAAGAGTTGAACGTGCGGAAGATCCTCACGCGTGAGGCGCTCGAAAACGCGGTTATGATGGACCTCGCGATCGGCGGATCGACCAACTCGACGCTGCACCTGCCCGCGATCGCGCACGAGCTTGGCATCGAGTTGCCGCTTTCGGTGTTTAACGACTTCAATCACAGAATTCCGACGCTTCTATCGATTTCTCCGAACGGCCCGCATGGCATGGTCGACCTCTACATGGCGGGCGGCGTCGCCGCCGTCATGAAGCAGCTTGCCGACGATTTGTGCTTGGATACGATTACCGCAAGCGGCAAGAGCCTGCGCGAGATCGTCGGCGCGGCGGAGGTCCGCGACGCGTCGGTCATCCGCCCGAAGAGCGCGCCGTATCTGGCCGAAGGCGGCACCGTGATTCTCTATGGCAATCTCGCGCCGGACGGCGCCGTCGTCAAGCAATCCGCCGTCGCGCCGGACTTGCGCGTGTTCCAAGGTCCGGCGCGCGTCATGGATTCCGAGAAAGACGCGCTCCGCGCGTTCGACGCCGGCGCGATCCGCGACGGCGAAGTGATCGTGATTCGCTACGAAGGCCCGAAGGGCGGTCCTGGCATGCCGGAGACGCTCGCGGTCACGATGGCGCTCGCCCATTCGAGCCTCAAACGCATTGCGTTGGTTACCGATGGCCGCTTTTCCGGGGCGAGCGAAGGTCCGTGCGTGGGCCACGTCTCTCCCGAGGCCTTCGTGGGCGGACCGATCGCGGCCTTGCGCGACGGCGATGTTATCGAGATCGATATCCCGAATCGTTCGCTCAACGTGCGCGGAGTCGACATCGCGGCGCGGCTTGCCGGATTCGAACCGGTGCGCCATCCCGTGCCGCCCGGCTACATGCGGCGCTACGTCAAGCACGTGGCATCCGCGGCGCAGGGGGCCGTGCTGCAATGATCCATGAAAGGTAGAATCCTCGCGTGATTATCTGGCTCTATGTCGCGTTTATTGCGTTCGTGCTCGTGGCGCTCGCGCTAGATCTTGGCGTGTTCAACCGCAAGGTCCACGTCATTTCCACGGGCGAGGCGCTGGCGTGGACGGCGGTCTGGGTCACCCTTGCCCTCGTCTTCGCCGAACTCGTCTACCTCATGTATACCCACAACTGGCTGGGTATCGCCGGCGCGACCGGGGGGCACGCCGCGGGCAAGAAGGCCGCGCTCGAATTCCTTACCGGCTACATTGTCGAGGAATCCCTGAGCCTCGACAACATGGTTGTCATCGCGATCATCTTCGCCTACTTCCGAGTGCCGCAGATGTATCAGCACCGCGTCCTCTTCTGGGGTATTGTCGGCGCGCTCGTCATGCGCGGCGCGATGATTGCCGCCGGGACGGCGCTGCTCGCGCGCTTCGAGTGGATCCTTTACGTGTTCGGTGTGGTGCTCCTGTTCACGGCGGTCCGCCTCATATTTTCAAGCGAAGAAAGCATGGACCCCGAGAAGACATGGCTCGTGCGCCTGGCTCGCAAGGTCTACCCCGTCTCGAACGAGTACCACAGTTCCCGGTTCTTTATCCGAGTGGGTGGCCGGCGCTCGATGACGCTTCTCTTCCTCGTACTCTTGGTGGTCGAGAGTTCCGATGTTCTGTTTGCGGTCGACTCGATTCCCGCGGTCATCGCCGTCACACGCGAGCCGTTCCTCGTGTTCACCTCGAATGTCTTTGCGATCCTCGGCCTTCGCTCGCTCTACTTCGCGCTCGCGGGTCTCGTTAAGAAGTTCAAGTACCTCAAGACGAGTCTCGTCATCCTCCTCGCGTTCATCGGCATCAAGATGCTTATCGAGCACCATTACCCGATACCGACCTTCGCCTCACTCCTCATCATCGTGGCCATCCTTGCGACGGGCATCATCGCCTCTCTGATCGCGGTGCGACGCCAGGGCTTTACCATTCGCGATGCGATTAAGGCCGGCGAAGTGGAACCCCGGCCCGAAGGATTCGCGGAATACGCGTGGAAACAGGCGCGCCGGCTCGCCGTGCTGGTGGTCGGCTCCGGCGTCATCATGGTGGGCATTGCGATGCTCGTGCTGCCAGGCCCGGGCACCGTCGTCATCCCTGTGGGATTGGCTATCCTGAGCACGGAATTCCTGTGGGCGCGCAGGATCCTTCATCGCCTTAAGAAAGAGGCGATGAATGTCGTGAACTCGATCGGCGGATCGAATTCTAAGAAATAGAACGTCTCACTACTCGTCGTCGCCCAGCGACGGCTTTCTCAAGATATCCCAATACGCGCCGCGCGCTCCGTTGCGAATCGCGCGCGACAAGACCGAGTTGTTGTTGTAGTTGTAGTTGCCGTCCAGTTCAGCCGGGTCGGCGTGGAAGAACCGCCGGTCGCCGGACACCCGCCTTGCAACATACGCGTGAAGATCTCCGCCCACCGCTTCGTCGACGTAGAATACCGGACGCAAAAACGTGTCGTTGTCCTCGACCGCGCCATGGAGATTGGGATTCGCCTTCATAGGGCCTTGCGATTTCACGAATCGCGCAAGGGGCGTGTACGGGTAGACGCGCACGCCACACGACAGGCCCACGCAATCCGGCCCGACTTCGCGCGCGAAGTCGATCGCCGTTGCGATGGTCTCGCGCGTTTCGCCGGGCGAGCCGAGCAGCATGTCGAGCATCATGGCAATATCCGCGTTCTTGCACGCCTGCACCGCGAATCGGATCGATTCCGCGTCGTAGCCGCGGCCCAGCCGTTCGAGCATGTCCCGGTCCGCGTGGTCCGCGCCGAAATTGATGCCCGCGCATCCCGCCCGAGCCATCAGACACGCCAGCTCTTCATCGAAGGGGTGCGGGCTTGCGTAGGTGTACCAGCGTATATGTTCCGAAAAGCCGTCCTTGATCAGCGCCTCGCACAGCGCGACCGCATGCGCGCGCGGGTGGTTGAATTCGCTGTCGCACCAGTGAAACACGTTGATGCCCTGGTCGACGAGATGGCGGATTTCCTGCGTTATCATCGCCGGAGGACGCGCCCGCATCACGCGCCCCTTGGCGACCGGGTCCACGCAATACACGCACGCGCTCGCGCAGCCGCGTTTCGTTTCCACGCCGGCCTGGCCGCCTTCGTTGAAATAGCGCAAGCTGTCCACAAATCCGCGCGAAGGCCCAGGGGTCCGGCTCAGATTACCTGCCTCCGGCGGCACAACTTGCGCGCCGCCGTCCGCGGCGCGATACACAGCTCCCGGAACCTCTGAGGGATCGTTGCCGCTACCCAAGCAGTCCAACAGCCGCGGGAAGGCGGTCTCGCCTTCGCCCGCGATCCCATAGTCCGCGCCGGTGTATTCGAGGACCTCGCACGGCGCGCACGAGAATCCGACTCCGCCGAGGACTACGGGCGTTTCTGTCTCGCTCTTGATGTGGCGGATCGCCGCGGAGGTCGTTTCCAAGATGAAATCCTGGCTAGCGAAATACGCGTCGTCGAGGTTGCGAACCGACACTCCGATGGCGTACGGCTGCACGTCGCGAATGGATTCCGTCAACGCCGATGGCCAGTCCTTCGCGAAGGTGAGGTCGCACAAGACCGGTTCGTAATCGTGCGCCGCGAGGTCGCTCGCAACGTATTCAAGTCCGAGCGGGGCGATGGGGGGGAGCATGCGATTCGGATTGACTAGCAGAATTACAGGGCGTGCCATAACCTAATCCTTCACAACCAATCTACAGGCAAGTCATTCGCGCACGTGTCATTGCGAGCGTAGCGAAGCAATCTCCCGAAGAGTTCCGGGGGATTGCTTCGCTACGCTCGCAATGACACGGAAATTCCGTTCGCTAACGAGCGCGTCACGCGCTTGCTATCTTGACAGGTAGACCAAAGGTCTTCTCAAACAAGTCCGCCTTTTTCTGGGCCGCGGCGAGATCCTCGGGGGACGCGAACCGCTGGCGGACCCGAATCGAGACGCCATCCGAATCCCGGGCCGCCGTTACCGACTCTACGGAAGCCCGGTGGCAGCGGTCGAGCCCGTCCGCGATACGCAGTAAGGAGGCCAGGCACGTGGCGAAGGACTGCTCCGCGGCTTCGAGATCACGAAAGACCTTGTGTGAGCGTTCCGGCAGCCCCTTCCGATGATACCGCGCCACGCACGCGATAAGCTGGAGTTCCGCGCGCGAGAAACCTTTGATATCCGCGCTTGCGATGAGATCGCGCGACCCTTTGTGATGTTGATCGGGCCGCGTCGCATAGCCGATATCGTGCAGGAATGCCGCCGCGTGGAGCCACATCCGCGGGCGCTTGCCTAGTCCGTGCAGGGAAGCGAGTTCGTCAAACAGCGCGAGGCTGAGCATCGCGACTTGCGCCGCATGCGCGGGGTCGGGATCGTACGATTTGGCGAACTCTCGTGCCGCGATGATGCGTGGGTCGTCATCCTTCATGGCGTCGCCTGTTTCTTGGCCTTGTCGCGCGGCTTCGGATGCAGCGCTTTGGCCTCGCCTTTCGGCTTCTTGGCCCCCGGTGTCAGCCCGAAGAGCAGCGTCGGATCGGCGCCGAGGCTTCCCATGCTGTTTCCGTACAGCGATATCCCGCCCACGTGCGCCGCATCGGGCTTGACCTCGAACCGCACGGTGACGACGCGCTTGTTCGTGAGGGCTTGTTTCAGCGCTTCGAGCGCCGGGCCTTCGATGGGCGCGTCGACGACGACGCCACACGACCCATGCTGGTATCCGGCCTCATGCGAAAGCACGCCGCGCGCGTCCGCGTAGTCGTTGTCGATTGTGATGTCTTTGAAAGGCACGCCGTCGACCGACACCGTGATATCCGTGGGCCACGTCTTGCCGTCGGTTTGTGGGTAGTCCTGCTGCTTCGTGCGCTCGGGCCAGTCGAGGCGTTCCTTGTCCGCCTTGGAAGCGAGTTCCGCTATCAACCGGCACGACGCGATCTTGTCCGCCGTCAGCGCCATCGGCATCTTGATCTGGTACTCGATGTAGCCGGCCTTGTGCCCAAAGACCTTGCCGGGATGTTGATCGAATACGCTTGTAGGAATATCCATGGCGTATTCGCTGAACTTGGCCACATCAAACGGCGCGGCCCATACATCCGGGTTGACCCATGACGCGCCGCGCGCGTCCAGCACGCAGTACGTCGCGCCGACGCGCTGGCCTTCGCTCAGCAGTTCCGCCACGACCGAGATAAGGCCCGTCGCGCCTGGCAGGTCGATCGTGTACGCCCCGGCCTGCGTTACCGTGTACGGCTTGCCCGTGACGTCCTGTTCCATCGGCTTGAACCATCCCGACCACGGCATGCCGTCGATCGTGCTGCCCTCCACGAAAACGCGCAGCTTCAAATCGGTTCGTTCGGACCAATGGCTCAGCAGGACGGGAATGCTGACATGCGCGCGCGCGTCGACCTGTTGATACGGCGGGCAATCGAGCACCGGCACATCCGCGCCCTGCAGGTCCGCCAGCGTGATATTCGCCGGATAGTTATACGTCTTCGGCGACCGATCGTAATTCATGAAACCGTTGTGTTCCCACTCGATATCTTCGAGTTCCGTGTACACATAACCGCCGATCTTGTCGTACTTGCGGAGGAGGTTTGTCAGATACAGGAAGACCCACGAGATATCGCGGTCGCCGCTGCCCGCCGATACGCCGCCGTATTCGGAATTGATCAACGGAGCGGTGTCCTGTTTCCAGCCCGGAGCATAGTTGAACTCCGATCCCGGGATCGTCTTCTCGACGACTTCCGCGATGTGGTGCGCGGCAACGGAGTACTTGTCGATGTAGAAGTGCCACGAATTGATGTCGGTCTGCGTGTGGTCGTACTTGCACGGCGAATTGTCTTCCACGAGCCGCGTCGGGTCCAGTTGCTTCGTCAGCAGGTACATGTCGCGCACCCACTGTTGCGTCTGCGGCGTGTAGCCTCCGTCGCCGATGCCCCACGTCTCGTTGAAGCAGCACCACGCGACGATCGACGGGTGGTTGAAGTCGCGTGCGATGGCGCCGCGCAGCATCGCCTCCCACAGCGTATGCGCGCGGTCCGTGTTGCGCGTGAAGTTAGGCATGTCGCACATCAACATCACGCCGAGTTTGTCGGCCCAGTACAGCGCGCGCGGCTCGTCGAGCTTGATGTGGATGCGGACGAAGTTCAGTCCGAATTCCTTGGCCTTCGCATAGTCGTTGCGGATGAACGCGTCGTCCGGGTGCGTGTAGAGGCCCTTCGGGTTGAACGATTGGTGCAGCGCGCCGCGCAGGTACACAGGCTTGCCGTTCAGCAGGATGTATTCGTGGCCTGCATCGCCGTATACGCCCCGGCTGATCTTGCGCATCCCGAAATACGTGCTTACCCAGTCCTCGATGTCGTCGCCATGGCTCAACACGATGCGCGCGTCGTACAGCGTGGGGGAGTCGGGCGTCCACAACTTGGGTTTCGCAATGGGGAGGACGAGGCGCACCGGGTTTGCCCCGGCCTTGCACGCAACCGTCTGCTTCACGGAATAGCGCTGAAAGCCTTCGATTGCGTGAACCGCGACCGAATACTCGCCCGCCGCCGCCGCCTCGATCGTGCACTCGAACCTCGCGGTCGACGCGTCGATATCGGGCGTGATTCGCCCGTCGCGCAGATAGGACTTCCCGCGGTATTCGAGGTACACGCTCTGCCAGATGCCCCCGGAGGGCGTGTACCAGCCGGTCTGCTTGCCCGTCGGGGTCTCGGGATCGGTCACGTCGAACGCGCGCACTGTCACACGCGCTGTCTCGCCGGGCTTGACGCGATCCGTCAAGTCTACTTCGAACGGAAGATAGCCGCCCTCGTGTTCGGCGGCCTGCTGCCCGTTAATCCATACAGTCGCCTGCCAATCGACGGCGCCGAATACGAGGAAGATGCGGCGGTTCACGATGCCCGCCGGGATGGTGAACTCGCGTTGGTACCATGCCGCGCCTTGATACGCCGTGTCGTGAATCCCCGACAGTTCGCTTTGCCAGGGGAACGGCACCTGGATCGTCTTCGTGAACGCGTGGTTCACGAACCACTGCTCCTTGATGCCGGCGTCCTGCGGATCGAAGTCGAACTGCCAAGGCCCGTTCAGCAGGGCGCACGGACGCGACCAGTCCGGACGGGGATGCGCGTCCAATTCCATCGAAGACAACGAATCTGCCGAAAGACTCATGGCCCAAACAAGGCCGGCCAGCATGCTCATTAACGACACCACTCCCTGCGATCAATCGTTGGGATTGCACCTCGTGCGTGTTGCGCGACGAACGAATGCAACCGCAGCCCTCAGTTCCATGGATTCAGTGTACCAGAGCGCGTCCGTATCCGCAAAAGGCCCGAAAACATCCGAGCTTCATACGTTCTTGCTCTTGACCGTGATCTTGACCGTAATCGTAATCGGGTGGCCATAACCGAATGTCGCCGTGGTCGGAGTCGCCGGGAAACCAATCGGTTTGTCTGGAGGGCGATGCATTGGTCCTCTTTCGATTACGATTACGAATACGATCACGATCACGACCACGAGCAATGGTGCGCGGGGGTTGATGTCCGCCGCCTGACTGCCTATACTCCGTCGCTGTGGAGTTGTACGATTCATGAAGACCTATTTTCTGTGGCTGCTGTGCCTCGTCGCGGGTGTGGCGGTCTTTGTGATGTTGTGGCCGCGCGAGGCCGCCACGCAGGCCGAGCGCGACGCCCTCAAGGAAGGCCGGACCATCATCCTGTTTTGGGACCGCCACCAGGGGCATGAGCACGAGGCGCGGCGCAAGCTGATCGACGAGTTCAACCGAAGCCAGAACCGGGTCTACGTCCGCGCGCTTTCGATCGGCTACAACGCCTGCATGGAAAAACTGCTGACCTCGATCGCCGGCGGCACGCCCCCGGATGTCTGCGCGCTCGACGGATCGATGTTGTCGCAACTTGTGGCTCAAGGCTGTTTCACGCCGCTGGAGGAGGGGATGGCGCGCTGTCCCGCGATGGACAAGGAGAAGTTCTTCCCGTATTGCTGGGACATCGTAGCGTACGGCGGCCATGTCTGGGGTATTCCCACGACCACCGACACCTACTGCCTTTTGTGGAACAAGCAGGCCTTCCGCAAAGCGGGCCTCGATCCCGAGCGCCCGCCAACGAACCTGAAGGAACTCGAAGACTACGCCGCGCGCCTCACGATCCAGACCGATGCTTCGATTGAGCAGATCGGGTTTCTCCCATGGCAGCCGTGGGACATGAGCACGATGTGGGGGCTGTTCTTCGGGGGCACGTGGTGCGATCAGAAGACCGGCGTCGTGGTGTGCGGCAACGATCCGAATATCATCCGCATGTTCCGCTGGCAGCAGAGCTTCGCAAAGGATCCCCATTCGGCCTCGAATCCGCCCTACGCGCTCGATCCGGCCAAGATCCTCTCGTTCCAATCCGGCTTCGGGTCGTATATGAGCGCGAACAATCCATTCTATTCCGGCAAGATCGCGATGATGGCCGAAGGGGAATGGCAGGTCACCTTCATTCCGCAGTACGCCCCCGAACTCGATTGGGGCGTGGCGCCGCTTCCCGTTCCCGAGGGGGCCGAACCGCTGGCCTACGGCGGGGCGTGCGTGGTCGACTGCATCCCGCGAGGATGCAAACATCCCGAGGCGGTCTGGCAGTACCTGAATTGGTTCTACTCGCCGCGTCCCAACGGCGGGACTTCGCCCGCAAGCGATTACAACTACGCCATCCACAATATTTGCCCGCGTCCTGCCGAGGCGCAACAAGATCGCTTCATCCGCGACCCGAAGTTCAGAGTCTTCGTGAACGTGTTGCTGACGCGGCGCGTCGTCATGCCTGAGATCACGCCGCTGACGCAGTTTCTCGGCGATGAAATGGAACGGCAGCGCGAGCGCGTTGTCTTCCGCAAGACGACGCCCGAGGCCGCCGCGCGCGCCATCGAGGACCGTGTGAACACCGAACTCGCGAAGCTGCGCCGCCTCAATGAAAGGTCGCCGTCATGACGCGCATGGAACGGAGACACCTGCGCAACGGCCTGCTCTTCGCATCGCCATACCTGATCGGGTTCGCGGCGTTCACGCTCTACCCGATTCTCGCGAGCCTTTACTACAGCCTGTGCCAATACAATGTCATCAAACCGCCGATGTGGACGGGGCTCGAGAACTACCGCGAACTCTTTCTCGGCGACCCGCTCTTCTGGAAGGCGCTCTACAACACGCTGTACTTCACCGCCTTTTCCGTGCCGCTGGGCTTGGCCTTCAGCATCGCCCTCGCGTTGTTGCTGAACCAGAAAGTCCGCGCAATGTCTGTCTACCGGACCGTTTTCTTCTTGCCGACCATCGTACCAATTGTCGCCTCGGCTGTGTTGTGGCTCTGGGTGCTCAATCCCGAGAGCGGCCTTCTCAACGCCATGATTCGCCAAGTTACCACGCTCGTGAACCAGGCCGGCTGGACGTCGCTTGCGCTTCCCGAGCCTGGGTGGATCGCCGACGAGCATTGGGCCAAGCCCTCGCTGATTCTTATGAGCCTGTGGGGCGTTGGCGGCGCAATGGTGATCTTTCTCGCCGGTCTCGCCGACGTGCCGCAATCCCTCTACGAAGTCGCCGACATCGACGGCGCGGGGCGATGGGCCAAGTTCCGCCACGTAACCCTGCCGATGATCACGCCGACGATCCTGTTCAACCTCGTCATGGGTCTCATCGGCGCGTTCCAATACTTCACGCAGGTCTACGTGATGACCGGCGGCAAAGGCGGGCCGGTGGACAGCACGCTGTTCTACGCGCTGTATCTCTACCGCAATTCCTTCAGCTATCTTCGCATGGGTTACGCCTCCGCGATGGCGTGGCTGCTGTTCCTGGTGATCCTGGCCGCGACCGTGCTTGTGCTCGCGTCCTCGAAACGGTGGGTGCACTATTATGGCGACTAGAATCCGCATCCATTGGAAAGCCCACCTGGTCTTGATCCTGGCCTCGGCGCTGTTCATCGCGCCGTTCGCCTGGATGCTGTCAACGTCGCTCAAGCACGAGTCGAGCATCTTTCCGAAGCCCGGCAAACCGCCGCAGTGGATCCCGACCACCGAAATCCTCGACGCGCAGGGACGACGCATGGTCACCTACGACGGGAAACAGGGCGTCGAGATGTCCAAAGACGACGAAGGCCGCAGCGTGCTCGAAGTGGGAGGGGAGACGATTCACGCGAACTCCGAGGACTTCGAAATTCAACAGCGCGTTGGGTTTCATTGGCGCAACTACGTCGACGCGTTCAAGAAGATGGATTTCTTTAATAACCTTCGCAACACGCTGTTCATCTGCGTCTCATGCGTTCTCGGAACCGTGCTGTCGTGTTCGCTTGTGGCCTATAGTTTCGCGCGCATTCCCTGGAAGGGCCGCGATGTCGTCTTCGTTATGGTCCTCGCCACCATGATGCTTCCGTATCAAGTGACGTTGATCCCGCTCTTCGTGGTCTATCGCAAACTCGGCTGGGTGGGCACCTTCAAGCCGCTCGTGATTTGGGCTTATTTCGGCGTGCCGTTCTACATATTCCTTCTGCGCCAGTTCTTCATGGGTATTCCGCAGGACCTGAGCGCCGCCGCGCGTATCGACGGCTGCAACGAGTTCGGGATCTTCTGGCGCATCATCCTGCCGTTGAGCAAGCCCGCGCTCGCGACGACCGCGCTGTTCACGTTCCTGTTCGAATGGGGCGACTTCCTGTATCCGCTCGTCTACCTTCAAGACGACCGGCAATACACGCTCGCCGTCGCGTTGCAGCAGTTCCAAAGCCAGCACGAAAGCATGTGGGGTCCGCTCATGGCCATGTCGACCGTGATCACGATTCCCATTATCGTCATATTCTTCCTGACGCAGAAGACCTTCATTCAAGGGATCACGCTGACGGGCATCAAGGGATAGTCCACCGCTGAAAGGAACGGCGCGTTACATGAAAGAGATCCTGTTCATCGAGCAAGTGCTCAAGGTTACGTCGGTACTGGTGCGCGAAAAATACGTCCAGCGAGAGCGCGTCGAGGTTCAGTCAAAGAGCGAAGCGAACGACCTCCTGACCAGCGTCGATCTTGCGGTGCAGGACTATATCGTCGAACAGATCGCCAACCTATTTCCCAACGACCTGATCGCCGCCGAAGAGCGCGATTTCGCGAACATCCCCTCGGACCCCGCGTGCCGTTGTTGGGTCATCGACCCGATCGACGGCACCCAGAATTTCGTCCGCGGCCTCTTTCCCGCGTTCGGGATCTCGGTGGCCTTCGCGGTCGGCGGCAGGCCGGTTGCGGGTGGCGTGGCGATGCCCATGACGCGCGAGACCTTCTTGGCCGAACAAGGCGCGGGCGCTTGGAAGGATGGGAAGACGCTCCGCGTGTCCGGTGTGGACTCGCTCGCCGTGTCGCGCATCGAGATCGACTTCTCGGGACGCCGTCATCGCGGCGAAACGCTCGATCGCGCGGACCGCGTGATCCGCGAAGCAGGCCAGTTGCGGTGCAACTGCGCGACGGTCGTCGCACTATGCTCGATTGCCGCGGGCGAGATGGACGGTTTCGTGCATGTGGGCCTGAATCCGTGGGATTACGCGGCGGGGCAAATCATCATCGAAGAAGCGGGGGGGAAGGCCACCCGGCTTGACGGTTCGCCGCTGGCTTTGTTCGACGATGGGCGCGGCGTGCTGATGAGCAACGGGCACATCCACGACGAACTGCTGGCCGCGCTTACCAGTAAATGAACTTGTAGAACATCTCGCGGCTGTCTTCGTCGAGCGCGTTGAGGTCTTCAATCTCGTAGCGGTTGTAATCCACGTCGAGGATGATGCGCCCGTTGGGTCCGCCTTCCGCCACGGTGTAGCGGTCCCACCGCCGCGTCATGAATTCCATGTGGCCCTTGTCCGTTTCGACGTTCCACGACAGGAAGCCAAGTTCTTCTGTGATCAGGTTAATCTTGTCGATGTAGTGGATGAAGTAGCGTTTCGCCAATTCGTGCTGCACGGCCATCAGCGAGCTCGGCGCGAGTTCCTTGAGCCGCCGGATCATGCCGATTTCGTGGTGTTCGAGCGCCGACGACCCCGTCCACAACGCGATGAACTCGCTAGGCCGCGATACCGGGTAACAACGGTACGCGTGGACGTGTCCGTACTCCTCGCCGTTGTAGCTGACCTGCATGCCGCCCTCGTCCAGCGAGTAGATATGGAGGTCTTTCGGTTCGAGATAGTGAATGCGTGGCACCGGGCCCGGTGCGGCGCGCTCCTTCTTCGCCGTCTGGACGACTTCCTTGACCTCGTCCGCTTTCTCCATATCCTCGACGGCCTTCAGGGAGTCGACGGACGTGGCGCGGTCGCTCGTGAGCTGCGTTTGAATATCGACGAGTTTCTTGTAGATGCCCTTCAGCGCGAGCAGTTCCTCGTGCGTGCCCTGCTCGCGGATCACGCCTTCTTCGAATACGATGATCCGGTCGCAGTTGCGCAACGTCGAGAGCCGGTGCGCGACGGCAATCGTCGTACGGCCGAGGCTTAGCGCTTCGAGCGCCTTCTGGATTTCGCGCTCCGCGATCGTGTCGACGCTCGAAGTGGCCTCGTCGAGGATCAGTACGCGCGGGTTGTACAGCAGCGCGCGAGCGATCGCCACGCGCTGGCGTTCGCCGCCCGAAAGCCCTGTGCCGCGCTCGCCCAAGCGCGTGTCGTAGCCGTCGTGGATGCGCGTGATGAACATGTGCGCGTTCGCCGCCAGCGCCGCATCGAGGATCAATTCATTCGCGACCGCAGGGTTGCCGTAGGAGATGTTGTCGGCGATCGTCCCGCCGAACAAATAGGGGTCCTGCGGCACGAGGCCGATCTGGCGGCGCAAGCAGGTCTTGCGGATCCGGCGGATATCGATGTTGTCGATCTTTACGGTGCCGTCGTTCACGTCGTAGAAGCGCATGACGAGATTGACCATCGTCGACTTGCCGCTTCCGCTGTGCCCGACCACGCCGATCATTTCGCCGGGCCTAATGTCGAAACTGACATCGTGCAGGATCGGGATGTGGGGGTCGTAGCCAAAGTTCACGTTGCTGAACGAGATGGCGCCCTGAAGCTGCATGTCGACCGCATCCGCGCCTTCGGTCACTTCGGGTTCGTGGTCGAGCACCTCGAAGACGCGGTGCGCCTGCGTCGTGAACGACGTGAACCAGTTGGACATCTGCGTCAACGAGTTCAGCGGGCCGTAAAACATGCCGAGGTAGCCGAGGAACTGGAGCAGTTCGCCGAGCGTCATGACCTTCTGCAGGACCATGTGGCCGCCGAACACCCAGATGAAGAACCCGCCCAACTGGAAGACGAAACCCATCAGCGGATAGAACCATGCCTGGGCATAGCCGACGTATAGTCCCGCGTCGCGGAAGCGGCCGCTGTAACTCTTGAAGCGCTCGCCCTCGTGCTTCTCCTGCGCGAACGCTTTCACCACGCGAATGCCCGAGAGCGACGCGTGCAGCACGTTGGACAAGTCCGAGCGCGTGGTCCAGTACTTGTTCCACGCAGGCACGACGAAGCGATAGAAGAGGAGCGTGCACGTCATCACGACCGGCGCGGGCAAGCAGGCCAGCAGCGCGAGTTTCCAGCTCATCGTGAACATCACGACGGCGACCGCGACAACGTTGATGATCTGGTATCCGAAACCGCCGGTCAATTGGTTAATGAAACTCTGCAGCGTCTCGACGTCTTGCGAGCAGCGGGTCATCAGCGAGCCGACTGGATGCTTGTCGTGGTAACGGACCGCGAGGTCTTCGAGTTTCTGGAACACGTCCCGCCGCAGGTCGAACCCGAGCCGGTTGTTTACCCACGACGCCAGCCGTTCGCGCAGCCAGCCGACCACGCTCTGCGCGGCAATGGTTGCGGCCAGCGCCCCCACCACGATATACAGCCAATGCTCATGGTTCTTCGCATCCACGCGAACGACGATAAAACGGAACCACCCAGGCATCGACTCTTCCGAAGCCATGCCGAACACGTTGTTTACGAGGACCTTGGTCAGTTCCGCGGGGATGAGCGACAGCAAGATCGACGTGACCACCATGGCCATCCCGAGCGTCGCCAGGGGCCAGTATTCCTTGGTCCGCGCAAGGAACCGCATGAAGACCATGCCGCGCTTCATGCATTTCGGGCAGATGGTCATGCTGCGGTCGGGCAGGCGGATACCGCATTTCTGGCAGCGCCCCTGCACCAGTTCCGCCTCATCCTCGGGCTGCACGACGACCTGCTTGCCTTCGGCGAGGGAACGGATCTTCGTAGCGACCTTGGTGAATTTCTCCGAGTTCTTGTTCGAGAACCGGATCAGTTCTTCGTAAACGTTGTCGCTGGTCTTGGCTTCGAGGAACCCCGAGCCGACGCGACTGTCCGTGCGCGCGGTCTCGATCTTGTCGATGGGGACTTCGCGGATGAGGAGCGCTTCCCCCTCCTCCTCTTCGAGCATGTACACGAGGACATGCTGCTTCGTGACGACCAGCCACCGTTCCGAATACTCGCCTGCAATGTCCAGGTCGGTATTGGTTGCGATGATAACGCCGTCTTCCGAAACCCCGCGTTCTTCCAGTTCTTTACGAATCAGCGGCGGCAACGGCCGCCGTATCTGAGTCGTCTCCACGTCCAGCATGAACGAGTCGCATCCTCAACTAGGCCGCGGGACCCCTCTTTCTGCCCGCGCGCATATTATGCCCCGCCGGGCAAAATAGTTCCACGAAAGCGCCATGGTACCCCCATGGTCCCGGCATGTCAAATCCGGTCTCCGGAGAGGCTTGCCGATATCCAACACCGTGTCTCATTTTCCAGCAGTCCTCCAAGGCCTTCGCGGCGCACTCCGCGAGGGCTTCGCCCAGCGCCACGAACTGCGCGCATAATGCCTCGAAACGATGGCGCGTTTCGAGGCCTTCGCGGATACGCTGCGCCTGTTGTGCATTGACCCGTCGCCCAAAGCGCTTTCCTTGCCGGGTACCTTGCCACAGGAAATACGGGCCCGTGGCTCCCGCTCCATCCTTGCGTGTGTACCGCTCGGCATACCGCTGCTCGGAAAGCGTGCCACAATACATAAGGCGCAATTGGCGCATGTGTTCAGGCACGCTATCTTGCTGCCTCTGCAACTGCTCGACGTGTTGGTTCATGGGGCTTCTCAGTATATGATATAATACAGAATATATTATATGACACTATTGACCGCGTCGACTCCAATAACCAACGCTCAAGACGCAGGCCCCGGTTCCTCCTTCGGCTGGACGCTTGCCGCGCCGGAGTGGTACGATGCGCGGGCAATCAACGGTGGAGCGATGTCATGATTCTCAATGGACGGAAGATGGTTTTGTTATGGATTGGAGTGTGTGTGATGACGGGATGTGCCACAACGTATAAGCCTAACGTGCCGAAGGGGGGCGTGGAAGTGGTCGCGCATCGGGGCGCGAGCGCGTATGCGCCGGAGAATACGCTGGCGTCGTTCGACCTTGCGGCGGACCTGCATGCGGATTGGTTCGAATTAGACTGCATGTTGAGCAAGGACGGCGAGGTCGTGATCTATCATGACGACAAGGTCGCGCGGATCACGGGGGCGCCGGGGCATGTGTGGGACTACACGCTGGCGGAGTTGAAGCAGCTTGACGCGGGAGCGTGGAAGGACGCGAAGTTCAAAGGCGAACGTATCCCGACATTCGCCGAGGCGCTCGATCTTGCGAAAGCGAAAGGTGTGGGCATCTATGTCGAGATCAAGATGATCGCGGATGATTCGCGTCTTATGAACGACATCCTCACGATGACCGAGGGCCAAGAATCGCTGACGCCCGCGATGCGCCGCAAGATGATGGCGATGATCAAAGCGAGCGGCTCGAAGAACCTCGAGTTGACGCGCAAAGTCGTCGCGTTGATTCAGAAGCATCGCATGGGGGGGCAGGTCGTGGTCCAATCGTTCTCGCCGATCATCTGCGCTATCGTGCTGGACGAAGCGCCGCGGTTGCGCATGGAAATGCTCGCGCTCAAGGATAAGGACCAGCCCCAGCGTTGGCCGATGTATCTGAGGTGGGCGGAGTTGCTGCATGTGCGCGGTTTCAACACGAACCTCGAGTGTTTCGACGAGGCGCTCCTGGCGAAGTTCCACGCGCGCGGTATGACCATGGCGATGTGGACCATCGACGACGAGGCTGACATGCGGCGTCTTGCCCAGGCCGGCATCGATCGCATCATCACGAACAAGCCCGATGTCTGCCTGAAGGTGCTCGGGGATATGGGCAAGCATTAGCGCATTCTTCCGACATGATGAAATATTATCTATAGCTAAGTGTCATTGCGAGCCAACGACCCGGCTTCGCCGGGCCACCAAGAAGAGAAACATGAGGATTGCATTTTCGGAGGCGACTTTCGCTTTGTGACTCTTGTGATCTTTGTGGCTGATTTGGGCGTGGTAGTGACATGAGCAACCACAAAGTGCACAAAGATCGCAAAGAACGTTCCGAAAGGCGATTGGGGTGAATTTCGAGGAACCTTGTGCGCTTGTTTCTTGGGAGCGAAGCGAACAATCCCTTGAAAAGAGAAATCCGGAACGGGTGAGATTGCTTCGCTACGGTCGCAATGACGGGGGGCTGAACTGCAATGACACAGAACGGGTGGTTGCTCTCTTATCGGATTGGAACGATATTAGCCGCGCCGGCGTAATCTCCTCACGGCCGCCAGGGCCAAGCCTGAACCGAGGATTGTGAGCGCGGCGGCGCCGCCAATTGGGAGTTGCTCGCCCGCGACGAGGGGATTCATGCCGATGTCCCAGCCTTGGAACTCCTGTAGGTCTGTGTAGGCGTCGCCATCGTAGTTGCTTGTCGCGTCGGCCATGGTGAGGTCGCCGAACCAGGCCATTTCCCACCAGTCGTCGATGCCGTCGCCGTCCGTGTCGAGCGAGTCGCCCGCGAGGGCGAACGTGGTGAAATGAGTGGTTGTAAACGTGGCCTTGTGGTTCGCCATGTCGAGACCGACGGGCACGAGGCCGGAGGTGGAGTAGCCATGTCCTGTGTAGTACACCGGGTTAAGGCTCGCCTCGTCGACGCCTGCGATCTGATACCACGTATACGGCACCGTTACGTTCACGGGCGTAGAGAAGTGCGTGCCGTCGGGCTTGAGTTCGAGACCAACCTGGGTTAGCGCCTTGCCCACGGGAAGCGTTCCGTCCGGGATCGAGACGGGCGTGCTCACGGCGACATTGATCTGGCTCGCGGGCAGGCTTCCCGCGGCGATGACCACCACGGCGCCATTCAACGCGTGAATCGTTGCGCCGCTGGTATTGTAGACGGGGAGGTTGCCCGGATCGTGAGCATCGGTGCCCGCCACGCCCTCGACGTCGTCGTTGACGCCGTCGCCATCGGTGTCCACCGACGGGGGAGGATAATCGGGCAGGCCGGGTCCGGACGCCACGAACCGCGACAACCCGCCAACGCCCAACGCCATGACGCCGGTCTGGACACTCGTGGCGCCGTTAAGCGCCAGTTCGAGAAAGCCTACCGAGGCCCCGTTGAGCGCCAGCGTCGCGCGCTCCAGGGAGGCGCTATAGGTCAGCGTGACGGAGTTCGATGCGTTCGGATACGTGAAATGGCCGGTTGCGTAGTTTCCGATCCAGTCGGTCATCGTCACGCTTCCATCTCCGTAGACTACGGCGGTGAGCTGCTCTCCCCCACCAAGCATCACAATGCCGACGCCGTTCACTGCGTCGACGGCGGGCTGTAACGTGATAGTCGCGCTCGTCGTGCCGCCGCTGTAGATAGGGCTTCCGCCCTGAGCCAGAAACGTTGCGTTGGAACCGCTAAAATAGCCGCGTCCGCTGACCGAGGACAGCGTGCCGGAGCCTGTGACCTTGTACGTGAGCAATCCTGTGTTGCTGGCGAAGTCGATGGTAACAGTCCCCGCCCAAGCCGTTACCGCCGCCAACATAAGGATAAGCGCCATTGCGTACCGCATCGTGTATCTCCTTGCCCCGTCCGGGGTCTTGTCCTATGGAGTGAAACGCGTTCCGGAACCTGTCCATTAGGAGACCACATTTTGCGCCGGTTGTCAAGCATGCCTACCGCACTATAGTGATAGAAGACGTTTCTAACGCGCATTCCGTGAAGTTACTCTGCCCAGCCGGATATGATGTACCGTTCTCGAAGGCGTGTGCGAGACGTAGAAGGGAGCGTGAAGGATGCATGGGATGGTCTTGTTCGGTGTGGCGATGGCGTGTGCGATATCCTCGGCGGCTCACGCGAAAGAGGCACAGGTTCTTCAGTGCTGGGCCGTGGACCCGTTGATCAAGGTGTTCCCCGATGCGCAATTCGAGAAGGGCGCACGCGCTGAAGCTGAAGCCGCGCGCGGCGAGGACGTGACGTTTCAGGTTGTGGCCCGATGCGATCGCGGCGTCGCGAAGCTATCGGCTTCCGTGTCTCCGTTTGCGGCGCGCGGGTCCGGCGCGACGCTTGAAGCGCGGCGTCCTCGATTCGTCGGCTACGTGCCCGTGGATCGCCCGACGCAGAAACCGTCCAAGGATCAGTTGCGCAAGCCGCCGGCGGACTACCCCGATCCCTTGCTGGAAGCCGAGTCAATGGACATGGAACCCGGGCGCGCACAGTCCATCTGGGTGACGCTGCACGTTCCGGAAGAGGCGGCGCCGGGCGTCTACAAAGCCACGTTGACGATCAAGGGAGAATGCGCAGGGCGGGAGATTGCTGCAGAGAAGCGCCTCTCTCTTCGAGTGCACAAAGCCGCGATTCACAAAACGCGGCTGTGGGTGACCGACTGGTATGCGATGCAGTCCCAGCATATGCAGGTGCATCCCGAGCCGGAGTCGGACGCGTACTATGCGCTGCTCGAACGTTACGCGCGAAACATGGCCGAACACCGGCACAACGTCGCGCTCATATCGCCCTTGTCGCTGGCCGAGTTCTCCGTGGGGTCGGACGACACGCTCGCGATCGATTTCGCGCGTTTCGACCGCTGGGTTGAGACGTTCCAAAAGGCCGGGGTCATCGGCCGTATCGAAGGCGGCCACATCGGCGGCCGTAGCGCTGGTTGGGAATCGCAGTTCGTCGTCAACATCAGGCGCGTCAAGGACCATCGCGTTGAGTCCGCGAGCGTCGATCCGTCGGACCCGGCTGCGGACGCGTTCTACGCGCAGTTCTTTCCCACGCTGGTGAGCCATCTGCGGGAACGTGGCTGGCTCGACTGCTATTTGCAGCACCTTGCCGACGAGCCCATAGGGATCAACATCGGCACGTATCGCGCGATGGCGGCGCTCGCGCGCAAGTACGCACCCGAGCTCAAGATCGTGGAGGCGTGCCACACGAAGGATTTAGTCGGTTCGATGGACGTGTGGGTCCCGCAGTTGAATTATCTGGGGGACGATTTCGCGCATTATCAGGAGCGCCAGCGTGCGGGTGACGAGGTGTGGTTCTACACGTGCGTTTTCCCGCAGGGTGAATATGCGAACCGCTTCATCGAACTGCCGCTGATCAAGACACGCCTTCTTCATTGGATCAACTTCCGCTATGGCATCACGGGGTACCTCCATTGGGGCTATAATCAATGGACCGCGGATAGCCCATTTACCCACACGACGCGCCCGCACGGCGGGCCGCCCTATCTGCCCGCGGGCGACGCGTGGATTGTGTATCCTGGGACTGACGGCCCGCTCGACTCGATCCGGTTCGAAGCGATGCGCGATGGCATCGCCGACCACGAGCTCTTGAGCCAGCTTGCCGAGAAGGATCCTCGCAAAGCCGAGGCATTCGCGTCAAAACATGTGAAGGGTTTCGCGGACTACGACACAGATGTAGCAAGATTTCGGAAGACGCGCCATGCGCTGCTCAAAGCGCTCGACCGGCACGCGGCGCAACACACACAGAAGAGGAAGCAGTAATGAAGCATTCGTTGGGAATCTTTCTTGCAGTGCTTGTGTGCGGAATAGCGTGGACAGGCTTTGTGCCGTCCTCGATGGCGGAACAGCCGCCTGCCAAGGAATCCGCGGCCGCCAATGCCGACGACGTGCACGACCTGCCCATTACGGAAGTTGCCGATGACATGAAGGGCACGGATAAACTGGGCATATTCATCAGCGGCGATGGCGGATGGTGGACCCTCGACAACGCCGTCTCGCAAGAGATGGCTACGCACGGGGTGCCCGTGATCGGCATTAGTTCGCACCGGTACTTCGCCACCGCGCGCACTCCCGATTCCACCGCCGCGGACATGGCCCGGGCGCTACGCCATTACATGAAGGCGTGGAAGAAGGAACGTCTCGTGCTGATGGGCTACTCACTCGGGGCGGAGATTATCCCATTCGTCGCGTCGCGCTTGCCCGACGACCTGCGAACACGTGTCGTGGCCGTGGTCATGATAAGCCCCTCGAAGGATACAATGTTCGAATTCCATACGAGCGACTGGATTCACACGCCCAAGGGCCGCACTACTTATCCCGTGCAGCCTGAGATCGAGAAATTGTACTCAGGGCCAAAGGTGATCTGCGCTACATCCGACGGGGACCCCGATTGCATCTGCGGCAAGTTGGACGCTTCCAAAGCGGCGGTGATCGAGCGCAAAGGCGACCATCACTATGGCGGCGACTACAAGGGACTCGGCGAGGCCATTTGGGATGCGATCAAAGACCTCAAGTAACGGACGCGCGGGACGGAGCCTTCTGAAATGATCGATGTTGGCAAGATCCTCCACCGATTAGCGCCGGTTGTAGGGCTCGTGGCGTTTACCGCTACGGGCCTGTCCATCCATCACGAATTCCGCGGTGTTCATTACCACGAGTTGCGCGAGGCTTTTCGTTCGATCCCCTCGACGCACATCGCCATTGCCGCGGCGCTCGCCGCCGCCGGCTACTTCCTGCTCACGCTCTACGACGTGCTCGCGTTTCGCTACGCCTCGCTCGCGATGCCGTACCGCCGCCTGGCGATGGCATCGTTTTCGGGCTATGCCCTGAGCAACAACGTCGGCTATTCGTTCTTGAGCGGCGGCGCGATCCGGTACCGGCTCTACTCGAACTGGGGTGTCGCGGCCGGGGACATCGCGCGCGTGATTGCGTTCTGCACGCTGACCGGCTGGATTGGCTTCGCAACGATGGGCGGCCTGGCTTGCCTGATCGAACCGGACGGCGCGCTGCCTTCGGTCTTTCCGGCGGGACTGCGCGTTCCGTTGGGGGTGGCCCTCACGGCATTGACGGCGGGGTATCTGATAGCGAGTCTTTCCGGGCGAAGCGAGATTGGGTGGAAGTCGTGGAGCATCGAATTGCCCAAAGGAAGACTTGCGGTCTTGCAGGTCCTGCTGGGCATGGCGGATCTCAGCGTCGTTGCCGTCATGGTCTACAGCCTCCTTACCTTCGATCAGCCGATCGGATTCTTCTCGTTCGCGGGATTCTTTATGCTCGCGTTGCTCGCGGGACTGGTGAGCCAAGTCCCCGGCGGCGTCGGCGTGTTCGAGACCGTGCTCATGGCGTGCCTCGCGCCCTACGCGCCCTCGACACGCGTCCTGACCACGCTGATCGTCTTTCGTGTCCTGTACTACCTGCTGCCGCTGGTCGTCGCCATGGTGGCGCTTGGCGCGTACGAAATGCTCCAGAGGAAGGCCATGATCGGACGCGCTTCGCGCACCGTGCGCGCTCTTTCGCCTATCGCGCCCGATGCATTCGCGTTTCTTGCGTTGATCGCGGGCATCGTCCTCCTGTTCTCCGGCGCGACACCGCCCATCTCAGGCCGCATGGAAATGATTCAGCCGGTGATTCCCCTGCCGCTTGTCGAGACGTCGCACTTCGCCGCGAGCCTGGCCGGCGTCGGCCTACTGCTGGTCGCGCGCGCCCTTCAACGCCGCGTCGACTCCGCGTATTGGGTGGCGGCCGCGTTGCTTGTCGTGGGGATAGTTGTATCGCTCGTGAAAGGGTTCGACTACGAAGAGGCGCTCTTTCTCTCGATGATTCTCGCCGCCCTGCTGCCATGCCATCGCGAGTTCTACCGCAAGGGGTCGATGTTTGCTCCGCGTCTGGGGTGGGCGTGGACGTTCGGCATTCTGATTATCCTCGCCAGCGCGCTTTGGCTTGGTGTCTTCGCGCACAAACATGTCGAGTACTCCTCGCAACTCTGGTGGCAGTTCGAGTTCTCAAATAGCGCTCCGAGGTCGCTGCGTGCCGCCGTCGGTGTTGGGATTATCGCGATCTGTTTCGGATTCGCGCATCTGCTGCGCCCTATGCCGCCGGGTAAAAAGTCGCCTGGCAGTAGCCTCACCGACTCCATACGGCGCATTGCCGCGGCGTCATCGAATACCAATGCATGCCTCGCGCTGCTGGGCGACAAACGCTTCCTCGTCGACGCATCCGAGACGGGGTTCGTTATGTATGACGTTGCGGGGCGTTGCGCCGTAGCCATGGGCGACCCCGTCGGCCCCGAGGAGGTCCGCCGCAATCTTGCCTGGCAGTTCCGCGAGTTCTGCGACCGTCAGGGACTCATGCAGGTCTTCTACCAGGTCCGCCCCGAAAACCTGTACTTCTATGCCGACCTTGGCCTGATGGCGGTCAAGATCGGAGAGGAAGCGCACGTCGATCTCACGGCATTCTCTCTCGATGGTTCCGCGCGGAAGACCGAGCGGAATGTGCTTAACAAGCTCGAACGCGAAGGCATGGTCTTTCAGATCGTCGAACGCGAAGACGTGCCCGCCCTCATGCCCGAGCTGGAGGCCGTCTCGAACGATTGGCTGCGCCACAAGAACGCGCGCGAAAAAGGATTCTCTCTCGGATACTTTGATCCCGAGTACCTCGCCCAATTTCGCCACGCGGTCTTGAGACAGAACGATCGCCTTGTTGCCTTCGCCAACGTGTTGGAGGCCGGCGGGCGCGCGGAATTGAGCGTCGATCTGATGCGCCATGTCGAGGACATGCCTTCGGGCGCGATGGACTTCCTCTTCCTCAAGCTGATGGTGTGGGGAAAACAGGAAGGCTTCCGCGACTTCAATTTCGGTATGGCGCCGCTGGCGGGAATCGAGCGCCGTCAAGTCTCGCCCATGTGGAACCGGGTGGCCTCGCTTGTCTTCGAGTATGGGGAGCGCTTCTACAACTTCCAGGGATTGCGCCGCTACAAGGACAAGTTCCGTCCCGAGTGGCAGCCGCGCTACATTGCGGCCCCGCCAGGCGCTGCGGCGTTTCCCCAAGTCATCACGAGCATTGCCAGCCTTGTCAATCGTGGTATCAAAGGAGCGGTAGCGAAGTGACCCCGGTGGATGATGCGATGGCTTCGGTCGAACCGGTCCTTTCACGCGTCCGGGAACGCCTGCGTGCCGGCGGAAGCGACGCGCGATCGGCGGCGCAGGAGCCGCTCGAAGCGTGCAGTGCCTATCTTGGCCTTTTCTGTCCGCCCCAATATGCCTCGTTTTCTCCCTCTGCACTTGTTCGCAGTAGGAAAGTCGAGATTGAAAGCGATACCCGTTCGTTTGTGGTGGAAGCGGTCCATGATTGCATCGGCGACGTGCGCCAAATCTGGGATTGCCTGCGCATTGTGACGCGCGCGGCAGCGCTTGGCGAGGATACGTCGCTTGTCGTTGAGGTGTGTGAAGAGGCGTCGGCCCCCATCGTCGCGCTGAGCTTCGATGGGCCGGGATCGTTTCCGTCCCCGCTGGGCGTGACAGACTGGCTCGATATGCCGCTCGAACTGCTCGGGGCGCGCTGGACGGCCGCGACGCGAGGCGGGCGCATCGATCCGATCGCAAACGGATTCGTCTTGCGGCTTACTGGGCAGCGCATGCCGCCCGAGAGCTATGACGCGTTTGTGCCCGCGAGGGAGGCGGTGCAAGCTGCGTGCGAACAATCTGACCTTCATGCATGCCTCGCCGCTGTCGATGCGGCGCTGGCGGCCATGGATGGAAGCGGCCAAACGCTGCAGCCGGGCGAACTCGCAACCTTGATTTCAGGTGTCGTCAAGGAGTACGAGCCCCAACTGACCGCCGCTTCGATCGTCTGCGAACCGATGCTATCTGGGGATATACCGCCAGTGCTTATGGTTCGCGACAGGCTTCGCGCCTTCTTCGCGAACGCCATGCGTTACACGCTACGCACGTTGCGTTCTGGCGGTGTTCTCGCATTAATGGCTGAGTACGACGCCCGGAAGCGTGCCGTCGAGATCGTTGTTACTATCGACGGCAAAGAAACGCTCGCAGTGGACGAGTGCCTACCCGCTTCGATGCGCAGAGCGATGGTCGATGGCCATCGAGGTGGCTTTGAGATAAGCCTGGAAGCGCGCAGCGTTACAATCAGCGCGATCCTGCCCGACCCTGTCGGCTGCGAACTCGATACTTGGATGCCCGGGTTCGATGTCTTCACCGAACGTTCGCGACAGGTTCTCCGACTGCTTCGGAGTGGGGGAGAGGGGTTGCCCGAGGTCCCCTTGCTCGCCGCTGTGCTCGAAGAAGAACTGGAAGCCTGGCTGCTGCCAAGATTGGCGGAACCGGCTATGTCGAACATCGCGCATGAGAGCGCGTACGACAACCGCGGTCTACCTGGGTCCTCGCCTGAACGTCTGAAGAAGGCCCTCGATCAAATCAAGCGGGGCAAGCCTCGCAAAGAGATCGCCCGGCCCCCGTATGCCGCCGAACTCCTGTTCGCGTTCCGCCGGACCGAGCGCGAGCGAGCGGCCCTCGGCGCCGTCAATCTTTCCGAAGACGAGATGGCCACTTTCGCCCAGCAACTACTGGCCAATCCCCCCGCGCCTGAGGCATGCCTGCGTCTGATCGCGCGAGCGAGGCGCGCTTGAAATTTGGAAGAGCCCATTTCACCACCGATAAACACCGATGAACACCGATGGACCACATTGGCGGGACAAGATCGGTTCGCCCAGTGCGTAGTCAAGGGAATCGAAAAGGCATCCATCCAACGCCTCAACCTGCATGTCATTCTGCGGCGGCCCCGATTTTCTTGGACACGGAATTAGGCTAATCTGTGTAACCA
>CAYOCT010000024.1:0-91313 GCA_964402555.1 uncultured Nitrospiraceae bacterium | reverse complement strand
TGTCTCGTGTCATTGCGAGGAGGGGTTCAGCCCGACGAAGCAATCTCCCGGCCTGTTGTGCGCAGAAGAAATGGGGATTGCTTCGTCGGGCTGAACCCCTCCTCGCAATGACACCACAAGCTTGTGAAGAAATCGGGCCAGTAACGAAGCCACAAGAGGGGCCGGCCTTCGCGAAGCCGGAAGGAACCGGGAAGAATAGGCTGCGCTCGCCGTCGCCCCGGCGACTTTCGTGCGGCTCCGCTTATGAGACGAGGGGCTTTCGTACAGACCGGCAGCTCAAAATGAAACGCGGCGCGATAAAGGTTCTTTACCGCGCCGCGAGTGATAGGCGTAAACTACTTCGTTGCTTCTTGGGGAGGCGACTCAGGCTCCGTGCAGATCTTTGCCACGCATTCCGGGATCTCGACGCCGCCGATGTCTTTCATGACTTGCAGAATTGGGGGCATTGTCTTCGCGAGGTTGTGCAAGAAGTTGGCCGTGCTCGACGTGCCGTCTTTGCCGCCGCCTTCCCACACGACCACCTTGTCGAACTTGATGTTCGAGATCGCCTTGGCGCTTGTTTCCGCGAGCGTGTTCAAGTGTTCGAGCATGAGCATTTGGAACGCGTTCTGCGCGCCGCCGCACGCCTCGACGATCTGTTTCAAGCCTTCGCCCTTGCGCGCCAGGATTTCGAACTGCCCGCGCGCTTCGGCTTCGAGTTTCGCGTAGATAGCCGAGGCCTCCCCTTCGGCTTCGAGGCGCCTGCGCGCCGCATCGGCTTCGGCTTCGACGATGGTCTTTGCCTTTTCCGCCTTGGCAGGCGCTTCGAGTGCGGCCCGGCGTTCCGCTTCGACGCGCTCCGCGTCCGCGATCGCCGCCTTGGCCATCGCGCGATTCTGAACTTCGAGCACGGCCGCTTCCGCTTCGCGTTTGCGCGTCTCGCCAATCTGATACGCTTCCGCGCGCTTGACCAGCAGTTCCGCGTTCGACCCCGCAATGCGCGCCTGCGAGATGTTTTCACCCTCGATCGCCTTCGCGTTCGCATCGGCTACCGTGACGCGCATCTGGCGCTCGGCGTCCTTGACTTGCATCTCCTTGTCGAATGCCGCTTTCTGCTCTCCGACCTGCTGGTCGCGGTCGAGTTCGGCCACGCGGACCGATTGTTCGCGTTTCGCGTCACGGATGCCGATTTCGCGCTGCTTATTCGCGTCCGCGACCTGGACCAGCTTGTCGCGGTCCGCCTGGGCCACGCGCGTTTCGCCCAGTTTCTCCTGCTCGGCCACGTCGCCGCGCGCCTGCTGAATCGCTTGCGACGCCGCCTTCTTTCCGATGGCCTCGATATAACCGGACTCGTCCGTGATGTCCGTGATGTTCACATTGATCAGGACCAGGCCGATCTTGCGCAGTTCGGGTTCGAGCGAATTCTGGATGTTATGCAGAAACTTCTCGCGGTCGCGGTTGATATCGTCGATTTGCATCGATGCGATCACCTGGCGCAACTGACCGAAGATGATGTCCTCGGCCTGTTTCTTCATGTGCATGGGATCGAGTCCGAGCAGGCGGATCGCCGCGTTCTGCATCGTTTCCAGTTCCGTCCCGATCGCAACCGTGAACACGCTCGGCACGCTCACCCGGATGTTCTCCATCGAAAGCGCATCCTTGAGCGGCACTTCGATCTGGATGGGTTCGAGCGGCAGGAACGCGTAGTCCTGGATCAACGGCCAGATAAACGCCGCGCCGCCATGGATGCACTTCGCCGTGTCGCCCTTGCCGACCTTGCCGTAGATGACCAACACGCAGTTGCTCGGGCAGCGCTTATAACGTTTTGCCAGCAGCATCACGAAACTGACAAACACCAGCGCCACAAACATCGCCATGATGACCAGCCAGAATCCCGTCGAGAAATCCATCGCTACCTCCCCAGTTGGATTGAGTAATTGAGCAATTGAGTAATTGAGTAAAGTAAACACGACCTCCTGGACTTCAATTACTCGATTATACGATTACTCAATTACCTAATTTCCCGGTTCCACTTCCAGAGTGTCCAGGCCTACAGTTGGATTGAGTAATTTGACAATTGAGTAATTGAGCAAAGTCGATGTGAAGCACCGGAGATCAATTACTCAATTATACAATTACTCAATTACTCAATTTTCCGGTTCCACCTCCAGGGTGTCCGGACCTGCGATTCCAATGACCACAACGGGCATGCCCGTTCGTAACGCTTCCTGATGGCCCGTGACCGCCGCGTACTCCATCGTGCGGTTCTGGACCTTGACCGTGACCTTGCCCACGCCCGCGCGCGCGCCGGGAATGGTCAGATAGACGCTGCCCATGGTTCCGACTGCCGCCTCGATACGGACGGTGCCTTCGGCCTGCAACCCGTGCATCGTCCTCATCATCCAAGCTACGCCGACCATCGCGGCGGCGCCCGCCGCGAGCCCGATCGGCAGGGCCAGCGGCGCCGTTACCGGGTTCGACGATGCGGCCATGCCGCCGAGTCCGAGGAACGTCGCGGCGGCGACCAAAGCCCGGAAGCTCAAGACGTGGACAAACCACGTCGAGCCGCTGTCGGGGTGCTCGCCGCCGTCATGGTCATGGATTTCGCTATCGTGTGCCCCAAGGTCGATGTGGTGGTCGATTCCCACGTCATGCTCGCCACCGAATCCCGCCAGCGACATTACGAACTGGCAGAGCATCACGACACCACCCGCCACGGCACAGATCAAGAACAAGATTTCCATCGTTCACCTCGCTGTCGGCCTCACTCGGCCACCGGCGCCGCGCATCCGTTATTGCGATGCGAGATGTACGCCGCCTCCATTAATGCCGTCAACTGCGTGCCCTCATCCAGCCCGAAAGGAATCGGCGTGCCATTGGCGAGCGCGTCGACCCAGATGCGGATCGGACGCGGCATGCCCTGCGGCAGCGACCTCGGCGCGATCCACCCTTGCAGGCTGCTCTCAACCTTGTCCGAGAGGATGCGCACATTGTTGTCCGGGCCACCGGTGAAACAACTTCCGGCGGTGCCGTACAACTCGAGCGAATCCGGGCACGACGCCGATACGAAACTGGTCTCCGAAATCGCGAGCGCCTTATTCTCGAACTCGATCACCGATACGGCGTTGTCCTCGATAGGGGCGTCCGTAAAGTAATTGAACGTCGACGAAAGCTGTTTGGGTTTCCCGAGGATCCAGCGCGCCAGGTACATCGGATGCGCTCCGAGGTCCATCATCGCGCCGCCGCCGCACGTCACCGGATCGTAGAAGTGGGGCGGGAGCCATTTGCCGCTCGCGCCGTTATGCGCCACGCGCACGCGAAGCAATGTGATATCTCCTATCAATCCCTCTTCGGCGACCTTCTTTGCGAACAAGTGTTTCGGGACGGTCCGCGCCGGGAACGAGATGCAAAACTTCACGCCCGCCTCGCGCACCGCATCCGCGATCGCGTGGCATTCCTTTACCGTCAATGCCATCACCTTCTCGGTGAAGATATGCTTGCCCGCCTGTGCGGCGGCGATCATGACTTCCGGATGGCGGTTGGTGGGCGCGTCGACGACCACCGCATCGACATCATCCCGGCGCAGCACGGTTTCGAGGTCCGGCTCGAAGGCCGCGTCAAGGTCCGCCGCCCACGCTTTGCCCCGGCCGGGATCCTCGTCCCATACCGACGTGATCGACGCGTGCGGCATGGCCTTGATTTCCTCCGCGTATCCGCGCGCGTGTACGTGCCAGCCGCTTAACATGGCCACTCGGATCATGCTTTCCATCCTTCAAGGTTTGGCGGATGCACTCATCCTACCTTCGCAGGAGTGCATTTGCCTGAGTGAGAGCAACCCATATGCCAAGCCCCGCGCCCCGGCGCTGGCACGGAGCGGCCACTATCCTAACTCATGTGCGCCACGGCCATTATAGCGTGACTCCGCGTTTTCGCCAACAGATTTCTCGGACAGCGATTCCCCTGTGCGGATTGGCGCGGTTTGCGACCCGTTGGCTTATTCCGCCACCACGTCCGAAGGTGGCTCTTCGGCTCGCATGCTCCACGCAGTGAGGCTGTCGCCCAGCGTCCTCACGTAACGCGCCACCAACAGGTCGACCAACTCATCGTCTCTGTGCTCGAGGCCCTCGACGAGCCGGTCGAACACGGCCTGCGTTTGATCGAAGCCCATCAGAGGGAGGTCGATCAAGGCGCCAAGCTTAATCGACAGCGAACCGAGCGTGTTGAAGACAAGTTCGTAGAGGCGATTGTGCGTGGCCTTCGAGAATACGCGGAATAGCTCCAAATTGACCGACTCAAGCGCTCCCAGCTTGTCGCGTACTTCGATACGTTTTCTCACGAGCGCTTTGATCTGTCTCAGTTCCTCGTCGGTCCTGCGAGTCGCCGCAAGCCGCGCGATAGGCCGGAACAGATTGCCTCGAAACTCCAGGACATCCTTCAGAAAAGCGAAATTAATACTGCCGTCCTCTTTTCTGATTAAGACGTTGAACATATCGAGGCCGCCCGTCAAGCGCACGTCCTGGACATAGATCCCTGACCCTTGGCGGATGCGCACCAGGCCCACGGCCTCCAGGCGTTTGAGCGCCTCGCGGACGACGTGCCGGGTCACACCGAATTCCGCTGCCAGGTCTCGTTCAGTCGGCAGGCGCGAATCGACGGGATAAACATGGTCCACAATGCGCCGCATGAGCTTTTCGGTAATCCCGTGCGACAGCGTCTGGGTGGATGGTGGCTCGCGGGTTTCCAGGTCACTCAACGCGCATCTCCTGTCTACGCAAACTGCTGAATCCCCACCTCGGCTGGTTGGTCGGCAGCCAGCTATTGACATTTATAGCATTTGGGCCTATTCTTTTGGTCGCACCAATTGACTTTGTCAACCTTATTCTAACCGACACCGTCGTGATTAGCAAGCTAAATCCTTGGTGTCACGAGGAGGGCGCCCGCCATGCGCCGTAAAGGGTTCACGCTGATCGAGCTGCTCGTGGTCATTGGGATCATCGGTATACTGGCTGCCATTCTGTTGCCCGCGCTCGCCCGCGCCCGTGAGTCTGCCCGGAGGGCCAGTTGCGCCAACAACCTCAAACAATGGGGCCTCATCTTTAAGATGTACGCCAACGACGCCCCCGGCCAGAAGCTGCCGCCGCCCGAGATCGAGTTGGGCTGCGGCGAACGAGTCTGTATCGCATTCGGGCCGATGGTCAACGTGGTCTATCCAGAGTACCTGACCGACCCGGCCCTAATTTTCTGTCCATCGGACCCCATCGACAAGATTCAGGATCACTATGACGACCAGGGCCTCCTTACGCTGATTGAGAAGATCGACGGAAACGGCCAGCAGGGAGTCGAGGCGGTCGATGCGAGCTATACCTATGCGTATCATGTCTATGACCGCGTCGGGACGGGGTTCCCTACGACGCCTATCTCGTCCTTTCTCGTTAGCTTCATCGCCGTGCTCGGGCTTAACCCGCTCGACCCCACCATAACCGAAGGCCCCACGCAGTTTCTCGAAGCCCTCGAAGATATGATGCGCGATGCCTCGTCGCATTTCCCGTCCGACCCCACCGGGTTCCGGGCCGAAATCGACAATGACCGCAGTGTGTCGCCGGGCAACGGCAACGGCGGCAGCGACACCGTCTACCGCGTCCGCGAAGGCATCGAACGATTCCTAATCACCGATATCAACAATCCAGCCGCAAGCGCCAAGGCCCAGAGCGAGGTCTATACCCTGTTCGACAACGTCTCCGTCGTCACCTCGAAGTTCAATCACATCCCCGGTGGCGCGAACGTCCTCTATCTCGACGGCCATGTAGGCTTCATCCGGTATCCAAGCGAACCGCCTGTCGACCGCTTGACCGCCTCGTTCCTGCACATGTTCGACTTCCAGGGCGGCTGATCGCCGTCCATGGACACGTGCGCCGTACGCCGCGTCGATGCTATGCTTGCGAACTGGTCGGCGACGGAGAGGCGTCATGAGACGCGCCATACACTATCACGCGGCAGGAATTCTGGCCGCATCACTGCTCGTGGGCATGCTGTCCTCATATGCCGACGACTGGCCTCAGTTTCGCGGACCGCATCGCGATGGCATTTCCCGCGAAACTGGCTTGCTGCAATCGTGGCCAGCAAAGGGACTCACGCCGCTGTGGACCGCCGAAGGATTGGGCGACGGCTATTCGTCGGCCGCTGTGTCCAACGGCAGGCTCTTCACGACCGGCATGATGCCGGACACCAAAGAAGGCGTCCTGACGGCGCTCGACCTGTCCGGCAAGGTCCTGTGGAAGGCGCGTTGCGGCCCCGAGTGGGACCAGATGTACCCCGGTTCGCGCAGCACGCCGACGGTTGATGGCGACCGTCTCTACGAGCTTACGGGGGTGGGACGGCTGATCTGCATGAACGTAGCCGACGGCCAAACCGTTTGGTTGCGTGACCTGCCCAAAGAGTTCCAGGGCGAGGCCCCGCGATGCGGTTTTGCCGAAGCGCCGCTCCTCTACGGAACGACCGTCATCTGCACGCCGGGTGGCAAAGACGCCGCGCTCGTCGCGCTCGACAAATCCACCGGCAAGACTATCTGGACCACGAATGGCTTCACCGATCAGTCGGCATACTGTTCGCCGATCCTCATCGAACGCGGAGGATTGCATATCGTCGTGACCATCACGGCGCGCCACGTCGCGGGGATCGACGCGGATACCGGCGCCGTCCTTTGGCTACATCCGTTCGACACGACTGCGGAAGACCCCAATCACTCCGTCGCGCCGGTCTACGATTCCGGGATGATCTACGTCACCAGCGGCCATCGCAAAGGTGGCCAGATGCTCGAACTCGCGGACAACGGACGTTCCGTGACGCTGCGCTGGGAAGATACCGTGCTCGACACCTCACATGGCGGCCTTATCGCGCTCGGCGGATACGTGTACGGCTCGAACGCGAAGGGGAAGTGGGTGTGCCTCGAATTGAAAACGGGGCGCGTGTGCTACGAATCAGACCGCGTCGGGGCGGGGTCACTGACGTGCGCGGGGGGAATGCTCTATTGCTATACCGAGAAGGGCATGCTGAACCTCGTGAAGGCCACCCCGAACGCCTACGAATCCGTTAGCAGCTTCAAGATTACCAAAGGCGAAGGCCAGCATTGGGCGCATCCGGTCATTGCTAACGGCAAGCTCTACATCCGCCACGGCCAGTGCCTGATGGCCTACGATATCGCCGCGAAGTGAGCGCGCTCACTTGCACGTGTACGTAATGTCGTCGAGATACACCCGCTGGCCGTTCCCGTCAATCCATGGCGTGACGAATCCGAACCGGTCGAATTCCATGCCTGTCGTTCGCGCAGCCTCGGCGATGGGCAACTCGACACGAATCCCGTCGAGCGAAGCGGACAGAAGTCCTGTCTGCGGATCGTAGTCGAGAGTCCATTCATGGCGCGCGCCGTCCGGATAAATATGCGGAGGACGGCTGCCCGCGGCGTTACCTTCCTCGTCGCCGTCGCTTCGGTAACACGGGTAGACGAAGAAGCCCTCGCTCGAAGGGCCTTCGACCGCCAACCCGAGAAAGTCGCGCGGCATGGCTGAGCGCTGGGAAGGATTGACCTCGACGCTCCGTTGTGAATGGAAGAACCCGAACAGTGTCGTGCTGTCGCTGACGCCGCGTCTAAAGGCGATAGTCCCGCGGGCGTGCAGCGCGGAGTTCAAATCCAGCGGCGAGAGCCGCGCGCCGTAATACGCCAGCTTGTTGGCATACCGGCAATCGCCCCGGAAGAACAGTCCGCCGATTTCGCCCGGCGTAGCGCCGCCACAAAATGACGTTGCGCTGTACCCGAAATCGAATCGGGGCCGCACCTCCGCGCTCAAGTACGTGTTCCGGTTGTTCAGCCCATCCCAGCGCGGGTCGGAAGCGAGCGACTCGTCGCGACCGTCGATGCGCAGGCCGCCGATCCACAACACCCCGGGCGAATCCACGCTCTTGACCACGTTCAGCAACCCGAACCGGTCGAACGCGGCGCCGTCCGCGCGGTGTTCTTTCGCCAGTTCCGCCGTGGCGGTATAGGCGTCGAAGGTAAGGCGGGCGACGCCGTTGCCGTTCGGGTCATACTCGATGGACCACGTGTGCACGCCGCCGCTCGGAATCTCGACGGGATACATGCGGTCGGCCTCGCGGTCGTAGCGCCCGATGATGCCCGCGCCCGCACGCCATTGCCGAGTACAGTATTCCAAGTGCACGTGAAAGACGTCGCCGCGGCCGTTGATGCGCATGACGACGCTGTTCGGCGTGCGCCACTCGTTGACCGTGTCATGGTTGAAGAAGCCGAGCAGCGTATTCCCCGCGCCCTTCGGCACTGCGATGGTTCCCGACGCGGAAAAGGTGTCATCGAACGAATGCGCCTGGATCACTTTCGCGTAATACGCCGGCCGCCCGTCCGGCGAGATTGTCCCACCAATCGCGTCCGGGGCGTCGCCCACGCGTTCCGTCGCGCTGTATCCGAAATCTTGTGTTACCGTCCGTAGCGTCGATGCATCCGGCCGATTGTTCAGCCCGTCCCAGCCGGGGTCCTTATCGAAACGCTCCGTGCGTTCCTCGGCGAAAGTCGCAAACGCGAGAACGACCCCAAGCAACCCCAAACAGACGTGATTCCGTCGTGGCATTGCGGACTAACCTCCAGTTTGCGTTTAGCATTCATGGTATCAGAAACTAAAGGATCGTACCCGCGCAGAAAGTAAAGGGGTGCGCGCCTCGTTCTAGGTGATTGAGAAATAGGTAACTGGACTATTGTCGCGTACCAAGCATTGGGAAAACAGGGAGAGTCGTGTTACGGTCAAGATCGTAGGGTGCGTGAAAGGGAGCGGAACGTACCAGCCGCGCTACGTTTGCTAAGCCTTGTCTCGTTAGCGCGAACAGAGTGAAGGGGATTGCCATGTGGCCTGTGATTTTCTGCTGTCTAAAGCTTGCTTTCGCCTCGGAAGACAACGGTGCAAGTGAAAACGCTCGACTATTGGTAACAGGAAGCTTTCTTTCTGACGTGACAAGTGCCGTCACCGGCGATGAATACTATGGGTTGTTCCGTCTCGGAGTCTCGTATGAGGTCAAGAAGGTGGTTGTCCATGTAGCGAGGTGTCACGACCCGGTTGTGGACAAAGAAGGGGAAGAGACTGGTCAGCAAGTTTCCATCTCATCGAAACTAGGTCAGCCTATCTTCTTGGTCACTGGCGTCGCAAACATCAAGGAAGGTCCCGTCAAAACCGTATTCGATGGTGTCTGTCCGCTCATACCCCTAGCGCCGGATATTGGGATGGGTGGTGCGCAGGGAGTCCATTTGGGGGGCGAGGGCGGTCCTGAACTTGTGGCAACAGGCAAGGAAGGACAGTTTACAAGCATAAAGGACTACCGGCTCTATTATCAGAAGCAGGAGCTTCTTCGGCATGATGGATTCACCAACAACTGCATTCCGGAGTTGTTGTGGGCGGGTGATCTTGACGGTGACGGAAAGCTGGATCTCTTCCTGGATATGAACGTATATGAGTCACTTCGCGAATGGACTTTGTTTCTCTCGTCGACCGCCGAAAAGGGCCAGTTCCTCAAGAAAGCCGCGTGTCTACAGTATTCCCCAGATTGAACCAGCCAGCCCGTTCGAAGTGCCTTGCGGTCTTTCTCCCTGACAGGTTGTTCAATCGGCTCACGGCGCCAAACGGCTGCAACACGGGCTGGCCGGTCTAGGTCTCCTGCGAAGTGTGCCGTGGTCTTCCGCGTTTCGGCTCATAGTTCGTAGGGTGCGTGAAGAGGAGCGGAACGCACCAATCGTGCCTCGTTTGCGGTGTGTTCCGCTCCGCTTCACGCACCCTACGAATCTGGGGTTGGTCTCACTTGGCGGGTCTACGCAGCCGGCGATAGACGGCCCATGCTACGATCAAGATGATGCCCCATATCGGGCTCCAGACGCCGAGCCAGATTGCTCTTACCCATACGCCTTGCCCGAATTCGACCAGGGAACGCGCGGCTTCTGAGAAGACTTTGCCGGTACTGAAGGTCTCCGGCGGGAGCACCGGTTCGGCCTTGGGCGTCTCGACAAGGTTTACGGTGATGGTCGAGTAACGCACGCTGTGCGCAAGGTACCGCAACCGGCCTTCGAGGCGTTCGAGTTGCTCGCGGACGCGAGTCATCTCCTGCTCGACCTTGAGCGTGTTCTCCATCAACATCGACTGGCTCAAGTGCTGCAGCAGCCGCTCTTCGGTCTTCTTGAGGTTGCGGATACGCGCGTCGGTGTCGACGTACTCTTCGGTTACGTCGTCCGTGTTGACCTGTTTGTTCACAAGCCGCCCGAGCGACTCGATCGTGCCGACTGCCCCATCGAGCTTATCCGCCGGCACGCGCGCCTGGAGCGTGATCATGCGGCGGCCCAGATTGTCGACCTGCTCGTTGAGGTTCGAGATGTATCCGCCCGCTGCAATTACCGACTCCGCCAGGCGTTTGTTCGCGTCCTCGACGTTGTCGGTTTCTATTTGCAGCGTGGCATTCTTGATAAGATAGCGCTCGGGGGACTCCGTGTCATTCACGGGCTGGCTCGCGCTCGCCTCTTTGGGTTCGGGGGATGTCGCGGCGTTGGCATTGTAGCTCAGTACCAGATCGTGGATTTCGGTTCCTGCTGCGAGACCACCGCCATACCCTCCCATTCCTCCTCCGCCTCCTCCACCTCCCATGCCCGTTAGCTGTGATCCCGGCCTTCCGGGCGTCTCTTTGTCGAGGTAGCCGAGAGACTGGAGCTGCTGGGTATCCTTGACTTCCGCCGCGGGTGCCGCCGCGGGAGATGGCGTCGCGGAGGTGTGACCCCGCAACGTGACTGGGCCGCCAGCAACTACTTGCCTCTCCGCATTTGGGTAAGGCTGAAAAGAGTTCATTTGTAAGTAGGCGTTTCTCGAGGCCCGGAGGCTTCCTGCGAAGATGGTCCCTACCACGGATGCGACGAGGACCAGAAGTGCAGCGGCGAACGCGAAACGCTTGAGCGGGAAATGTCGTATCCGGTTTTCCGACGCCTGTACTGAAGACTCGCTCCTGGCCTCTACGCGGACCACGCGTTCTTGTTCGGGCGTCAATCCCATGTTTGCCGCGTCGCTCAACGCCGTTGTGGCCAACTTGGCTGCCGCGCGGAATTCGTCGACCGTATGGCGCGCCGCCTCGTCGGTTTGCAGGTAGGCTTCGAGTGCCGCGCGATCGGATGCTTCCATTTCGTTCAAGGCGTAGGCCGCCAGATGTTCGTCGTTCCATTGCGTCGTCATGGCTAGACCTCCTGCGTGTTGGCAAGGTCCAGGTCGGACCTGAGTTCGTGGCGGATGCGGTTCAGCGCGGCCGTGACCAGATTGCTGACCGTGCCCAACGAGACGCCCATCACCGCGCTGATTTCGCGATAGTTCAGACCGTCGCGGAACTTGAGATGGAATGCCTCCTGCTGATCCTGTGGCAGGCGCTCGACGACCTCGAGCACCCGCCCGCGGATTTCGTTGCGCGCGGCGGTCTCGCCGACGTCATCGCCGCTGGGCGCTTCGGTTTGCTGCGCGTCCCATTCCATTTCACGGGCCTCCTTCCGGCGCACGTTCAGCGCGTGGTTCCGGCACACCGTATACAGCCATGCGGCCAGATGGTCCTCGACCGCGGCGCGGTCCGCCGCGCAGAGCTTGAGGAAGGTTTCCTGGACCACGTCCCGGGCCGACTCGACCTTGCCCGTGATGCGGAACGCGTACTGGACCAGCGGCCGCTGGTACCGTTCGAGCGCCGCCACGACCCAGGCTTCCTTGCTCAACGCCGATGTCTTCATAGGTTCATCCCACCCGGATAACCCGCCGTATGGCTTTCAATTCTATAACAGTTTCGGCGCGGATTTGTTCAAATCGAACTGAACTCAGGCGAAACACGTCTCGTACATGCTGTCGATTTGGAAGCCATCCGTTCCGGCTGCGAGGAGGCGCTGGATATCGGCGGCGGCCAGCGCACGGGGCGCGTGGTGGGGATAGTGGAAGGTGTTGATCGACACGATGGCGAATAGGCCGCGGTCGTGCAGTATGGGCAACGCGCGACTGGGCAGTTCCGCCGCCCATCCGAACCAGAACTGGCCATCGAGGGAAGCATCGCCGCCCTGCAACATCCGCCGATACTCGGCCATGGGCAAACGGAACAGGGCCACGTCTGCAAGGCGTTCGCGCAACCTGGGCGAGTCCACGATGGCGACCGTCGAATCGGCGAGTCCCGCATCGCGAATCAGCGACGCCACGCGGTCCAAACATGCGTCCGACATCTCCGGCGACGCCGGGTCGTCGCGGCACAACTTGTCCAGCATCAAGCCAAGGCCAAGCCGGGCGCACACGTCGATGGCATCCGCCAACGAAAGGATAGTCTTGTCGCTCGCCCGATAGTGGATCTGGGTCAACTCCGCGCTTGGCAGATCGCATACGCGCCGGTCGACGCCACAGTTGATGAAGAGGCCATCGTGCAGGAGTACCGGTTCGGCGTCCGCGGATTCCATGACATCGAGTTCGACCATGGCGTAGCCATATTCCGCCGCAAGTTCGATCGCGCGCAACGTGTTTTCCGGCGACTCGGGCGTGATAACGCCCCCGCGATGCGCCACACGAAACGGCGCTGCGGCGCGAACAGCCTCGAAGTCGCGGACTTGGATCATCTTACCAGCCTCCACCCCCGCCGCCTCCGCCCCCGCCACCGGACGAGCCGCCTCCGCCGCCACCAGAGCGCGAGGAGGGTGACGTGGACGCGGAGGACACGGTACTTGCGAATGCACTGCCCAATCCCGCTGCCAGGCCTGTCGCGCCGGCGGTATCCCAGCGGTTTCCGGTGTACCAGCGTGGGGAGTAGGAGTGGTCTTGCGGCGAGATGCCCGCCTTTTCGAGGGCGTTGTTGAATTCGAGCGACCAGCCTTTCTCTTGGTCGAGCGCTATCGCGTAGGGGAGGAATTGCTGGTAGCGTTGGGACGATTCTTCGGGGTCAGCGTCGGGACCGAAGCAATGGTTGCCGCTCAGGAAGGTGCGGAAGCCTTCGATCTCGTCGAGCACGCGTCTGCCGAGGGCCGTCGGGGCTTTGAGCAGCTTGAAGAAGATCAGGTTGACCAGCCCGATGGCCATCAAGGCGCCCACGACTTCCGGCGTTACAATGGCAGACATCATATACGCCCCGAAACACTCGCCTGCGAAGAAGGGCGTCGCGAATGCGGTCATGAAGATCGCTCCGGGGATGTTGCTCCATGCCCCGCCCAGGGCCGATTTCCACAGCGACAGGACGGTGACGGTGAGGAAGGCGACGCCCGTGGTCCAGCCCGAAAGCCAGATGGCCATGAAGATGGCCGGCGGGATGTTGTCCGCGCTGACGGACAACACGGCCGAGCCCGCCGCGACCGCTATCGAAAGGGCAAGGCCGACGTAGAAGTATTTGCGATTCGTCTGGAAGTACTTGATCGTGACGGCGAGTTCGAGCGATTTCTTGCAGGCCTGCATAGCGGACGAAAGGGTGGTGTGATTCTTCTGTTCCACAACAAACTCGTCTCGTCCTCCCAGGAGGATGTCTTTGACCTTGTACTCCTCGCGAGACAGTTCCGCTTCCTCGCCGCTTGCGTCTCGCGCAAGGAAGTACTTGCCGTCGGCCTCTTCGATCCGGAAGTGGCCCTTGACCGCCATGTTGACCAGCGCCGCCGTGAAGGCCTGGCTATCGAATCCCATGCGCCGCAGATATCGAACCATGGCGGGCGAGAAGCCCTCAGGTGGGGCTTCGCGCGGCAGAATCGGGCCGGCCGACGGGTCTTTGCCTACCAGCGCCCAGATGACGAAATAGTACGCGAAGACCAGGAACAGTCCTGCGAACGCCGCGAGGGCTCCGGGGCTGTTCGACAACGTGAAAGGCTTTCGCTCCGACGGGTCAGGCTGGTGGACGATGCCCTTGGGAAATCCCACGCATACGGTCAGCCCCTCGTGCGGTTCCAAGGGCTGCGTTGAGGCGAACCATGCGCAGCCCGGCTCGGTGACTTCGTCTTCGTAGAGCGTGCCCTTCGCGCCCTCGGGGCCGGTGTAGCCGTCCAGGCGGAGGTCAGAGGCCGGCACGGGTTGAGGCAGGCGTATCTTGACGGAGGCCGCGTCGATCGGGAACTGCCAGCCGTTGCCGGTCACGTTCCAATACAATTCGTCGTGTTCGGGGAAGTATCCGATCTCGTCCTCGATCTTGTAGGTGAAGACATACGTATACTCGCCCGGCGGGAGCGTCACCATTCTCTTTCCGAAGTAGAAGCGTATCATTTCGCTCGAACTCGAGTCGCTGTGATGATCTTCCGGTTTGCCGTCCCGCGTGAGGTCGAGAAACCTGAGCCTCACGTCGTGCGGCGCGCCGGAGGTGTCCTGATATTGGATCGGGATGTCGCGGTAAATGCCGTGATTGATCTGGAGCGCTTCGGAACGGACCTTGATCGTTTCGCGCACAATCATCACCCCGTCCGGCTTCACGGTAATGTCGCTGTCGAACCTGAGAATGCGTTCGTCCGCCCAAACCCCTCCCGCCAGCATCAGCGCGATTGCGCACCACACGAATCTTCTCATGGCGCTCCGCTCTCCTCGAACGACTCCTGAATCAAGTGTAGCTGGTACCATACCACAGCGTCGGGATCGGCAGGATGCGCCCAAGCAACCCCGAGACGGGCGCAAGGTCCCTGTGGCCAAACAGCAGACGCGCCATCCCCGCGCGGTCCTCGATGCAGGCGGATTGGCCTGCGGCGATGGCAAGGCGGCCTTCCTGTTCGTTGAACCGTATCGTGGTCGCCGCGTCGGTTCCGATGCGCGCGGCAATGCGCGGCCGCAACTTCTCCATCAGTTGCGCGAAGTTGAGGATGAGAAACGTTCCTACGGTTGGGACGGTTTGGAACGACGCCCCTGCCCCTTCGAGCAGCGTCTTGAGCCGGTGGTCCTCGGTCTGAAGGCGAAGATGGATACCTTTGCATTTCCGTTGGCGCTGCAGCGCGCGCAAGGCCGCCGCGAGGTCGTCGTCCACACCGGCATGCTCGATGATTTGGACGATGCCATCTTTTGCGTGGCGGCCTACGACGAAGTATCCCTGGATATGATCGCGACGAAGGACCGCCACGACATCCACGTCCTGGCACCACGCGCACCCGGTTCGCATCAGAAGGTCCCACTCTTCTCGGGGACGCACGAAGCGTGCCCGGCGGCGGTTGTATGCCTCGACGCACGCGTCAAGCCCGGCGGCCTCGATTGGCGCCACGGTTACATTGCGCGACGCAATCGCCTTCGCCACGTTCGCGTCCACCGTGGTTATGGCGTCGAGGCCCACCTCGGCTGCGCCCGCGCGCGAATAGAGGCTCCGATCGCCCGAGATCATCATGAAATCCACGCCGTCGGCCAGCGCTTTGGCTCGCGCAGCCCGGAACATCTCTGTTGCGAGTCCCCGGCCGCGATGCTGCTCGTAGGTGCTGACCGCACCGACCATCGCCAACTTGACGGTACAACCGTCAATGCAGGCGTAACGGTACATCATGCCGAAGTGGCTTACGACATCCCCGCTCTCGACGGAGACAAGACAGTTCTCCAAGTTGTTGACATGGAACAGGAGCGGGAAATAGCCGAACATCGCGCCTTCCACGCCGTTCATGAATACGGTGTCCACCAATCGCGACAACGACGGCAGTTCTTCAATGCGTACTGCTCGGGGGCCTTCCACCTGAGAAATCCTTTTGCGTTGTGGTTCTTAGTTTGTATGCGCTGAATAACTTGACACGGACGACCACGGACGAGCACGGACAAGACACGCTACTGAATCGCCAGGGCATCGAGCACGTCATTCACATCGGGCCACGGCGTGCCGCGCATTACCGCCACTCTCTCGCCGCGCGGCGCCCATACCGCCGGATCGGTCGGCCCGAAGACGGCCACGGTGCGCGCGCCGCACGCCGCGGCAAGATGCGTGATGCCGCTGTCGTTTCCAAGATACCACGGCGCGGCGGCCAGTTCACGCGCAAGGGCCACCAACGAATCGCATCTTAGGACCGGCGTTCCGTGCGGGAGCAGCGTCTCTTCCGCGGGACCTGCGCACCATCCTACGTTGCGCCCCGCTTCTTGCCGCTTGTCCGCTACGATTTGGAATCGTTCGAGCGGCCAGTTCTTGCGCGGACTTCCGCTGCCGGGATGAATGACGATATCGAACGCACTCGCAGCGGGCGGGATTGCGAGCCGCAACGGTTCGGCACGCTCGATGCCAAGGCATTCGAAATAATACTCCGACGCATGCCGGTTCCAGTCCGGCGGAGGCAGGCCTGGAAATACGCGAACATCTGCAACACCGCACGCGTGCAACGCCTCGCGGATCGTGCCGTCGTCGCGCATCCAGACCACGCAGCGATCGTAGAGACGCATCCGTTCGCGGAATCGCTCGCTGGGTTCGACGAACACGCTCTCGAAATCGAAGTGCGCGAGGTCGTGCGCCGTCTGCGCGACGCCGCCCGCGACGAGCAATTCGAGACGGCTCCGGATTCCGGCGAGATCGACCGGGCCTTCGCGCGCCAGTTCTTTAATCGAAGGCCCCGCCAACAGCAAATCGCCGATGCCGCCCGCGTGAATGACCAGCGTCCGCATGGGGCGTCACGATCCCGCGGGCGTGGGGAGTAGTCGATACACGACGACGCGCGAGCGTGGAAACGGATTGAACGATTGGATGAGTTCGAGATCGGCGGGAGCTTGCGCCGGGTCGAGTAACGCCGCAAGGCTCGGCGTCATCTGCGCGGTGTAGCGCTCGTCGACGACGACGTACCTTGCGCCGATGTTCCGTGCGCGGGCAATCGCTTCGGGCAACGTGTCGCGCGTGTCGGGGCCGGACGACGGCATGTCCGCGTAGTAGCCGATCTGCGGTTTGCGCGTGAAGATGAGACCGGGATCGAGATGCGCTTTCATCCAGCGTCCGGCCATCTTGTATTCGAGCGGCTGGGCCGGCTGGCGATCCAGGTGCTGCGCGGCGATGCTCGTCGCGACGCCCAGCAGCATCATCGCGACCATAGCCGCGACGGGAAGAACGCGCAGGGCGCGGCCGTGTTTCAAGTCCGCGGCGGCGCTGCCCACGACGGCAATCCCGCGCGCGGACCATAACGCGAGCGCGACGACGGTCGACATGAGGTAGCGCGGCTCTGGCGAGAGGACAGACAAGCTGGCCGCCCATTGAACCGCGGCGAAGAACAAGACGTACGCCTCGAACCGGAAGTCGCGCCGCGGCGCGGTTTCGCCGCCACGCATGAAGAACCCCGCGCCAAGAAACAGCAACAAGACCGGTCCCAACATGACGGGCAGCACGTCGCTAAAGGTCCGCACGGCCGTCGCAGCCATCCGCGTGAAGACGAATTCCTCGACGATGAAATGCGCCCGGTAATTGATTGTGGCGGACCCGGTGAGCGAGCGCATGTAGAGCACGTAGGCGCCAAGTAGGATCGCGCTCAGAATTGCGAAGGGAAGCAAGCGCGCGAGCACCCGCCAATCGCGCGTGCCGCGTTCGGCGTCGACGCAGAAGAAGAATACCGCGAGGCACGCGGCCCCGAGAAGCACCGTGCCTTCCGGCCGCGTGAGATGCAGCCCGAAGAACGCGAACGCGGATGCGGGGATCCACGCGCCGCCACGGCGCATCGCACGCGCAAAGGTCCATATCGACATAAACCACAACGTGCAGCCAAGCGCATCCGGCCCGACGCGCGACGCGTAGTCGACGAGCCATGGCCAGATCGCAACGAGCAAGGCCATCACGCGCGCCGCGGACCTGCCGTGCAGGTCACGGGAGAGGTTGTAGACCGGAAGTATGAGCAGCGTCGACGCGATCAGCGACACGACGACGCACGACCATTCGTAGTCGGACATGACGGAATGAACTGCCGCCGCAAGCAGCGGATAGAGGATTGGGATCTTCGCGTTGAAGCCCCAGAAATCGCCCATTGCGAAGTGCTTCGCGGTGTCGATGTAGTGGATGGCGTCCGCGCTGTCCAGCACGCGCGGCATGAGCAGCAGGTAGACGATTCGATACACCAATGCCAGCGCGAGAAACCCAAGGCAATCGCGCCATGCACCGCGTTTCGAGTTGTCGCCGGTGTCCACGCAAAGGATTCTATGTGGGCCGCTGGCGCAAATCAAAAGCTGAAGACCAAACCCTCGATAGCCGCCGAGAGTCCTCTCTAAGCCGTTCTATCGTCTGTAAACTCGAGTTGCTCCGGAGAGAGAATCTCGGCAAGCATGGCATCCGTCCGAAGGAGGAAATCTCGGGCCACTTTATAGTGCTCGGTTTCCTTGTACGTCGTCTCCTGAATGCCCTCTTGGGTTAGCAGATATATGGTGGCTTGAGGATAGGCCATGATGATCGGCGAGTGTGTTGCGATGATGAACTGGGATTGCTTTAGGACAAGTTCGTGGACACGCGCAAGGAATGTCATCTGACGAAGAGGGGACAACGCCGCTTCCGGTTCGTCGAGGAGAAACAGCCCATTGCCGCGAAAACGGTGTGTGAGCAACGCCAGGAAGGCTTCGCCGTGCGAGCGCAAGTGCAGAGAGATTCCGCCGTAACTGTTGAGGTATTCGGGCGCTTCACGTTCGAGGTATGTGGCCGCATTGTAGAAACTTTCCGCCCGGAGGAAGAAGCCGTCTTTGGGGCGCCTGACACCCCGTATGAGTTTCAGGAGTCGATGGAGGTCGGTGTGGGAATCGCGCGTTGAAAACTGATATCCCGTGCTGCCGCCCTCCGGGTTGAAGCCTGCCGCGACAGCGATCGCTTCAAGCAGCGTCGACTTACCCGTGCCGTTTTCTCCAACTAGAAAAGTCACGCTGGGATGCAGGTCCAACGTTTCTAGACAGCGAATGGCGGGTACGTTGAAAGGGTGCTCATTGAGCGCCGCGGCCTGTTCCCGCTTGAGAACGACCGATCGTATGTACGCGTCAAAGCGGTCCAGAGGCATGCGCATTTTCCCTCAGATGGCAAGAAAGTCCAGGTCCGCTCCGAGATGAGCCTGAAGCACGTGCTCCACATAGAGTCTGCGCCATCCGCGCTCGGGAAGCGGTGGCGGCACGAACGAGGCCTTCCGCCGTTCGAGTTCGGCTTCGTCTACGAGCAGGTCGATGCGCCGCGCGTCCACGTCCAGCGCGATGCGGTCGCCGTCGCGTACGAGGGCGAGCGGTCCGCCCACGGCGGCTTCCGGCGCGCAATGCAGGACGCAGGTCCCATAGGCCGTGCCGCTCATGCGCGCGTCCGAGACGCGGACCATGTCCTTGACGCCGGCTTGAGCGAGGTACTTCGGAATGGGCAGCGAGCCGGCCTCGGGCATGGCCGCGCCGACGGGACCAGCGTTTCGCAAGACCATCACATGCTCGGGCGTGATGCCCAGCGCCGGGTCGTCGATACGGTTGACGGCGTCCTCCGGCGACTCGAACACGATGGCGGGGCCCGTGTGGCGCATCAGCGTGGGGGAGGCCGCGGCGGCTTTCAGTACCGCGCCCTCGGGAGCGAGCGTGCCCCTGAGAATTGCAAGCGCGCCCGTCGATCCGAGTGGCGCATCGAGCGTGCGAATCGTCGACTGCCACGCGCCTGGCGGCGCGACATTCTGTAGCGTTTCGCCGAGCGACGTTCCCATGACGGTGCGCGCCGAAAGATCAAGCAGCGGTTCGAGTGTTTTGAGCAGCGGCGGCATGCCGCCCGCGAAATGCATGTCCTGCAGATAGCCCTTGCCCGCGGGCTTGCAGTCGACGAGCAACGGGACCTTGCGCGACACCGCGTCGAAATCGTCGAGCGAGAGCGGAATGCCCGCGCGGCGCGCGATCGCAATCAGATGGACTATCGCGTTCGTCGAGCCGCCGAGCGCCATTAGAACGGTCAGCGCGTTCATGAACGAGCCGCGCGTCAGGAGTTCGCGCGGGCGAAGCTGGCGCGTGGCGAGGTCCACGGCGCAACGTCCCGACGCGACGCAGTTGCGCAACCGGTCGCCCGAACTCATGGGCGCCGTCGCGCCGCCCGGAACTATCAGGCCCATCGCCTCGACCAGGCAGGCCATCGTCGACGCCGTGCCCATGACCATGCACGTGCCACCCGTGAAACATAGTGACTGCTCGACCTCGGCGATCTCCTCGGCGCTCAGTTGCCCGGCGCGATACGCGGCCCAGTACCGGCGGCAATCCGTGCACGCGCCGAGCCGCTCGCCCCGCCAGTATCCCGTCAACATTGGCCCCGAGACCACCGACACCATCGGCACGTTCGCCGAGATCGCGCCCATCAACTGCGCCGGAACCGTCTTGTCGCATCCGCCGAGCAGGACCACCGCGTCCATGGGCTGCGCGCGGATCATCTCCTCCGTATCCATCGCCGCGAGATTGCGGAACAGCATCGTAGTCGGCGACGTCAGGATTTCGTGCAGCGAAATTGTCGGGAACGCGAACGGGAACCCGCCCGCTTCGAGCACACCCCGCTTGACCGCGTTCACCATCTCCGGCATCTGCCGGTGGCACGTGTTGTAGTCCGACGACGTGTCCACGATCCCGACAATCGGCCGGCCAAGGTCCACCGCGTCGAACCCCGCCGAGGCCAGGAACGCCCGGCGCATGTACTTGCTGAATTCCGGGTCCCCGTAGGACGTTACGTTCTTCCCAATACCGTGTCTTTCACCTGCGTTACTCATAGGTGTGGTCTTTTCCAATATCCGATGCTAACTGTCCCGCACGTGGTGATTATCAGGCAAGCTACATAAGAAATCCAGTTTGCTTTAGGAGTATTGACGACATTCCGATGTTCTGGTACTATTATTTTTAATGGTGGGTTTGGACCTGAAGAGGCATCGGGTCCATGCGGGACGAAGCATTTACCTAGGGAGATGACAACGATGAGCCGAAACCGAAACTCTAGCGGTGTGTCCGCAGTTGGATTAGCGCTTATAGTTCTGATTGCAGGCGCGAGGGGATGGTGCGATACGCCGGAGACGGTGAACATTCATGGCCAGCTTCTGGACGTGCAAGGCCAGGCGCTATCGGGCACGCGGGGATTCACGATTACATTCTATAGCGCTGTGAGCGGCGGCGCGATGCTGGGGACGGCCGTGTCCGGGACGGTTGGCCTGTCGGCGGAAGGGGTGTTCAACATACCGGTGACGCTGCCGGCGGCGGCATATACGAGTCCGCAGGTCTGGTACGAGATTGCGGTCGACAGCGATACGCCCCCGAACGGGGTGGACGCAGGCGACGCGTTCCCGAACCGGGTCAAACTCGAAAGCGTGCCGTTCGCGCGTCAGGCGTCCGAAGCGGGCCACGTGGACGCAGCTTCCGTCGGCACGGGCACGGTGGACAACACGGAACTGGACCGGCTCGACGGCGTGACCGGCGGCGTGCAAACGCAGATTGACGCCAAGGCTGACACGAGCGCCGTGAATGCATCGCAGGCGGCACAGGATACCGTCATCGCTGACAAGGCCGACGCGGCGTCGGTCTACACCAAGGGCGAGGTGGACACGTCCCAAGCCGCGCAGGATACCGTTATCGCAGGCAAGGCAGACGCGGCGTCGGTTTACACGAAGGGTGAGGTGGATACGTCCCAAGCCGCGCAGGATACCGTTATCGCAGGCAAGGCCGATGCGGCGTCGGTCTATACGAAAGGTGAGGTGGACACGTCGCAGTCAGCCCAGGATGCGGTCATCGCCGGCAAACTGCCCCGCGAGGGCGAATCGTTCGTGGTGGTGGAGGTGACAAGTAATGCCGTCACCAACGGGACGAACCTTTTGGCGGCGTATGCGACGGCCAAGGTCAAGACGCCGTACGGCCAGGCATTGTCGGCCACAAACCGCGTGGCCGTCTTGGTTCCACCGGGTCAGTATGACTGTGGAGTATATGTACTGAACATGCATACGGAATTCGTGGACCTCATCGGGGTATCGTCGCAGCGCGAGTGCCAAGTCATTACCAGTATGCCATATGCCTCCGGTTTCAGCGTAATTAGCCAACGGGCCAACGACGTTCGGATTGAGAACTTGACGGTGCGCGCCAAACCCAGTTCGTACCATGTAAATGTTAGTGGCAGTGATCCAGCAGCCTATAGCCAGGGCCTGAGCCTCAACCTGACGCAAGTGCGGAATTGCACATTCTGGGCCGACGAGGTCTCCGCTTGGTCTATGCATTTCGGAGCCGGAAACGGCACATTCGTTGCTTGTACGGCCGGCAGCTACGCATTTGGCGCCAGCACTTGCGCCGGCACGTTTATCGATTGCATCGGCGGCGATAATGCGTTTGGCGGTAACGGTGGTAACGCCACCGGCACATTCACCAATTGCACCGGCGGCGATAATGCGTTTGGCGGTAACGGTGGTAACGCCACCGGCACATTCACCAATTGCACCGGCGGCACGTATGCCTTCGGCGGCAACATGGGCAGCACGCTCGGCGCCAAACTCTATGGATGCCGGATGATTGGGACGTCGTGGAACGCCGTGATGCGTGGGCGAATGGAGGATTGCCACTGGTCCACGGGCATCACGCTGGGTAATGAGGCACGGCTGTACGACTCTTTCTTTCACGGGCGGGTCGATTTAGACAACACGACGGCGGGGGTTGCCAATTGCTGCGCAAGCAATCAGTTTCAGAATGTGGGAAGCGCCTCGTTCAATCAGAACAATCTCTACGACCCGGACGTGCAATGACGCCGCCGCGTGCGGGTAAGGAGCATGCCATGAGAGTCTTCTTGTGCATTCTGCTCGCGGTGGGCGGCGGCATATGCGTCTCGGACGCGTACGGCGCGAACACCAACGCGAAAGGCGTGACGCTGCACCTGGGCACGGCGGATTACGGGTCGGGCACGGTAGACATGAACGCAAAGAGCGTGCGTCTGCTGGGCGTGGGTGCGGCATCGGCCGGACTACCGGGCAGCAACGGCGAAGGCGCGACGCTGATTGTCGATCCGCTCAGCGTGATGAATACCAAAGGGACGGTCGCCTCCTTCAACGCCGATCCTGTTTCGGGCCGGGCCCCGTTGACCGTTCAGTTCACGGACGCGTCGAACGGCGGGCTGTTCGCCGTCGACTCGTGGACATGGACCTTTGGCGACGGCTCGCCCGAGAACCATGACCAGAATCCCGAACACGTCTACGATACCCCGGGCGTCTACGACGTGACGCTGACGATCACGACGTCCGGAGGCAACGCCACGGAAACCAAGACGGGGTACATCACCGTCACCGGTACGGGTGTCCCTGCGGCAGGCTCGGGCGCCTTGGTGGCGCTGGGCGCGGTTCTGATGGCCGTGGCACGGTTCATGGCGAAACGACATGGAGCCGGGCTGAACTGAAGAAGACGAACCAGCCTACGTGGAACCGAACTGGGCCTCGTCCTCGGCTCATGCGCCCGGAGATGGCATTGCGGGCGTGTTCCGTGGCACTCGTTGCGGTGTCCGTGTGTATGGGAACTGCGAATTCCGGGCCTCTCGGTTCTGAAAAAGAATGCGTTGATCTGCGCCCGGAGATCGCGCAACGGAGGATTGAGATTCGGGATCAGGGAGACCGGCCGACGTGTTCGGTGCATGCGATGGTGTTTCTTCTGGAATGGCTATACTCGGGGGTGCTGGGGAATGAGTGGCGGGACCTGTCGGAAGAGTATCTGAACCATATGGCGAATGTCGCGTCAGGCAACACGGACGACGGCGATTTCTTCGAGAACATTCACAAGGGGTTCGTTCAGTATGGGATAGTTGCCGAGAGCGCGTGGCCGTACGACAAAGGGCGGCCCTATGACTTTGCGAAGACCTCGGTTGCGGATTCGTTGAGCGAAACGGGGAAGAAGGTGCTCAAAGACGTGCCCGGCGTCACGGGACGGTTCATCAAGCCGTGGTCGCGGACCTCGCCCGGGCTCTCGGACGCGCAGTTCGCCGAGGTGCTCGATTATCTGCGGCGGCGTATCCCCGTCGCGGTTGGCAGAGATCACTCGATGGCTGCGGTGGGCTTCTGCTTTGATGGTTCGTATCCGGGAAGCGGGTACTTCATTCTGCGGGATAGCCGGGGCGTAAAGAGCGGGGATAAGGGGTATGTCACGGAGTCTTTTCAGAGTGTGAGATCGACGGCGTTCGATGTGTTTGTTTACGAGAAGAGATAGGACCTATAGGACTTATGGGACCTATGGGTCCTATGAAGAATGGTGGGCGCGTCCTTGCTGTGCCTTGGTGGGCGGTGGTATGGTACCGGCTCGACTGAGGAGAGGGCGTTGCGGTGATTGGGCGAATCCGAATCGAGCGTGAGGTGTGTCGCCGGTTGAAGGAGATCCGGCGGACGCTGGCTACGGCGGAGTCGTGCACGGGCGGGCTGATCGCGCATCGGATCACGAATATTGCGGGCGCGTCGGACTGCTTTCTCGGCGGCGTGGTCGCGTATAGCAATGAGGTCAAGGCCTCGTTGTTGCGCGTCAGCCGCGACGACTTGCGGCGGCACGGCGCGGTGAGCGAACCGGTTGCGCGGCAAATGGCGGCGGGTGTCTGTGCGCGGCTTGGGTCGGATTACGGCATCGGCGTGACGGGCATCGCGGGTCCCGGCGGCGGCACCCCAGACAAACCCGTGGGTTTGGTGTACATTGCGGTTGCCGCGGGTGCGGAAGTGCGCGTGACGCGCAACGTCTTTGCCGGGACCAGGAAGTCGATCAAAGAACAAACCGCAGAAGCGGCTCTAACCCTATTGCTTGACTGCATCGAAGAAACTGATAACTGATAACTGACAACGGATAACTGAGAATGAGCGCCGGTTTTGTTCATCTGCACGTGCACAGCGATTACAGCGTCCTCGATGGCGCATGCAAAGTCAGAGAGATCCTCGAACGCTGCAACGAATACGGGATGAAGTCGTGCGCGTTGACCGATCACGGGGCTCTTTTCGGCGCGGTCGATTTCTACCAGGCCGCGAAGAAGGCCGGGGTCAAACCGATCCTCGGTTCCGAACTGTATCTCGCCCGCGGCAGCCGCTTCGACAAGTCGGCGCGGTCGCAGGGGCAGTCGTATTACCACATCCTGCTCTTGTGCGAAACGGAGGAAGGCTATCACAACCTCTGCAAGCTGAGTTCACTCGGGTATTTGGAAGGGCATCACTACCGGCCGCGCGTCGACGACGAATCGCTGGCGAAATACAGCGCCGGGCTGATCGCGACGAGCGCCTGCCTGGGCGGCGAGATCCCGCAGTGCCTGCTTCGCGACGACGTGGCCGCTGCGCAAGCGGCGATCGATAAGTTCGTCGGCATCTATGGCAAGGATAACTTCCTGATCGAGATCATGGACCACGGCATGCCCGAAGAACGGCGGGTCAACCCGATGCTGGTCGATCTCGCGAAGCGCAACGAACTCAAGATCATCGCGAGCAACGATTGCCACTACATCGACAAGGCGGACTCGGAAGCGCATCAGGTGTTGCTGTGCATCCAGACCGGGTCGGTCCTCAGCGACGACACGAAGTTCAAATTCCCGACGAACGAATTCTATTTCTGCAGTGGGGAGGAGATGCGCGAGCGCTTCAAGGAATGGCCGGAAGCCGTGGCCAACACCGAGGAAATCGCCGCGCGCTGCAACGTGAGCCTGCCTCTCGGCCGCCAGCTTGTGCCGCAATATCATCCGCCCGAGGGATTCACGAAAGAGGCCTATTTGCGCAGCCTGGTTCAGGTCGGCCTCGAAGACCGTTATCAAGGCAAGCCGACGAAGGATCATCTGGAGCGCGCGGACTTCGAGTTGGAAGTCATCATCAGCATGAAGTTCACGGACTATTTCCTGGTCGTCTGGGATCTGATCAATTACGCGCGAAGCAAAGGCATTCCTGTCGGTCCGGGGCGTGGTTCGGGCGCGGGGAGCCTTGTGGCGTACGCGCTCGGGATCACGAATATCGACCCCATGCGGTACGGGCTGCTCTTCGAGCGATTCCTCAATCCCGAACGCGTGTCGATGCCGGACTTCGATCTCGATTTCTGCTACCGGCGCCGCGAGGAAGTCATCGAGTACGTCCGGGCGAAGTACGGCCAAGGCAACGTCAGCCAGATCATCACCTTCGGCCGCATGCTCGCGCGCCAAGCTATTCGTAACGTCGGCCGCGTGCTCGGCATGTCCTATGGCGACGTCGACCGTATCGCGAAGATGATCCCGGAAGAGTTGAACATCCGCCTCAAGGACGCCTACGAACGCGAACCGGAACTAAAGCATGCCGTCGAGTCGGACCCGCAGGTCGGGCGTCTCTGGAAACTCGCGACGCGGCTCGAAGGCACGATCGGGAATTGCGGTACGCACGCGGCAGGCGTCGTGATCTGCGACGAACCGTTGACGGAACACGTCGCGCTGTTCAAAGCTTCGAACAGCGACGTAGTCGCGACGCAGGCGGAAATGAAGTGCGTCGAGAAGATCGGCCTGCTCAAGATGGACTTCCTCGGCCTGCGAACGTTGACCGTCGTCGACGACGCGGTGCGGCTGATCAAGGAGAACCGCGGCGTCACGGTCGACATCGACCACATCGAACCGACGGACCCGAAGACCTACGAGTTGCTTCGTTCGGGAAAGACGACGGGGATCTTCCAGCTTGAAAGTTCGGGCATGCGCGACCTCGCGAAGCGCATCGGCCTCGAAAGCCTTGAAGAGATTTGCGCGCTCGTGGCGCTGTTCCGGCCGGGCCCGATGCTTCTCAAGGACGAGTACATCGAGAACAAATACAAGCCGGACAAGATCAAGTACGATCACCCGCTGCTCGAACCAATCCTGAAAGAGACGTACGGCGTCGCGTTATACCAAGAACAGGTCATGCAGATCGTGCAGGCCGTCGCGGGGTTCACGCTTGGCCATGCCGACATCCTGCGCCGCGCCATGGGCAAGAAAGACATGGCGCTCATGCTCGAACAGCGGAACTTGTTCATCGAGGGCGCGAAGAAGAACAAGATCGACGCCAAGACCGCCGAGCTACTCTTCCAGAAGATCGAGCAGTTCGCGGGCTATGGGTTCAACAAGTCGCACAGCATGGCCTACGCATTCGTCGCGTACCAGACCGCGTTCCTCAAGGCGAACTATCCGGTCGAGTTCATGGCGGCGCTGCTCACCAGCGAATCCGGCAATCTCGACAAGATCGGCGAGTACATCGACGACTGCCGCCAGATCGGCGTGCCGGTGCTTCCGCCGGATGTCAGCAAGAGCTACACGTGGTTCAGCGTCGAGGGCGAGGGCATTCGTTTCGGCATGGGCGCGGTGAAGAACGTCGGCGAGGGGCCGACCGAGGCCATCGTAAACGAGCGCGAAGCGAACGGCCCGTTCAAGGACATCTTCGATTTCTGCAGCCGGCTCGATTCCAAGTTCATCAACCGGCGCTTGATTGAAAGCCTCAACCGCGCGGGCGCGTTCACGAGCACCGGGTGGAATCGCAGGCAGGTCGAGGCCGTGCTCGATGCCGCGATCAGCGAAGGCCAGATCAGCCAGCGCGAGCGCGAGTCCGGGCAGACGTCCTTATTCGATTTGCTCGGGGGTGGCGACGATGACGCGAGCGCCGCGCCGGTCATGCATCAGAAACCCGATCTCGACGAGTGGCCCGAGAACGAGCTCCTCGCGTTCGAGAAGGAAATGATGGGCCTGTACGTGAGCAGCCATCCGCTCGCGAAACACGCCTCGCTGCTCGAACGGTATAGCACGATCCGGGTCGCCGATATCGAGAACTTACGCGACGGACAGGAGGTCGTGATCGGCGGTTTGATTGGGACGGTAAAGCATCACATCACCTCGAAGGGCAGCAAGATGGCATTCATCACGGTCGAGACCCTCGAAGGGCCGTGCGAAGTGACCGTGTTCTCGGACCTGTTCGAGCAGCGCGCGGGCCTGCTCGTGCAGGACATGGCGGTGATGGTCCCGGCGCGCGTCAACTTCCGCAACAACACGCCGGGGTTGATTGCAACGGACGTGATGCCGATCGAGGAGGCAGAGAAGAATCTCACGAGGGAAGTCCACATCCGCGTGCAGACGCTCGGGTTGGACGAGGACCTCCTGCAGCGGCTTGCCGAGTTGCTCGGCGACAAGCCGGGCCGGTGCGACGTGTTCTTGCACTGCATCACGCCCGAACGGACCGAGGTCACGGTTCAGGCCACGCAGGTGTGCCGAGTTTCTGCAACTCCCGCGTTACGGTCCGCCGTCGAGGGACTGCTCGGCGAAGACACCGTCTGGTATTCGGGCGGCGCGAGGTATAGCGAAGCGGCGTGATACCCTTGCGCGCGACGCCTACGCTTTCGACCAGTTGCGCAAGGCTCGGTCGTACTCGTAAATATCGTGGGCGTTACCGCGCATGATCCGTTCGACCAGCGCCTCCACGTCGTTCTCGTCGATCCAGCGTTCCTCGACGAGTTCCGTGACGGCCTGCGTGATGCCGCGGCGCGCGATGCGCGCATGGCCGACGACCGGTTCGACGGGCCGGTAGTCGCCGCCGAACGTGAAGACCTTGCACGCGGGCGCGGCCATGAGGATTTCTTTCAGGAACCGCACCGAGGCCATCGGATTGATGATCCATGCCCAGCACATATCGGCGTACACGTTCGAGTACTGCTTCGCCAGCGCGATCAACTCGTCCTGATACGGGTAATCGATGTGCATCAGCACGAACTTCGTGTTCGGATGCGCAAGGAAGAGCGGGCAGAGGTCGCCCGCGTTGCGGCGGAGCCGTTCGAGCGGCATCGAGTTATGTCCGGCATAATACCCTGTGTGCAGCTTGACCGGAAGATGGTATTCCGCGGCCTTGTCGACCGTGTAATGGAACAAGTGATCCTGCAGCGCCTTGGATTCGGCGGGCGAAACCGACTTCGGGTCGGCGGCCAAACGCGCGTAAATGGGTGCGGCGTCTTCTTCGCTGACCTTGTCGAAATCCAGCGCGCGCCCGTACGCGCACTGATTCTTTACCGCGATGGCGCGGGGCCCGAACGTCGCGAAGCACCAGTCGATCGCCTCGCGGAAATCTTTCAACGCGGGCAACTCGCGCCCCACGAGGTGCGACACGCTTTCGATGGCGGGACCCGTGGCAAGCGGGATCGTCGAGATGTCCTGCATGAGCAGGTCCGGCTGCTCCTCGGCCTTCTGAAAGACGGGCGCGTCCAGCGAGTTCACCTGCGCGTATTCGATGTTGGCCACGTCACGAAGGATGCGCTTATAGAATCCGGGCTGCACCATGGAGGCGAGTTGATCGGAAACGGCCTGGAATGTGTCGGCCGTGAGATCGTCTATGCCGTACAGGGCGCGCACGCTCTCGCGGATGCAGAGCTGGTAGCCCGCGTTGCGGCAGCGTTCGTAATACGGCGCAACCAACTTCCACTTGTCGCGCACATCGATATCGCGCGAGGTCAGCTTATGGCAATCGGCGCCCGACATCCCGGCGACCTGCAAGTCGGAATCCGAGTAATGGCAGAAGAAGATGCCGAAGTCCGGGGGAGGCGGCTGCCCGGGTCCGTTCTTCGTCTTAAGGCGCAACGACTCTTCCCACAGATGTTCATGGGTGTCCACGATCGGCGTTTTGTCGACCAGCGTTCGGATATCGTTGCGGAGTTCAGGCGTCATGGCGGGCGCCTTCAGTGGAGTTTGCGGCGCCGACTCGCCCTGCGCCGCGACACCCGCGCCTGCAGCCACACTTACCGAACCAAGAAACACCCGTCTCGAAACGTCGCTCATAACGTTGCCCTCGCTGCTTGATTAGACCTGTGTAGAACATGACGATCGCTCGTTGTACGTTGTCTGCTGGGCCGCGAAAAGCGGGGACAGACACGCGTTTCAAACTGCCGAAACGCGAGTCAGTCCCCGTTCTACGCTCAGTTTAGTGTCCATTAAGATAGCCACGCACCTCGTTTAACACGTCGGCGCGATCCACCCACGGTTTGTACACCAGGCGCATGTTCATGCGGTACTCTTTGCCGGGTTCATATTGAGGGACGATGAATTGGAAATCCCACGCAGGGTTCTGCGCGTCGCCCGCCTCCGTGGAGCCGCCGCCTGACGGTGAGTGCGAGAAGCGCACGCGCGGGTCGCGCTCGAAGATATAGATGAGCACCTTGTCGCGGAACCGACCGTAAAAGAACGGCTCCGAATAACGGAGCGGCGAGATTGAATTGAACAACGTCCCGTCGCCCTGCGCAAACGCGACCGTGGCGGTGTCGGCCTCGGAGCAGACTGTACTGTCGCGCCCGTGCGTCTGCGTACAGTACTGGACCCATTGCGGCTTGTCCAGCGTCGATCCCGCGCCCAGGAAATAGACGCTCTTGTCGAGCGGCGCGTTGATATACGAGGCCCAGAACATGCCCAGGCATCCGCCTTCGAGGCCCGGCTCGTGCGCGATGCAGCGGAACGTCATGTCGACGTAGTAAGGTTCGCGCAGATCGAACCGCGTCCAGCTTTCGACGTGCCAGAACGGCGTCGCCGGCTGGTGGAGTTCGACCGCCGTGCCGGAGAGGCGCGCGAATTCCATCGGCGCGCATCGCGGCTCGAAGAAGATCTCGCGCTCGTGGCGTTGTGCGCGCGTGTCGAAATAGTGTTCGAGGTTGAGGCCCGCGTAGGCCGGGACAAACGGCGAAACGTCGAGGTCCGGCGCGTACATCGCGAACATGCCGTTGTACCCCGCCTTATGCGCGCCGTTCTCCACGTTGTTGCCGATGACGCAACGGAGTTGCGAGACCGAGCATTCCGCAAAGCCGGCCGGAGCGTCCTGGGCGGCCAAGGCGGACGCGATGATTCCCGTGGCCAGCGTGAGCGCTGTCATCCGTTGTCTTCCTGTGCAGAGGGCTGCGCCGGAAGCAGGCCGCTGCGTTCCTTGGCGACCGATTTGAGGTCAAGCGCCGGGCCGAACGGATGCCGTTCGCCCGCGGCGTATAGCGATACGAGCCGCGCCGCATAGTCGGGTCCAAGATTCGCGTAATCGTTCAGCGCCGTAAGCACGTCATACTGCTCGATGGCAGGGTAGTTCAAGCGATTCGCGGGCTTGCCGTCCGCGAGCGTAAGCGTCTCTTTGTGATGCCCCTCGTAGCGCTGCAGGAGCCGGTCCAGCTTGGCCGCCGTCAACGTATCGGCAGCGGGAGGATTCTTCTGATGCGCGTCGACGAAGCTGTCCGGCGAGAGGTTCCATTCGTAGCTCGTGTGGCTGCCGTAGGGCGACGCGCCTCCCTCGTCCATATAGCAGAGCGACCACTGTCGGTCTTGCGACCACGGGCGTTGCTCGCTCGCGGGGCGTAGCGCGGGCTTTTTCTCCTGGTTCGTGAGCATACCCAAGGTCAGCTCGAAGCTGTGTTCCTGGAGCGGCACCACGTTAACCGCGTAGGAATCGGCGGGCAGGCATTCCTCGAAGGTCTTTCGCGCGGGCTCGCAGACGGTAAGCGTGTCAAAGTCGCGCGAGTAATTCGCCGGGAAACGCGAAGCGTCGATCGGGCGCAGGTAGGTGCGCGTCATCTGCTCCATCGGCACCAGCATGTCGCCGGTTGCGCACAGCACCATGACCGGGTCCGAGATGTATTGCAGCACCGCGATGGGACTCATCAGGTACCACGATTCGGCGCGGAGGTCGTTGCCATACACTTTGTACGCCCAATCCGCCAGCATCGTGACCGAACAGAGAATCGGCAGCGGGCTGTTCTTGAAATCCTGCTGGGGCCATTGCATGGCGGGCTTGTTCATCTCGAAGTAATTGAGATTGTACGCCCAGTTGACGACGGGCGCGTCCGCGGTGGTCGCGACAAGCGGGAAGAAATCGGCGCTCATCGCAAGCGCCATATAGCCGCCCTGGCTGCCGCCATCGATGTGCACGCGCGTGCGGTCGATAAAGGGCAGCCGCCGCGCCCATTCGATCACGGCGCGCGCGAGGTTATAACCGTCGCCCACGGAGACGTCGATCGGGCATTCCGCGTCGTAGTGCGCCGTGGCCACCGCCCATCCGCGATTGCACCAATGCGCGGCGCCGCCCGGATCTTTCTCGTAATGGACGTGGCAGAACAGCGGTACCGGATGGCCCGAGAACAGGTCGGCGCGCCGGATCATAATCCGGCCCTTGCCAAGCTTCGTATTGCCGTTGACGTCGAGGTACGGCAGCTTGACCGTCACGATCCCGATCGATCCCTGGTGGGTTTCCTCGACAACGGTGGCCGCGCCGTCGAATCCCATCTCGCTGGGCGCCGCGCCGCGAATGAATTGCCCGCATCCGACCGCGAACAGGATGAGGCTGCACGCCAGTGGAAGTAACCAACGTGGTTTCATCCAACGCCTCCTCTTACAGTTTCTTGATGCGAATGTTCCGATACGCTACGTAGCAGCCGTGGTCCTGTAAGCCGATGAACCCGCGGCGCAAGCGCACGCGCAGTTCGTCGCTCTGATCCAGATTCGCGTCCTGGACCGTCTCGCCGTTAAGCACGACTTTGACGTGCGGTCCGTCCGCGGTGATCTCCATTGCGTTCCATTCGCCCGCCGGCTTGCTCGCGTTCTTGGTTGGCGCGATCACCGAGTAGATGGACGCGGTCGTCTGGAACGTGACCGGTTCTCCCGCGTCGCCCTGGACTTGGATCTCCATGCCGATCTTCGATTGCCGTCCCGAACGGGGCGCGCGGATATAGATGCCGCTGTTGCCGCGCGGGTTGATCTTCCATTCAATTCGCAGCACGAAATTGTCGTAGCGGTCGTGCGTGTAGAGCGCCTGGCCGCCCACCGATTTCCACTCGATGGTCCCGTCGTTGACGGCGAATCCATTCTTGTTTACGCCAAGCATCCACCATCCGTCCAGCGTCTTGCCGTCGAATAGCGAAACGAACCCGTCGGCCCGTTCCTGCTCGGACAACTTGGAATTGTCCGGAGTCCATGGCTTCGATTCCAGAGGATCGGCCATGGCCGTATCGAAGGCCTGATACGAGGCATCGCCCGCGGGCATGACGCAGTGGACGCTCGCGCGCAACGCCGCGCCGGGTACGGCGCCGAAGACCAGCGCCGGTTTCGCGGGGGCCGATACCGGTACCGCGGTCACGACGTCCATATCGCCGTCTTTCTCGGACGCAACCACCAAGGCGGGAGCGATCTTCTTGAACGCTTTTGCCATCGCGTCGGCATCGGGGCCGTCTATCCAGTAGATCATGCGATTCTCGGGCTTGAGCGTTCGCGCTACCGTTTCGAGAACCGTCTTGCGGTAGGCCGCGTCCTTGGGGCCGTCCGCCGCGAACACCCTGCAGATCGCGCCCATGCGCTGGTAGTTGAGCGCCTCCATGAGGGCATCGATGGACTTCAACGCATCCGGGTCGATCGAAGTGCCGTCCGCGCTGAGTCCGGGCGCGTCGAAGCACACCGTGTTCGCGCCGACTTCCGCGACGCGCGCAAGCGCTACGGCGAGGTCGGTGTGAGCCATGCCGGCGTTCGCAATGCCCGGCGTTTCGATGGCGCGCATGACGAACGCCTGTTTGCCCTGCATGAGCGTGTCGTCTTTAACCCGCATGATGTGTTTGCCGTCGTCATCGCCAAGCGCCGCGGCCCAAAGACTCCATCCTACGACCGCCGCGGCCAATGCCATTGCCCATCCTTGCTTCATATCTACTCCTTTGTAAGTCCATCCCGTACTGTGCACGAATCACGTGTCTTTGCCTGTAATCACGAAGATCGCCTCGTCGGCGAAGAGGTTCGGCCACACCTTAGCTTTGCGAATGCTTTTGCCGTGGCTGGAGATGCCGATTTCTTCGAGGATCTCCGCGTTGTGGCTTGCGCAGAAATCGCGAAAGTCCATGATGCTCAGCACGTGCCGGTTGGGCGACACGTACCATGCGTACGGCAAATTGCGTGTGACGGGCGCTTCACCCCGGATTGCCGTCTTCAGCCGCACCTTCCAGAATCCGAAGTTCGGGAAGCTGATAATGCACTTGCGGCCCACGCGCAGCATTTCGCGGATGGCGATCTCGGGGCGCTTGATGACTTGCAGGGTCATGCTGAGGATAACGTAGTCGTAGCTCTTGTCGGGCAGCCCGCTCAACCCTTTGTCGATATCGGCCTGCACGACCGGCACGCCGCATTGGATGCAGTTGACGACACTCCCCTGATCGAGTTCGATGCCGAGGCCCTTGACCCCTTTGCCGCGAAGGAGTTCGCACAGCAGGACCCCGTCCCCGCAGCCGATATCGAGCACGCGGCTGCCCGCCTCGATCAGATCGATAATCCGCTCGTAGTCGATGCGCCGCCCCGCGTAGATGCTGTCGGGCGAGAACTCGGCGGTCGCGCCCGCTTGGCGTGTGCACGCGCACTTCGGACGATGAGCGCAATACCTGCCCGGTTCGGATTCATTGTTGAGAAAGCCGCGGATGATGTTCTCCATCACGTCGACTTCGAGAAGAAACGCGTCGTGACCGTAGGCGGAATTGATGTTCGCGTACGTGACCTGCTTCTGTTGGTGCGTCAGCGCGTAGACGATCCGCTCGGAATCCGCGGGAGGGTATAGCCAGTCGCTCGAATACGACAGGACCAGCATATCGCACTGCACGCGCGCCATGGCGTTGTCTAGCGAACCGTAGGCCGCAGCCAAATCGAAGTAGTCGATAGCCTTCGTAATGTAGAGGTAACTGTTGGCGTCGAAGCGATTGACGAACTGCTCGCCTTGGTAATCGAGATACGTTTCGACCGAGAACTCGCTGTCGAAGTCGTACTTGTACTGGTCTGCCCAGCGCAACGCGCGGCCGAACTTGGCGTGCATGGATTCCTGCGAGAGGTACGTAATGTGGGCGAGCATCCGCGCGATGGACAGGCCACGCGCCGGCGCTTCGACATCATAGTAATTGCCCTCGTTGAACAAGGGATCGGCAAGCACGGCGTGGCGGCCCACCGCGTTGAAGGCGATGGCCTGTGCCGCGCTGAGGTGCGACGACGCGATAATCATCGCCGACTTCATCCTGCCGGGATAGCGCGTGGCCCATTCCAGGGCCTGCATGCCGCCCATCGATCCGCCCGCAACCGTGAGCAGCGTCTCGATGCCGAGGTGGTCGATGAGGTGGCGCTGCGCGCAGACCATGTCGGCGATGGTGATGATAGGAAACGACAGGCCGTAGGCCTTGCCCGTCGCCGGGTCGATCGACCATGGCCCCGTGGAGCCTTGGCACCCGCCGATCACGTTCGAGCAAATGACGAAGTACTTGTCCGTGTCGAAGCCTTTGCCCGGGCCGACCATGTTGTCCCACCATCCCGGCTTGCGGTCGTCGGGGCCATGGTAGCCCGCCACGTGGGCGTCGCCCGATAGAGCGTGCAGGATGAGCACGGCGTTCGAGCGGTCGGCGTTGAGCGTGCCGTAGGTCTCGTACGCGAGCGTGATCGGGCCGAGTTTGCGCCCGCAAGCGAGTTCCATCTCGTGCGGTGGCTCGGCAAACGTGAAGTACTGGGTTTGGACTATGCCAACAGAACCAGGCTCGGCCATGGATGCAGTCTCGAATGCGCCTCAGGTTTCGCAAAGCGACACTATACCGGAAGTCCATCGCATGGGCAAGGCGCCGTCGGAAAACCCTCCGTACTCTCCAGTTATTAGGGAGATGCTGGAGATACGAGCACGGCGCGAAAAAGCGCTACACACTAAGGTTCTGGGCAATGCCAGCAGTCGACTGCGAACAACCCGATTACGATTACGATTACGATTACGATTACGATCACGATCACGATCACGATCACGATCACGATCACGATCACGAGCACGAGCACGATCACGAGCAAGAGCAAGAGCAAGAAGGGACGGAGTTGCATGGAAACTGGGGGCAGCGAGTAGAGAACCGGATACCCGAGACTGGCTGGCCACTTCACTCCGCGTTTGTGTGACTCACAAGAGTGGCATATAATCGCTCCAAGTTTGGGGTGTCCTGTGCGGGATTCCTTGGAGCACGCGGCTAACGGAGAAATGGCATGGAGAATGTAATCGTATTGGGTGGAGGCCCGGCAGGATGTACCGCGGCGTTGTATACCGCGCGCGCGGACCTTGCGCCTCTCGTGCTGGAAGGCGAATTGAGCAGGGACATCCTGCCCGGCGGACAATTGATGACGACCACCGAGGTCGAGAACTACCCCGGTTTCCCCGAGGGCGTGGCCGGGCCGGAGATGATGGACTTGTTCAAGCGCCAGGCCGCCCGTTTTGGCGCCCGGTTCGAATCGAGGACGGCGACCGCTGTCGATTTCTCGAAGCTCCCGCTCGTCGTGCGTTCCGGAGACGATGCCTGGGAGACGAAGTCAGTGATCATCGCGACAGGCGCCTCGGCGCGCTATCTCGGGATCGAGTCGGAGCAACACTTTATGAACCGGGGCGTATCCGGGTGCGCGACCTGCGACGGCGCATTGCCGCGCTTCCGTAACAAGCCGATCGTGGTGGTCGGCGGTGGCGACACGGCGATGGAAGAGTCGCTATTCCTCACCAAGTTCGCGTCGCGAGTCCACGTGGTCCATCGGCGCGACAAGTTCCGCGCGAGCAAAATCATGGGCGACCGCGTGTGCGCGCACGAAAAGATCACGGTCGAGTGGAATACGGTGGTTGATGAAGTGCTCGGCAACGACAAGGACGGCGTGACCGGCGTGCGGCTCAAGGACGTGGTTTCGGGCGAGTTGCGCGAGGTCGCGTGCACGGGCTACTTCGCGGCGATCGGCCACAAGCCCAACACCGACCTGTTCGCCGGTATTCTCGACATGGACGAAACGGGGTACCTCGTGACGAAACCGAACAGTACGTACACCAACGCAGCGGGTGTGTTCGCCGCGGGCGACGTGCAGGACCGCGTGTATCGCCAGGCGATCACCGCGTCGGGTTCGGGATGTATGGCCGCGATCGATTGTACGCGGTGGTTGGAAGCGCTGGAAGGATAATCGACACAACGAAGAGGGGATCCATGCATGGGCGACGTGATGAGCGAGTACCGCAGCAAACGCATTTCCGCGGAAGAGGCGGCCGCCTTGGTCCGGTCGAACGATGTGGTCGATTACTACGCCTTCACCGCGTCGTCGCGCTACTTGGATGTGGCGTTGGCAAAGCGCGCCGGAGAACTCGACGACGTGGCGATCCGCAGCGAGTTGCGCTTGGCGCCTCCATTTGCCGTGTTTCAGGCGGATCCGACGGGCAAAGCATTTGTACTGGATTCGCTCTTCATGGGACCGCTCGAACAGTTGGTGCCGGACGCGTGCAGGACATGCACGCCCGCGCCGCTCTCGTATTTCGAGGCTCTGTTTCATCGCGGCGACCTGAAGGCCGACGTCGTGTCGTTCATGACCAGCCCGCCCGATGATGAGGGGTATCTCTATTTCTGCCCTTCGCCGTCGCTGGCGAAGACGGATGCAAAGGCAGGCACGCATTTTTTCGCGGAGATCAACGAGAGCCTGTTCCCCATCCGAGGATGCGAAGATCGGCGGATTCATATCTCGGAAGTCGAGGGCGTGATCGAGGGCGACAGTCCGCCGTTGCCGTCCGTGCCGAGTCCGCCTATCACGCCGGAAGACCAGAAGATCGCGGACTTCATCGTTCCCGAGATCTGCAACGGCGCGTGCCTCCAAATCGGGTACGGCGCGGTGCCGGAAGCAGTCGCTTCGCTGATTGCGAACTCGGACCTGAAGGACCTTGGCGTGCACACCGAGTTCCTGAGCGACGGGATCATGCGGATCTACAAGGCGGGCAAACTCACCGGCGTCCATAAGGTCACCGACCCGGGCAAGATCGTCGCCGGGATTGCCTTCGGAACCAGCGACCTTTACGATTTCATAAGGGACTGCCCCGACCTGTACCTCACGACGTCGACGTATGCGAACAATCCCGCGAACATTCGGCCCAATCCGAACTTCGTTGGCATCAACGCCTTCCTCGAGATCGATTTCTCGGGCCAGGTCAACGCGGAATCCGTGGGCACGCGCACCATCTCGGGTACCGGCGGACAGCTCGATTTCATCATCGGCGCGCAGCACTCGCGCAACGGCAAGGCCATGCTGTGTTCGCCGTCGACCTACGTGCGAAAGGACGGCGTGCGCGTGTCGCGCATCGTGCCGACGCTTACGCCGGGCGCCGCCGTCACCACTCCACGGTCCTGTGTGCAGTACGTCTGCACTGAGTTCGGCATGGTCTACCTGCGCGGGCGCAACCTCTGGGAACGTGCCGAACGCCTGATCAGTATCGCCCATCCGGATTTCCGCGACGAACTGATCAAGCAGGCCGAGGCGATGCACGTGTGGCGTCCGCGCAACCAGAAGTAGCGCGCGTTGGCGGGTGCGTGGACGGGGTGTACGCAGCGGACGAGGTGGACGCAAGACGTGAATCGAACTCGGCCTCGTTCGCCGACTGGAGGTAGCGCTATGGTCACCATGCTCGCCGCCGTCTTGCATGACTTCAACCGCCTCGAACTCGAACAGGTCCCGGTACCGCGCGCGACGGGGATCGGCGAGGTCGTCGTGGCCATCCAATCCTGCGGCATCTGCCAGACAGACCATAAGGCCATCACCGGCATGCGAAGGAATGTGACGTTCCCCGCGATACTCGGCCACGAGCCGAGCGGCATCGTCGCGGAAGCGGGGCCGGGCGTGGCGCATTGGAAGCCCGGCGATGAGGTCATCGTCATGCCGTCGTGCTTCTGCGGCGTGTGCGAGCACTGCCGCGCGGGCAATACGCACTATTGCGACCATGCTTTCACGACCGGCGGCGATGGCCCGCCGGATGTCCGTCCCGGCGCGTTCGCCCAATATATGAAGACGCAGGCGACCTCGTTGTTCGCAAAGCCGCCCTCGCTTTCGTTCGACGCGGCCGCCTTGACGGAACCGCTTTCGGGCGCGTGGAAGGGCGTCGTCAAGTACAGCGAAACGCAAGTCGGCGACGATGTCGTCGTCATCGGCGTCGGCGGGATCGGGCTGCTCTGTCTGATGGTGGCCAAGGCAGCGGGCGCGGGACGACTCATTGCCGTGGACACGAGCGATTACGCGCTGAAGCAGGCGTTGCGGCTCGGCGCGACGCACGCGATCAATCCCAGGGAGAGCGACGCCAAGGATCGCATCTATGCGGCCATCCCGCGCGGCCCGGACGTCGTCATCGAAGCGGCCGGGCCGATAGAGGCCGTCAAGCTGATGGTGGGCCTGCTCCGTCGAGGCACGCGATGGAACGTCTTCGGTATCACGACCCATGAGACTTTCGAGTTGGATGGAGGGCTAACGCATTTCCTCGAAGCGCGTATGGACGCCAGTTTCGGCATAACACCGCTCGCGATGACCAAGGCCATTCGCCTGATGGAGGCGGGGCTGGTCGACTCCGAACAGATCGTCTCGCACCGCTTCCCGCTCGACCGCATCCACGAGGCCATGGACGTCATGGCTATGCCGGAACGGAACAAGGTCATGATTCATCCATGAGGGCGATCGTGAATACCGGGCCAGGCAAGCTCGAGTGGCTCGAGTGGCCGACGCCGGAACCGGGTCCGGGCCAGGTCCGCATTCGTACCGGCGCGTGCGGCATCTGCGCGACCGATCTCGAAATGATCGCCGGATGGGACCGCACCGGTTTTCCCGCGATTCCGGGCCACGAATGGTCCGGCACGATTGACACCGTGGGGGAGGGCGTGGATGCCGCGCTCGTCGGCAAGCGATGCGTCGCGGAGAATGTGTTAAGCGATGGCGGAGAGGTCGGGTTTGAGCATCCGGGCGGGTATGCCGAGCATGTGCTGAGCGAAGCCTTGAACGTCCAAGTGTTGCCTGACGATTTCTCCTTCTCGACCGCGGCCCTGATCGAGCCGCTCGCGGTATGCGTCCGCGGATTCCGCCGACTTCGATATCAAGGCGAGTCGCCAGTGATAATTCTGGGTGACGGCCCCATTGGGTTGATCTTCGCGATGCTATCAATTCGCGCCGGTGTAGGTGACGTCACGCTCGTGGGCGGGCGTTCGCGACGGCTCGCGTTGGCGCGTTCGTTGGGTGTCGCGCGGACCATAGACTATCATGCGTTGAAAGGCGGTCTGGCCGAAGCTTTGCGAGCGGAATGCGATCGGGAGTTCCCCGTGGTGGTCGAGGCAACCGGATCGGATGACGCGATGGGCGCCGCCATGGCGCTCGCTGCGCGCGAAGGCAAGGTACTTGTCCTCGGCGATTACGGCAAGGCCTGCGCGGGATTCCGCTGGGTGGACTTGCTGCACCGCGAACTCGAACTGATCGGAAGCAACGCCAGCGCGGGCGCGTGGCCCGAAGCGGTAGCCTTGGCAACTTCGGGATGCCTCCCGCTCGGTAGTCTTGTTACTCACACATTCCCGGCCGAACGTTTCGAGGAAGGTATGGCCGTAGTGCGTAACCGGCAATCCGAAGCCATCAAGATGATCCTAGAGTGGGCGTGATCCTCGATTTGCCGTCCATTGTAGTTTATAGTAAAGCTCGTGCAAGCGAGGCCGCATATGAAAAGACAAGCCATAGCTTTGACGGACGAATGGATTGACACGTTCTGCCGCCGCTGGAACGTCCGTGAGTTCTCGCTGTTCGGTTCGGTACTGCGCGAGGACTTCGGGCCGGAGAGCGATATCGATGTTCTCGTGACATTCGCGCGCGGCGCGCACTGGACGCTGTTGGACGAAGCCTCGATGGAAATGGAATTGGAGGAGGCGCTGGGGCGCAAGGTGGATCTTGTCGAGCGAGGCGCGGTCGAGCAGAATCCCAATTGGATTCGTCGCAAGGCCATCCTGGAGTCCGCGGAAGTACTCTATGCAGTCTCCTGACGAAAAGTCGGTGATGATTGACATGTCTTGCGCCGCGCGCAATATCGTGCGGTTCACGCGGGGGATGGCCAAAGAGGAGTTTCTGGCGGACAGGCGCACGCAGGCGGCCATCATTTATGAGATCATCATCTTGGGTGAAGCGGCAAAGCGCCTTCCTCAGTTATTTCGCGAGCAACACTTCGACATTCCGTGGGCGCCCATGGCGCGCATGCGCGACCGTTTGATTCACGGGTATCAGAATGTGAACCTGGATATCGTGTGGGCGACCGCGACCGAAAGTGTTCCCAAAGTACTTGCCAAGATTGAGTCGCTCTTGCCAACGCCGGACGCGTAAACGCGGCCACCGGATTGCGCGCCACATCGAGGAGTAGTCTATGTTAATCGCATCCGTTTCCCTGATCGTGTTGGCGGCGCAGAGCGCCGCGAAGACGCCGTTCGAGTCGCTAGGCGTGCCCGTGACGCGGGCGGGCCTGATGGGGGTCATTGTGGGGCCGGGGCCTGACGACGGGTCGGAGCGCATCTATTTCAATTTCCGGCAGGATGGCGGAAAGCTGTTTCTCGTTTCCGTCGACCCGGATTCGGGCAAGTCGGAACAGTTCCAGTCGCCCGCAGGCACCGGCGCGTGGGGTTTCATCGTTGGCCCGGATAACAAGATCTACCTTGGCACGCACGAGGGACCGGACCCGCAAGACAGTGGACGGATACTCGTCTTCGATCCCAAACATCCCGCGAAACAGATCCAAGTCGTAGGCAGGCCTTCGGCTACGGAGACCTACTTGTGGATGTTCACGAATGGGTTGGACGGCAAGATCTACGGATGCACGTTCCCGAACGCGAAGCTGGTCTCCTTCGAGCCGAAGTCGGGCGAGATGGCGGACCTGGGGGTCATGGACGAGTCGCAGAAATACACGCGCAGCATTTGCACCGGACCGGACGGGCGCATCTACCTCGGCGTGGGGTTCGGGCGCGCAAACGTCGTTGCGTACGATCCCAAGACCGGCGAGCATAAATCGGTTTTGCCGGACGAATACAGGAAAGACCCTTCGCAGACCGTGGCCACGGTCTATGCGGGCGTCGACGGCAATGTCTATATCCAGGCGACGAAACTCACCGTGCTCAACGGCGACCCGCAGAACGGCGAGATGACGCGTCCGGAAAACGTGGTGCTGCTGGTGAAAGGCGACACGGTGGAAGAGTGCCCCAATCCCGCGGATGCGGCGTCGCGTCTTACACTGCGCGACGGCCGCGTAATCGGCAATGCGACGCTCGAAGGCACGTACGATATCACCTCGCCCGACGGCAAGAAGGAGGCACGGAAGTTCGACTACAAGGGCGCGGGCGCGGGAGTGTTCATGGTGGCGAACGGTCCCCTGGGGCGCATCTACGGCAGCACGTGGATACCGTGCCAGTTGTTCTGGTACGACCCGGCGACGGGTACCTCCGAGAATCCGGGCAATCCCTGCGAAGTCGGCGGCGAAATCTATTCGATGCTCGACCACCACGGGTCGTTGTACATCTGCGCGTATCCGGGGTCGTTCCTCTCGAAGTGGGATCCCACGAAACCGTGGGACTACGGCCGCGAAGCCGGCAAGAACCCGCGCGGGTTCGGCCCGCTAGGACCCGGCCATCTACGTCCGCGCGCGATGATCCACGGGCCGGGCGAGAAGATCTACATCGGCAGCTATCCCGAATACGGCAAGCACGGCGGCGCACTCGGCGTGTGGGACCCGGAGCAGGATCGGCTTATCGAGAACTACCATCACCTCATCAAGAACCAGGCGATCGTCTCGCTCGTCTACGACGAGACGACCGGCCTTGTCTATGGCGGTTCGAGCACCTCGGGGGGCGGCGGCACGGACCCGATCGAACCGGAGGCGAAGTTCTTCGCGTTCGACTCGAAGAAGAAGGGGCTCGTGCTCGAAGACGTGCCATTTCCCAAGGTTCAAGACATTCGCAGCCTGGTGCTCGTAGGCCGCCGGATCTTCGGCATCGCGGGTGGCAACCGGTTGTTTGTCTACGATGTCGACAGCAAGCAATACATTCACAAAGGCGACGCGGGTGTCGATGGAATACTCGAATGTTCCCTGGGCCTCTGGCAAGACGGCAAACTGTACGGGCTGACAAGGAAGAGCGTGTTCCGGCTGGACCCCGCCACGTTTGACGTGACGACACTCGCGGAGTATGACGGCGAGATCAAATATGGATTCGCGATGGATGCCAAGGGCATCTACTTCGGCGACCGCGCCACGTTGATGCGTTTCGATTGGACGAAGTGAACGGCTTGCGCAATGCGCCTTTTGCGATTAGTTGGTCGTGATTCGTCCTAGCTGTCATTCTGAGCGAAGCGAAGAATCTCGCTCCAGGCACGAGTTCCGAGCGAGAGAGATTCTTCGCTTCGCTCAGAATGACAGCTAGGATGGTCGAAGGATAGATCCCGAAAAGAGGGAAGGAACTCAGAAATCCGATGCCGAAGATTATGGTTGTGTGGCCAATAGCGCTTTCGCTGACTTCGCTCCTTGCTTGTGCCGAAGAAGCGCCACGTCTAAACCGCCTTCCATACAATCATCCGGGGTTGGTGGTGGACTTGGGCGCGGGCCTGTGGGCGCAGCCGTTGCCGATGGACTACGACGGCGATGGTGACAACGATCTGCTGGTCTGTACCGCCGATGTGCCGTACAACGGCGTGTACCTCTTCGAGAACGTGTCGGGCAAGGTAAAGCTCCCCGTGTTCAGACCGGCCAAGCGCCTCGATGAAGGGTTGAAGAATGTGACGGTCTCGTTCGTGCGCGGCGCGTGCCAGGTGCTGAATCCCGGCAAACGATATCCGGACTTCCGCAACACCGCGTTTGCCAAGCCGGAGACCATCCCGTACAAAGAGACGTTTCACTCGCAACGCGCGGACCAGTGGTCGCTGTGCGATTACGACGGCGACGACGTCACCGACCTCATCATCGGCGCGGACGACTGGCGCGAATACGGGTGGGACGATGCGTACAACGCGAAAGGCGAGTGGACGCACGGGCCGCTGCATGGGCATGTCTACTTCATGCGCAACACGGGAACGGAATTGAAGCCGGTCTACGCCGAGGCGGTGACCGTGCTCGCGGATGGCAAGCCGATCGACGTCTACGGCACGCCTTCGCCGAACTTCTTCGACGCCGATGGCGACGGCGATCTAGATTTGGTCTGCGGCGAGTTTCTCGACCGCATCACGTACTTCGAGAACGTGGGCACTCGAACAGCGCCGCGCTATGCGGCGGGCCGGTACCTCGTCCACGACGGCCACGAGATTCGCATGGAACTCGAGATGATCGTGATCTCGGCGATGGACTGGGACGGCGACGGGGACACGGACCTGATCGTAGGGCAAGAGGATGGCCGCGTGGCCTTGGTCGAAAACACAGGGATCGTTGCGAACGGAATGCCTGACCTCTTGCCGCCGGTCTTCTTTCAACAGGAAGCCGACGCCCTGAAGGTGGGCGCGTTGTCGACGCCGTACTCGGTCGACTGGGATGGCGACGGCGACGAAGACCTTATCGTCGGCGACACGGCGGGATTCCTGAGCTTTGTCGAGAATCTCGACGGGGGCGACCCGCCATCATGGGCCGCGCCGGTGCGACTTGACGCAGATGGCAAGGTCATACGGATTCAGGCCGGGCCGAACGGATCGATTCAAGGCCCATGCGAAGCGAAGTGGGGTTACACCGTGCCGAGCGTCGCCGACTGGGATCGCGACGGCCTACTCGACATTGTGATCAACGACATCTGGGGCAAGGTGCTTTGGTACCGAAACGTGGGGGAGAAGGGCCACCCGAAGCTTGCCGCGGCGCAACCGGTCGAGGTCGAGTGGGATGGCCCAACGCCGAAGCCCGAGTGGTTCTGGTGGACGCCGGAAGGCAAGGCGCTCGTGACGCAATGGCGGACGCGCCCGATGACGATTGACTGGAACCACGATGGGCTGGTCGACCTTGTCATGCTCGACACGGAGGGCTATCTCGCGTTCTTCGAGCGGCGCATGCAAGGCGATAAGCCTGTGCTGATGCCTCCGCAACGCATCTTTACCGACGAGACCGGAAAGCCGCTGCAGTTGAATCCCAAGCGCGCGGGGAAGAGCGGCCGCAGACAGTTCACGATGACCGATTGGGAGGGCGACGGGAAGACAGACATCCTTATCGACGGCCTCAACATGGACTTCCTTCGCAACGTAAGCACGCCCGAGCGCCCGAATGCGTTCGAGAACAAGGGACCAATCGACACGCGCCGCCTTGCCGGTCATACGCCGTGTCCGACGGCGGTGCACTGGGACAAGAGCGGCAAACCCGGCGTGCTTATCGGCGCGGAAGACGGTTTCTTCTACTACATGAAGAACCCCTACTGACGGAGGACGAGCGCATGGATCGGAGAAGCTTTCTGAAAACGGTGGGCGCCGGCGCGGCTGCATTGGGCGTGTCCGGAGTGGCGCACGTGGACAAGGCCGCCGCAACGCGTCCGAATGTGCTGTTCATTTTTACCGACGATCAGCGCGAAGACACCGTTGCTGCGCTCGGCAATCCGCACATCCAGACGCCGAACCTCGATGCGCTTGCGCGTGAAGGCGTCGTGTTCACGAACGCGTATTGCATGGGCGGGTTCAGCGCCGCGGTCTGCCTGCCCAGCCGCATGATGACGCTACGCGGCCGTTCCTGGTTTCACGTGCGCGACCTTCCGAAAGGATTCCCCAATTTCGCCAAATCAATGAATGAGGCGGGTTATCTCACGTATCACCTGGGCAAGATGGGCAACACGGACACGGAGGTCGAAAAGCAGTTCGCCGAGAACCTCTACGTGCGTCCCAAACGTACGCAAGTCCCCGAGAACGCGAACGCCGACGAACAGGTGCGCAAGGAGGGCGTTCCGGGCGAGGTGGTCGCGGACGGGGCAATCGAGTTCTTGCGGAATCGCGACCGATCGAAACCGTTCTTCATGTATCTCAGCGGGCCCGAGCCGCACGACCCGCGCATCGCTCCAAAGGAATTCCTGGAACGCTACGACCCCGATGCGATTCCGCTCCCGCCGAACTTCCTTCCGTATCATCCGTTCGACAACGGCGAACTCCTCATTCGAGACGAAAAGCTTGCTCCGTGGCCAAGGACGGCCTCCGCGATCCGCGAACATCTGCGCGACTACTACGCCGACATCACGTGCATGGACGAACAATTCGGGCGCATCTTTCAGACGCTCAGAGACCTCGGGGATTACGAGAACACGATTATCGTCTTCTCGTCCGATCAAGGAATCGCCATCGGCAGCCACGGGTTGATGGGCAAACAGAATCTGTACGAACACTCGATGGGTGTGCCGTTGATCATTGCCGGGCCGGGCATTCCCAAGGATCGGCGAGCCGATGCATTTGCGTACCTGTTCGACGTCTTCCCAACCGTGTGCGATCTGGTCGGTGCGCCAATTCCTGACGGAGTCGAAGGCAAGAGCTTAGCCCCGGTCCTTCATGGCACGCGGGATGCCGTGCGCGATACGATTCTTCTCGCCTATCGCGACGTGCAGCGCGCCATCCGCCGCGGGAAGTGGAAGCTGATCCGCTACCCGCAGATCGACAAGAATCAATTCTTCGATCTCGAAGCGGACCCGTACGAGACGCACGATCTTGCAGGCGATCCCAAGCAGGCTGGCCGCATCAAGAAGCTGTTGAAGCTGATGACGGAACAGCAACGCCAGTTTGGCGATACCTTGCCGCTGACTTCCGATCATCCCCATTCGGCGGCAGTGGAACTGGACTACTTCACAAAGACGAATTGATGCGCGGCTACGAGCGCCAAGGCCGCGCGCGTTTCGTATCTGCGAGGGCTTTGCGTGCGATGGCCGCGTCTTCGGCGACCTGGAAATCGAACATGCCGACGCAGATGAAGTCCGCGCCGTTGTCGAACGCGTACTTGAACCCCTCGTTGGGGTGAATGGCGCCCGCGCCGAGAACTTTGAACGCGATCCAGGGCTTCTCGACGGTCTTCATGAATTCCATCGTCTCCTCAGGCGTCTCCTCCCACACGCTGTCGTGACGGTCGCGTGGCCCCGCGGACCAGTAGCTCTTGCTGTTGAAGGTCTTCATGTAGAAGTCCGACTTGATGCCGGCCTTCTCGCATTCCTTGACTACGTTAAGGTCGTGCGCGCCCATCCCCGCGATGACGTTCTGGCTACGGATGTACTCGATGACCTTGTTCAGCAAATCGACGTGTCCGTTGCGCACAAACGCGTCGCCCGTCTCGCCCTGCACGTACACTCCGACCGCCCCCAAGTCCACTGCGCGCTTCGCGTCGTCAGTCAAGCTGGACTGCTTCGGTTTGATCTGCGCGATCCATTGCAGGTTCCCCGCCTTTTCCTTCCAATAGCGGTTGACGATGCGTTCGGTATTGGCGTCCATGCGAAGGATGGCCGTGTTGACACCGCTGGCTTCACAGGCCTGAAACGTCTCGAACACCTTCTCGTCGGTGAAGTAGTGCTGCAACAGCGACGACACGTACATGAGATCGCGGCTGTGCGCAAACCCGCTGATCAGATTCCCGCCGCAGATCAACCGCCCGATCGTCGCGTCGCCAATCTTCCCGGCAGGCATGTCTCCCGTCGAGGCCGCGGCGGCCTTGGGATCGTCCTGCGCTTTGGCGAGCAGCACCTTCTCCTCGAATCCAAACGTTAGCGCGGCCCCCGACGACGCGGCGATGGAAGTCCTCAAGAAGTCTCTGCGGTCCAACTGGCGTGCCATGGCAGGCGTCTCCTTTTGGTCTTGGTCCGTTGTCAGACTATCCAAGCCGGTACGCGGTGTCAAGGGTGTGGACGCCGCCGAGAGGTATGTTACACTGCGCTTTCTTGGAGGCCTTTCACGTGACCGAACGCACCGAGTTCTACATGATTTCAGTGCTGGCCCAGGATCGTCCGGGGATTATCGCTGACGTGAGCGATGCGATTTTCAAGCTCGGCGGCAATCTTGAAGCGACGAGCCAGACGATCCTGCAGGGCTGGTTTACCATGCTCTTGAGCGTGTCCTTTCCCCGCGAGGTCACGCGGGCGCATATCGAAGACGCACTCCACGCGGCGGGCGAGTTTGACCTAATGATCCATCCCGCGGGCGCACAAGGCGGCTCGCTGAGCGCCGAAGGCGAGCCGTACGTCATGACCGCCGTCGGCGAAGACAAACCGGGCATCGTGCGGCGTCTGTCCAGATGTTGCGCCGAGAAAGGCGTCAACATCGTCGACGTCTGGAACGAGGTCCGCGACGGACGCTTTATCACCGTGTTCCACGTCGTCGTCCCGCGCGACGTCGACCCCAAAGACTTCCGCTACGAACTCGAAACCCGCGCCGAGGCCCTCGGCGTAGCTGCGACATTTCAACACCAAGATATCTTCACTGCAACGAATTCCCTCGAAGTCCATACAAGGCGGGCGGTGGCTAAGGGGGACGGGGATCTCGTCACGAGACCCGGAACCCGAGACCCGGAACCCGAATCATGATTCCAAGCGAAGACATACTGAAAACGCTCGAAATGATCCGCATCGAAAACCTCGATGTGCGCGCCGTCACGTTGGGGATCAATCTGACGGGGTGCGCGGACAGCGATTCCGGCAAGATGCTTCGCCGTGTGCGTTCGCGATTGCACGGTACGGCGAGCGGCCTCGTGCAATGCTGCGACGAGGTCGCCGCGAAATACGGGATCGCCATCGTGAACAAGCGCCTGGCGATTTCGCCCGCGCGCGACTTGCTCGAAGCGCACGACGCGCGAGTATGCCTGCCACTGGCGCGTGTGCTCGACGAGGTCGCCGGCGAGGTGGGCGTCGACCTCGTGGGCGGCTACTCGGCCCTCGTCCAGAAGGGTATGAGCGAGGGCGACCGGCGGCTCATCGATTCCATTCCGGAAGTCCTTGCGGGGACGGCGCGCGTGTGTGCGTCGGTAAACGTTGCCAGTTCCAAGGCCGGGATCAACATGGACGCCGTGCATCTCATGGGATGCCAGATTAAGGCGGCGGCCGAACGCACCGCCGCTCGCGACGGATTTGGCGCGGCTAAACTGGTCGTGTTCGCGAACATTCCCGAAGACAACCCGTTCATGGCCGGCGCGTTCCTCGGGCCGGGCGAACCGGGCACCGTGATCAATATCGGCGTCAGCGGTCCCGGCGTCGTGAAGTGCGCGATTCAGCGGCTCGTCGAGAGTGGCTGCGACGTTGACCTCGAAGCGATCGCCGAAGAGATCAAACGGACCAGTTTCCGAGTGACGCGCGTCGGCGAACTCATGGGCCGCGAGGTCGCCTCGAAGATCGGCGTCGAGTTTGGCGTGGTCGACCTGTCGCTCGCGCCCACGCCGCGCGTCGGCGACAGCGTCGGCGAGATCCTGCACGCGATGGGCATCGCCGCGATTGGCGCGCCCGGAAGCACCGCGGCGATTGCGTTGCTGAACGACGCAGTTAAGAAAGGAGGGCTATTCGCTTCGTCGAGCGTGGGCGGGCTGTCGGGCGCCTTCATTCCCGTATCCGAAGATCAAGCCCTCGCCAAAGCCGCCGCCGATGGCTCGCTCACCCTAGAGAAACTTGAGGCGATGACCAGCGTATGTTCCGTCGGCCTCGACATGATCCTCATTCCGGGCGACACCGATGCCGCGACCATCGCCGCGATCATTGCGGACGAAATGGCCATCGGCGTTATCAACAAGAAGACCACCGCCGTACGTCTGATTCCCGTTCCGGGGAAGCACGCCGGCGACCCCGTCGAGTTCGGTGGATTGTTCGGAGGCGGCAGGGTGATGGAAGTCCGCAACACAGGCCAATCCGCGCAGTTCGTCGCATTCGGCGGCCGAATCCCCGCGCCTCTGGGAAGTCTGAATAACTGAATACGGCACGCTCAGTCATTTGACGACACGAGGCAGCGGTGATACAATGTGTTTACGGAGGTGAGCCATGAAAACACTGGTGCGGCACGGGAACAGCCTTGCGCTTGTCATCGACCGTCCTATTCTAGACCTCCTGGGCATCGATGACGACACGCCGTTGGAACTTGCCACCGACGGAAACTATCTCGTCGTGAAACCCCACCGAGAATCCGAGGCTAATGGGCGGCTGGCAGAGGCGCTCGATTGGGTCAATTCGCAATACGGCAACGCCCTCAAACGCCTTTCGGAATAGTCATGAACCCCACATTCCTTACCTTGGCGGATGTCGTTGCCATCCACAGGGATATGATTGCGCGGTATGGAGGGGCGGCCGAGATTCGCGACCCGCTCCTGTTGCAGTCGGCGGTGGCCCAACCTCAGGCTTCCTTTGGAGGGGACTTCCTTCATCGTGACCTCTACGAGATGGCGTCCGCCTACCTCTATCACATTGTACAGAATCATCCCTTTCTCGACGGGAACAAGCGCACGGGAGGAGCGGCCTCGCTGGTCTTCCTCTTTCTGAACGGCGTCAAGATTCTCGTTGAGGAAGACGTATTCGCGGAGATGGTGCTTTCCGTGGCCATGGGAAAGATGGACAAGGCGTCCATAGCCACTTTCCTTCGAGATCATGCGCACAGCTCGCGCGCCTGATTGTCCGTTGGACAATGGCATACGGTTCGATCCATGCTGTTGGGACAAGGGAGACGACGAAATGAAGACTCATTGGGTGTTGAGGGGCGCGCTGGTAGTTGTTGTCTTCGTGATGGGCATGGCGGCGGCCCAGGAGAAATCGGCGTTGAAGAATACGCGGACGGTCTGGTTCAAGAACGCGAAGTGGGGCGTGTTCACGCATTACCTCGCGGAGACCGTGGTCACGGAACAGCCGGCGACCGTCGACAGTTGGAACGCCGCGGTGGCGAGTTTCGATGCGAACCTGCTTGCCGACCAGTTGGCTTCGATTGGCGCGGGGTACTACGTCATTACGCTTGGCCAGAACTCGGGGTTCTACTGCTCGCCGAACGCGACCTACGATCAGTATGTCGGCATTACGCCCAGCAAGTGCGCGACGCGCGACTTGATCGCCGACTTGTACGAACCGCTGCACGCGAAGGGCATCAAGTTGATGGTCTATCTCCCGGCGGGTGCGCCTGACCGCGACGAGGAAGCCATGAAGGCGCTCGAATGGAAGTGCGGCCAGTATCCGCTGTGGACCTACGTGGATGGGAAACCCAAGGGGCAGGACGATCGGCTCGAAGCGTTTCAGAAGAAATGGGAAGACATCATCCGCGAGTGGTCCGTGCGGTGGGGCACGCGTGTGGCCGGGTGGTGGTTCGACGGGTGCTACTTCCCCGATGCCATGTACCGTTTCCCGAATCCGCCCAACTTCGAGAGTTTCGCCGCGGCGGCGCGCGCAGGGAATCCCGACAGCATCGTCGCGTTCAACCCCGGCGTGCTCGACCCGATCATTTCGTTGACGCCCGTCGAGGACTACACCGCGGGCGAGATCAACGATCCGACGGTCGTCAAGTGCAAATCCCGTTGGGTGGACGGCGCTCAGTTCCATATGTTGAGCTTCCTGGGGCCGATGTGGGCGCAAGGGCCGCCACGCTTCACGGATGTCCAGGTGATGACAACAACCATGGGTATCAACAGCAAGGGCGGCGTGGTGACGTGGGACGTGCCCATCATGGCGAACGGCATGATCCCGCAACCGTTCATGACCCAATTGGAGGCCTTGGGCAAGGCCATCCGGACACAGCCGAAGGCCGCCGAGCCGCGGACCGTTCCCGGGAGACTTCCTGGCGGAAGGTTGAGCGTCCCAGGACGGACCGATACCGCGCAGCCGCCGGACAATGGCGGACGCGTTACAGGCCCCTTGCGCCAGCGCATTACACCGTATAAGACCAAGTGAGAGCCTGTCCATAGGTCAGGTCTTTCGTGCCACTTCATGACGTACAGATAGGTAAATCTGTCCTCGTCTTCAATCCGTGAAGGACAGCGGCCAGGGCAAACTGCATGAAAGAACACCTGATAGTGTTATTGGCTTGCTGAAGGCCGCTCAGATGCCCAAGAACGGATCAAACTTGGCTTCGGAGCAGGCGAAGGTGGATCTCATTACCGGGATTTGCCAAGAGTGCAAACGATAATCCCGCCATAAGAGGACAACAGAGTGAGGCCGAGAAAGTGAAACACGGGATGATCGAGCTTGATCCGCAAGATCAGGAACATGGGCTACTTGCCCGCGTGATTCTGGCGAAGAATGACATGCAGTACGCGCTGGCCGCCTCAATGCACGTCATTGATCACGTGGTCAAGGAAGAGGATCCTATGTTTCAGCCGCTCATGTGCGCGGCGGTTGTGTGCTATGCTCGACCATTCACAAAGGCAGAAGGCTATGTGCAATTGCCCGTGAAATACAAGCGGTTCCAAGATGATGACTTGAAAGAGATGCATGATCTTGTCATCACGTGTAGGCACACCTGTATTGCTCATAGCGATGCTCAACTTTGTAAAGTATCTCTAATCCCAAAGGGATCTAGGATTGCCTTTGGCGGGAGCACAATGACATGGGTTCGTCACGGCGAATGGGTTCAGATGGGCGGCCTGCATCTTCATGACTTTCCGTCAGTACGGGACCTATGTACGTATCAGATACAGAGGCTGACTGAAGACGCTGAGTTTGAGAAGGAACGGCTATTCCCATGAGGAAGGCGCCCACAACTGCGCTACGTGCAAACGCCTATATCGGGGTCTTTCCCAACGCAGAGATGCAGAGAACGCGAAGGAACGCAGAGCCTTTGCGGTCCTCCGCGTTCTCTGTGCCTCTGCGTTTAGAAGAAACTGCAAACGTGTTCTGTCGATTCTGAATTGGGGTCGTGGGCAAACCTCCACGCCAGAATATGGATAGAATCGTAACGAGCGGCGATTGAATCGACGAATTGCTGCCGCAGGAGCTTAGGGCCGTGTACTCGCGAATCACGATCGACCCGAGACAAATGGGCGGCGTTCCTTGTATCCGGGGACTACGGATTCCCGTTTCCACAATAGTGAGCATGGTGGCCGAGAAACTCAATGCCGACGAAATCCTTGCTGCATATCCGGACTTAGAGGATGAGGACATCGATGAGGCACTTAGGTTTGCTGCCGAAGCTGTACAGGAACGCGCGCTGCCGATCATAGTTCCAAGTACATTCAGTCGCTGATATTATGAGTATGGTGTAGATAGAGTCCTAGTGAATATGGAGGAACGAGAGACGTGAGTCTGCGGCCGTTGACGCAATGTACATTAATGATCTTGACCGCTTGCGCGATTGTGGTTGCTCTGGCTGGTTGCGGCGGCGAGGCGAAGGACAGCAAGGTCATCCGCGTTACGCGGAACATCGGGGGACGCGAGGGGTTCCGCAGGCATTTTGACGGATGGAAGGCCGCGTTCGAGAAACGCAATCCGGGATGGGCGATGGAGTTGATCGACCTCGGGAACATGGAAGGCGCCGAATACTACAAGTCGCGCATCGCCACGGGAGACCTGCCCGAGGTCATCATGACGTGGGAGATGACAAACTTCCTCGCGGACGGCGGCCACGTGGTCCCACTGCCCGATTCGTACTACGAGAAGTTCGGCATCCCACTTCCCGCGCCGTACAAAGGCAAACGCTATACGACGCAGGGCGGCGTGCAGATTCAGGGTATCGTTATCAACAAGAAGATGTGGAACGATATCGGCGTGACCGAGCCGCCTGCGACGTGGGACGAGTGGTTCGCCGCGTTCCATAAGCTCCAGGAGAAGGGCTATAAGCCGCTGGTGTTCGGCGGCCGCGAGTGGTCGGCCTCGATGCCGTTGTTCTACGCGATCGCGACCGACATGTACGAACGCATTACCACGCCGCAGACGTCCACGCCCTCGTGGACCAAACGCAAAGATAAGGGCGAGATTTCGTTCGCCACCGATCCTCTCGCGAAGCAGATCCTCGAGAAGATGGTGTATCTGCTCGATCATTTCGTTGAAAAGGGCGCGGGCAGCGATGGCTACAATGAAGAGCAGCGCGACTTCTACGGCGGCAAAGGCGCGACGTGGATGATGGGCTGCTGGATGGCGGGCGACATCGAGCCGAACAAGGTCGATTTCGACATGGCCTACTGGCCGCCGCCCTCGCTAACCGGGCGCCCGCCGGTCTTCATTCAGACTTCCGGCATGCAATCCGGGTGGGCGGTCACTTCGAGCGCGACGGGAGAGAAACTCGACAAGGCCATGTCGGCAGTGGAGGCGTTCTACGACCCCGAAGTCTACCAACTGTTCCTCAACGGCGAGTGCCAGTTCGCCGAAGCGTCAAAGGTGCCGGTCAAAGGCCCGCAGAGCGCGTGGCCGCCCGCGCAACGGCTCATCGACGATATGAGCGCGAACCTCACGAAGTACGGGATGACGCTTGGATTCCATATCGCGCTGGACGACATGCCCCCGCCGACCTTCACGATGACCCTCGCACGCGCGATGCAAGAGATCATGGCTGGGAACCGCGACCTCGACAAGATCCTCAAGATGATGGACGACGATTGGGACAGCGCCCGCAAGGGCGCGTGATTCCTTACTTCGCCGCGGGCTTTCGAGTAAGCATGGCGAGTCCCATGCTCGTCACGAACAGGAACAGCAGCGCCAGACCCCACGGAGCCGTTGCGGGAACACCGTTCGCCGGAAGCAACGCCAGGTCGTAGGCGCGTGTGATATGCAGGCGCTTGGCATCGTCCCGATATACGCATTCGTAACGTCCGAGGTCCGCGGCCGAAGCTCCTTCGATGACGAGTTGCCGCGCTTCCACGTCTTGGACGTGAGGCCAGTCTTCGGCAAGATAGACGCCGTCCTTCAGCCATTTATACTCGCTGCCCTGCGGCGCCATCAGCGTGACGGTCGAATCGAGGACCGGGAAATTGAAGGGAACGGACGTAACCCAGCCTGCGGCGGGGCGCATGCGCGCGTCTGTCAGACGCCGGGCGTCGAGCATTATGCGCATCTGCTCGAGCATCGCCGTATTGCTTCCCGAGAGATCGTCGTTTTCCTGCGGGTCGGACGCCAGGTCGAACAGCATCGGAATGTTATTGTGACGATCGAGAATCAGTTTCCAGTCGCCCCAGCGCGCCATCTCGTAATAGACGAAATAGGGCGATAGCTGGCCCTGCGTATAGGCGAAGGTCGGTCCGTCAGGATCGCGGGGCGCGAAGAGGTCCTGGCCCTGCCACTCGGGCCGGACCGGGAATCCCAGCATCGAGGCCAGCGTGGGCAGCAAGTCGAGCGTGGTGACATTCGCTTCGTTTACCTGCGGCGCGATGCCCGGTCCCGTGATAATCAGCGGCACGCGCTCGACTTCCTCGTACAACGTCATGCTGTGCCCGATGTAATTGTGTTCCCAGAAATGTTCGCCGTGATCTGCGATGAAGAAGAGATACGGATCGGGGCTTCTTCCGTTGACTGCTGCCATGACCTGCGCCACTTGATCGTCCGTATACTTGGCCGCGGTCTTGTAAAGCAGACGGATCGCTTCCATGCCCGTGGCCGAGAGCGGCGTATAGGTGGGCACGGGAATGAAGCCGAGCTGATACGACAAGTGGTCCGTGTAATACTCGAACATGTGGTTTTCGATGATGTCCTGTTCAGAGGCCGAAAGTCCGGCTGGGGGATAGCCCTGCGCGGTTCGATACGACACCGGCGACCTGAACGGCACGTGCGTGGCCACGTAATGGATGTAGATGAAGAAGGGCTCCGGCATGGCCGCGATGCGCGCCAGGGCCGTGGCGGTCGCGTCTTCCGCCAAATTGCCTACGGAGAAATCGTAGGTGTCGAAGCCTTGGCCATACCCGAGGCTGGGCGACAGATTCGCGTTCATCTGGACGCATGCGGTGCTGTAGCCCTGAGCCTTCAAGTACTCCGCCATCGTTTCGTAGCTGTTGTCCAGGAGGTCGCTGTTGAGATACACCTGATGCGTGTCGACGTCCATTGAGGTTAGAAACGACGACGTCGCCGTCGAAGTCCATGACGAAGGCGCGACCGCATTGTGGAACCAGGCGCCGTTCGCCGCCGCGTTCAATACATTCGGCATCAGGAGGCCTGCTGCGCCGGACGCATCGACATGGTCTGTCCGAAGACAGTCGGAGATGATAAGCACGATGTTGGGATGGGCCGCCGCCTCAGCGGGCAGCGAACCGAAAGCGCACATAGAGATCGATAACAGAAAAGCGATCGATGTAAGCCGGTTGCAATAAAACATGATGACTCCTTCCCTTTATCACCAGTTCGTACTGCACACTGCACTGCCTGCTTTGCAGCGTAGATCAAGTAAAACTAGATTGCAACTCGAAAGCAGCAGAATTATCGTTTTCGGGAAGAGCCCAAAAGGGCTGTGGGAATGGCAGCAGCGGCGTCCGGATCAGTAATCCTGGGGCATCCGCATGATCTGTTCGAGGGTGAAGACGGGGCCTTCCTTGCAGACGTACACCGGCCCACAATTGCAGCGCCCGCACTTGCCCACGCCGCATTTCATCCGGTTTTCGAGGCTGGTATAGATGTCGCCCTTACCCAGGCCCATCTTATCGAGGACGGGCAGTGTGAACTTGATCATGATCGGCGGGCCGATCACGAGCGCGATACTGTTCTCCGCTGGAATATTCGCCTTTTCGACGACATTCGGTATCAGTCCGATTTCGCCCTTCCACTCCGGAGTCTCGCCGCCCGGATCGACGCACTGAATCACGCGGACGCGTTCGTGCGCGGCCCATTCGTCGAGTTCGTCCACAAACACGAGATCGCCCGGGGTCTTCGCGCCGTACACGATCGTGATGTCGCCGTAGTCGGCGCGATGCTCGAGGGCGTACCAGATGGCGCACCGGATCGGGGGCATGGCGATGCCGCCTCCGATGAAAATGAGGTTCTTGCCTTTCCACTGTTCCGTCGGATACGCGTTGCCGTACGGGCCGCGGAACCCGATCGTATCGCCTTCGTCCACCTGCCAGAGGACTTCGGTGACGCGCCCGGTCTTACGAAAACAGAATTCGATGAAGTCCGTCCAGGTTGAACTCGAACAGATATTGAACGTCGATTCGCCCGAACCGAACGCCGAGAACATGCCGAACTGGCCCACCTGGAACGAGAACCGAGACGCGGCGTCGGGATCCTGAAATCGAATCCGGACCGATTTCACGTCGGCCGTGTGCTGGTGGACCTTGATGACTTCCATGAGTTCGGGTTTGTAGACGTTGTCCATGACTATCCTCGTACTTCGCTTTCGCAGGGCCGCGCAAACTCGCGCAACTGGGAGAGTGTGTTCAATACGCCCAAGCCGACCGGGCAGTTCCGCGTACAGTTGCCGCAGCCCGTGCACAGAATCTCGCCGAATTTCTCGGGGTAGATGCGGAACTTGTGCTGGATGCGCTGGCGCTGCCGCTGGCCTTGCGTCGCGCGCGGATTGTGGCCCGATGCGTGCATCGTGAACATGGAATACTGGCAACTGTCCCAGTTCTTCATGCGCGCGCCGCCCAGCGCGTTGCCCTCGTCCACGATGTCGAAACAGTGGCAGGTCGGGCACGTGTAGGCGCACGCGCCGCAACCCAGGCATCGCATTACGATCTCGCCCCACGCGGGGTCCTCGAAGCTTGCTGCAAGCCGCGCGCGCACGCTTTCCGGATCGAACTTCGTTTCAGGGCCTGAAGCGACGCTCGCTGTCTGGTCCGAAGCCTGCGTCTTGCCTTCGAACAGGGCCTTACCCTTCTCCGTGAGACAGCGGACCTCGAAGGTATCCGCGTCGATCGGGAGTAGAAGAGCGTCCGATCCGCGCTCGGCGGCCGGTCCCAAGCCTACCGAAGTGCAAAAACACTGGTTGTCGAACGAGTCGCACGCGAGCGTCACGATGGTTGTCGCCGCGCGGCGGTCGTTGTAGAACTTATCCTTGAAGTCCCAGTTGAACACCTGGTCGAGTACGGCCACGGATGCCGCGTCGCATGGGCGGGCGCCGACGATCAACTGCTCGTCCTTCGGCGGGTCGCAATCGGAGAGTTCGAGCCGCTGGCCCTTGAAGCGGTAGGAATAGATCTTCTCATGGCGCGGAAAGAACAACGCCTTGATCGAATTGCCCGGATGGACGAAGCCGTCCAGCAGAAGCTGCGACCCGGATGCCAATGGCGCATACAGGCACAGGTCCGGCTTGACCGCCACGGGCCCGTGCGCCGCCTTGCCTTCGCCGACCCACGCGTTTACGAGATCGTCAATGCCTTTGCGTGTGATGATCGCGCTCACAGAATGAAAGCCTCCTTATCCTCCTGGCTGTACGAGCCGATGACCGGAGGCGTTTCGCGGTCCATCCCGGCGCGGTACTGGAACTGCGTCTCCGCGGCGCGCGCTAGGGTCTGATTCAGCAGCGACAAGTTGATGCCGGCAGGACACGCGCGCGTGCATTCGCCACAACCCACGCACCGTCCCGCAAGATGGAACGACCGGACGATCTGCCACGCGAAATTGCCTTTCAGCGTGGCGCTGGTGTCGATGACCGTCGGACGATTCTTGTCCACGATGCACCGGTTGCAGTAACAGAGCGGGCAGACTTCGCGGCACGCGTAGCACTTGACGCATCGCGCAAGTTCGGCCATCCAATACTGCATGCGTTCTGCCTGGCTTTTCTGCATGAACGCGTTGAGACCTGCGAAGCGTCCGTCCACCGCGTTGGCCGACGAAGCCTCGCCCATCGTTTCGTCCGCAAATCGCGGCGTATGGACGTCGCACGACGCACACTTGGGCGCGCGCGGACTGCCGATGCCGTCGCACGCAACACCGATCACGTAGACCGCCGAACGGTCAATCTGCGATTCCTGTTCCAGCACGACTACCGCGCGCTCATCGCACCCCTTCACGATCAACGCGGGCGTCCCCAGCGCCTTGATGTCCTTGCGCGTGAGATACGTGGCGAGATTGGCGAAGCATTGGTCGTTCCACACGAGCCTCGCCGTGTCTTCCGGTTTTCTGATGAAGATGGGATACGCGGGCCCGCCGCCGTCCTGCCCATAGCCGATAACGACCTGGACCTTGCCTTCCTCCAGCAAGCGCCGGCAAGTGTCTCTCAATTGTTCAATCATGATGCGGCCTCGCAAAGTTGCTTGTACGCCGTGTAGGGACCAAGCTGGCGCGTGCGTTCCGTCAGTTCCGTGATCGTCTGCTGGAACTTCTTGCCCTCGGCCGCGCTGATCCACGCGAAATGGATACGCTCCATCTCGATGCCCAGCGTGTCGAGGAGTTCGCGGAACAGCATCCAGCGGCGCCGCGCGTGGTAATTGCCCGCGGTGTAATGGCAATCGCCCGGATGGCAGCCCGACACCAGCACCGCGTCCGCCCCGGCCTCCAGCGCCTTGATGATCAAGTTGAAGTCGATGCGCCCCGTGCACGGCAGCCGGATAATCCGCACGTTCGACGGATATTCGAGGCGGTTTGTGCCCGCCAAGTCCGCGCCCAAGTACGTGCACCAATTGCAGACGTACGCCACGATCTTCGGTTCGAACTGAGTTGTTTCACTCATAGGAAAAACGTCCCAAACGCCGAGTTGTTCTTTCGCGCTCCAGATGTCGGCGTAGCGCGCCGACAATCCAAAATCCAAAATCTAAAACCCAAAATCAAAGAAGGTTTCGCACCATCTCGTACACCTGCTGCTCGCTGAACCCGTCCAAATCCACGCTCTTCGACGGACACACCGCGACGCACGTGCCGCAGCCCATGCAGAGCCCGGGATTCACACGTGCTGTGTACTTGACCAAATTGCCCTTGCGGTCGCGAATCTCGGCCTTGTCGATGGCGTTGTACGGACACGTCCGCACGCACGCGTAGCATGCCGCGCACACCTGCTCGTTGACCTGGGCTATTTCCGGCTCGCGCGTGAGTTCGCCCTTGCCGAACATCACCAAGACCTTGCTCGCCGCCGCCGAGGCTTGGGCGACGGCCTCGGGGATATCCTTGGGCGCTTGGCACGCGCCGCACACGTACACGCCCGCCGTGTTGGTTTCGACGGGACGCAGCTTCGGATGCGATTCTGAGAGAAATCCAAACTCGTCGTAGCCGACTTTGAGTTTCTGCGCGAGTTCGAGCACGCCGTCCGACGGGCGCATCGCCGCGGCCAGCACGACCATGTCCGCCTCGATCGTGACCGGCGTTCCGGCGAGCGTGTCCGCGCCACGCACGATCAACTTGCCGTTTTCCTCCGTGATCTTCGATACGCGGCCGCGATGGTATTGCGCGCCGTCCTGCTCGATCGCGCGCCGCACGAACTCGTCGTAGTTCTTGCCGCCCGCGCGGATGTCCATGTAGAAGACATGGGCCGTGCCCTCGTGCACTTTGTGCTTGTAGAGCATCGTATGCTTGGCCGTATACATGCAGCAGATCTTCGAGCAGTACGAGATGCCCTTGGCGTTGTCGCGCGACCCGACGCACGAAATGAACACGACCGTCTTCGGCGTCGCGCCGTCCGACGGGCGTTTGAGTTCGCCGCCCGTCGGTCCCGAGGCCGACACGAGGCGTTCAAACTGAAGCGCGTCGATCACGTCCTTGTATTTGCCATAGCCATATTCGCCGTAACCCACCAGCTTGTCGCCCGGCTGATCTTTGCCGATGGTGTACAACTGATATCCCGTGGCCACGATGATCGCGCCCACGTCCTCGGTGACCAGCTTGTCTTCTTCGTCGAAGTCGATGGCTTCCGCGGCGCATTTCTTCTTGCACGTCCCGCACGCGTTGCGGATGAAATGGAAGCAGGCGCTCTTGTCGATCACCGGGCGCGCCGGCACGGCCTGCGGGAACGGCAGGTAGATGGCCTTGCGCGGCGCGAGACCGTAATCGAACTCGCTCGGCGTCTTGCGCGACGGGCACCGGTTCCAGCAATCGCCGCACCCGGTGCACTTGGCCATGTCGACGCAACGCGCCTTCTTGCGCACGGTGACTTTGAAATTACCCACGTAGCCGTCGACCGACTCGACTTCCGAGTACGTGTGCAGGGTGATGTTCGGGTGCTGCCCGACTTCGACCATGCGCGGCGTCAGGATGCACTGCGAACAGTCCAGCGTCGGGAACGTTTCGGATAGTCCGGCCATCTTGCCGCCGACCGAAGGCTGGCGTTCGACCAGCACGACCTCGTAGCCCGCGTCCGCGCAATCGAGCGCGGCCTGAATGCCCGCGACGCCCGCGCCGATCACCAGCACGCGCTTGGTCAGTGGTACTTGAATTGGACTGAGCGCGCGATTGCGTATGACCTTGCCAACGGCCATTCGGATGAGATCGATGGCCTTTGCGGTCGCTTCCTCACGGTCATGGTGCACCCACGAACAATGCTCGCGGATGTTTGCCATCTCGACCAGATACGGGTTCAAGCCGGCGGCCTTCGCTGCGGCCCGGAAGGTCTTCATGTGCATGTGCGGCGAACACGATGCCACCACGAGTCCCTGCAACTTGTCTGCCTTGATCCGGTCGCGGATCATCGATTGCCCGGGGTCGGAGCACATGTACTTGTAGTTGACCGCATACCGCACGCCGGGGATTTCGGCGATGGCCTGCGTTGCCTTCTCGACATCCACGGTCCGCGCGATGTTTTCGCCGCACCAACATATGAAAACGCCAATGCGTGCCATTACTAATCCTCTTCCACGGCCACGGGCTGCGGCGCCGGTTTCGGTTGTCTGAAGACGAAGTGTTTGTCGATACCCAGTTCGGCTTCGCTCAAACCCAGCGCGAGGCCCACGAGATCCGACAGGTAATAGACCACGAGTTCGTGCTTGACGCCGTAACGCCGGTCAATGTCGGGTTGTTTCATGTCGAGATTGACGTGGCACATCGGGCACGCCACGACAACACAGTTCGCGCCGTGCGCCTCCGCGTTGTCCAGAATCTTGTGCGACAAGTTCAACACGGTGGATTCGCTGGCCATCGTCATGCCCGCGCCACAGCATTCGGTCTGGTAGTTCCATTCGACCGCGCGCGCGCCGAGCGCTTCGAGAATCGTTTCCATGGATTGCGGATGTTCGCAGTCGTCGAACTGCACCGTGTCCGGCGGGCGAGTCAGGAGGCAGCCGTAGTAACACGCGGCGGCGATATGTTCGAGGGGCCGCGTTACGGCGTCGCGAATCCGGTCGAGGCCGATGCGCTGAAACACCTGAATGAGGTTGACGACTTCGGCGTTGCCGGTGACGGGCAGTTCCACGATATCCGAGATCTGCTTGCGCAATCCGGCGTCCGCCGCCATGGCCCGCCGCGCCTTGATCAGTTCCATCGAGCACATCGGGCACGGCGCGAGCAGTTCGTTCAGACCGTCGCGCTCGGCGAGGCCCAGATTGCGCGCGGGCAGCGCTACGGACAGCGTGTGATTGAGCGAATGCGCGGCCGTCGCCCCGCAGCAAATCCAGTCATCGAGTTCTTTCAATCCGACGCCGAGCTTCTTGAGGCAGGCCTGGACAGATCGTTCGTAGTCGTTCGACGAGCCGTGCAGGGCGCAACCCGGATAGTAGCCAAATTGCATCGTCAACACCTCGGTTATGCGTTATCGATTCTCGTCGAGTGCCCCCGCACTCTCAGAGGGAAGATCTACTTCATGCAGCGTTCGAAGATACGGCCGACAACCGCGCGATCCTTTACCTTCTCGCCACGGAAATGAAACTTGCCCCGCTGCATCAATTTGGGCGCAAGCGTCGCATCTTTCATGAGCAACGGAACGTCGAAGTCTTTCAGGAACGCGCCGGTCTTGAACTGACGGATCAATTCCACTTCGTTCACGCGCCCGTACTTGCGGACATTGTCCAGGAATGCCTTCTGGAAAAGATAGATCCGCTGGCGTTCCGGAGGGATGGCGCCCTCCTCGGCCGCGGCCTGCCGCACAATGTCGAGCACCCCCGCGCAATCGACTTCCTGCGGGCATCGCGCCGTGCACGTCTGGCACGACACGCAACTCCAGATGGCCATGCAATGAACAGCGCGATCCATCTCGCCCAGTTGCGCGAGGCGGACAATCTGATTCGGCATCATGTCCATCTGGTCCGCGACCGGACACCCCGCCGTGCACTTGCCGCATTGGTAGCAGCGTTCAACGGACGTGCCTGCGAACTTGTCAAGGGACGCGCTGTTTGTGCTCATACACTTCACCCATGTTCATAAGGCTTTTGTGGAGCCTGGGGGCCTCATTGCAAGCCGCCAATGTAGCAGACCGCAGGAACGAGTGCAAGCCGCCCGCAGGTCATGGGACCTATAGGACCTATACGACCTATAGGTCGCATCGCACGAGGTTGCGGAGGGGGGCAAGCGATGCTAGTATACCGGCTCCTAATTCGACGGTGGGTAATGGGCATGAGCGCGAAATCCTCTCGAATGCAATACGGTTGGTTGCGCCCGCTGGCCACGCTGCTTTTCGTGGTCGTGCTGGCGACGGTCTTTTCGCCTCGCGAGGCTGGTTCGCCTATCTTCTGGCGCGCGGACAACCTCGCGAATGTGCTGCGGCAAATCTCCGACATCGGCATCCTGGCAATGGGGATGACCCTGGTCATCATCAGCGGCGGTATCGACCTCTCGGTGGGGTCGTTACTCGCGCTGTCTTGCACCGTGTTTGCGTACGTGTTTACCTCTGCCTCGTTCGGCGGCGCCGCGGCCGCGGGCATCGCACTCGCGCTATTGGCGACGTCGGCCTTCGGATTGCTTGCGGGAGTCGTGATCACACGCCTGAGGATGCAGCCGTTTATCGTGACGCTTGCCACGATGATCGGCAGCCGCGGCCTCGCGAAATGGCTTGTCGGCAACGCGACCATTGCCGTGGGCTACGACGACCGCACGAAACCGGTAGTCGATTTCATCGCGCAGAAGACCTTCGTCGTGCCGACGTTTATTGCCGTGACCATCGTGGCCTTAATCCTGCTCAACTGGACGCGGTTCGGGCGCTACCTCATGGCGGTCGGCGGGAGCGAAGACGCGGCGCGCTTGTCGGGCATCAACGTCGCCTGGGTCAAGATCCGCGTCTACGCCCTTTCGGGCTTCGTCGCGGGCATCGCCGGCGTCCTGTACTGCTGCGAGACGCACCAGGGCGCGCCGACGGCGGGCATGGCGTACGAACTCGACGCAATCGCGGCCGCAGTAATTGGCGGGACGAGCCTCGCCGGGGGCAAGGGGGGGATCTTCGGCACGGTCGTTGGCGCCCTGGCGCTTGGAATCCTGTCCAACGTGCTGGGCCTCAACAATGTCGACGAGAACGTGCAGTGGATGTCGAAAGCCGTTATCATATTGGTGGCCGTGTGGCTGCAACTGCTGGGCAAGAAGAAGACGGCTTCGTGAGCGCGCCGAGATACGGGAGGACGAACGATGCGATGCATTAGCTATGCGATGGTGGTGGCATTCAGCGTGGCGGCGATGTGCGGCTGCGGACAACCCGCGACGCCCGCTCCGCAGGGCAAGACCCCGGAGCCGGCCAAGCCCGCCGAGACCGCGAAGAAATTCAAAATCGCCTTCTCACAGTGCAACAGCGCCGAACCGTATCGCACGGCGCAAAACAACATCATGAAGCGCGAGATCGCGAGGTATCCCGATTGCGAACTCGTCATCCAGGACGCCCAGCAGGACAACGCCAAGCAGATCGCCCAAATCGAGAACTTCGTGTTGCAGAAAGTCGATGTCCTAATCGTCGCGCCGAACGAAGCCGCGCCGATCACCGCGCCTGTGAAGGGCGCCAAAGAGAAGGGCATCAAAGTCGTGTGCCTGGAACGCAACCTCCTCGAACCCGTCTACGACATTTTCGTGGGCGCCGACAATGTCAAGATTGGCGAGATGGCCGGCGAGTACGTGGCGCAATACGTCGCTTCGAAGGCCATCCAGAATCCCGTGGTGGTCGAGATGAAAGGCCTCCTGGGAACGAAGCCGCAGGAGGAACGGCACAACGGCGCGCGCAAATTCATCGATCCGATCCCGGGCGTCAAGGTAGTCGAAGACGTGGCCAACTGGATTCAGAACGAAGCGCTCAAGCGGATGGAGACGATTCTGCAAGCCAATCCGAAGATCGATGTCGTGTATGCCCACAACGATCCGATGGCCGTTGGATGCTACCTTGCCGCCAAGAATGCCGGACGCGAGAAGGAGATGATCTTTGTAGGCGTCGACGGATTGGGCGGCCCCGACGGCGGCGTCAAACGCGTGCTCGACGGCATGCTGGCGTGCACGTTCTATTACCCGACCTGCGCGGCGGAAGGCCTGGACTTCGCGGTGAAACTCGCCCACGGCGAACAGGTTCCCAAGGAGAAGATCCTCGAACCCGCGCGTATCACCAAAGACAACGCGCAGGAATGGTACGACAAGGTCACGGTGCAATAGGCGCTTCCCATGCGGTACGCCCTTTCAGGATTGCTTCTTGTCGCGTCGCTGGCGGGATGCGCCGAAAGCATCCACGACCTGATTCATCGCGAAGACATGGACGCGGTGAAGGCGCGTGTCGCGGCCGATCCCGGTGTCGTCAATGCGCGAACGAAAGACGGCAAGACACCGTTGCATTATGCGGTCACCTATGGCCAGCCGGAGTTCATCGAGTTCCTGGTGAAGCATGGGGCGGACGTCAACGCGGTGGACAAGACCGGTATGACACCGCTGCATGTGGCCGCCATGTGGCAGCGGCTTGACGAAGCGGCGCTGCTCATCGCCGCCGGGGCAAACCTCGAAGCGCGCGACGCGTTCGGCGATACGCCGCTGCAACTGGCGGTGCTTCACGGCCGCATCGAATCGGTTCAGTTTCTGATCAAAGCCGGGGCCTCAACCCAAACAGTAAACAACGCGGGGATGACGCTTCTCGACACCGCGCGGAAATATCGCAGGGATGAGGTGGCCGACTTGTTGAAAGGCCAAAACGTCTGAAAGGCAGACCATGCTCAAGTACAGTTTCATGACCTTCGTCTGTCCGAGTTACTCGCTGGACCTCGTGCTTGAAGCCGCGGAACGCCACGGATACGACGGCGTCGAACCGCGCGCCGCGGAGGGCCATGCGCACGGCGTCGAACTTGATCGCACGCCGGCGGAACGGGCGGAGATTCGCAAACAGTTCGAGGACTACGGTGTTGACGTTGCGTGTATTGCGACAAGCGTTCAACTCAACACCGGTGACCCGGAACGCCGCGCCGAAATGATTCGCCAGACGCGCGCCTATTGCGAACTCGCGGCGGACCTGGGAAGCAAACGGATACGCGTCTTCGGCGGACACGATGACTCGAAGCCGTCGCGAGACATCGAAATCGCGCGCATGCAAGACGCGCTCTCCGAATGCGTCGAGACCGCCGCCGCCGCCCAGGTCTACGTCTGCCTCGAAACGCACGACGCCTTCTGTCCGGGCGCGGATGTGGCCGCGATCTGCGCCGGGGTGAACTCGCCGTGGATACGCGCCACGTGGGACGTGCAGCATCCCGTTACGGCGGGAGAGCGCATCGAGGACACGGAGGCCTGCCTTATGCCTTTCGTGCAACACGTGCATTTCCACGACACCGACCGCGAGCAAGGCCGCAACGACATCGTCCCGATGGGCCAGGGCCAGGCGCCCATCGCGAAGCTGTTGCGCATCTTTCGCGACCGAGGCTTCGATGGCTACGTGTCCGGCGAATGGTTCTACGATAACGGTCCCGAGAACGACTTGGCGCACTACATCCACGCGCTGAAGCGCGTCGAATTGTCGCTGTGAAGACAGAAGACGGGGACGTGATCGTCTACACGGACGGCGCCTGCGAACCGAATCCCGGGCCCGGTGGCTGGGCGGCGATCCTGTCTTACAAAGGACGGGTCAAGGAAATCTCGGGCGGCGAGCGCAACACGACCAACAATCGCATGGAGATGACGGCCGCGATCCGCGCGCTTGAATCCTTGAAACGCCCGTGCCGTGTCGTGCTGCACACGGATTCGGAGTATCTCAAGAAGGGCATGACCGAGTGGATGCCCGGATGGAAACGGCGCGGGTGGAAGCGCAAAGGTGGCGAGATCAAGAACGCGGACCTCTGGCAGCGCCTCGATGCGCTTGCCCAGGAGCACCATGTCGCGTGGCAATGGGTGCGCGGCCATGCGGGCGATCCCAACAACGAACGGTGCGATGAATTAGCGACGGCTGAGATAGCCAAGTTGGGATCCCCCTAACGTCCTTTGGACTCAGGCTTTGACGGAGATCGAGAGGCTGTGCCATACTGGGCAGCGGTGAAGCCGCCATGGTAAAAACACGACCGAGAACGCGCGAACGCTTTCTACGCTACCTGATCCCCATCCTGATTGGCATGGCGGGGCTGCTATTTTCGCGCCAGATCGACAACACCCTGCTCCGATTCTCGATCGTGATGATATCGGTGGCGATCCCGCTGTTCGCCGGCGGGAATCTACTGGCGCGCTACGGGAGCCAGGGCCGCGCCAAGTATGTGCTCCTGATCGGCGTGATCATGTTGCTCGTGGGCGCCGCCGCGAGCCTTTCCGATTTCGCGGACATATTCGCCGAGAAGCAGGTCTTCGCGCAGCCTGCCGCGGAGATTTCCCGCTGGCTGGGCATGTTCAGTCTCTTCCTCGGGCTTTTCGTCGTGCTGTTCTCGCTGGTTCGCACTGGGGAGGCCGTCGAAGAGGTTGGGGAACGCTTTCGCAATCTTGCGGATCTCATGAGCGAAGGTTTTGTTCTTTCTTCGCCTGCAGGCACGATCGTGCTGGTGAATCAGCGCTTCCTCGACATGTTCGGCGTGACCGAAGACATGGTGGTAGGGGAGAACGCCGCCGATCTTGTCGAGCGGCTTCAGGTGGATTCGGTCGCTTCTCACTTGGATATGCGCGCCAAGGGCCTCGCTTCGGAATACGAGATCACGTGGCACGTCCGCGGCGAGGAACGGCAGTTCTGGATGAGCGGCACGCCGATCTTCGATCGCTGGGGACGCCGTTCGGGCACGCTCGCCACAGTGCGCGACGTTACCGAAAAGAACCGCATGGCGAAGCGCCTCGAGCGCTATGCGAAGAACCTCCAAGAACTCGTCGAAGAGCAAACGCAGAAACTCATGCAATCGGAGGCGGAGTTCCGCGACCTTCTGCTCTACATGAGCGAAGGTTTCGTGACGGTCGACGCCTCGTATCGCGTTCGTTTCGCCAATAACCGGATCTGCGAACTGCTCAAGATCGCGCCGGACATCTTGCGTTCGCGCGAGATCTTCGATTTTGTCGACGCGCCCGACCGCATGAGATTGATGGACCTCCTGCGGTCCGGGAAACCCGGCGAAGAGGCATGGCCGCAAGTGGAACTCAATCTGCTGTGCGTTGATGGCGAATCCGTTTCCGTAATGGCCGCCGTGGCGCCGGTCCACAATCCCGGTGGCCGCGAAACCGAATACTCGCTGGTGATCACGAACGTGAGCGAGCTCAAACGAATGCAGCGCCAGCTCGAATCTCGCGCGACCGAACTCGAAGTGGCCAACGAGGAACTGCGCGCGCACGGACGCGCAAAAGACGGTTTCCTCTCGAACGTCAGCCATGAACTCAAGACGCCGTTGAGCACGATCAACGGTTACGTCGAAATGCTCGAGTCCGGCAGCCTCGGCCAATTAGAGGCGCCGCAGCTCAGTGCCCTCAAAGTCATGGGCAGAAACGTCAAGCGGCTGGTCGGTCTTATCAACGAGATGATCGAGTTCAGCCGCATGGAGATTCGCGGAATCCAGTTGCAGGTGACCCTGTTCAACGCGGGCAAACTTGCGCGCGAATGCGTCGCTTCCGTCCAGCCCCACGCCCTCGCGAAAGATATCAGCGTCTCGATCTTCGTGCCCGATAACTTCCCGCCCGTGTGGGCCGACCGCGACAAGATCAGCCAGGTGCTGGGCATCCTGCTTTCCAATGCCGTGAAATTCAGCCACGAGGGCGGCATGATCCAGGTGCGGCTGTCCGAGCAGAGCCAGCACTCGCTTGCCATTTCGGTGAGCGACACCGGTATCGGCATCGATCCGGCCTACCACAACCGTGTCTTCGATAAGTTCTTCCAGATCGACGGTTCGATGACGCGCCGCTACGAGGGCACGGGTATCGGCCTTTCGATCGCGAAGAGTATCGTCGAAGCGCACGGCGGGGGCATCGACCTGCAAAGCGAGTTGAACAAAGGAAGCGCCTTCACGATCCTGCTTCCGAATGCCGTCTTCGACTCGACGGTGTTCGCCGAATACAGTTCCGGGCTCGACATGCTCAAGGTCCTCGTGGTGGCCGAGGGCGAGACTTTCCGAAAGACGCTGTGTTCGGTGCTCACGCAATACGGCTGCGCGGTGAACGATGCGAACAACGGCTACGAATGCGTGCGCCTCGCGGAAGACACCCAGCCGGATGTCATCTTGTTTAACGAGGTCATGGCCGATGTTGCCGGCCTTACCGCCATCACGAGCCTCCACCAGAATCCCGCCACCGATCGCGTGCCCGTCATCGTGCTGTCCTGCGAAGACGCTGCGAAGTTCCGCGCAGTCGCCGACCTCTCGCCCGCAGCGCATTTGCTGCACAAACCGTTTACCGCCCAGGCGCTGATTAGACGAATACGGCAGGTGTGCCTTGGCGACGGCTTCGAGGAAGCCGCCCCCGCAGCTATCCCGCGTACGGAACCGCGCGTCATGGTGGTCGACCCCGATGAAGATTTCCTCGATTGGATCGAGGCTGCGCTACGCAAACGCAATATTCAGTGTTACCGCGCAACGGGTCCGACGCAGGCCGTCGAACGTATCCAGCGCGATCCACCGGACGTCGTGTTCCTCGATATCGACGGCGCTACATCGAGCACCGGCAAGACGCTGGCGGTGCTTCGCGGCCTGCCGTCCGATCGCGAGATTCCGATCTGCATCATGAGCGGCCTGTTGTCGCAAGGACATGGGCTTCCCGAAGGCGCGGCGGCTTCCCTGCGCAAGCCGTTCGGCATCGAGGAAATGGTCAGCATCGTAAAAGAGTTGCGCCCGGCGGCGCCCGTTTGATATACGAACACCTGACGATTGGTAATCGAAACCACCCCCGCGGAAAGAACCGATACGTGCGCGTGCGCCATGCGCGCGAACGAAGGAGTCCACCGTGAATCGATATGCGCGACGCGCCGGGCGCTGGCTGTGCGGAATGACGATGGTTGCTGCGCTGGTCCTTGCATCCATGGGATTCCCGGCCGGGGTCGATGCGGCGCCGAAGACGAAAGCCAAGGCGAAGCCTGTTGCGCGGGTGGCATCGAAGACCACTGCGCGATCCGCCAGAACGTCGAAGGCCGCAACACCCAAACCGCAGCCCCAAGCGCCCATCGTGGATATCAGCACCATCTGCATTCAGGCGGAATCCGGGCTGGTCATCTCGGAACATAACGCCGATTTCCCGCGCCCTGCTGCGAGCATGGTCAAGATGATGCTGCTCCTGCTCGTGTCCGAAGGGATGCGCGAAGGACGCTGGACCCCGGAAACGAAGATAACCGTCACGTCGCACGCGCAGAACATGGGTGGGTCGCAGGTGTATCTCAAGGCCGACGAAACGTTCACGCTCGATCAGCTCATGCACGCCGTTGCGGTGAAGTCCGCCAACGACGCGGCCATGGCCGTGGCCGAGGGCCTCTGGGGAAGCGAGGCCGCGTATTTGCAGCGCATGAACGAGCGCGCCGCCGAGATTGGCATGAAGAGCGCGCACTTTACCAGCGTGCATGGATTGCCCCCGGACAAGGGCGAAGAACCCGACCGGGTGACCGCGCGCGACATGGCGCGGCTCGGGCAATTCTGCGTCATGGACCCCACGATTCGGGCTTGGACCAACGTGAAGGAGTACGTCTTCCGGCCGGGCGAGTCGACCATGTTCAACACGAATAAGCTGCTCTGGCGCATGGACGGCGCTTGCGATGGTGTCAAGACGGGATTCACGCGCGGCGCGGGTTTCTGCGTCACGGCGACCGCGGTCCGCGACGGCATCCGCCTGATTGCCGTCGTGATGGGCGCCGACGGCAAACGCGACCGCTTCGATATGGGCGAGCAACTCCTGGAAGAAGGCTTCGCAAGCGTGGTCAAGAAGCGCGTGATCGCCAAGGGCGACAAGACCGGCGAGCCCATGCACGTCGAGAACTGCGAGAATGCCAGCGTGCAGCTAGTTGCCGCGGATGACCTGAGCGTAGTGATTAAGAAGGAAGACGTGGACAATGTCCAGATTGTCCCTCAACTCACCGCGCCCCTCAAGCCGCCGGTAGGTGCCAACGCGATCGTGGGCGAGGCCGTGGCCGAAGTGGGGGGGAAGCCGCTCGGCAGCGTTCCGCTCGTCACGCCTGTGGCGCTAGCCGAAGCGGGATGGCGCTGGAAACTCATGCAGAGCGTGAGCAAGGGCAAGGCTTCAACGAAGTAGCACAAATCACCGGCTTTTGGATAGTGCTGCCCTGCCAAGATCCATCATGTCAAAAGGACGGCCTCCACCAGGCTTCGAGTCGCAACGTGCTGACCGCACGGATACGCTCGAAATGAGCGTCGGCAGAAACCAAGACGCAGTTATGCCGGATGGCCGACGACGCAATCCATAAGTCATTGTCGCGATGGCCCAGTCTTTCAACCTTCACCTTCGCTCGCAGTTTTGCCGGCTTGGGGCCATAGACTCTGATGAACTTCTCTTTGATCTCTCCGAAGAGGGTTGCCGTCTCAATGTCTATGGGGTGGACGAGTATGCGTCGAAACAGACGCAAAACCTTGTCGAGGTTCTCACCCTTATACTTCGAGTGCTGAGCCATGAACGCCAACTCGCCACACACGACCACGGAAGTAGTGACATGCGTGATGCCCACATTTCCAATTTGGCGGACTACCTCTGGATGTCCATCTATGAGCTTGCTGACCTGATTGGTGTCCAGAAGATAGGTCATTCGCAGCTCGCCTCAGTCCGCGTGGCATAGACGAGATCGAGGCAGGCATCCAGGTCATTACCTTTCCACGAAGCAGAGAATTCCTCAATGAACTGCTTTGTTTCCGGGTCGGCCGCGTTAGCAGGGACCTGCCGGCCGCTCTTGCCGGAACGAGATGGAAGCACGGTAACGCGGACACGCTTCCCTTCGAAAAGGAGACCGTGTTTGAGGATTTCCTCCCATGTTCCTTCCATTGGAACGGGTGCTTTCTTCACGAGATTCAGCTCCCTTCGACCACAAACGCCTATCGCACCGGGACCTTGAGCGATTCGATCGCTTCGAGATAGGACGGATTGCGGTAGATATACGACCCTGCGACCAACACGTTCGCGCCGGCTTCGATCACGAGCGGCGCCGTGGACTCGTCGATCCCGCCGTCGACCTGAATGTCCCGGTCGCCCAGCATCGCGCGAACGTTCTGGATCTTGCGCAGCATCTCGCCGATAAACGCCTGCCCGCCGAACCCGGGGTTTACGGTCATGATCGTGACGGTGTCCAGCGCGTCTGCGAGGTACTCGATTTCGTCTTCGCTCGTGCCGGGATTCAACGCGATGCCTACTTGGCATCCCATGTCCCGGATCTTGCTGATGACGCGATGCGGATGGTTTCCCGCCTCGACGTGAAACTTGAGAATGTCCGCGCCCGCATTCACGAAGTCCTCGATGTAGCGCTCAGGTTCGCTGATCATTAGATGAACGTCCATCGGCACGGCGCAATGTTCCCGCAGCGACGCGACCACCGCCGGGCCAATCGTGATGTTGGGCACGTAATGCCCGTCCATAACGTCAATGTGGATCATGTCCGCGCCGGCCTCGACCACTGCGCGAACTTCCTCCCCCAAACGGCTGAAGTCGCTGGCGAGGATCGAGGGGGCGATTTTGATTTCAGGTGTGCTCACAACGGCCTTGTCCTTCAATGTGCTACGCTAGCCAAACATCTATGCGGCTGATTCTAGAACCACGAGCGCCGCAATGCAAGTCAATTAACGGTCCTTTACACGGGGAACAGTCCGCGCGCCGCGCCCATTCCGAAAACGCTACTGGACGTTGAAGTGCTTCACTTCGGGCGGCTTGTCGCCCTCGAAATAGTGCGACTCGACAAGCTGGCCGTCGAGATAGATCTCGACGGTAGCCTTGTCGATGAACGAGAATCCGGGAATCCCCAATTTAGCTCCTGCGGCAAACCGCGGGGGCTGCCCATTCACGTAATTGCTCTCACGCGGGAAGATCGTCGTTCGCGTGCCGTTGCGGTCGATCGTATCGATGCGGACCTCCCGCTCGAACCACGAGGGCGGCACCACATAATCGATCTGCGAAGCCTTGCGTTGCGCGTCGGGCAGCGCGACGCCTCCCGACGGGCGTACCGTGTAGACCACCAGGTCGCCCTGCTGTAACAGGGTTCCGGCCGCGGGTTGTTGATCGAGGATCACATCGACGGGCTGGTCAGGCAAATCGACCTTGTTCGGTTTGAACTTCACCGCAAACGGCGCGAGGATGCGTTCGGCTTCGGCAATGGTCATGTGATACAAGTTGGGCATAAACGTGGTTGCGTTGCGCGGCCCGTCGCTTACAAGCAGGTTGATCCGGCTCGAACTTGAAGCCAGGCGCGCCGGAACCGGGTCCTGTCCGAGCACCGTATCGCGCGCCGAGTTGTCCATGACGCGCGCGACGTTGCCCATCGCGAACGACGTGCGCTTGATCTCGTCCAGCGCCTGTTGAAGCGACTTTCCAGCCAAGTTTGGCGGGCTGACGGCCTCGGTGCCCGCGCTTACGGTCAGATATACCTTCCGCCCGGTTCGCACGACCTTGCCCGCGGCGGGGCGCTGCACCATCACGTAATACTTGGGCACGCGGTCGTCGGGCACCTGGCTCTGTTTGCCGATTTCGAGGCCCTGCTCGGCCAGCGCGAATGCCGCCTCGGTGACAGGGCGCATCGTCACGTCGGGCACCTTGACGTACTCGCCTCCTTCAAGGGTCCGTGTGAAGACGTAATAGCCCGACGCGGCCATCACCGCTACGAAGAACACCGTCGCCAGCGTCCAACGAAGACACCAGCTCAAGAACAGAAACGTGAACAGGACGATGTTCAGCAGCCCTTGCGCAGCCGCATCAAGAAGAATCCGTCCCAGGCTTCGGCGGGGAGGAGCCGGTAGAGGCCGGGGGCTATTTCCCAAGGTTGCATCCATGTTGGACCCGATTCGGGTTGTACGTTTTCGTATTCGCCTATCGCGCGCGCCACGTCCACGGTTTCCTCGCGCGTGAACGTGCACACGGAATACACGATAAGGCCACCATTCTTGCAAAGCCGGACCGCGGAGCGCAACAGCGCCACCTGCACACGCGCCAATTCCAGCCGCGACTCCGGAGTCGCGCGCCACTTGAGGTCCGGGTGGCGGCGCAACGTTCCGAGGCCCGTGCACGGCGCGTCGACGAGCACCCGGTCGAAACCAGGTCCGAACGGCGGTTCGGTTCCATCACCGCACACGGTTGCCACACTCGGCAGTTTCAGCCGCGCCACATTGTCAGCGACCAGGCCGAGGCGGCCGGGGTTCGCGTCCATGGCCACCACGAGACCGCGGTCGCGCATGAGTTGCGCGAGATGCGTGGCTTTGCCGCCGGGAGCGGCGCACAGGTCTAATACCCGTTCCCCCTCGATTGGTTCCATGAGATGCGCGGGCAGCATCGACGCGGCATCCTGCACGAAGAACTCGCCTCCGAGGAATTGCTTCGATCTCGCCGGCGGCGTATCGCCCTCGACCAGCGTCAATTCATCGGGAACCGTCGTGCGTTTCTCGACGGCGTACCCGGCCTTGCGCAACGTATCCGCGAGTTCATCCGGATTGTTCCGCAACGTATTGCAGCGGATCGTGCCCGGCGCTTCCACGTTGGAAACCCGGCACATCTCCTCCGCCATCTCGATGCCGTACTCGTCGATCCAGCTTTCGACCAGCCATCGGGGTATCGCGTGGTATACGGACAGATACTCGACAGGGTCCGTGTCCCGATTCGGGAACGCGACGTCTTCGATCCGTTGCGGAACGCGGCGCAGTACCGCGTTTGCCAGGCGCGACGTGCCCGCATGGCCCCGGCGTCGCGCGAGGTCGACGCTGGTGTGGACCATCGACGGAAACGTCACCTGCCTGCAATACAACGCCTGAAACACGCCCATGCGCAGGATGGCCAGGATGGGTTTCGGCAAGTCTTCGAGCGGCTGATGCAGCAGCGATTTCAGCACGTAGTCGCATTGCAGCTTGTACCGTACCGTGCCGTAAACGAGTTGTGTGAGGAATCGGCGTCCTCGCGGGGACAGGGCTTTTCGCCGGTGCGTGTGATCGAGCGCGATGCCTAGATAAGCGTCTTCCTCGAACACGCGCAAGAGGACGCCAACGGCCGCATCGCGAACAGGGTCAATGTTCATGGAGCAGATGCCATGCGAAGGAGGAGACCTCCAAGCGTATCACGCGCTGTCCCCCTGGAAGATCCCGAATCCACCGTGTCATTGCGAGCGAAGCGAAGCAATCCCCCTAGAGCAGGCGTCCTGATCGAGCGAGATTGCTTCGCTTCGCTCGCAATGACACGGGTTGTGTTGGTCCGGATATTCATCCCGCTACGCGTCCTCAAGACTTTCCCCAGCCGCGACCGAGTGGCCGCGCAGAAAGTCCGATACCGCCATCGCGCGTTTGCCCGGCACCTGGACCTCCAGCACCGCCAGCGCGCCCGAGCCCGCCGCGACAACGATCCGGTCGCGTTCGACGCGCATGACCACACCGGGTTCCGCGCTCGTCAATTCGTCGAGCGGAGCCGTCTTGTGAATACGGCACACTTCACCATGGAACATGCAATGCGCGACGGGCCACGGCACGGCCGCGCGTACCAGGTTATGAATCTCACGGGCGGAAGCCGCCCAACGAATGCGCCCGTCCTGCTTTTCATAACGCCGCGTGACCGTCGCCGCCGCAGGGTCCTGCGGCGTGAAAACCGCCTCGCCCGACGCGACCAGGCCAATCCCTCGTACCAACAACTCCGCCCCGAACGACGCGAGCCGCTCCGTCAACGATGCCGTCGTATCATCCGGTGCGATGGGCGCGCGTTCCTGCAGCAGCATGTCGCCCGTGTCCATACCCGCGTCCAGTCGCATAATCGTGACACCGGTCTCCGTGTCGCCGCACAAGATCGCCGTCTGGATGGGCGAAGGTCCTCGATGCCGTGGCAGCAGGCTCGGATGCATGTTCAGGAACCCGTGGTGCGGGATATCGAGGATGGGCTGCTTCAACAACCGCCCATACGCCACGAGGGCGCACAAATCCGGCTGTAGGTCGCGAAGCCAGCGCTCGAATGTCCCGTCGTTCAGCGCCGTCGGTTGCGCCACCGCAATCCCATGTTCCTCGGCCCACACCTTGACAGGGGGAGGGACCAGTTTGTTGCTGCGCCCCTGCGGCTTATCCGGCTGGCACACCACCGCGGCCACCTCATGCGCCCGCGCCACCCCTTCCAGCGACGGCACCGCCAGTTCCGGAGTGCCAAAGAAGACTATACGCACGTTACGCGCTCGCTTCTAGGTCAGGCCCGGGAGATTCAGCCCCCCGGTCACTTCATCCATCTTGGCCTTGACCAAATCCTGCGTCTTACGGACCCCTTCGTTAATCGCCGCCCGGATCATCGTTTCCAGCATTTCCGGGTCCTCTTTCGAGATAATCTCCGGATCGATTTTGATCGAATCCAACTCGAACCGCCCCGTCATCACCACCTTCACCATCCCGCCCCCGGAAGCCGCCTCGATCCGCTCATCGCCGAGCGAATCCTTGAACTCCTCGATACGGCTCTTGACATCCATCGCCTGCTTCAAGATGCCCTGCAAATTGCCCAAGTTGCCCAATCCGCGTAACACAAGACCTCCCATGTCCTCATCGAGGAACGGCAAAACAATCCAAATACATCTTTTCCAAAGTATACCCCCCAACCCACCCCCAAGCAACCGCGCCACTCCCTCAATCCAACTTTACTCAATTACTCCTTTACAGAATTACTCAATCTTTTGACTTTTTGCCGCCCCCTGGCGTACATTGCCACCACAAATCGCACCCCCTCGCGCGCCTGTAGCTCAGGTGGATAGAGCATCGGCCTTCTAAGCCGAGGGTCCCGCGTTCGAGTCGCGGCAGGCGCGCCATTGTCTTACAACGGGTTGTAGTGGTTCGATCGTCCGGCCCTGCGCCGAATTCGTCGCAGGGATGGCACGGAATGCTTCAAAGGGCTCGAACATGGATCTAGACGATCGCATTGCATTGAATCCGGAGGTGTTGGCTGGCAAGCCGGTAATTCGGGGAACGCGGCTTGCCGTCGAATTCATCATTGACCTCCTTGCGCAAGGTTGGACCTACGATGACATCCTGCGGAACTATCCGGGCATCGATATCGACGACATCCACGCCTGCCTCAAGTATGCCAGCGATGTGCTTCATGCGGAGAAACTCTATTCTGTCGGGGCGTGACGCGTGAGGATTCACGCCGATGAGAACTTCCCCGGTGATGCTGTCGCCCTGCTACGGGCTCACGGCCACGATGTGCGATGGGCAAGAACGGACAGCCCCGGAGTTACCGATCGCCGGATACTCGAACAAGCAGAAGCCGAACAGCGACTCGTTGTCACGTTTGACAAGGATTTCGGAGAGCTGGCCTTCCGGCATCACCTTTCCGCCGCCTGCGGCATCGTCCTCTTTCGCATGTCCATGGGATCCCCGGAAGAGGGGGTGAAGTTCATCGTGGAGATTTTGGAAAGCCGGACCGATTGGGTGGGGCACTTCTCCGTGGTGGAACCAGACCGGGTGCGAATGAGACCGCTTCCCAGAAGTGGATAAGGCCCGGGGCCTCTCTCGCAACAAGCCGAGGGGCACTGGTTCGAGTGCAGTCAGACGCGCCATCGATTTCAACGGGTTTGGGCGGTTTGGGTCGCCCCAGCCCGCGCGCCCTTCGCGCTCTCCGGGACTCCTCCGGGACGCGCGCACATCCTGCGTGGGGCGGAGGGGGCTCGTGCCCAGCTTGGCTTCGCGGGCGCTGTCCTGCCCGCTCCGTGGTCCGCAGCTGAACGCAGGAAGGACGGCCAAGAAAGAGGGCAGTGCGAGACAGGCCACCGCGCCCACCGTTCCCACCGAGTCTGGAGGCAAAGCCCGAGAGGTCCAAGATGCCGGGCTTTGCGTGGGAAGAACGAAAGGAGTAACCTTCCACTCGGGAAGGCGGACCAACGAGTCCGCCAGAGAAAAGGCAGGGGTCCTGACGCGCATTGCACACACAGGGGACGTTTCGGTAAGCTTTGCACGCGGAAACTTCTGCGTCGTTTTCGTGGGGACCATTCTGACATCAGGAGCGCGTGTGCCGTGCCGACGTTGGACTGGATTGGAAAGAAGGTGGCGCTGGACCACCACCGCGAGGTGCCGTTCCGTCTGCTGAAGACGGACGCGTCGCTGTCGATTGGGGACGCGGACTGCGGCAACCTGCTGGTCCAGGGCGACAACCTCGTGGCGCTCAAGGCGCTGCTGCCCTACCGCGCTGGCCAGGTGAAGTGCGTTCCCATCGACCCGCCTAACTATACCGGCAACGAGAGCTGGACCTACAACGACGCGGTCAGCGGGAGTGGGGCATCGGTTACTCGCTTGACAGTCAGGAACAGGCCGCGCTCCTCTCCCAGGAGTGGGTCGTGGCTTGAGACAGGTGGTGCTGCCCAAGCGGATGGTAAGCGTTGTTGGTGGAACGGTTGGAATGGAGGAACGTGAAGATGTCAAAGAGAAGGCAGGTGTTTTCTGTGGTCACTTTGGCGTTGGCGTGTCTTTTCGGGGCAGCGTCCGATGGTGAGGGGCTTGCCGGAACAATAGTTGGGGCTTCTTCTGGCAGTATTCTAAAGTCAGACAAAGGGGAACTCTTTGTCCTTTACGGCATCAAAGACTACGATCCCGGTTCAGATCTTGCACGAAAGGCCAAAGAGTTCACCACCCAACAAGTTGTGGGTAAGAACGTCTCTGTCGAAATTGTGGGCACGAAGTTCGGCCTTCGCTATGTAAGAGTTAAACTGCCCGACGGAGATGACCTTAGCGAACTGCTGTTGACCGAAGGACTCGGAAAGTGGGACTCCTCAACTTGGCCCGAGGATAAGGGTCTTGGCGCACTGGAAACGCAGGGACAATCTAAGATTACAGAAGCCATAGATTCGGAGCGTGAAGAAGTCCGGGACGAACATGAACGTCTGATGAAGGAATCGGAAAAGAAAGCCCAATCGGAAACTCAGCGTAGGCAAAAAGAGGCGATGGACAGACAGGTAGAGAAATGGACTAACGCACCGCCAGCCGAACGACGCGCCCGACGGGATCGCATGTATGCTTTGGGCAGAACCTTGGAAAAAGACATGGCGAAAGCCAGCTTTTACTATGACAGGATTACGAAGGGCAACCAACTAATTTCACTGGGCAATTCCGCTCGTAACGAGCTTGTCGGGTCCTACAATAGGTTGAAGGGCACATTGGGCCGCAATTACGGCATTGAAGCAAGAATAATCGAAGCAGAGCTAGACGAAGCCGACGCAAGAAGAACCATCGATGAGATGTTGCAAGACTACTATCGATTGGCCGCCAAGATCGAGCAGGAATCCATCGCGTACAACTCCGAACAGCAGTTGATTGCGGCCTTAGATGCCGCGTTACCCGCCTCCGTCAAAGCGCTGGAGGAGTATCATCCCGATCCCGAAAGGCCGGTTCAGACTCCTGAAGAAGGCGGGAAGTGCGGAACAGGTTTTGTCGTGGCGCCGGGAGGCTACGTCCTAACCTGCGCGCATGTCGTGAAGGGCGCATCCACTATTCGGGTGGAGACACAGGATGGTAAGGTGCACAAGGCTGAGGAGGTTTCCATTGACTCCGAAAACGACTGGGCAATTCTGTTGGCAAAGTCGCTGAATGTTAACGCTATCCCCGTGGCGTCCGAAGAACCGAAGCTGGGCAGCACCGTCTATTGCCTGGGGTACCCACTTGCTGACTTGTTGACGAGTGGCAGACCTAAAGTTGGTAGCGGCGACGTAGCTGCTTTGGAGGGGTTTAGTGGCGACGCCAGGCACCTTCAAATCACTGCGCCGATTAACCCCGGAAATTCCGGCGGTCCCGTTCTCAACAAGTATGGCGAATGGGTCGCGCTTGTATCGCACAAACTTAATGACTTTGCCAGCATGCGAGTGGCGGGGGCCGTACCTCAGGGCGTGAATTTCGGTGTGAAGTCATCTTTTATCCTGGAACAGTCAGGGGCAAAGTCAACGTGCACTTTCCCAAAACAAGGTAAGGGTCAGGAGATGTCATTGGAAGAAGTTTGCGAGAAACTATCGAACTCTGTTGTCAGGGTTGTTGCGGAGTAGAATCAGTGGAAGCCAGGGCAGGGCCTTCGTTGCATTGGGAATAATCATGGACGAGGGGGATTCGGGCGGATTCCGCCGCGCCAACTGCATGGCGCTCAGGCGATTCGTGCCGTCCCACCAGTGGGGTCCAGCGTGTTCTCCGGGTCTCGTCCGGGACTCTTGGGAACTCTGGTGCTGTGGGCGCTTTCGGCGATGACGCTGCGGGCGTGCTCGCTGGTCTGCCGTCTCAGTCACACCTGGCGTTCGTGGTTCGCGATCTCGCTTGCTGCCACTGGAGCGGAGGGCGACGCGCCCGCGCGGTAAAGTGGACGCTGCTCTACGTGTTTGGTCGTCGCCCTTTACTCGTGTGTCTGACTTCTAAGCCGAGGGCCACTGGTTCGAGTCCAGCCAGGCACGCCATTGTCTCACTAGCTGGAGGCATGCTTTCCAGATTCTGTCTTCAGACTCGGAACCTTTGGATGGCAGTGAACCGTCCTCCGCGTCTTCGCGACTTGGCGTCTTTGCGTTCTAGCCGCACTAACGCAAAGCCGCGGAGACGCGAGGGCGTGAAGAGTCTTGGTATCGTTCCTGGTGGGCGTCGTGGCATATCCCATGCGAACTGTGTAGAGTAGGATGTTACTTTCTAAATCGCTTGGGAGGTGGGCTATGGCGTTGTTTGGCGGGATTGAGGCTGGGGGAACGAAGTTTGTCTGCGCGGTGGGGACGGGGCCGGAGGATGTGCGGGAGGAGGTCCGGTTCGCCACGGGTGCGCCGGAGGAGTGTATCCGGCAGTCCATCGAGTTCTTCCAGGCAATGCAGCGGACGCATGGGCCGCTGGCGGGGGTAGGGATTGCGTCGTTCGGCCCGGTCGACCCGGACCCGGCTTCGCCGACGTTTGGCTATGTCACGACGACGCCGAAACCTGGGTGGGCGCACACGAATCTGGCGGGGCCGATTGGCGCGGCATTGGGCGTACCGGTGGGGTTCGATACGGATGTGAACGGCGCGGCGCTCGGCGAGTTCCGGTGGGGCGCAGCGCAGGGACTGGACACGTTCATCTATGTGACGATTGGGACGGGCATCGGCGGCGGCGCAATGGTTAATGGGCGGCTGGTGCACGGCCTGATGCATCCGGAGATGGGGCACGTCCTGCCGCCGCACGACCGTGCGGAAGACCCGTTTGACGGCGTGTGTCCGTATCACGGGGATTGCCTGGAAGGGCTTGCGTCGGGACCGGCCATCGAGCAGCGCTGGAACGTGAAGGCGGCATCGCTCGGGCCGGACCATCCGGCGTGGGACCTCGAAGCGAAGTATCTCGCGCACGGTCTTGTGCCGCAGATCTACATCGTCTCGCCGCAGCGGATCATTCTGGGCGGCGGCGTCATGGACCAGGCGCACCTGTTTCCGAAAGTTCGCCAACATGTCCGCGTGATCCTGAACGGGTATATCCAGGCGCGCGCCATTCTCGATGACATCGACCGCTATATCGTGCCGCCCGGGCTCGGAAATCGCGCGGGGGTGCTGGGCGCGATCACGCTCGCTCAGTCCGCAGCCGGGCTTGCATAGCCGCGGTGGATAGTCTCACAATTCTGAAACTCTTGACGCGATGGCATGGTCCGAAATGTAGTGTCGTTCTAGACGGACGCGACATGCTCGCGATGACTGCTTGTTTGGGAAGTAGGACAGACTCCTTGGAGGAACTATGAAGATCTCACGCCGATCGTTTCTGGCCACGGCTGCCGTGGCGCCGCTGATTCTCCCGTCGCACGTGCGTGCCGCGGACTCCGCTCCGAGCAACCTTCTGAGCATGGCCTTCGTCGGCATGGGCATCCAAAACCGAGGCCTGCTCGACAATTTCATGTGGCGCAACGTCAAGGCGGTGGCGGTCTGCGACGTGGACACGACGCGGCGCGAGGATGCGCTCGGTCGCGTCAAGAAGTTCCATGCCGAACATGCGGATAAAGGCGCGTTCGCGTGCAAGGGCTACAACGACTTTCGCGAGGTCATGGAGCGCAAAGATATCGACGCCGTGTGCATCGCGACGCCCGATCACTGGCACGCCCTCGTTACGTTGGCCGCGCTCGAGTCCGGCAAGGACGTCTACTGCGAGAAGCCGCTGACGCATAACATCCGCGAGGCGATCGCGGTGATGGAATCCGTCAAACGGAACAAGCGCGTCCTGCAGACCGGATCGATGCAGCGCTCGATGAGCGAGTTCCGCATCGCGTGCGAACTCGTGCGCAACGGCGTCGTGGGCAAGATCGAACGCGTCACGTGCCAGGTCGGCGCGCCCGGCCGGCCGTGCGATCTGCCCGAGGAGCCGATGGAACCGGGTCTCGACTGGGACTTCTGGCAAGGCCCTGCGCCGGCGCGCCCGTACAACTCGGTGCTGAGCCCGCGTGGCGTGAACGACTTCTTCCCGAACTGGCGGTCGTATCTCGAATACGGCGGCGGCGGGGTCTGCGATTTCGGCGCGCACCATTTCGACATCGCCCAGTGGGGCCTCGATATGGACGAGAGCGGCCCGGTCGAAGCGCGCCCGCCCGAGAAGGAAGACGCGCAGTCCGGCGCGGTGATGGTGTACGAAAACGGCGTGACCGTCACACAGATCGACTCCGGGTTCAACGTCGAGTTTTTCGGGACGGACGGTGTCGTCAAGGCCAGCCGCGGCGGGTTCGAAATGACGCACGACGGCGAGACGATCACGGACGCGCACAAGGCTGAGAAGAAGTACCTCGCCGATGCAAAGGTTGTGCTGTATCACAGCAAATCGCATACGGACGACTTCCTCGAACGCGTCGCCGATCGGAAGCGGCCCGTGACGAGCGAGATTGAAGGCGGCCATTCCGCCATCTGCTGCCACCTCGTGAACCTTGCTTACTACCATCGCCAGGTCATCAAGTGGAATCCGCACACGATGGCCTTCGCGGACGCGTCGTGCGATCCGTCGTGGATGACGACGAGCTACCGTGAGCCGTGGAAGGTGTGAGCATCGTCCCTTGTCTTAACAAGAAAGAGGGTTTTGATTATGGAGAGGTTTTCTCGGCGCATATTCCTGATGGGTGCGGCGACTGCGGCGGGACTTGCCGTTGGCGCGTCCTCGAACAAGTTCGCGAAGCCAAGGCGCGTTTCGCCTAACGACAAACTGAACATCGCGGGCATCGGTATAGGCGGCCGCGGCAAGAGCAACTTGAAGGCGTGCGCGCGCGAAAACATCGTCGCTCTATGCGATGTGGACCAGCAGTATGCGGGCGAGGTCTTCGCGGCGTATCCGCAGGCCAAGCCATACAAAGACTATCGCGAAATGCTCGACAAGCAGAAGGACATCGACGCCGTTGTCATCTCGACGCCCGACCATACGCACGCGATCATCGCGATGGCGGCCATGCGCATGGGCAAGCACGTGTACTGCGAAAAGCCGCTGACGCACACGCTGTTCGAGGCGCGCACGCTTACCGAAGCCGCGCGCGAGTGCAAGGTCGCCACGCAGATGGGCATCCAGGGCCATTCGCATGAAGGCATCCGGCAGATCTGCGAGTGGATCGCCGCGGACGCGATCGGTCCCGTGCGCGAGGTCCACATCTGGACGGACCGCCCGAAGGGCTGGTGGCCGCAGGGCATCGAGCGTCCGACCGACACGCCGCCGGTTCCGGACACGCTCGATTGGGACCTGTGGCTCGGCCCCGCGCCTATGCGCCCGTACAACCCGGCGTATCTGCCGTTCAAGTGGCGCGGGTGGTGGGACTTTGGCTGCGGCGCGCTCGGCGACATGGGCTGTCATTTGATGGACGCGCCGTACTGGGCGCTTGACCTCGGGTATCCGACGAGCGTCGAGGCCACATCGACCGGCTGCAATGCAGAGACCGGCCCGGTCAGTTCGATGGTCAAGTACGAGTTTCCTGCGCGTGGAAGCAAGCCGCCCGTGAAGCTCACATGGTACGACGGCGGCCTATTGCCCGAACGCCCGCCGGAGCTTCCCGAAGGCCAGCCCATGGGCAACGAGAACGGCGGCGCGATCTTCGTGGGCGATAAAGGCAAGATCCTCGCCTCCGACGAAAACGCCCAGCATCCTCGGCTCCTGCCCATGTCGCTCGCCAAGGAGTTCCCGAAGCCCGACAAGAGCATTCCGCGTTCGGTGGGCCACCATCGCGATTGGATCGATGCCTGTAAAGGCGGCAAGCCCGGCGGCGCCCATTTCGACTATGCTGGCCCATTGACCGAGAACGTGCTGCTCGGCAATCTCGCGATACGCGTTGGCAAGAAGCTCGAGTGGGACGGTCCGGGAATGAAATGCACGAACGTGCCCGAGGCGAACGAGTTCATCCGTTGCGCGTATCGGGACGGGTGGGCGCTCTAGTGTATTGAATCACGCTATTGGCAACCTAAAGTCGTGCTCGTGCTCGTGCGCGTAATCGTAATCGAAGGTTACGAAGGAAATGCGATCCGGCGTTCACGAATCAACGGTTACAACTTTCGCGGAGGCGTTACTGTCGGCAGAGACGCAAACTATTGGTCCGATTACGATTACGATCACGATCACGATCACGAAAATGCGTTAGGATCCTGAAATCATGAGTCACTACACTAGCGCGCGGCGAAGAGGACAGAAGAGATCATGAGCGATTCGAGCACTGGCCGTACACAATCGATACTGATTACCGGTGCGTCGACAGGGATTGGCGAGGCGTGCGCTCTGCGCATGGCCTCGCGCGGATGGCGCGTGTTCGCGGGTGTCCGGCGCGAACACGATGGCGAAGCCCTGCGCGCGAAGTCTTCGAGTATCGTGCCAATCCTCCTCGACGTGACGAATCAGGACCGAATCTCCGATGCGGTCGCGCGTGTCGGTGAGATAGTCGGCGTCGACGGCCTTCAGGCCGTGTTGAACAACGCCGGGGTCGCCATGGGCGGCCCGCTCGAATGCCTGCCCATGCAGGACTTGCGCGCTATGTTCGATGTCAACGTCTTTGGCCCCGTTGCAATGACGCAGGCCTTCGTGCCGATACTGCGCGCTTCTCGAGGGCGGCTCCTGTTTACAGGCTCGAACTCGGGGTTCTGGTGTGAACCCTATATGGCGATGTACGGCGCGACCAAACACGCGCTCGAGGCGATCTGCGATTCGCTGCGGGTCGAGCTTGCGCCCTGGGGAATCAACGTAGTCTTGATCGAACCGGGCATGATCAAGACGCCGATTTGGGATAAAGCCCGCGAGGCCCACGACCGCGCGCCGCAGACCATCTCGGCCGAAGGGCTGAAACTCTACGAGAAGCCGATCGCAGCGCTCCGCCCCGCCATCGACCTGGGGCAGAAGCTCGCCGCCGATCCGGATCGCGTCGCGCGCGCGGTGCAGCACGCGCTCGAATCGCGCAGGCCAAGAACGCGCTATCGGGTGGGAATCGATTCGCGGTTGCAGTACCGTCTGCGAACGGTGCTGCCCGATTGTTTGAGGGACTGGGTTGGGCGCAAACTGATTGGGTTATGAGCGGCTCGCCGCGTTGGGCTTGCCGATATCCGCCTGAACGAAGACCTCGATCAACTTCGGATCGAAATGCTTTCCTCTTTCCTTGCGCAAATGGCTGACGGCTTCCCGGTGGGTGCTATGACTCTTCCGATACAATCTCGGGCTGGTCATGGCGCAGTACACGTCAATAACCTTGACGATTCGGGCGAGATACGGAATGGCCTCGCCCTCCAATCCATCCGGGTAGCCTTCGCCGTCGAAACGCTCGTGATGGCTGCGAACAATGGCGGCGATATCGCTCAATCCGCCCGATTCCACCGCGATCTCGGCGCCGAGAATCGGATGGTCCTGCAATAGCTTCCATTCGTCATAGGTAAGGACGCCCGGTTTCAACAAGACATCGTTGGGGATGCGGATCTTGCCCAGATCGCGCAAGAGCGCGCCGCGCTCGAGCGTCAGTTGTTCCTCCGGACTCAGCCCGAGCGCCGTGGCGAACCGCGCCGCATGTTCGACCACGCGTAGCGAACTACCCGGCAGGAATCCCTCGCGGCAGTCGATGGCGTGGGCAAGCAGTTCGAGGACCGACTCGTTCCAGGCTCCCAGCGCCAAGGCTGCCCCCAATGCTTTCGACGCCTGCGCGGCGTCAACCACCAACGCCGAGACGCCCGTGGGCGGCCCGTCTTTCGCTCCGACCGCAACGACGCCGGCCTGTTTGCGTTTCGCTGCTCTCTTGAGTGCTTTGAAGGCCTCTGTTGTGTGCCCGTACCAGGCAATCCGTTTTTGCATAGCACCTCTCCAGCTATTCCGCATGGTGTCTTTCCCGTGTATCGTATCAAGGCTGGCAACTCACGGCAACCATATCTTCGATATTCTCGGATCCCGGAACCCGGAACCCGGAACCCGGCCATTTGCATTGCCGCCGCAAGCGCGGTATCCTGCCCGCGTTTCCAAAACCAATCCCAGCGAGGGTGTTCTCTATGAGCGGCAAGCCGGCGAGTTTGAAGTATAGCGACGCAGGTGTCGATATCGACGCCGCGACGCAGGCCATGCGCGGTATCAAGGACATCGTCAACAAGACCTTCGACGATCACGTCCTGAAAGACATCGGCAGTTTTGGCGCGATGTACCAGTTCGACCCCGCCGGCATGGAAGAGCCTATCCTCGTATCGAGTGTCGACGGCGTGGGCACGAAACTGAAACTCGCCTTCATGACGAACAAACACGACACCGTCGGCATCGACCTTGTTTCCCACTGCGTAAACGATATCCTCGTCCAGGGCGCGCGCCCGTTGTTCTTCCTAGACTACCTCGCGTTCGGCAAACTCAATCCGAACGTGGTTGTCGAGGTGATTCGCGGCCTTGCCACGGGGTGCCGCTACGCCGGCTGCGCCCTGATCGGCGGCGAGACCGCCGAGATGCCCAGTATGTACAGTCCGGACGAGTACGACCTCGCCGGAACGATTGTGGGCGTCGTCGATCGCAAGAACATCGTCGACGGGTCAACGGTCGAGGCGGGCGACGTGGTTATCGGCGTGCCTTCGTCGGGCTTGCATACCAACGGCTACAGCCTTGCGCGCAAGGTCTGCTTCGAGATCGCCGGGCTAGGCGTCAACGACCCGATGCCCGGGACCGGGCAGACCATCGGCGCGGCGCTTATGGAACCGCACAAGAGTTACGCCAAGCTGATTCAACTCCTGATGCGCCTTGTGAAGGTTAAGGGCATGGCCCACATTACCGGCGGCGGAATCACCGACAACCTTCCGCGTTCGATCCCGAGCGGGCTCGGCGCAGAGGTTGATGTCGGGACGTGGACCGTGCCGCCCGTGTTCAGTTTCCTGCGCAAGGCGGGGAACATCGCCGATCTCGAAATGCTTCGGACGTTTAACATGGGCTTGGGCTACCTGGTCATCGTGTCGGAAGCCGAATCGGAGAAAGCGCTCGACGGCCTCTGCCAGGCAGGCGAAAAGCCCGTCAAGATAGGACGCATCGTACCCGGAACCAACGAAGTGAAGTACGTCGGGAACCTTTGCTATGCCGAATAAGATCGAAGTGGCTATGAAACCGGGCCTGCCCGATCCTGCGGGCCTTGGCGTCCGCGGGCGGCTTGCGGAAGACCTCGGGCTGCACGTGGCCGCGATTCGCGTAATCGACGTCTACACCATCGACGCGGCTCTTAGCGATTCCGAACTTGACCTCGTTCGCACCGAGTTGTTCACCGATCCGATTATTCAGGAATCGGCTACGAACGCCTCGCTCGCGCGCGACTACGATTACCTTATCGAGGTTGGGTTTCTGCCCGGCGTGACGGACAACGTCGGGAAGAGTTCCGCCGAAGGAATCGCCGACACGCTGGGCCGTCCGCTGAAGTCCGGCGAGGCGGTTTACAAGTCGACCCAGTACGCTGTCCAAGGCAAGGTCGACCGCGCCACGTGCGAACGCATCGCGCGCGACGCGCTCGCCAACGAACTCATCCAACGCTGGGTCGTCAAGTCCGCCGAAGAGATGCGCGACGTCGGGGGGACGCCCCTGCTCGGCTTGCCGATTGTGACCGAGCGCAGCGACCCGGAAGTGCACCCCATCGATATCGAGATTGCCGACGCGGCGCTGGCGAAGCTTAGCCGCGACATGACCCTCGCCCTTGAAATCGACGAACTGCACGCCGTCCAGGCGTACTATCGTGACCCGGAGGTTCGCGCGCGCAGGTCCGCCGACGGACTGCCGCAGGTCCCGACCGATATCGAACTTGAGATTATCGCGCAGACTTGGTCCGAGCACTGCAAGCACAAGATCTTCAACGCCACAATCGAATACACCGACGAGCAAGGCAAGACAAGGGTCATCGACAGCCCGTTTAAGACCTACGTCAAAGCGACCACGGACGAGGTCGGGAAGAAGATCGACTGGCTCGTCAGCGTGTTTCATGACAACGCCGGGATCATCAAGTTCGACGAGAACTGGCATTTTGCACTCAAGGCCGAGACGCATAACAGCCCATCCGCGCTTGACCCGTACGGCGGCGCCATTACCGGCATCGTCGGCGTCAACCGCGATATCCTTGGCGCGGGCATGGGCTGCCGTTGCGTTCTCAACACCGACGTGTTCTGCTTCGCCTCGCCGTTCCACGACGGCGAGATCCCGCCGCGCTTGTTCCACCCGCGGCGCGTGTTGCGCGGCGTTCACCAGGGCGTCAAAGACGGCGGCAACCAGAGCGGCATCCCGGATGTCAACGGCGCGATTGTGTTCCACGAACGCTTCCTTGGCAAGCCGCTGGTCTTCTGCGGCACGGGCGGGTTGATCCCGACGACCGTCGCCGGCAAGCCGAGCCACGAGAAGGGCGCGTGCCCCGGCGATCTCATCGTCATGGCCGGCGGCCGCATCGGCAAGGACGGCATCCACGGCGCGACGTTCTCGTCCGAGGAACTGCACGCGGGGTCGCCGGCGACCGCGGTCCAGATTGGCGACCCGATCACGCAGAAGAAGATGGCGGACTTCATTATCGAAGCCCGCGATCTCGGCCTGTTTACCTGTATTACCGATGACGGCGCGGGCGGGTTGTCGTCGAGCGTGGGGGAGATGGCGCGCGCGTCCGGCGGATGCGACGTGCATCTCGAAAAGGCCCCGCTCAAGTATGCCGGCCTTGCCCCGTGGGAGATCTTCCTGTCCGAAGCCCAGGAACGCATGACGCTTTCCGTGCCGCCGGACAAGATTGATGCCTTCATGGACCTCGCGCGGCGTCGCGCGGTCGAGGCGACCGTGCTGGGCACGTTCACCGATTCGGGCCGACTCGAATGCCGATACGAAGGCAAGCTGATCGCGTCGCTCGATATGGAATTCCTGCACGAAGGCGTTCCGAAGATGCACTTGAAGGCCGCGTATACTCCGCCGGCTCTCGAACCCGAGGTCGTCGCGAAAGACGCGGACCTTGCCGCCGATCTCAAGGCCGTGCTGGGCGCGTTGAACGTGTGCAGCAAAGAAACGTTCGTGCGTATGTACGACCACGAAGTTCTCGCGCAGAGCGTGTTGAAACAGTTCCAGGGCGTCGCGCACGACGGCCCCGGCGACGCCGCCGTGATCCGGCCCGTGCCGGGAACGAATCGCGGCGTGGCGATTGCCTGCGGCATCTGCCCGAAGTACAGTGACCTCGACGCGTATTGGATGATGGCGTGCGCGGTGGACGAGGGCGTGCGCAACTTGATCGCGGTCGGCGCGAAGCCGGGCACGATTGCGGGACTCGACAACTTTTGCTGGCCCGATCCCATTCAGAGCGACAAGACGCCCGACGGCGCGTTCAAGCTCGCGCAATTGGTCCGTTGCTGCGAGGCGTTGCATGCGATCTGCGTCGCGTACGACGTGCCGCTGATCAGTGGCAAAGACAGCATGAAGAATGACTACAAGATCGGCGACACGAAGATCTCGATCCCGCCGACGGTCCTGTTCACGACGGTCGCCGTGCTCGAAGACGCCACGCGGGTCGTCTCGATGGACGTCAAACGTCCCGGCGACGTTGTCTACGTGTTGGGCGAGACGCGCGACGAACTGGGCGGCAGCGAGTACCTGGCCCTGAAAGGCCAGATTGGCACGAACGTCCCGAAGGTGGACGCGGTCCGGGCGCGCGCGCTATACGAAGCCGTTTCCGCGGCGATCGCGCGCGGCCTCGTGGCCTCGTGCCACGACTGTTCCGATGGCGGGCTGGGCGTGGCCTTGGCCGAATCGGCGTTTGCGGGCGGGTACGGCATGGACCTCGACCTGCGCTCCATCCCCGTGGATAACGCGGCCATCGCGCTGTTCAGTGAATCGCAAAGCCGCTTCGTGGCCACGGTCTCGCCCGAGAACATCGAAGCGTTCGAGTCGGCCATGCAGGGGCAGCCATTCCTGCGGCTGGGCGTCGTGACGCCCGAAGCCGAACTACACATCGCGGCCCATCACGGCGCTACGTTGCGCGCCGGCCTGGCCGAACTCAAAGAAGCCTGGCAACGTCCGTTGAGGTGGTAATCGTGAAAGTACGCGCACTCGTTCTGACTGGGTTCGGCATCAACTGCGACAACGAGACCAAGTCCGCCTTGGATCGCGCGGGCGCCGCCGCCGACCGCGTGCATCTCAACGACATCATCGAGACGCCCTCGATTCTCGACGCCTATCATATCCTCGCCGTGCCCGGCGGGTTCTCGTTCGGTGACGACGTGGCCTCGGGCAAGATCCTCGCCAACCGCCTGCGCTACCGCCTCGGCGCGCCGTTAAAGAAGTTCGTTGCCGACGGCAAACTCGCCATCGGCATCTGCAACGGCTTCCAGGTCATGGTGAAGATGGGCATTCTGCCGCTGTTCGACGGCGAGTTCGTGCAGGATGTGACGCTGACGCACAACGACTCGGCGCGATTCGAGGACCGCTGGGTCTGTCTCAAGGTCGAGCCCAGCACGCGATGCGCGTGGCTCAAAGGCATCGAGCGGATTGAATTGCCCGTCCGCCATGGCGAAGGGAAGTTCATCCCCCGCGACGATGCCGTGATGAATCGCCTTCGTGAACAGGGCCAAATTGCCGTGCGTTACTGCACGCTGGAAGGCCAGCTTGCGGGCGGCGCGTTCCCCGTCAACCCCAACGGCGCCGTCGACGACATCGCCGGCATCTGCGATCCTTCCGGCCGCATCTTCGGCCTTATGCCGCACCCCGAAGCGCACGTCGACCGCGTCAACCACCCGCGCTGGACCCGCGAAGCCCTGCCCGAAGAAGGCGCGGGATTGCAGGTCTTCCGCAACGCCGTCGAGTACGCGAAGGGCTCGTTGCTGTAGCCGCCCCATCCTTGCATTCCTTCTCGTGCTCGTGCGCGTGCTACCTCGAGAATGGAAACCCAACCTCCTGTCATTTTGAGTAAAGCGAGGAATCTCACGCGCAATAGAAGCCTCCCCTGTCAGGAGATTCTTCGCTTCGCTCAGAGCGTGTGAAGAAATTGTGAAACGCGGGTGCTTTGTCTCTTGACTACGTATTGCCTGTCATCCTGAGCGCA
>CAYOCT010000023.1:0-95178 GCA_964402555.1 uncultured Nitrospiraceae bacterium | reverse complement strand
AAGCGCCGCTACCGCCGCCGCCGCCGCCGCCACCGCCACCGCCGCCGCCACCGCCGCCGCCACCGCCGCCGCCACCGCCATTACCGGCGGCCAGCGTCAATGAGTTGGCGAGCGCGTTGAGGTCGCCGAACGCGGCGTTGTCGCCGCTGCCGCCCGTCAGTCCTGCTCCTCCAGATTGCGGCGCCGTCGGACCCGTATCGGGAGCCGCGCCGCCAGTGTTGCCAGCGCTGCCAGGATTGCCCACGCCGCCGGTTACGGCTCCGGTTCCTGATACACTACCCGGAGCTCCGCCGCTTCCAACCACAAGCTGGGCAGGACCGCCCGCGCCGCCCGCGCCGCCACTGCCCGGCGCACCGCCAAGGCCGACTACGCCGCCTGCTGCTGCAGTTCCATCGCTACCGAATCCGAGCGCACCGTCAACACCCGCCTGGCCATCAACACCGATAGCGCCTGCTGTGCCGCCCGTGCCGTCCGTGCCCGCGGCGCCCGTGCCGCCATCGCCGCCGGTGCCCGTGTACGGGGATTTCTTGGTTCCGCCGAGACCGCCGACACCGCCCGCGCCACCGTTGCCGCCGCCGCCGCCGTTGCCGCCGCCGCCGCCCAAGCCGCCGTCGCCGCCCTTGCCGCCGATGCCGCCTCCGAACAAGTTCCCCGAAGCGGAAGTGGCCGCACTAGCGTCAATCGTCGCGTTCCAATACATTTCCGTGCCGGAGACGATCGAACAGGGCCGCGAGCCTTGCGTGGATACCGCGATTCCACTGGGCACGTCGACATAGGCGAAACGGAACACACACACGCCACCATCGCTCACGCCGCTGTACACTGTTCCCGAAGGAAGCAGTGTCAGCGTCAGCGCGTCGGTGTCGATGGCAACCTGAGTGTCAAGGCTTGCCGACATATCCAGCGGCCCTAACGATCCGTCGCTATCGTAGATGTTGGCCATGGCCGCTGACGACACCAGCAATGCCAGCACGGCCAATCCGCCTGGCCCCAACAGACCAAGCCTGCCCGAGAAACTTGCCCTTACACGGCTACTCATCGAATTCCCTCCAAGAAGTTACACTACTAGACCCAACGTTCCTAATGAGCATTCTGAATGTCATACAGTGAAGGCAGCCATCACCGGAACGCTCCCATGGCGCAGTCGCACGATGCGAGTGTCCGCCCCTTCCTTATCATAATCTAGCACGAAGTAGAGGATTACACAAGTGTTTTTTCAAAAGTCTATCTCACAAAGAACCGAACCGGCACGAGCAATAGGAAGCCGAGTATTGCCGCGCCGGCTTGCCGCCGGTCGAGTCAGGTTTCGAGGTTCCGAGACGCTTCTATCGGCAATGTCGCGCCTGAGTGCCCGAGCTTGCCGCGTGCATCAACGAATGCTACACTCGAAAGCCTCAGCCGGCGCTGCTTATGAGAATGAGTAAACGGGTAATACGAAAACATAGGCAGTAATCGAGAAGATTATCAGAATCATAAAGGTAGATTACATGGACGATTCCTCTTCTCAACAGGACGCTCGAGGTCCACGCGGCCAAGGAGGCGATTCGCTCAAGACCTCGTGGGGCATCCAGGACGAGGCCTCGGCCCTGGGATTCGATTGGCCGGACATCACAGGCGTGTTTGCCAAAGTACGCGAGGAACTGGGCGAAATCGAGGCCGCGTGGCATGCGGGCGACCGGCCGCACGCGCGCCTCGAACTCGGCGACTTGCTCTTTGCCACGGTCAATCTCGCCCGGTTTCTTGACGCCGATCCCGGCGAGGCGCTCGACCGCGCCAACCGCCGCTTCACCGGCCGCTTCGATGCGCTCAAAGAAATACTTAAGGGTGAAGGCCGTTCAATAGAGTCATGTAGTTTTGAAGAACTAGACGCCGTGTGGGATCGGGTCAAGAAGGAACGCCGTGGCGCGGAGAAATAAAGGGCTTGACAAAACGGTGGGCCATAGTGCACACTGCACGCGTGGATGTTCAAAAAACCCTTATTTTACAGGGCTAATCGCGTTGTGGATAACCTGTGGATAAGTTGTTTTCTGAAGGGCTGTGCGGGGTGCGGATAGAGGCCGTTGCGCCGCGAAATCCACGAGGCACGCCGGCTCGTTCGGCGGCGGATTGCGTGACTGAGTGCGTTTGGGATCGGGACAAGGAAGGGCTGGTGAGCCCGCTTGCCCGGTGGGGTTTTGGACTCTTGCGGAAGAGAGAGTGGACAGGACGCGTGGCTGCGGCTCCGATTCAAGGCTCATCGAGATCGGAATAACGCGCGCGGGTCTGTAGGGATTCAGGGCTGCTGCTCCCTCTACGATACAGGATGAATTATGCCGTTTGACGATATGAATCCTTGGGACCTGGCTCAAGGGTATCTGCGGGAAGTGCTGGACGAACACAGTTACAAGAACTGGTTCTCGCAGACACGATTCCAATCGTTTGCCGACGGGCAATTGATCGTTGGCGTCCCGAGCCAGTTCTTCGCGGACTGGTTGCGCGACCACTATCTCGATGCCATAGGCGAATCGGTCCGGCGTGTGATTCCTGACTTTCGCGAAGTGCGCTTCGTGCCCGTGTCTCCCGGCGCAATCCGAAGCGAACCAGCCGTAGTTGCGGAGGTCGCGAAGAGCCAGGGAAGCCCACGCGCGCGAATCGCCGACTCGGCGTTGGCCAGCAACGGCTTCAATCCGCGCTATATCTTTTCGCGCTTTGTAGTCGGCGCCGGCAATCGCTTCGCGCATGCGGCGGCAAAGGCCGTCGCCGAATCTCCGGCACGCGCGTATAACCCCTTGTTCCTCTATGGCGGCACCGGCTTGGGCAAGACGCACCTCATGCAAGCCATTGGCCACGAGGCGCTTGAGCGCGACCGAAACGCCAATGTCGTCTTCATTTCGTCCGAACATTTCACCAATCAACTCATCGAGAGTATCGCGAAGAAATCGACGCAGCGGTTCCGGGCGAAGTACCGGAAGGCTGATATTCTGCTGATCGACGATATTCATTTCATCGCAGGCAAAGAGGCTACTCAGGAAGAGTTCTTCCATACCTTCAACGCCTTGTTCGAGCGGCACAAACAGATTGTCGTGTCGAGCGATCGGAGCCCGAAGGAACTCGAGGGCATCGAGGAGCGTTTGATATCGAGGTTCGGATGGGGACTCGTGACGGATATCCAGGCCCCGGACATCGAAACGCGCATCGCTATCTTGCAGAGCAAGGCCGCCGACGAGAACGTCATCGTGCCGCCGGAAGTCCTTAAGTCCATCGCGATGCACATTACCACCAACATCCGGGAACTCGAGGGGGCCTTAATCACCATCCTCGCCTACAGCAAGCTCACCGAGCGCAAGATCTCGATGCCGATGGTCGAGGAAGTGCTGCGCGACCTTATCGGCGCCGAGAAGATCCGTCCCATCACGATCGAAGCCGTCCAGCGTGCCGTGGCCGAGTATTTCGACGTGCGCATCGCCGACCTGTGCGGGCGCAACCGCCAGCGAATGGTCGCGTTTCCACGACAGGTCGCGATGTACCTGTGCAAGACGCTCATTCCAAGCTTGTCGTTGAACGAGATCGGCGCGGCCTTCGGCGGCAAAGACCATACGACGGTTATTTACGCCTGTCAGAAACTCTCGCGCGAGGCCGAAAAGATCGCCACCACGCGCCAGACCCTGGCCGAACTCCAGAAGACGCTACGTTCATAGAATAGAAGGTCCGTCTCGCGCCCGCGTCGTCGGCGACTACGTGCCCAAGTGTCATTGCGAGCGTAGCGAAGCAATCCCCCGACGTTCCGAGCGGCGTGCGCTCGAAACGATCTTGCCTGCCAGTTGGATCTTCTTGCCGCAACGTGTATCGTGTGGGGCGTTATCGTCGATATTGGTCAGGACTACGGTGCGCCCCATGAATGTGGCCGAGAGAATCGAGCGTCTTCGCGAGCTCGTGGTGGAACGTAAACGCGGCGGCGGGCCCGCGCGTGTGGCCGTTCCCTTATACGTCTCTGCCCGGTCGCTGCGAGATTCCGAGTCGGAGGCCTCGTGGCAGGTGCGGCGTGGCATGCTGACACGCGACCGATTGCATGCCATGCATTTCGTGTTCGGACCATGGGACGGTTTTGCCGGCACGCTCGCCGATGCACGGCACACTACGTCTGACGAAGCGGAACGCGAGGCTGCCGAGTATCTCAAAGCATATCCCGGTCCGCCTGGCCAAACCGGGCACTGCGAACTGTATCTGGATCTCCTATTGGAGCAAGGCATCGCCGCCCTTCTCGCGGACATTCAGGGGCGCATGAAGGGCGCCGATGCGGTTTCGCAGGAGGCCTATCGTTCCTTTGCGTTCGCGCTCGACGGTCTGAGCGGCATGATCGAGAACGCCGCCGCGGATGCCGAGGCCGCAAGCCGGGACGACCTTGCGGTGTCATGCCGTCGGATTGCCCACGATGCCCCCGCCAGTTTCCGCGACGCGATTCAACTGCTCTGGTTTGCATTGCTTGGCGTAATGGAGGGCGAGCATGTCGGTCTCGTCGTGCCGGGGCATCTCGACCGAATCCTGTATCCGTTCTACAAGGCGGATATCGCCTCGGAGCGTTTGACGCGAGACGAGGCGTTGTCGCTTGTCGCGCACCTCTATTTGTACATCAACGACTATATCCCAGACGGCCTCGCGATGTCGGTCATGGTGGGCGGCCGCGATGCCGACGGACGCGATGTCACCAACGAGTTGTCGCACATGTGCCTCGAAGCGCTGCCGCTTACCCGTATGATCTATCCGACGGTGGGCGTCTGCTGGCATGAGAGAACGCCCGAATCGCTCACGCGCCTGGCGGTTGGCCTGATGGGGAAAGGATGTCCGACACCGGCGTTCTTCGGCGACGACACCATCCAGCGCGGACTGCGCGCGTTGGGTGTGCCGGATGAAGAAGCGTGCCGCTACATCAACTCGACCTGTGTCGAGATCACGCCGTGCGGTTCGAGCAACGTCTGGGTGGCGAGTCCGTATTTCAGCACCTGCAAAATCCTGCTCGACGAAATCGCGGAGCAGCTCGACTCGGGGACGGTGGCTGCGAGTTTTCAGTCTTTTCAGGAGAGGTACTATGCGCGGCTCGCGCGCCACATCGAGGAAGCCGTCGCCTGCGAAAACGAAAACCGGCGCAAAAGGCGGCAGTACGGAGGGAAACCGTTACAGAGCGTGTTTACGCGGGATTGTATCGCGCGCGGACGCGATATCGACGACGGCGGCGCGCGCTACAACTGGGTCGAATGCTCGTTTGTGGGGTTGGCGAACCTCGCCGATTCGCTGCACGTCATCCGCGAGGAGGTCTTCAGCGAACGAGGCAAACCTCTCGCCGAGTTGAAAGCATCGCTGGACGCGAATTTTGCCGGCCACGAGGCCGAACGCCAGCGGTTGCTCCGACGCTACCCGAAATACGGCCAGGACGAATCCTGTGTCGACGCCTTGTTCGCCGACACGATTTCGTTCGTTCAGAAGGAATGCGCGCGACACCGCATGGATCCCGACGGAAGCCCGTTCGTGCCCGGCGCGTTTTGCTGGATCATGCACGAGATCCTCGGACGCGAGTGTGGCGCCACGCCCGACGGGCGCCTTGCGGGCGTGCCCTTCGCCGATGGTTGCGGGCCGGCCCAAGGACGCGAAACGAAAGGGCCGACGGCCGCCGTGCTCTCCACGACGTCGTGGGACCATAGTCCCATGATCGGCGGCCTCGCGTTCAATATGAAGTTCAACCAGTCCCTTTTCGAGACTCCCGCGGGATTCGACGCGCTTGAGGATCTCGTATCCGCGTTTCTCCGGCGCGGCGGATTCGAAACACAAGTCAATGTCGTGAACGCCGAGACGTTGCGCAAAGCACGAGCCCATCCCGATTCCTACCGCGACCTCGTTGTGCGCATCGGAGGCTATTGCGACTACTTCACACGCCTCTCCCCGCAGATGCAGGACGAGGTCATTCTCAGAACCGAATACGCGCGCATCTGAAACGGATACCCGGCCGGCGTAGATTATTCGCCAAATCTGTGCGATGGGGAGTCGCGGCAATCGAAAACCGCTCAATGCGGCGTAACATGTAGTCAGCAATGATTCACAACATGCGCCGCTACACCTGGCGCGCAGGTTATTCAGGCTGCCAAGGCGCGGGTCAATCAACGAGTTAGAATTGCTGAAACGTCTGGCACAACACTTGCTCTCACGTACGGAAAGCGATTCGAGAGGCACTGAAGCCATCGAGCAACACAAGGAATGATAGCGAACGCCACGTTAATTCAATAGTAACAGTCTCCTGAGTTGCGTAGTATCCCACACCTACGCACTTCCACACCTCCCTGCCGCCCCCATCGGCAGGGAGCCTCCTCTTCATAGGGGCTTTCGCAAGACCGCGATCAAGTCGGGCGAAGCCCCTGCAACGAACGCCGAGCAGTCGAACGCTCCGTAGAGCGCGTCCACCTCCAAACCCGCGCGGCCCGCCATGGCCGCGATGTCTTCGGGGCCAAGATGCGTGAGCACGGCGGAGTCCGTGGCCGACTCGTAGCGTCCGTCGCGGCTCGCGAAGAACGCGAGCGACAGCAGCGTGGAACCGGCGTGGGGGACAAGGCTCTTCACCGCAACGATCTCCACGCCGTCACGTTCCCGGCGTTCAACGCGGTGCCGCGGTGCGCGCGCCGCATCGGATGCGTAGTTGAGCACCTGGAGCACGATCAGGCCGCCAGGTTCGAGGCATGCGCTGACGTTACAAAACGTCTTCAGCATGGCATCGTGTGATAGCAGCGACATGGAATTGCCCAGGCACAAGGTGAGATCCCAAGGCCCTCCCTTGATCGCGCTCATATCGCCCACTGCATACGCGATCGCGGGATGGGGACGCCGCTCGCGCGCGAAAGCTATCATTCCTTCGCTGAGATCGAACGCGGACACCCGCGCGCCGTGTTCGGCGAAGAACGCGGCGTGAAGACCGGTCCCGCACGCGAGGTCCACGACCCGGCGCCCCGGGGCGCGTTGCAACGCGTCGAGCAGCAACGGGCCTTCGCGTTGCAGCCGTGCGTCGTTGTCAGACAACACTTCGTAGTACGACGCGATCGAAGAAAAGGTCTCCAAGGATTCACCTCAAACGGTTCGCAGTACTCACGGTTATTACATTGCCACAAAGACGGACCCCGTGTCATGCGGACCCCGTGTCATTACGTGCCAACGACCCGGCTTCGCCAGGCTGCTCTGAGAATAAACCCCTTTGATTTCGAGGAAGGTGATACGCTCCATGGAGTGCGGTGGCTTGACACCGCTTTGGATTAGCGCGGCTTGACGCGCGTGACCCGGCGTGTCAAGCCCCGCCGAACGAAGGCGGCGTCGAGCCGCCGCACTCCATGGAGCCGACTCTACGTTTCGCGAGTCATTGACACGAGAGACTCGCAAGAGGTTTGGCGATACGGTTAGGCTCGTGGTAATCTTTCGCGCGTCGAATCGCGAGGGGACTAGGAATGGACTTTGAAGATCTTGAAGGCGTGCTGAGCAAGTCGTCGGGCGGCGCTGCCCGGGAAGGCGGTTCGGATGCCACGCTGACGTTGAAGGAGCGGTTTCGCCGGACGATGTTCTATCAGGACGTCCGGCCGATGCCCAATTTCGAGTTCGGGTATTGGGAAGAGACGCTGCGCATGTGGCACGAGCAGGGCCTCCCCAAGGACATCACGAACGAGGGCCAGGCCTACGCGTATTTCGGCATCGAGAACTGGGACATGGTCAACGTCAACTCCAGCCCGATGCCGCTGTACGAACACACGACACTCGAAGAGACGGACGAGTACATCACGTATCGCGACGGCTATGGATGCGTCGCGCGCATCAACAAACACGGCCACAAATCGATCCCGCATTTCATCGATTTCCCCATCAAGGATCGCGCCTCGTGGGAGCCGTTCAAGGCTGCGCTCGATCCGAATGACCCGCGCCGCTACGAGCACCTCGATTCGTCCGTCGAACGCTTGCGCACGAGCACGGCGCCGGTTGGCATTTTCGGCGGAAGCATGGTCGGCGTGGCGCGCAACCTGATCGGGTTCCAGGGCATCGCCATGATGCAGTACGAAGACCCGGACCTCCTCTCGGAAATCGTCAATACGCTGGGCGCTTGCGCCGTGGCCGTGATTGGGCGCGCGCTGCCGCGCATTCAGATCGATTTCTGCATGGGCTGGGAGGACATCTGCTTCAACATGGGCTGTATTGTCTCGCCCGATTTCTTCCGCGCGGCCGCGGGACCGTGGTATCGGAAGATCGCGGACCTGCTGACGGCGCACGGGTGCTGCGTCTACACGACCGATACCGACGGCAACCTCCTTCCGATCGTCGAGACCTTTCTCGACAACGGACTCAACACGATGTTCCCAGTCGAAGTGCATGCCGGCACCGATCCGTGTCTATTGCGCGAACGTTATGGCAAGCGCGTGCGTATCTGGGGCGGCGTCGACAAGATGATTCTCAACAAGTCGAAAGAGGCGATCGACAAGGAACTGCAGCGCCTGTTGCCGTATGTCGAACAGGGCGCGTTCATCCCCGGTGTCGATCATCGCGTGCAGGCGGATGTGCCGCTCAACTTGTATCTCTACTATCTGGACAAGAAACGCGAGTTGTTCAACGTGGGCGGAACGCCGAAGTACTAGGGGTTAGGGATTAGGGGCTAGGGTTTAGGGCAACTGAGGTTATAAGACGATGGCTGGTATGACTAGCGTTGAACGTATCGGGAACATTCTGCGGCGGAAACCTGTCGACCGCATCGGCTTGTTCGAGCATTTCTGGGGCGACACATGCAAGAAATGGGTCGCCGAAGGCCACATCAAGGAAGGTGAATCGTTCGAGGATCATTTCGGATACGACCTCCAGTTGTGCTGGCCCTTCAATCTTGTCGCGCGGCTCGATTACCAGCCAGAGACGATCGAGGAAACGGAAGAGACCATCGTGCAGCGCGATGGTAATGGCGCGGTGTTGCGCCGACACAAGCTGCATGACTCGACGCCGGAACACATCGATTTCACGGTGCGCGACCGGCAGGGATGGGAGGAGCATATCAAGCCGTTCTTGACGCCGGACCGCGCGCGGATCAATTTCGAAGCGTATCGCAACGCAAGGAAATTCGCGGCGGAGCACAACCGCTTCTTCTGCTGGTCGGGCGTGAACGTGTTCGAGTGCATGCACCCGGTGTGCGGCCACACGGAAATGTTGATGGGCATGCTGACCGATCCCGAGTGGGTCAAGGACATGGTCGACACCTACGCGCAACTCACCGCCGATCTCCAAGCGATCCTGTTCGCCGAAGAAGGCTGGCCCGATGGCGTCTGGTTCTACGAGGACATGGGCCTTAAGGCGCGCCCGTTTATCGGGCTCGACATGTATCGCGAATTCATCCAGCCCGGCCACGTTAAGAGCTTCGCGCCGGCCAAGGCCCACGGCCTGCCGGTGATCATGCATTCGTGCGGTTTTGTCGAGCCGCTCGTGCCGGGAATGCTCGACGCCGGCCTCGATTGCCTCCAGGTCATCGAGGTCAAGGCGGGGATGGATCTGGTCCGCTTGTACAACGATTACGGAGATCGGTTATCATTCATCGGCGGCATGGACGTGCGCACGCTGTACCTGAACGACCAGGCCGCGATCGAGGCAGAGTTGTCCGGCAAGATCCCTGTGGTTATGAAAAACTTTGGCTATGTGCTACACTCGGACCATTCGATACCGGACCAGGTGGAGTACGCGAGTTATAAGTACTTTGTGGACCGAGGCCTGGAACTAGGCACGTACTAACGAGAGTCGACCGTGAGAAGGAGAACGTGTGATGGCTGACTTGTTGGAGCAAATCGCAATCTGTATCGAACGCGGGAAGGTCAACGCGACCTCGCCGTATCCGCCCGACATGAAGGGGCAGGATGGCGCGGGGGAACTCGTCAAGAAGGCCTTGGACGAAGGCGTCGCTCCGGATGATATTCTGGCCAAGGGCCTGATCATCGGCATGGGGCGTGTCGGCCAGAAGTTCAGCGAGAACAAGGTCTTCGTGCCCGATCTGCTCATGGCCGCCAAGGCGATGTCCGCGGGCATGGCGCACCTCAAGCCGTTCTTCGAATCCGGCCAGGCGCACCACCGCGGCACCTTCATCGTCGGTACGGTCCAGGGCGACTTGCACGACATCGGCAAGAACCTCGTGGCGATGGTGGTCGAGGGCGGCGGGTGGAAGGTGGTCGACCTCGGCGTCGACGTGTCCCCCGAGAAGTTCCTCAACGCGGTCAAAGAGAATCCCGGCGCGGTGGTTGGCCTGAGCGCGCTGCTCACGACGACGATGATCAACATGGAAAAGATCGTCAAGACCGTCAAAGAGCAAGTGCCCGGCACGAAGGTGATCGTGGGCGGCGCTCCGTTGACGGCCGAGTTCGCCAAGAAGATCGGCGCCGATTCCTACTCGCCCGATCCGCAAGGCGCGCTGAACTTCCTCAACGCCGCGTAATCCGAGGTAAGCATAGTTTTTGTCTCTCTGGACGGAGCCGCACGCTTCGTCCAGCGAGACACTTTTTTTGGACTATCCGTCCGTGCAGGTCCGTGTAGGTCCGTGGTTCTAGGCTTCGAGAAATCGGTAATCATCCTGTTAGTCTCTATTCATTGAAGGAGGACCGGCCCCAATGAACTCGATCCGCGACGATATCAAGGCCAAAGGCGTTCTCGTTTCCGACGGCGCGTGGGGCACGTTCTTGGCGAAGCGCGGCATGCAGCCGGGCGAATGCGCGGAACTGTGGAACGTCGAACATCCGGACGTGGTCGCCGAGATCGCGCGCAGTTACGACGAAGCCGGTTCCGACATGGTCTCGACGGACTCCTTCGGTGGCACGCGATTCAAGCTGGCGCACTACGGCCTCGCGGACCGCGCGTCCGAACTCAATGAAGCCGCGGCCCGCATTACGCGCGCGACGATCGGGCCGGACAAGCACGTGTTCGCCTCGATGGGTCCGACCGGCAAGATCCTCATGATGGGCGATGTCACCGAAGAGGAACTCTACGAGGCGTTCAGGGAACAGGCTGTTGCGCTCGAACGAGGCGGCGCCGACGCCTGCTGCATCGAGACTTTCACGGCTATCGACGAAGCCGTGCTTGCCGTGCGCGCCGCGAAAGAAAACACCCGGCTCGAAGTCATGTGCACGTTCACGTTCGACCGCATGCCCGACGATTCCTTCCGCACCATGATGGGCGTTTCGCCCACCGATATGGCCGCGGCCCTGATCGAAGCCGGGGCCGACATCATCGGCGCCAATTGCGGCCAGGGACCTGCCGGCATGGTCAGTATTGTGAAAGAGATTCGCGCCGCCGCCCCAGCCATGCCCATCATCGTCCAGGCCAACGCCGGACTGCCCGTCCGCGTCGGCGACGCCGACACCTTCCCCGAGACCCCCGAAATGATGGCCGCCCGCGTGCCTGACCTGATAGCGGCAGGCGCCAACATCGTAGGCGGCTGCTGCGGCACCACGCCCGACCATATCCGCGCTATTGCGCAAGAGGCCCGGAAGTCGTAGACTGCGCGTCGAGGTGTGATTAAGACGTTCGACGGCGGCTAAGGACAAGAGGGTTGTGGTCGTGAATGACGCAGTGGACCCACTGGCGTGGATTCGACGTTGTGTTTCAGAGCGTCGCGTGCTGTGGACCTATCACGTCAACATGCGAATGGTGGAGCGGCTTATAGCGCGCCGTGCCATACTGGACTCTGTTGAACGCTTCGAAATCATAGAGTCCTATCCCGATGACAAGCATTTGCCAAGTTACTTGGTCTTCTTCACGCATGACGACAACGTATACCACGTCCTGTTCGCGCTCGATTTGGAGCGAGAGGAAGTGCGCGTGATAACGGCTTATCGTCCAAGCGAAGAACTCTGGAACGAAGACTACAAGACGAGGAAAGAACCATGAAATGCCATGTCTGCGGTGCGGATATGAAAGAGACGGTCACCGATCTTCCCTTTAAGGTTAGCGATTCCGCGATCGTGATACTCAAGGGGTTGCCCGTCGTGCAATGCGGCAATTGCGCCCAGTTCCTTATCGAGGACGCGGTAATGGAACGCGTGGACCTCTTGCTTGGGCAGGCTGATTCGGCGGCCGAACTAGAGATTATCAGGTACGCTGCGTAGGAAGGTCCTAAGCTAAACGCGGCGCGCACTCAGGGCGCAGCGGCGATGTAATCGGATTTCGGGCCGCAATCGAAATAGGTGTTGTCTTTGGGGCCGAACCAGCCTACCGCCCATTGGTTGTTCACGCCGTTGTAGATGTTGGTGGTCGGCGCCCAGCCCCAGGGTTCGCTGGTGATGTGGCCGTCGCACCACAGGATATTGGCGCGGCCGTTGTGGCGGAAGTGAATGCTTGGCGAACTGTAACCCCAATCCTGCTCGCCTTTGGGATGCTCCGGCGTGGGGAAGAGGGGCGGCTCGATAAAGCTGTATTCGACGAGGTAGCCTTCTTGGGGCATGGCCGCGTCCGCAAACATGATCGTCTCGGCAGGATTGAACACGCGGCTGTCGAGCGTGGTCTGCAAGAGCGATTCGGGATAGGCGTTGAGATAATCCGTGCCGCCGATGTAAGCTTTGTTGTATCCGTAGCCGCCGGTGCCCGACTCGAACGCATTGGGCACTTCGCCGTTCTTGCGAAACTCGGTGAAGACCGGGCACTCCTTCACGCGCGAATCGGGCAGATACTCCGCCAACGGGCCTTTCTTGGGGTCGAACTCGCTGTTGCTGTCCGGCGTAGCCCGTACGCCGTGCCAGCGAATGCGCCCGCCAAACCCGACGTTGATATCGGGCGCGGCAGGGCAGTAATGGCCGTTGTTCTCGTTCGCGTACATCGCGTTCGCCAGGAAGATCTGACGCAGGTTGTTGACGCACTGCGTGGCGAGGGCTTGCTGGCGCGCGCGGCTCAACGCGGGAAGGAGAATCGCCGCCAGGATGCCGATGATGGCGATCACGACGAGCAATTCGATGAGGGTGAAGCCGGGTTTCGGGTCTCGGGTCTCGGGTTTCGGGAACGCGAGAGCGAACACGGCGCACAGAGCCAACAGCGCGGCCAAGATCAGCGGTCTCGATGCCAACGGGGTTGGGACGAAATCGTTGGGCGAGTAGTAGGCTTGGCCGAGCAGGATCGTCTCCGCGGGATCGGCAAACGCCATGAGCGCAAAGGTCGAGTCATCGGCAGGTACCTGGACGGTGACGGTCGCGCGTCCTCCCGCGATGAACGCCTGATGGCCCGTCGCTACGAGGTCCGCATCACCGGAGACGATCGTCGCATCCTGTACCGCCAGCGTTACAGGCGTGCCGTCGCGCACGACGTTGCCGTGCGTATCGCGCAATAGCGTCGAGGTGAGCGTGACGGTGATCGGGCCGGACCCTTCCGGCTCGCCGACGGTCCATACGAGCGGTGGCGCCGGGTCGCCCGGCCAGAACGTGTACGGCAGTTCGCCATAGGCGCTCCCTTCGACGGAGGTAGCGGTAATCAAGACGCTGCCGCTGTGGGTCGAGGCGCGCAACGTGAACGCGATCGCGCCCGACGCTGTGGCAATCTGCAAGCCGGGCGTCGTGGAGGAAGCGTCCGCGTCGAGAAGGTCGCCGCTTGACGCCGCGACCGTGATCAACGATCCGTCAGCGACGGGATTGCTCTCGTGATCGAGGATGATCCCGCTTGCGATGGAGACCGTTGCGATGCCATCGGCAATGACGCCGTCCGGCGGTGTGGCGTAGAGCGCGATAGCGCCTTGCGGCCCGACGGTCGATCCGGTATCGCCGGTTCCCGCGACCGATGCGAGCACGAACAGTCCCGCGTATCGCGACCGGAACGTCACGAGGTTGGCTGCGGCATTCACTTCGATCTCCGTGATACCGGACTGCGTGTACGCGCCGCCCGCGAACAGATACGGTTGCAGCGAGGCCTCGTCCAGGCCCGCGATGTCGCCGCTCTGATACTGCATCGTGATCTGCGCGGCCTGGATGCCCGCGCCTACGAAATCGGTTTCGCTCGAAACGATCTGCCGCACGCAGCCGCTCTTGATCAGCGAAGGCGAGGGCAGCGCGACGCCCGGCGCGGCGGGCGCGAGGATGCCGACGTTCGCGTTGTAGGCGCGCGCGGCATCGGTGCGCTGATCGGCCGCGTACAGACGCAGCTTCGTACCCCGGCTGTCCTCGGCCGTGCCCAGCAACGTGCCCGCGGGACTCCCGCCTTCGAGCGCGGGGATTTCCAACGGCAGCACGGTACTCTCGCGGCGCGCGGGGTCCGTGCCCGCGACGCGCGTCTCGAATTCGTCGAGGATGCCGTCGCCATCGGTATCGACATTCGGCGCGACATCCGCAACCGCATCGATATCCGGCGAGGCCACGCCGAGCGCGCCGAAATTCCGGCTGACAAACGACGTGATCCGAATGAAATGGAATCGCGTCAGATGCGCGGGATGGCCCGCGCTATCGATGGCCCACGCAATGTCAAACGCATCGCCGCCGCCGCTACGCGACGTGATGCCGACCTCGTTCGGGTCGTCGGGCCGGACATAGTTGTCGAGATACGGCTGCATCGTCGGCGTCATGTCCGCGTAGCCCCACGTGTATTCCATGTTGTCGTTGCTTGGGTCCGCATCGTAGAGATTCGGATTGCGGATGCTTCCCGCGAGCAAATACGGGTCCGACGAACTGTTGCTCTGGCCCGCGGGTTCGGTCACGGACGGAATCGGCGTGTACGTATAGGCCCGGCTTCCCGGAATCAGGTACCACGGATCATCCGGCAACCCATTGCCGTTTACGTCCTCACTGATCTCGATGAGGCCCGGCTCCTGGAATCGAACTTGCGGATTGCCGCCGGTCCAGAAGGCGTTCGAGTAGACGATGCAATCCAGCCCGAACGGGTTCGCGGGGTCGTCCGTGATCGGCGTATTGAACTTGAGCGTGATGGAACCCGAAGGCCCGCCCAAGCTCACGATACTGTCGTTGTTCGGTGTAGAAGGCCCGCCGCCCAGGGGCGCCCCGACGGCTTCCGCGGGAACTCGGAGCTGCGCGCCGGGACCGGCCGTGTAGGCCGCGACGCCATCGGCCCACGGATCTTCGGCCCAGGCGAGGGCACTCGAAAGCGCCATCGCCGTTAAGGCCGCTATGAGTCCAACTCGTGCCATCGTTAGCTCACATCCTGCCGCTACGCTTCAGACGCCGCCGTGCCGCGACGAGCAGCGTGCCCATCAATGCCGCCGCGCCCGTCAACCCGAAGACCGGCAGCGGCGCGAAATCGCCCACGGGACCGTAGATCACGTCCACGGCCCACGTATCGGGATTGGCCACCATCGGCAGCACGGTATTCGTATACGAGTTGAAAGCGACGCCGTAGTACTCGAACGGGCCCGCCGGACTGTACGTCTCGACAACCGTGCCGCTGGCCGGGTCCACACGTTGGACTCCGCCAAACCCGCCGATCAACAGGTCGCTATCCAGCGAAATCCCTGCCGGACCTCCCGAGAAGAACGCGCCATCGCCGCCGATGGCGACAGCGTCCGTGTTCCAATCCAGGGCGGCTTTGCTATTGAATGCCGCGATAAGCGCCGGCGCGCTGATACGTTTCAGTTGGCTGTGCATGAGATCCCAGCCGTCGTAGACCAGGTTCATCGCGTACACGTTGGCGCGGGCGGCATCGATCGCGAGGCACGCGCTCACGCCATACTCAGTTCCCACAAGGTCGGCCTGCGCCGGTTTCAGCATGACCGTCTTCGCTACAGGGCTTGGAGCCGAGAGGTCGACCACGACGAGTTCGCTGGTCGTGTAATCGCCCGTGGCCTTATCGAGCAAGACAAGGTTTTGCGAGAGATAGACGCCGTAATAATGCGGGACGGTCGCGGCTTCGGACCCAGGCATATAATCGTGCGGCGCGGCCGTGTCGAATACGTACAGCTTGCCCGACTGGCCCGCGCCGAGCAGCAGCGTGTGTCCATCGGGCGCAACGGCGATGAAGCCCGGATCGCCCGCATAGCCCGACGCGATCTGGACGAAGCTGTCGCCTCCGGCCATTTTCTGCGCAAAGACTGCGTCGCCGTTCCAGGCCACCCAGCGGCCATCGGGCAGCGCTTCGGCCTTGATGCCATAGGCCCCGGGCGCCGCCTCGGGAAAACCGGTTATACGTTCAAACGTAACCGCATACCCGCAAACAGAAATCAAACAAGCAATGAGTGCCGCTGAACAAACTAAACTGCGATAACGCTGTGTCATAATTGATCTTCCTCTTGCCCCACAAGGGCGTGAATACACGTTGGCCTCATTCGTGGTTCAGGGGAAAAAGAAGGCAGGAACACGCTCAAGATTGGCATCCTGCCGCAACTCTTTCCGCGAAGTTGCCGCATTCAAGATGATTAGGTGGGCAGGTCTTCTGGCTTCCGGCTCCGGGCCGATTCTTGGCCCATCTACTCTCCACGCCTTCCCGTCCCTTAGGACAGTGGCTGCCTTGCGGCGAGCGGATTTCGTTTCCGGTTACAGCAGCGGGTCTGCGACGGATTCACACCGTACTTCCCTTGGCCCGATTCAAGGTCACGTCTCTTGCATCACCTCCTTCAACTCGGATTGCCTCTCCTGTTTCCGAGTGTATCACCCGAATCCCCGCCTGTCAAGGCACAGCGGCACAGCGGCAAGCGTCCGCGTCCGTACTACTAACTGTCATTTTCCATGGACGTTTCGAAGAATGGAATCGTCTTGTTCTCAATCGTCCTGTGTACAGACAAGAAGCAATGACAGAACGATTCGGGTCAGAACGATGAGAACACTATGGCGCGTGTCAACTCTGCGGCGTTTCTTCGTGCTCTTCGTGGTAGTTCGGTTCCTGTAGTTCATTAACCACGAAGGCCACGAAGACCACGAAGCGCCGCAGAAACCTTTTTGATCTGTGGGTTCTGGGCGGAGCAAGCCTCAGACTTTAGACTTTCGTTTCTTTCCATCTTTTGGTTGCGGCTCTGCCGCGCTGTGAACGTCCGTGCAGGTCCGCGCTCCTCGCCAATCCGGGTCCTGCCGTCACTTGATGTTATCGGCGAAAGCCTTCGCGCCATGGCCTGCGGGGCCTGCGAGCGTGAGTTGTCCTTTGCCGTAGACCGCTTCGCGCACGCCGTCAACGCGCGGATCGACGTACGCCGCGAACCAATTGTCCAGCCTCGATTTCAGTTCGACGAGGATCTCGTGCGCCGATGCGTCCTCGATCCGGTTGACTCGCTCGCCGGGATCGTTCACGAGGTCGTACAGTTCGTGCGGACCGTAGGGATAGCGATGGACGTACTTCCATTGGCGGCTGCGAATCATGCGGACCGGTCCGTATTCGTCGTAGACCACCACGTCCTCGCGTTCGCGCATCGGCTCGCCCCGCAGCAGCGCCGCGAAGCTCCTCCCGGGCAAGCGCTCCGCTTCGGGGTTGGGCAGCCCGGCGTAATCAAGCAACGTAGGCATGAAATCGTAATGACTGAGCAGCGCTTCGCAGACCTGCCCGCCCGCAATCGCGCCGGGATGCGCGAGGAGGGTCGGCACTTTGACGCTGCTGTCATACATGTTGAGCGGATACGTGCCGTTGCCTTTGCCCCAGACCCCATGGTGGCCGCAGTTGTAGCCGTTGTCGCTCGTGAAGAAGACGAGCGTGCTGTCGCGCAATCCCAAGGCCTCGATACGGTCGAGGATGCGCCCGACGTTGGCATCCATCGCGGTGACCACCGCGAAGTAGCCCTTGAGGTGTTCTCGGCGCAGTTCGCGAACGCGGTCGGGCACGGAGTTCCTCAACGCCCACGGGTGTTCCGGCTCGACGGGACACGACTCGAACGGGCAGTCGTCGTACAGACTCACGATTTCTTCGGGATGGTTGTCGATCCACGGACTATGCGGCGCTGTGTAGTGGACGCTGAGATAGAACGGCGCGGGGCCATGCGCGAAGGCATCCAAGTGATCGAGCGCGCGGTCGGTGATTACGTCCGTGATATATCGCGGTTCGGTCGTTGGCTCGCCGTCGTGGTATACGGGCGCGTTGTAATAGGGGCCGCCGCCGCACTGATGCGCGTACCAGCGCGTGAATCCCTTCTGCGGGAACGCGCTGCACCCAAGATGCCACTTCCCGCTGAACCCGCACGCGTACCCGTGTCCGGCAAGGATCTCCGTGTAGGCCGTCTGCCCGCCGAGGTAATCCACGGCATCGTCTTTGCCGAGTCCTCCGAGCAGCCAGTCATGAATCCCGTGTTGCGAGGGGATGCGTCCCGTCAGGAGCGACGCGCGCGCGGGCGAGCACACCGGAGACACGCAGAAGAAATTCTCGAACCGGATGCCGCTCGCGGCGAGGCGGTCCAGGTTCGGCGTTTGGATCTCCGGATTCCCCGCGCACCCCATCGCCCAAGGGCCTTGATCGTCTGTCAGAATCACGACAATGTTAGGAGGCATCTCGCTTGCCTTTCCTTGTTGAAACCGGCCTTTTTCCCAGCATACGCGACACAAGCGCGTCGCGCAACGGTCCGGCGACTTTCAAATCCCTTGAAGGATTCATGCGGCCTTTGTGTAAGAAAGGGGATATGGAGACGGTGGGGATGAAGGGGGTTCAGTGTAGACAGAAGACCCTGAAATCTATCCCAAGACCCAGTCCACCTGTCATTCTGAGAGTGTGTGAAGAAATACCAAAGTCTTGCGCTTTCCTTTGGTGGCTTCGCCCTTTCTGTCATCCTGAGCGCAGCGAAGGATCTCATAAGCAATAGAGGCCTATACACATAGCGAGATCCTTCGCTGCGCTCAGGATGACAGAAAAAACGTAGTCAAGAGGCAAAGCGCCCGCGTCTCACAATTTCTTCACAAGCTCTGAGCGACAGAGAAGAATCTCTTCCCCCGAGAATCTTCGAATTCAGGCGGTTCAACTCGACCGAGTGACTTCCGCGGATCTGCCCGCACAGGTCTTGGGATAGCTTCTACTGTGTCGTGCTTTTCGGGCCGTTCCGGCATCTCCAGCATCTCCCTAATCTCCGAATCTCCTTCTCTTACGCACGACCGCGAGTCTTGACACGCGCTTATCATTCAGGGCACTAGGTTGCCGTTCTGTCCCATTCTTTGATACCCTTTCTCGCGAGGGTAACCGGTATGCGCATCGACATTGCCGCCCGTACGGATGTGGGGCAACACAAACGCAACAACGAAGATTACTTCGGCGTCTTCCGCGAGGACACGCCCGGGCTCAAGCTGTTCGACGAAGGGGCGCTGCTGTGCGTTGCGGACGGGCTCGGCGGGCATACCGGCGGCGAGATCGCGAGCAAGCTCGCGGTGTCGATCATGAAGGACTGCCTCAAGTCGGTGCCCATCGAACTGACCCAGGAAGAGGCCGAAGACGAGAAGAAATCCCCCGTGTTAAAAGTGCTCGCGGAAGGCATTCGCCGCGCGAACGAGAGCATCTATCAGACCAACACAGACCTCGTCAAGAACAAGCGCCCGATGGGCACCACGCTGCTCGCCGCGATCGTCGAACGAAAGAAAGTGCACATTGCGAATGTGGGCGACTCGCGCTGCTATCACATTCGCGACGGCGAGATCCTGACCAAGACCGAGGACCACTCCTGGGTCGACGAGCAGGTCCGGCTAGGGCTCATGTCGCGTTCGGAAGCCGAATCGGACTATCGCAGAAACATCGTCACGCGATGCATCGGGACGCACGCGGAGATTGGCGTCGACAATTACGTCTGGCATATCGTCGCGGGAGACGTCATCCTGGCGTGCACAGACGGGTTGGTGAACATGGTGAAGGACGCCGAGATCTGCGATGTCCTGCGCAAGCGCGCGACCTCCGCCGAGATCGCCAGCCGCTTAGTGGACTTGGCGAACGAGAAAGGTGGGCGCGACAACATCACGGTAATCGTCGCGCACATCAGCCCGACGTTCGGCCACTTTGTGCGGGGATTCTTTCGCAAACACTGGCGGCATGTGTTGTGGACGATGGTGGCGCTGGCGTTTGGCGCCGCATGTTTCTTCGCCGGATACTATGCGCGTCAGTGGGGGCTTTGATCACCCTCGGCGCGATGGAGCGTGAACTCGCTGCCATCCCATTCGACGTACGATCGATGATACATCCAATCCCCGGTATTGATGTATAACCCCGTGCCATGCTGCGCCGGATGCTCCTCATAGGTGGGGGCGTGGGCGTGGCCGCAAAGGACCGCCTCGGCCTCCCCGCGCTCCAACACGCCGCGCGCAAAGGCGCGTAGCGCTTCCGCCTCGGCGCCCTTCGCGGGGTCCTTGACCTGCCCATAGTCGCGGCTTCGGCGCGAGACCCATCGCGCGAGGTCCATCGCGCGGTCCGGGTGCAGGCAACGGAACATCCAAATGACCGCGCGGGCGCGCGCCAGACGCTTGTACGCGCGATAGCCCCAATCGCGCGGGTTCAGCCCGTCGCCGTGCACGAGCAGGCCGCGGCGTCCCGCGAAATCGACGCGGACCCCATGGGGCCATACGCAAAACCCGAGGTCCTGTTCCAGAAACCGGCCGGACCAGAAATCGTGATTGCCGCAGATGAGGTGCAGTTCGACGCCCCGCTCGCGAAGCGCGGCAAACGCGCGCAATACCTCGAAATAGCCCGAGAAGATAACGTGCCGGTACTCGAACCAGAAATCGAACAAGTCGCCGAGGACGAAGACCTGCCGCACGCGGTCCGTATCGATGGCCCTCAAGAACGCGACAAACTCCCTCCGGCGCGCGAGGCCTTTTTCGTCCGTGCCCAGATGCACGTCGGAGAGGATGAGCGTAGCGGGGTGGGCCTGGAGTTCCTGGAGCGGCTCCGTCATCGAATCAGACGGATTTTGCTGGGGGGCCAGAAGCACAACAGCGCTTTGCCGACGACGCGGTTGTCGTCCACCGGCCCAAAGCTGCGGCTGTCCTTGCTGACATTGCGGTTGTCTCCCATGACGTAGTACTCGCCCGCGGGCACACGCACCTCGGGGCAGACCTCCTGGGAGACCTTCTGTTGCGGACGGAGATAATCCTCTTCAATGCGCTTGTTGTTGACGTAGACCGAGCCTTGATCGAATCGAACCCGGACACCGTCGTCGCTCGCCGTATCGCCGTCTTGTTGCTCCGCCCCGACCGTATTGCCCGGTGTCCGATGCGGCCCGCGGGCAATGACGCGTTTCACGTAGCGCTTGCTGGGTTCGACGGGGCTGTAGAAGACGACGACGTCGCCCTCTTTGAGCGCTTCGATTCCGCTGAGGAGGCTGAACTGGCTGAGGATGTGCGGGAGCTTGAGGACCAAGATGCGCTCGCGGTCTTCCAGCGTGGGAATCATCGAGGGGCCTTGCACTTCAAAGCCTTCGATCACATACGTCTTGACCACGAAGAAGACAATGAGAAACCACGCGATCATCTTGACGAACTCGATAATCTCGCGTTTCACTTCCTGTGGCTGCGCCGGCTCCTCTTCAGGGGGCGCGATATGTTCCGTACTACTCAAACCCTCAGTGTCCTTTTAGACGCTCCGAGTCTACACATGGAATGTACCATTTCGCAACGCTTCCTGCAAGTCCGCCATCGTCTGAATGGGCGTGTCGAAGCGGGTGGCATATCGGCCGACGTTCGCCAACTGATGTGCGTCGCTTGCCGCGACGGCCTTGAATCCCAAGTCGCTGGCCAATTGCGCCGCGAGACGTTGTTCATGGGCCTGGAGGTTGCAACTGCGAATTTCGATCGCGTCGAAGGGGAGCGAGGCGATGCGCTCGTCGAACCCCATGCCCGCGCGCGTCGGATGGGCCGCGATACATACCGCCCCCCACGCATGGGCCTTGCGGATAGCCTCGTTGGGCGGCATGCCCTGGGCGAACTCGCGCGACTGCGCCTGGGTCAACCCGTATATGAGGATGTCGCCCTGGCCCGACCAATACTCGAACCCCGTCAGCACCAGAAAATGAGGCGTCTGCGACGCGGCGACGAGTTCGCGGAGATCCGCCTCGTCCCATTGATACTGGTGTTCCGTAATGACAAGGCCGTCCAGGCCAGCCTTGACGGCCTGCCGGACTAACGCGGCAGGGTCAATCTGGCTGCAAGTAGAATGCAACTTAGTGTGGACATGTAAATCGATTCGCAGGGACATGCTTTTCGAACGGGTACTCCTTGCTTCCTACGCCGACAGCCCCAGGATCCGCGCCACGGGCGAGTCCGGCGCGTGCCGCGGCACGAGGATTTCCGTGTCGCCGACGGCCTGGCGCGCGACGAACAACACCCCGGCGGGGTGCTCATAGGCCACTTCCTTCAAGTACTGCCACCATTCGCCTTGGCGAATCGTGCGTCCGATCAAGCGAGCGGGAATCTCCCGCGGGTCGTCGGTCATCTGTTTCTCGAGTTCCTCGGTCAGCGCGGAACGCTCGCCCCGGCGGCCCATGCGATCCGCAAACGTCTGCATCGTATCCGATGCGTCGCGATAGCGTTCCAAGAACTCGTCCCATTTCGGATCGCGCAGGCGGACCAGTTCCTTCAGGAATGCGAGGCGCGTTTCGACGGGGCGCGCATCGAGGCGCGCCGCGGCCTCGGGATCGAGCAGCAGATACGCGAGCGCAATGCGCAGCAGAGCTTCCGTATCGCGCATGCCGAGGCACGCTTCGGGAGTGCCGGGATACTCGGCGTGGAGCATGAGCGCGCGCGTCTGGAAGTCCGGGATGACGGGCAGCGGTTCCGGGAAGGCCGCATAATCGTAGCCCAGCCCCGTGGCGATGACGTAGCCGCGAACGGCTCTCGGGATGTTGCCTTCGTCCAGCGCGGCGTTAGCCTTGTCGAAGAACGTCTGCTGCATGCGCGCGCGGATGCGCAGGAGTTCGTAGGCCTGTCCCGCGCTCGAGTATTTGCCTGCGCGCACCGCCTGATCGCCCAAGGCGAGCACGAGTTCCCACGGCAATTGCGCGGGCCGGTTCGCCTCGAGCTCTTTGCGAATATGCGTGATGGTCATGGGATGGCGCACGAGGGCGAGGCACGAGTTGAACCCGCGTGCCTCCTGCGTCTCCTTGTCCGGAAGCAGATACGCATATTTGGGCATGTCGAACGATTCGGTCGACGTCGCGCGCGCGGGGCTGAACGGCATGAACAGCATCCGGAAGTTGACGATATCGCCGTCGTACACGGCCTTGGCGACCGCGAGTTCGATATCCTCCGGATCGACGGTCTTGCCGGCCCCTTTCGCCTGTCGAGATGCGGCCATCGCTAATCCTTTCCCGCGAGAATCGCGGCAGCCGTCTTTGCCCGTTCCTCCCACTGAATGACCGGCGGCGTCACTTCAAAATAGGGAAGGCGCTCCAGAATCAGTTGATACAAGCCTTGCCGATAGTGGCGCAAAATGCGCGACGCGTGGCGCTCGTGGGCCGCGTCCCAATGGCTGGCCTCGACGCATTCCTTGTCGCGTCCTGCCTCGAGCATGGCTTCCTCGACGTAGCGAGCCAGGAAATGCCGCAGGCGGGCATCGTACGTCCGGCGAAGCGTGTCGGTCTCGGCCATGCCCCGGTCGGCCGCTTCCCGCCACTGATGTTCAAGCTCGATGAGTTCCGTGCGCGCGGCCCAATACGTGTCGCGCGACGTGTTGTCGCGGAGAATATAGAAGGCGGCATTGAGTTTCGCCATTTCCAGGAGGTAATGGGAGCGCCGCTCCTCGGTGATCTCGACACGCGCGATCTCCATCACAAGATCTTTCATCTTCTGACGGTAATCTTTGCGCACCTCGCCGGTCTTGGCATCGTCGGCGAGTCCGAGAATCTCGAAGTAGTTAACGTAACCTTTGTCGGACATGGGGCGTATTGTACTCTGCGAAACGGACCTCACTCAACTGATACGACGTTGAATCGAGAACGAACAAGCCGGGACAGGTAAAAGAGCAATACACGGACAATGGACTGCCGTGATCGTGATCGTGATCGTAGTCGTGATCGTAATCGTAATCGACGACAGTCCTTTCAATTGCGATTACGACTACGATCACGATCACGATCACGACTACGATCACGATCACGACCAGGTGCCTGTAGCGAATAGCAACCCTGCTCTAGAAACGAGGTCCCCTCGCGGCGTGAGCCGCGAGGGGACTATGACGAGGAGAAAAAGGTCTTAGGGGACGTTCATGGTCACGGCGACGGTGGCCGAACCGCCATTGCTCTGGATCTGGATCGGGAACGTGTAGTCGCCCGTGGCGAGTCCGGCGCGGTTGACGCGAACCGTCACAGGGTCGGGCGAGTCGACGCCGCCAGTCGGGGTTATGGAGAGCCATGCCGGGAACGCGGTCGCGTTCGCGCGCCAGTTGATGGTGCTTTGCCCGGCGTTGTGGATGTAGAAGCTCAGCTCGGTATCCGTCGTGCCGAAGTCGAGCGTCATGCCGCCATGGAAACTGTCCGAAACGACGTCGAGCACCGGCGGCAGGACCGTCAGACTAACCGGTATTTGCATGAACGTGGTCGGCAGTCCAAGGGTTTCCGTGTCGAACGCAATCGTGATATAGCCGGAATGGTTGCCCTTGACCACCGAACGGTCGACCGACACGGTGAGGACGTCCTGGGCTGTCGAGTCCTTCAACGATCCCGACGACGGAATGCCCACGATCGCGAAGTCCGGCGATCCGGAGACCGTCCAGTTGAGCCAGACGTCGGTAGGAAGATGCACCCCGCCGGCGTTGCGTATGGCAATCTGGGCCGACGACAATCCTGTGTCGAAATCGATGCCCGAGGTCGACGGCGGGTCAAGCACGATGACTTCGGGAGTGGGGAAGGCCGGCGCGAACGATCCGGCGGAATCCACGTTGAGGACACCCGGCGCGATGAAGTACTTGCCCTGCGAATTCGACGCGTCGTACACGGGGTCTTTGACTGTGAACGTGAGCGTTGCGCCTCCCGCCGGAATCGCATCGGTGAACTCAAGGAACAGGAGGTCACCGAACGCGCCATACGGAAGCGGTGAGCCGCCCGAGGGAGGCTCCAGCCGGTAGATCTGACTGCCAAGGTCGGTCAAGGTCCAGTCGCTCACCACTCCACCCGCCAGCGTGGGGGCATTGAACGGCTGCGACGCGGTAATCTGGAACTCGAACGCCGCGACGTTGCGCGGCACGTATTCAGCGCGGACGACGGCGCGCGCGCGGCTGTTGGCAAGGCCCTCGGCGCGCAACGAGATCTGGCCCATCCGTATATCGCCGACGTTCTGCGTGAAGTCCAGTTGCTTCTGCGTCAACGAACCGGTGATGAGGCCCTGGTCGGGCAGGCAGACGCCATTGTCGTCGTTGGGGTTGTCGAACTGGGCGTCGACGCGCACGGTGATGGGGGAGTCCTCCGTCAGCGTGACGTAGCTCAATACGATCTGCGAACTCAAGTCCTTCGCGACGGACTGGTCGCATGGCGCGACGGCGGGATCCTGGGCATCGCACCAATCGAACAACGCGCTGACCTGCGGGAGCGTGACGGGATTCCCGTTGAGGTCGATATCGCCAGTGCGCTCCATGGCGGTCGGGTAGTAATGGCCGCCGGTGCCGGAACCGATGCGCGCAAGCGGTTCGTGCTGGACGCCCGCGCCCCAGCCGATCGGGAAGAAGCGCACGCGCAATCCTTTGAGCAGGTCGAGCGAGTCTTTGATGACGCCAGGCGGCGTGGTCAGACGGCCGTCCGAAATGCATATTAGCGCGCGTACATCGGCGTCATCGAAAGCCGTGCGCAGGAGGCCCGAGTCGGTCGAATCGATCAGCAGGCCGGCCTCGTTGACCGCGGGCAGCAATTCCGTCGCGCCGTGATCATGGATCGAGATTCCGTGCAGACGGTCGAGGACCAGGGCCTTGTCGGTCGTGAAGGCAGGCCCGCCGTCCGCGACGAGGCGGGTCTGCTGCGAGCGTTCGTGGAATTCCATGAGCGCGATGTTGTAATGCGCGGGCAGGCTCTCGACGAGGGTTCCAACGCATCGTTCGTAGAGCGCCTGAAGCGGGTCGGTCGCGCCGCTGATGGACGTGTCCGAAACCGACTTGGCTGCGGCGTCCATACTTCCGGAGTAGTCGAGAAGTATTGCGACGTTCGTGCGCAAGTTCGAGCCGCTGGTCAGGAACTGGTTCGTCTCCGTCTTTTCGAGCGGCACATCCTTCTCGAAGATCGAGAAGCTGTTCGCGTATTGGTCGAGAAGGTTGTCCGGGAGCTTGATGGGTTCGTAGGCGATGTCGCGCATGAGCGCCACGAACCGCACGAGCGAGGGGATGCGCGTCCGCAGCGTCGGCGCTTCGAACGAGAGTTCGGCGGCCTGCACGGAGACTTTGACCGTAACGGGCTTGACGTCTACGAGAGTGACGCGCTGCCCGAGTTCGTTCGTTTCGAACGCGGTGATCGTCAGTTCGCCCGTGCTTCCGGTGCCGTCAAGCTGGCCGCGGTCGATCGAGATGTCGATGTCGCGCCAGTCTTTGACCAGATCGTTGGTGCCTTCGCTGCTGCCGGTTTCGGGGTAGAAATAGAGCCAGGCCTTGTTACTGGTGATCTGGAAATTCAGGATCGACCCGGGATCGCCGAGATTGGCCACGGAGACGGTGTCGGAAACGGCGTAGAGGCCCAGGGCGTCTTCGGTAGGCTTCGCGCCGATAATGACGACTTTGGGTACCTGCATCTCCAAGCGGACCGGCAGGCTGGCGTGGAGCGGGTCATTCGAGGCGATCTGCAGGAGATAGCTCTCGTCGCCGAACGGCAGCCCGGCGCGGTCGACCGCTACGCTTACCATTGTCTGGCCTCCCGCCGGGATCGCGCCCTGGGCCGGAGAAGCCGATTTGAACCAACTCGGGAACGCGTTCGTATCGATGCTCCACGAGAGGACGCCGGTGCCGACGTTGAGGATTCGGAACGTCGATTGGGTCAGCGTAGTGCCCATCGGAATGAACGCGACGCCCGTTTGATCCACATTGGGCGTACCGTCGCTGGAATGGCCGGTATCGACGCTGATGGTGGGTACTTTGGCCACGTTCATCGTGACGTTGACCGTAATGGGCGCGAGGGTATTGCCGGAATCGTTGGTCGCGGTGACCTGGAAACTCCAGGCGTAATCGGCATCGGCAGGGGGGAGGCCCGTGCGGTCGACGGCGACCTTGATCGCGTCCGTCTCATCGCCCGTGACGGAACCCGACGCGATGCCCGATCCGTCTACCGGGTCTACCGTGACCCACGCCGGTTTGGAACTCGTGTCGACTCGCCAATTCACCGTGCCGAGTCCGCCGTTCCATATCGCCAGGGTTTTCTGCGTATAGGCCGTTCCGAACGCAAGGGTGCTGGGCAACACGCGCAGGACCGACGGCAAGGCAACCATACTGATGGCGACGAGCGATTCCTGGCCATCCGCCGACTTGAATCGAAGGCTTCCCTGATAGGGGTCGTTCGGATTCGGACTGACCAGCGAACGGTCCACTTGGATCGCTACGGGGGCGCTGTCGCCCGCGGCAATCTGGCCCAGCGTCGCGCCGGTAACCGCCAGCCACGGCAGTTCTCCCGCGGTGAAGACGCCTCCGCTCGTCGTGCCTTCTTCGACGCTCCAAAGCAAAACGCCGGTGCCGTTATTATGAATCGTAACCGTGTCTTCGTCTTTGCTGCTGCCGAAGTCGATCGCGTCCGGCGTGACCACCAATTTCGGTTCGAGGCCTTCGACGCGCAACCGGACCGTCTCAGGACCGCCATCGCTCGCGAACGCAATCTCGCCATTGTTGACGCCCGGAGGCAATCCCGTGCGGTCGACGGCGACCTGGATGGTCTGGTCGACGCCGGACACGAGCGTGCCGGAAAGCGCATCCGGAGTTAGGCGGACCCATGCGGGCAGCGCGCTGCCGTTAATGGTCCAGTGAACGTCGTCGTCTTCCGTGTTGTGGAGCACGATCGGCAGGCTGTCCAACTGCGAACCGAAGTCGAGCACGGTCGGGTTGACCGTAAAGGCCTGGACAGTCGCCTGCACCGTGACGACGCGCGACCCCGCGTTGCTGTTCAGTTCGATGAGCACGGGGCCGACCTGCGTTCCCGGGGCGAGCCCGCTACGATCGACCACGACGGTAATGCTGTCCGATTCGCCCGCGGCGGTCTGGCCGGTGGCCGGGTTGACCGAGAGCCAATTCGAGAGCGGCGGAATGATGGTCCACGTGAGCAGGCTGCCTCCCGGATTCGTGATTGTGAAGGTCTGTGTCACGGCGGAACCGCCGAAATCCAGCGATGCTGGCGCCACCTCGATGGCCGGCGGAGCGACGACCGTCGCGGCCACGGCGATAGCGCGATTACCCCCGGAGGACGTAATCAGAACCTGGCCGTTGTGCGTGCCCGCGGAGAGTCCCGCGAGCGTGGCATTGACGGTGATGACGTTGCTGTTGAACACGACCGTGCCCTGCGCGGGATCGCACGAGATCCAATCAGGCTTGCTCTGGACTTTCCAGGAAAGGACGCCGCCGCCGGCATTGGCGACGACGAGCGTCGCGTCGGCCTTGCTGTCGTCGAAGGACACGGCGGTGGGGGAGACCGAGATCACCGGGATCACCCAGGAGGGGCATCCTGCCAGGAGTGCCGGGAGCAGGATCAGGCCGAGAAACGGCGCAATCCGCCGCGCGTGAAAGCGAATGTCACCAACCATACGTCACTCCTCATGTTCCGCCGGCCAATGGCGCGCCGGCGATCCGGAATTCGGATCGGATACCGCTCCGTTCGTTGGAGCCTGCACTAAGGTATCGTTGGGTTCAGCGGCGCGGGATCGTCGAGGTCCGGCACGCCGTCATGATCGCGATCGCCGATGTCTTTGTCGTCGGGATCGGCATCGTCAAAATCGGTCCAGGAATCGCCGTCGCGGTCCCAAACATTCGCGGCTTCGGGATCCAGAGGCGACAGGAATGCCGCCACGCTCAGCGACGGCGAAGCGGTGCTCGACCCCGAGCCGACGGTAAGCAGCCCCTTCGGATTGAGCACGCCGCAAGGATATAGGAAGTACTTGGTCAGCGATGGCGACGTCGAGGTCGCCGGGCTGTAATACAGGGTAGTGTCGACGCGGAAGCCGAGCGTGAATCCGTCGTCGGCGCCGAGATTGTCGAACGATAGTTTGAGGAGATCTCCGAACGTGCCGTAGGGGAGAGGCGCATCCGGTTCAGTTACCACGGAGAAGATGCCGTTGCCTTCCGCGGCGATGAGCCGCCATCCGCTCAACAGGCCCTGCGATGCAATTTCGACCGCGCCGCCGTCGAGTTGAGCGCGCAGCCGCGCCAGAAGGTCCGCGCGTTGTTCGAGGCTGAGGCTGGGCGCGGCGGACTCCGGCACGTCGAGAATGAAGCGGAACCGGAATTGCGTGATGTTGCGCGGGATGTAATCGGCCCGCACGAAGACCTCGGCCTTGCCGTCCTGGATACCGGTCGTGGAAAGGCTGACTTGGCCGCCGCGCGAATCGCCGCCGTAGAAGACCCCGTCCTTCTGGAAGGCCGTGGTGTCGAACTTGCCAAGGCTGTCGGGGAAGGTTGCTTCGATCAGATAGGTGTGCGTTCCCGACTCGAACAGCGACGTGTACGTGAGCACCACCTGCCCCTGGAACTCGTTCCAGAGCGTGCCCGCGTCGTCGGTCTGCGGCGCGACGATGAATTGCGCCAACGAGCCGTCGAAGGCCACGACGGCCGACGCGTGGACCGTTGCGTTGCCCGCGCCCGAGGCGATCGTGAACGTCCCCGAGTATTCGCCCGGAGCGAGGCCTGCTTGCGCCGTCACGGTCATCGAGCGGACACCGGTCTCGTCGATCACGCCGTCACTATTGCGATGGAACGGCGGGATAGTCCCGGATGGCGGAACGACGGACAGCCAGCTCAGGGCCTCGGCCGCGCTCCACGCGATCGTCTTCGTGCCCGAGTTCGCAATCTGTACCGTGGCGGTACGGGCGCCGAGATCCGTGATCGTCGGACGGAACGAAAGGTCCTTGGTCGTGTCGAGCAGTTTGCTGAGCGAGCGGACATCCGGCGCGAAGTAGGTGTGGCCGCCCGTCTCCGTGGCAAGCTGGATAAGGTTTGTCGCGCTGACGGGGCTGGTCGAGTTGCCGCTATACCCAAGCGGGTACAGCCGCACGCGCGACTCTTGCGCGAACGTGATCAACTCGGTGATGGACTTGTTCGAAGAGGTGTCGCGTCCGTCGGACACGAACACCACGGCGCGGACGTCGGCATCGTCGAACGGCAGCGTGAGCGAGCTGTCCTCGATCGCCAGGCGGTTCGTCGCGTCATACAGTGCGTCGTAGATCTCGGACCCGCCGTGTTCCGCGGCAGGGAGCGTGAACACGTTGAGGGCTTGCAGCAGCGCGTTCTTGTTCGTGTCGAACCCGTGCACGACGCGGCTGGGTTGATTGCGGTCGTGATATTCCATGATGGCGATACGATAGGTTGATGGAACGTCGAGCACGAACTGCTTTGCCGCCTCGACCATCAAGCTAATCGCCTCACCCGGTTCGAGCGGATTGAGCGTATCCGTGGTCCCCGCGCGGTACATGCTGCCCGTGAAATCGAGGAGCAGGACGAGGTTGCATTTCAGGTTTTCCGGCCCCGTGATGAACTCGCTGCTCTCATCGGGATCCAGCGGGAAGCCGTCTTCCTGAGTCGCAAACGACAGGTTGCTGCGCACGCCCGGATCGGCCGCATTTACGGCGACGCCACGCTTGTCGCGCAACAGGAACACGAACCGCATCAACGATGGCGGACGCGACCGGTTCGTAGCCCCTTCGACTGCCGCCGCGGCCTGGACGCGTACCTGCACCTTCTGCGGCGCGATATCCGCATCGAGGATGGCATTGCCCTCGTCGTCCACGCCTTTTACCGCGCCGACCCAAAGGTCGCGATATTCGAGATCCTGTTCAATACCGTCTCGCGATATCGTGACGACTACGTTGCGAGCATTGATGAAAGCGTCGTCATCCGTGCCGATGGGAATGTTGGATGCGCCTTGCGGCGTGGCAATGTCGGCGATGAGGGCATCCGATTCGAGATCGTAAGGCTTGTACACGCTGTTATCGGCATCCACGAGTTGGAACACCGCGAAACGGAGTTTCGAGGCCGCGTCGCCCACGTTCGCGACACGGAACGTGAGTTGATACCCGTCGGTGCTGAAATCGAGCGTGCTCGGGTCGACGGCGATTGCCGCCGGGCCGACCAAGTCGACGCCTACGCTGATCTCCTGCACAAGCGAGTTATCGCTCGCGTCGCGGATGGCGATGATGTAGTTGAGATAGCTTGTGTTGAAGTCCGCGATATCGGAGACGCCGACCATCACGGTGGTCGAGTCACCGGCTGCGATGACGCCCAGCGAAGGCGAAATACCGACCTGAACGGGCGTGCCCGAGGGGACGCTCGGCGCATCGATGCGAATCTCGCTGTACCATTGCGCGGCGGCGTCGCCGGTGTTGCTGATCTCGAAGCTGGTGGTATTGCTCAAGCCGTGGATGAGGAGCGACGTGGGGGAGGCCTTCAGGTCGCCCGAGCCGGGAGTCGTGCCCCCGCCGGTCAGTACAGTCATGGATACCGGTACGATAACGGAACCCGCGTTCGACGCGATTCGCACGCCGGCGCCCACGTAGGTCCCGTCGTCCAAGCCCGTGCGGTCCACGAGCAGAAAGACATGATCGGTATTACCGAAAATTGTGCCGCTGCGCTTGTCGTTCTCGATGGACAGCCACGGCACGTCCACATCGACCCAAACCTGGTCGGCCGGGTCAAGGACGACCTCGGAGATTTGCCACGTCAGGATGCCCCCGCCGCGGTTGGCGATCGAGATCCCCAGGCGGTCCTGCTTTGCCGAGAAACTCAACGCGCCCGGACTGGCGCTCAGCGAAGGCACAAACAAGGGGCATCCGGCTAGGCCTAGCACGAGGATCGGTGCTACAGCGAAAACACAGAAAGACGTTCCCACCCAGGAACGCCGCCGATCGGTTCGTCTCACCATGAATCTAACCTCGCTTGGCCGCCCCTATGAAGCGGCGCCGATATCTCGGTCCTCCGTGCGTCTCCAGTCCGCAAACCGCGCAAGGAAGATTACTTCGCGGTGGAAGAGCTGCTGCTGGCAGTGGCCAGCGTCACGTTCACGCCCTGCGCGATCAGAAACGGCACGTCCACATTCGTCGCCTGCTCGTTCAACGTACCGGAATCCAAGATCACCGATTCCAACGCGCCCCCGGCGAGCACATTGGTAACCAGCGGAGAGATGTCGGCAATCTGGTTGTTGAACAGGGAGAGCTGCCGTAGGTTCAGCAGGCCCGCCAGCGGCGTGATGTCGGTAATCTCATTGCTGTCGAGATTCAGGAAGACGAGCGGACTGTCGAACGGGCTTTCGGGGCGGCCCAATTGCTCGAGCGGCTTGAGATTCGATATCTGATTCGTATCGAGGTCCAGCCACGTGAGATTCGCGCAGTTCTCAATCCCGGTGATGTCGCGAATGCCCAGGTTGCGCGCGTCGAGTTCCTTGATTTGCAGCAGATCGACCGACGTGACCAGGCCGAGCGGCTTGCCCAGCGTCGTGCGGAAGAGAGCTTCGAGAGCCGGATCGGGGAAGAATACCGGACATCCCGTTGCGACCAGCACGGTCAACCCCAGCAAGATCGCCTTGAATCCAATGGTCTTATGTCTCATGGCAGCTACCCTTATCATCGAGGTGGATATCCTCCATCAACCTTCACGCGTTAGGCGTCAAGGCGTATCACACTGAGCTTTATGGGGTGCGCGCGATCATTTGTAAACAGTTTTCTTTCGACCCGAATGCGTCCGATACCTAGCTGATCGGCGTGACTACGCACTTCTGGGCCATGTAACTGATGACCGGCGCGCTTGCTCCCTTGGACTCCATGAAGGCATTAAGTTCCGTGAAGACGAAACAAATAAGGTCCTGCGCCTCGGTCGCCAGCATGGGGGGATTCTTGGAAATACACGACGTATGTTTCATTCTCCGCAACTCCTCCGGGGTTTTTCTGAAATCATTCGCATTACTCCATGATACAATCCTTTGTAAAGAGTTTACCTCATAAAGGAATTAATGTCAAGCGAAAAATCACGCTGACAGACCCAATGAAATACCCCATCGGTCTATTCGGAGGGCCGTTGTTGCATCGGGAATTCCGGGACGCTATGCTGTCGCGAGGAGGAGGGCTGAACCATGCGCGGTTGTCTCGCGATTCTGCTGGCTGGGGCCGTCTTGGCAGGTTCTGCCACGGCGGACGAGCGCATTAAGGCGTTCTGTGTCGACTTCAATTGGGGGCCATCGGGGTTTGCGCCGCCCGGGATGTATGCCAAGGCGTCGCCCAAGGAACATGTCGCCTGGTACAAGGCCCTCGGGGTCAACACGATTCAGACGTTTTGCGTGAGTTGCCCAGGGTATGCCTGGTATCGCAGCGCTGTCGCTCCGGTTCAACCCGGAATGGAGGGCGACTTCCTCAAGGAAATAACCGCTCCGGGCCATGAGGCAGGGATGCGGGTGATGGGCTACTTCTGTATCGGAGCGAACTCGTATTGGAGCGAAAAGCACCCGGACCAGTCGCATCACCTGCCGAGTTCGATCGACATCCCCTTCACCAAGGACTACCTCGACTACCTCTCGAAAGTAATCCCGGAGGCCCTGGCCGCGACCGGGATTGACGGCTTCATGATCGACTGGGTCTACAACGCGTCGCATCACTATCCCGACAAGAAGTACACCTGGCTTGACTGTGAGAAACAGATGTACCTCGAACTCTTCGAGAAGCCTTTTCCCGGAGAGGCAGCGATGGACAAGCCCGCGATCGACGAGTTCAACCGGCGCGCGCTGAACCGCTGCTGGGAGTGTATTCACACGTCGGCCAAGAAGGCCAAGCCGGACTGCATCATTTGGCTGAGCGCGTATGACCTGCAACATCCACAACTGGCCGGCGCGCCCATGTTGCGCGAAATTGACTGGATCATGAACGAACACCCCGATCCCGTTAAGCTCGACGAGGTGCGCAAGCGCGTCGGGCCGCAGACGCATCTGATCCAGTGCATCTGCGGTTGGGGCGATCAGCATGACGCCGCCAAGATCCTAAGCGATCCGCGCTTTGCCGATGTCGGGATGTACGGTTTCGCGAGGCCCGACGCAGGCACGACGCTGCCCCTGGAAGACGAATCCGGAAACGCGCGCAACATCGCTGCGATGCGAAAGGCCTTCAACGCGCCTTGAGGAGAGAGCCGCTCGCATGATACGCCGAATCCTTGGAATGATTGCCATTGGTACGTGCGGGATCGCATACGCCGATGCCGTCAACCTGGAAAGCCTCCGGCAGGCTATCCAGGATATCGCGCAGACTTTCCCGAGCTCGTATCCGCGCGCCGAGGAGTTTCTAAATAGGGTCGGCAGCCTTCAGCATCGCGTCGAATCGCAAGGGCTATCGCGTCCGCTCGAGGAAGAGGTCGCGCGCCTCGGGCGTGAAGCGCTCGTCGCGAACCCGCTCGTGAGCGGCCATCCCTTATTGTACGTGGTGCGCGGCCAATACAAGGAAGACCATCACAACACCGCGACGTTGTTCCAGACCGGAGAGATCAATACGTCGAGTTTTCGCGGCGGCGGCGCGCTCAAGACCGTCGATCTCGCCAACGGTGAAACAAAGACGCTTGTCGACGCCCCTTCCGGGATAGTCCGCGATCCGGAGGTCCGTTTCGATGCCGCGAAGATTGTCTTCTCGATGCGGCGCGATATCGACGACGACTACCACATCTACGAGATCGACGCGGACGGTTCCGGGCTGAAGCAACTGACCTTCGCCAAGGGCGTGTCCGATATTGACCCGCTCTATCTGCCGGACGGCTCGATCGTCTTCTCGTCGACGCGCGAGCCGAAGTACTGCATGTGCAACCGGCACATCATGGCAAACCTGTTCCGCATGGATGCCGATGGCGCGAACATCGTCCAAATCGGCAAAAGCACCTTGTTCGAGGGCCACGGATCGCTCTTGCCGGACGGGCGCATCCTCTATAGCCGGTGGGAGTACGTCGACCGGAATTTTGGCGATGCGCAGGGCCTCTGGACGGTCTATCCCGACGGGACGAACCACGCTCTCTACTGGGGCAACAACACGGAAAGTCCCGGCGCGGTGCTGAACGCGCGCGCGATCCCCGGTACGGAGCAGGCCATCTGCGTGTTCGGTTCGTGCCACGACCGGCCGTGGGGCGCGCTGGCGATCATCGACCGCAGGCTCGGCATGGACCTGCGGCCACCCGTCGTGCGGACGTGGCCCGCGAGCGCCATCGACCTTGTCGGCGAAGGCGATTCCAAACGATTCAACATCGACACGTTCAAAGGGGTCCAACCCAAGTACGAAGATCCGTTTCCGCTCAGCGCGTCGTACTTCCTGTGTTCGCGCATGACAGGACAGGGCGAGACGATGGCGTTGTATTTACTCGATGTCTTCGGCAACGAGATCGCAATCCATGAAGAGCCGCCCGGTTGCTACGACCCGATGCCGCTTGCGCCGAGCACGCCGCCGATGGCCATCCCGCCCCGAAGGAACTTCGAGGACCGCGAGGGGCGTTTCTACGTCGAGGATGTCTACCAAGGCACGCATATGGAGGGCGTGCCCCGCGGCGCGGTGAAGGCGTTGCGCGTTGTGGAATCGCCTGAGAAGCGGTTCTGGACGCAGCCCGCATGGGACGGCCAAGGCCAGGAAGCCCCCGCCATGAATTGGCACGACTTCAGCAACAAGCGCATCCTGGGTACGGTCCCCGTCGAGGAAGACGGGTCGGCCTATTTCAGCGTGCCGTCGGACAGGTTCGTGTATTTTCAGTTGCTCGACGAGAACGGCATGATGATCCAGTCAATGCGCAGCGGCACGATGATTCAGTCGGGCGAGACGCAGGGCTGCGTGGGCTGCCACGAGGATCGACGTTCCACGCCGCGTGCGCCGCACGCCGCCGCCACGATGGCGATGCGACGTGCGCCCAGCGCGCTGAACGGCTGGTACGGTCCGCCGCGCCTGTTCAGTTACATGGCCGAAGTCCAGCCCGTGTTCGACCGGTACTGCGTCAGGTGCCACGACTTCAACACGCCCGCGGGCGCAAAGCTGAATCTCGCGAAGGACCGCGACCTGGTGTTCAACGTCTCGTACAACGAGCTATGGCGCAAGCGATATGTCCACGTCGCGGGCGCGGGACCCGCGCAGACGCAACCGGCCTATTCGTGGGGCGCGCACGCCAGCCGGCTGTTCGAGGCTATCGCGACCCGTCCCGAATGCGGCGGCCTGGACAAGGAGAGCTTCGACCGGATCGTGACGTGGATCGATATCAACGCGCCGTACTATCCGACGTACGCGAGCGCGTTTCCGGACAACATGGCCGGACGCGCGCCGCTCGATGACGCGCAAATGAAACGGCTCAACGCGCTGGCGAGCGTGCCGTACGGGGCCATGCCCGCTTTCGGGAAAGACCCTGGTCCGCAAGTGAGTTTCGACCGCCCCGAGTTGAGTCCGTGCCTCGCGAATGTCTCGCCCGAAAACCGAGCCGAAGTGCTTGCGATCATTCAAGCGGGTAGAGTGGCGCTCGATGCGCGCCCGCGCGGCGACCTCGAAACCATCGCCATGTGTGAGACGGACGCGAAGCGCGAGGCGAAGTACGAGGCCCGGCATGCCATCGAAGCGCGCAACCGCGAAGCGATACAAGCGGGGGAGAAGGTCTTCGACCCCGAGTGAAGTAACACCGCACGGTCAGGGATGCATGCCCGCACCTCGTCTCATGCCGTCGGCTCGTTCTTCGGAGCCGGCCGTATTTCAGGTTCCTCTTCATGGGCCTGGCGCATGCGTGCCAGCAAGCGTTTTGCCAGGCCGGATCGCACTTCGGCCAGCGACGGATCGCGCACCAAGTTACTCCGTTCGTGCGGATCGGCCTCCAGGTCGTAGAGAAAATCCTCGTCGTAGGTAAGCGACTTCTCCCCATGGTTCCCGTCGAAAGCTCCCGGCGCTCGAACCGCGTACTTCCAGCGGCTTGTGCGGATTGCCCTGCCTACCTGGCTTTCACTGATTTGGACAAAGACCTCTTCAGGCCAGCCCTTGGTTTGCCCCGCCGCGAGGGGCTGAAGCGGTCTGCCTTGCATGGGCGCAGGCGGGGTCACGCCGCCCGCGGCCAAGACCGTCGGCGGCAGTTCGATGAGGCTGACCAGCTCCTGGACAACGCCGCCGCCCCGAAAGCCCGGTCCGCAGAGGATCATCGGCACGCGGATGGAATTGTCGTGGCACGATCGCTTGTGCTCGCGATTGCGCGTGCAGAAATGGCATGCGTGATCGCTTGTATAGATGACAAGCGTGTTGTCCGCTATGCCGAGTTTGTCCAGTTCCCCACGAATCCGTCCGACGGCGCCGTCCAACGCGGCGCAGCACCCGAGATAATCCGGAAGCTCCTCCTTCCAGTTGCCCTTGGCGCCCTCGAGGTCACCCGGTACCGGGAAGTCCTTGAATCGCTCTTTTGAGCCTTTGGGGCCTTCGAAATGGTTGTGGTCGTTCTGATGGTGCGGCTCGATATACGAAAGGAAGAGGAAGAAAGGCTTGTTCCCATCGCGGGAGCGCAAGTAGTCCACGGCGAAATCGGTCAGTGCGTCGACCCGGTATCGCCCTGCGGGGAAGTCCACTTGGTTCATGTCGGCGTCGAACATGTGGCCGTCGTACCCGTGCGAGGTGAATTCGAGTACGTCCGAGGCTAGCCAGAACTCGTCGTAACCGCCGCGGTAGGCCTTCGGCACCGGTCCGGTGCGGTGGTTCACCTCCGAGCCCGTGGAAGCCAAGTGCCACTTGCCGATGTACCCGGCCTCGTAGCCCGCCGACTTCAACAGGCGCGGCAAGGTCACCGCGTCGAGCGGCAGCGCGATGTCGTTGCGCCAGCACCCGGTTTGTGTGGCGTACAGTCCCGTTTGCAGGCACGAGCGCGCGGGACCGCATACCGGCTGGCAGGTGAAGGCGTGATGAAAGCGCACGCCTTCCTGCGCCATGGCGTCCAGGTTGGGCGTCACGCCAAGCACGGCGCCCAAGGAACGCGCATCGTAACAACCGACCGTGTCCCAGCGCTGCTGATCGCTGAAGAGGAACACGATGTTCGGCCGCTTCCTCTGCGTGTCGGCGTGTGCGCCCAGAGCGTGCGCGGCCACGCAGCCTGCGGTCGCGGCCCCGGCTGTCTTCAGAAACCTTCGTCGTTCCATTCCTCGTTCTCCTCAACTCCGGCTGGACGTACTGCACCCTAACCGTCTTCATTATGCGAGATGCAGAAAGGGCATGTCTACACAGGTTTGGCTACAGAGCGCCGCACAGGTTGCTTCGCCGTGCCGTCCGCGTTCTGAAGGTCGCCATCAGGGCTGTGCGGTTGCTGCTATCCGCTGTCGACGTCAACAGCCGTGCAGAGCCAGGCGCGCGGCAATTTTGTCCCCTATGGGCCTTTCGGTCATGACAAAAAGACCTGGAACGTTTTTTGGATTAATAGTAGTCATGCGTGACAACATACGAGCGCGAACTATCGACAAACAATAGTCACTAGTGACATATTCGACAGGGACTCTCCAAACGCCATCGACCTCAAGTATGCTGTAAGCCATTTTGAATATGGAATTTAAGTCCAGTTGGCAGAAATTGGCACGCTCTTCGCAAAGGGGTAACCACTCTTGGCAACACCAGAAGTTGAAGTCCAAAACCAAAGATGGCTACTGCGGCCGCACCCATGAAGGAGTCTCGCACCATGAAGACGCATCGAATCGTTCTTTCGCTCGTTCTACTCGCCATTGTGTTCTGCTCTACCCAGTCCTACGCTCTCACCGTTTCCGCTACGGACGGCGTCCGGGCGGCCTCGGCCGACTTCGAGATCGTCGGCAGCAACCTCCAGGTTACGCTTACCAACACATCGACCGTGGACGTAACCGATCCGACCCACGTATTGACGGCCGTGTTCTTCGACCTTCCGGGCAATGTGGCGCTGACGCCCATCTCGGCCTTGCTTCCCGCGGGCACTACCGTCTTCTTTGGCTCGGATGGCGGGGGCAATGTTGGCGGCGAATGGGCCTATGCCGCGGGCTTGAGCGGCGCGCCGCATGGAGCCCCGGAAGGGATTAGCAGTAGCGGCTTCGGCGTGTTTGGCCAACCCAACTTCAACGGTTCGAACCTTCAGGGGCCCGATGCGCTTGACGGCCTTCAATATGGCATCACTTCGGCGGTCGACAACCCTGCGACCGGCAATGCGCCCGTAACGGGAGGCTATGCGCTCATCGTCAATTCAGTGGTATTTACCCTTGCCGGCCTTCCCGAAGAATACTCGCTGGACGGGCTCTCGAACGTGAGCTTCCAATACGGCACGGCCTTGCTCGACACCAATCTCACTCCCCCGGTGCCCGAGCCGGCCTCGATGGCTCTGTTGAGCCTCGGCCTTGGCGGTCTCGTCATTCGTCGCTTTCGCAAAGTGCGTGCGTAATCCATACTCTCCGTTTCCCTAAACAAGGACCGCCGCGCGGAGCCAACGCCGCGCGGCGGTTCCCTTTCTTCTTTCATAGGTTCCGCCAGAGGCTTTCCATGGCAGATTGATTCATCCCTGGGACCCGATCTACCATGAGGCATGATTACTTCACTGCGCTTCAATTCATCACGGCCGGCCCGCTGTCTAGTGGCGGGATTTGTGGCCCTGGTTTCAACATGGTGCGTGTACGCCGCCGAACCGGCGCCGAGCGCGCTCGAGAAGGATGCGTCGAACTGGGTGGACATCATGCCACCCGCGAGTCTCGACGGGTGGTCGCGCGTGCCGGTGCCTCCAGGTGCGGCGCTCGGCAAGCAACAGTGGCGTGTTGAGGATTCGGGCAAGCTGCTCGTCTGTGATGGCGACGGCGGCCACGACATGCTGCTGTGCGCGCGTGAGTTCGGCGACGCGATCTTCCACGCCGAGTTCCGCTACACGAAGGTCGAAGGCAAGACCGGCTACAACAGCGGCATTTACGTGCGGAACTCCAAGGACGGCGCGCTCTGGCATCAAGCGCAAATCGGCGATGCGACCGGGGGCTATCTCTTTGGCGAGACGCCCGGGCCGGACGGACAGAAGAAGTTCTTCACGACCACGGGGGAAGTGAAAGACGGGCGCATCAAGCCTGCGGGCGAGTGGAACACGATCGAGATCACGGCGCGCGGGAGTACGCTCACGCTGTGGGTGAATGGCGCCGTGACCTGCGAGATCAAGGATTGCGGCTGCGCGAAGGGCCTGGTCGGCGTCGAGGGCGAAGGGTTCCGAATCGAGTTCCGCAATCTGAAGGTGAAAGAACTCCGATAGCACGCCATCACGGCCGCACATCTGAGAAGGACTGGGGAGATGACCGATACGCCAAGACGTGTCCAACGTCCTGCGCCTTTTGTATTGCCCGACGACTACCCCGGGGCGATCTGGTACGGCGACGAGGAAATCGAAGCCGTCACGCGCGTCATCCGCAATCAGTCGCCGTTCCGCTACTACGGCCCGAAGTGCGGCATGGAGGTCAAGCAGTTCGAACGGGAATTCGGCCGGTTTCTCGCGAGCCAGCCGGGAGAGCCGTGGCCTGACGAGAGCGATCTCCACGTAACGGCGGTGAATTCCGGGACCGGCGCGTTGGAAGTTGCGCTGGACGCGTTGGGCGTAGGTTGTGGCGACGAGGTGATCGTCCAGGGGTTCATGTGGATCTCCACGATCTCGGCCATCGTCCGCAATCGCGCGATCCCGGTCTTGGCCGATTCCGACGACACGCTGAACATGGACCCGGATGCGTTGCGCGCGAAGATCACACCGCGCACAAAGGTCATCATCCCGGTGCCGATGTTGGGCGGGTGCGCACGGATCGGCGCCATCATGGCGGCCGTGCGCGACGTCAACGCCGAGCGCCGTGCGCAGGGATTGCCGCCGGTGCGCGTGCTTGAAGACTGCGCTCAGGCGCTCGGCGCGCACGCGCGCGGGATTCCCGGTTCGATCGAGCCGAACGGGTGCGAGGGTATCCGGCGGATCGGCACGTTCGGCGACGTGGGCATTTTCAGCCTGCAAATTAACAAGAACATCACCGCGGGCGAAGGGGGCATGGTCGTGACGCGCGACTCCGAACTCGCGCGACGTATCGAAGCGTTGCACAATGCCGGCTATGCGCGTGGGGCCGAGCCTTCGTCGAACTGGTACGGCGACGTGCCCGTGGGATGGGGGCAGGGGAGGCGGATGACCGAGTTGCAGGGCGCGCTCGCGCGGACGCAACTGAAACGCCTCGACGCGATCCTTGCCAACATGCGTGACAGCCACGCGCGAATTGAACGTCATGTGCGCGAATTGGGCCTGACGCCCCGCGCGCGCGCCGACGCCGCCGACCCGGGCGACACCGGCTATTACTGCATCTTCCGCTTGCAGCCGGGTGAGATGTCCGAAGACGCCAAGATCGCCAAGGGACGCGCGGTCGCCGCGGCGCTCCGCGAGTGGGAGTTGCACCCGTGGTTCCTGCACGATTTCGAGGTGCACGTGTATTACAACGTCGACGCCTTGGTTGAGAAGCGACCGATGAACAACGGGTGTCCCTGGGACTGCGCGCGCAACGCGTTCCACACGCAGCACCGCTACGACCGCGGGACGCTGCCTCAACTCGACGAGTTGTTCATCACGTCGGTCGGCATTAACGTCCCGAGCCAACTGACGCGCGAACACGAGGCCCACATCTGTTCCGTGCTCGATTATGTCTACGAGACGGTCATGAAGTGAGATGCGCGGGGAACTTGGTGGGTGAATTCAACGCGGAGAACGCTGAGAACGCCAAGGCCGCGGAGCGTTTCCTACTTACCATAGAGTGCCCTGAACGTCGCCCAGTCTTCTTGTGTCATTGCGAGCGCAGCGAAGCAATCCCCCGAATCCCCATGCGCATTCCCAAGTGAGATTGCTTTGCTGCGCTTCTAAGAAACAAGCGTACAAGGTCCCTCAAAACTCACTTAAATCGCCTTTCGGAACGCTCTTTGCGATCTTTGTGCACTTTGTGGTTGCTCATGTCACTACCAAGCCTAAATCAGCCACAAAGATCACAAGAGACACAAAATGAAAGTCGCCTCCGGTGATGCAATCCTCATGTTTCTTCTCTTGGTGGCCCGGCGAAGCCGGGGCGTTGGCTCGCAATGACACAGATTCTGAATTACTCCCCATTATCGCCCTTATCTCCATATCCCCTTTTCTCGCATTCATGAAAGAAAGATCGCTCAAGGGCCTTGAAAGCCGCCACGCTACCCTTTGATCCCCGTCATCTTGATGCCTTCAATGAATTGGCGCTGGGCGAAGAAGAAGAGGACGACGATCGGGCACGTCATCAGCGCCGATGCCGCCATGAGACGGCCGTATTGCGCCTCGTATTGTCCCTGGAACATCGCGAGGCCGAGGGACAGGGTGTAGCGCGTTTCGTCGAGTAGGTAGATGAGCGGGGTGATGAAATCGTTCCATGCGCCCAAGAAGGAGAAAAGGCCTACGACGGCCAGCGCCGGAACCGACAGCGGCATCACGACGCGCCACCAGATGGCGACTTCGCCATGCCCGTCGACGCGCGCCGCATCGAGCAGATCGCGCGGCACGGTGAGGAAGAACTGGCGCAGCATAAAGACAAAGAACGCGTTGCCGAACAGCGTCGGGATGGTCAGCGGGAGAAACGTGTCGACCCAGCCGAGTTTTCGGAACAACAGGAAGACCGGGATCATCATGGTCTGCGCGGGGACCATCATCGTGCCGAGCATGGCGTAGAAGAGCAGGTCGCGGCCTGGCCATTTGATGCGCGCGAACCCGTACGCGACCATCGACGACGCGAGGATGTTGCCGGTCACGGTGAACGCGCAGACGTACAGGGTGTTGCACAAGAACTGCCAGAACTGGAACGGCGACCCCGGCTCGAAGAGTTCGGCGAAATGCTTGAGCGTCGGCGTGAAGACCCACACCGGCGGCCATTGCTTGAGCAGCGCGTCGGGTTTGACGGAACTCATCAGCAACCACACGAACGGGAACAGGAAGACAACGGACAGCGCGAGCGCCGCGATGTGGGTGGGGATTGCGCCGCGTCTCATTCGCCCGAGCCTCCTTCGTAGTAGATGAAGCGGCCCGTCGCCTTGAACACGATGAACGTAATGACGCCAATGATAGTGAACAGAATCCACGCCATCGCGGACGCATAGCCCAGTCGGAAGTACTCGAACGCGTTCTGGAAAAGGTACAGGCAGTAAAACAAGGTCGACACGCCGGGCTGCCCGCCTTTAGTCATAATGTACGCCTGCGTGAAGACCTGGAGCGCGCCAATCATACCCATGACCAGCGTGAAGAACAGAATGGGGGAGACCATGGGCAGAGTCACGTGCCAGATCTTGCTGAAAGAGGATGCGCCGTCGAGGTCGGCGACTTCGTACAACGCTTGCGGTACATCCTGCAGCGCGGCGAGGTACAGGACCATCGTGCCGCCGACGCCCCAGACGCTCATAAGGATCAATGCAGGCTTGGCCCAATGAGGGCTTTGAAGCCAATTGGGCGGGCTCGTGTGCAGACCGAGCAGCGCGTTGATGCCGTTACAGAGGGGTTGCAGCGCCCAGTTCAAATAGCCGTATTGCGAGTTGAACACCCACACCCACAGCACCGACGCGGCCACGAGCGGCACGATCGAAGGCAGGTAGAAGATCGTGCGGAACAGCGGGCGGGCTACCATCTTGCGGTTGAGAAGCAGCGCAAGCAGGAACGCGGTGACCATGCCCAGCGGCACGGCAAACACGGTGTAGAACGCCGTATTCCAAAGGGAGGTCCAGAAAAGTGTGTCCTGGCCGAGCTTCACAAAGTTGTCGACACCGACCCACTTCGGCGCGTTGAAGATGTCGTAATCGGTGAAGCTGAAATAGAACGACGCGAGCAGCGGAATGACGGTGAATCCGAGAAAGCCGATCAGGTACGGCGAGACAAAGAACAACCCTAGTTTGAGTTCGCGTTTCTGAGATCGTGTCATGCCGTGGAAACCTGCGATGCCTGATTGCGCACGAGTATACACGATGCCGCGCGCTCGGGCGAAAGGGCGTGTCTGGCGCGCCCGCTCACGATTGCTTGGTCCCCACGGCGAAGACCTGTGTCATTGCGAGCGCAGCGAAGCAATCTCGCTCCGGTCCGACGCGCGCCACCTAATGAGATTGCTTCGCTGCGCTCGCAATGACACATAATTCTTAATGGCTATAGAGATAATCCGATCTCTTGATGGATCGTTGTATTAGGCCGTCAGCAGTTGGCTCCGCGTGCCGGCGATTTCAAAGTAGTCGCGGATCAATTCGACAGTCCGCGTATACGTAGCCTCTTGCGCCGCCTCGACGCTCTTGGTATCGCGCAGGGCGACTTCGTAGGCCTGTCGAATCTCGGTGCCTACATTGACTTTCGCGATGCCGTTCTTGACCGCTTGCAGCACGTAATCGCGGATAACCCCCGAACCGCCGTGCAGCACGAGAGGAATCCCGCATGCGTCGCGCAGGCGTTTCAGGTGATCGATGTTCAAGCGCGCCTCCGTCTTCTTCTTGTCGCGGAACGACGCCGAGACCGCTCCGTGGATATTGCCGATCGCCACCGACAGCCAGTCGCAACCGGTCTCCTGGACGAATCGCCGCGCTTCTTCGACGTCGGTGAATCCCTGGCCTGAAGCGAAGATCTCCTCGTAGGGCGGAGGCGGCCCGGCCTCGTGACCCAGCACCGCGCCTAGTTCCGCCTCGCACGGCACGCCCGCCTTGTGCGCGATCTCCGCAATCGCGCGCGTGGCCGCGATATTCTCGTCGAGACTCAGGCGGGAACCGTCGACCATTACTGCGTCGTACCCCAGATCCACGGCCTGCTGAATCGTGCCGACGTAGTCGACATGGACGTTGTCTTCGTCGATGACCGGCACGTGGTCCAGATGAAGACGGACAAACTCGCGGCGCTCGAAACGCTTGTACTCGTGGTAGACCGGTTCGAGGCCCTGCGCTTCGAACTTGAACCACTCGAGGCGCGCCGTGGCGACCAGCGCGAAACTGTCGGTGTCTTCGGCTGCCCGCACGACCGGCTCGACCATGGGGAGATACGGGACGTTAAACGACGGGACCACCAAACCGCATTGCAGCGCGGTGCTGACGATGTCGCGAGTGCTTGTCATGGACCTGTTCCTTCCGTTGTTGTGCCCCAGAAGCATAGCAAGGAACGAGGGCGGATTGGTAGCATAGCGCGGCCGTGAACTGTCGTTCGACATGCCTGCCGTCCGGGAAAGATACGCTCCGGACAGGCATCGACCTGTTACGCCCCCTCGTCTAGGTCCGCCAAAGAGTCCGCGGGTAGCCGGAAAGAAACTGAGACCAGGCCAATCCGCAAGGCCTACACAAGAACCGCCACGTCCTCGATCAATGCCAGCGCGAACACATATGCCCTAATAAAAAACGACACCGAACCTATCGATTCGGCGCCGTAGTCAATGCAATGGTGGAGATGAACGGGATCGAACCGTCGACCTCTTGACTGCCAGTCAAGCGCTCTCCCAACTGAGCTACATCCCCACGAACAAACTGTGGTCTAGACTGCACCGATTATACGCGACGATCGGAAATGATTCAAGTTTTGTGCGTCGGCCGCCTTTGCGACGCGTCTGCGTGATCGCCTGCGGGATTGTCTCTCGGGGGGCAATCGGCTAGACTTCAAGGTAGTCAGAATTCAGAATCCCTAATGACGCAGACTTGCGGCGAAGGCTCTACGGCTCCGGACGTCACCCATCGGGTGAATTTCTTCAGGCAACTCGTTGTGGTTCTGAATCCTGTATTCTCACTGGCTTTTCAAGGTTCCATGTCATGATTATCGATTGCCATGTTCATATTCTTCACGCGGGGCGGGACCATCTGGAAACGCTTTTGCGCGCGGCGGACCGCTTGGGTATTGAGCGGCTATGCATCACGTCGTTGTCGCGAACATGGACGGAGTTCCCGACGGAAGCGCAACTCGATGAGGCGGCCTCGGATGTCCTGGAGGCGTGCGCGGCATTCCCGGAACGGTTTGTCGGGGGCGTGTATGTGAGTGCGGACCATGTCGAACGATCGCTCACGTTGATAGACCGGTGCATCGCGAGCGGGCCGTGCCGGTTGGTGAAGTGGTGGATCTCGCAGTATGCGGATGATCCGCGTCTCAACCCGATCGTTGAGCGCTGCATCGAACTGGATGTGCCGGTCCTGGCGCATGCGTGGACAAAAGCTACAGGCAACATGACGCGGGAATCGACGTGCCATCATGTGGTGGCCATGGCGCGGCGTTTTCCTGATTTGAAGATCTGGATGGCTCATTGCGGCGGACGGTGGGAGGAGGCCGCGCGTGTTATCCGAGATCAGCCGAATGTGAATATGGATCTTTCGGGCGGCGAGCCGGAAGACGGGATTCTCGATACGGTGCTCAAGCATGTAGGGCCGCATCGTGTCTTCTTCGGGTCGGACGCCCCGGGGCGGAGCTTTGCAGTCCAGATGAGCAAGGTGCTTTCGGCGGACCTGGGCGATGCGGAACGCACGATGATCCTGGGCGAGAACGTGAGGGCGTGGCTCCATGTTTGATTTCAACGCCAGACTGGGCCATTGGCCGTATCGTCCCGTCCGGGGCCTCGACGATCTCTTGCGCGCCATGGACGCGCTGGGCATTGCGCGGGCCGTGGTGTCGTCGCTGGACGCGGTGTATTATCTCAACCCGCAGGACGGCAACGCGGAACTTATGAAACGCATCGCGGGCCACGGTGATCGCCTCGTGCCGTTTGCCGCGATCCGGCCGAATTTTGCGCTGTGGCAGGACGATCTTTCGATGTGTCTCGAAGGCTACAATGTGAGCGGCATCGTATTGTATCCGAATTACCATGAGTTCGATTTGGCCGACGAGTCTGTCGCGCAGTTGATGGACCAAGCCGCGCGGTTCCGCCTGCCGGTATGTGTGCAGGCCGGCCTCGAAGATGTGCGGCGGCAGTATCGGCCTTACAAGACGCAGGAGGTTCCCGCTTCGGCCATCGGGGCCTTTGCGCGTGCGTATCCGAGTGTCACGGTCCTCGCGCTGGGCCTGAAGTTCGGGCAGCCGGAACAACTTGGCGAGCCGTTGCCGTCCAACCTGTATTTCGATACGTCGAACTATGAGAGCCTGGGCGAAATGGAACATGCGGTCGCGCGTTTTGGGAGCGGCAGGATAGTGTTCGGGTCGAATTTCCCGATGTTCAATTCGCGTGCGAACGTGGACAAGTTGCAGCGCGCTGAGATCGGCGCGGCGGATCGCGCGGCCATCGCGGAGGGCAACGCGAAGCGCATCCTGGAGATGGATTAAAGGCAGGACCATTGAGGGGCAGGACAATGATTGCGGTCGTTGCCTTTGACAGGGTTCGTGTTAGCACCTTAGAGTCCAGCTTCTATAAGGAGTAACAGGGAGTTCTTCGACAATTTGTGTAACGAACTGAATTACAGGCCCCCATTGGGCGCAAGAACTGCGGAGTCTGTTTCCGGTTCTCTGGGATGTAGGCATCTATGGAGTTTGAGGGCGGCGGCCCTCATGTCTTTTCTGCGGTCTGTACGCAATGCCCGCATCTACGTCCATCGGTGTTCATCGGTGGTTCAAAAGGAGATTAACCACCGATGAACACCGATGGACACAGATGCGTTTGAATCAAGTCCAACGGCGCTGCTCGTTACTTTTCATCGATGGTTCAGGAGAAAGACTAGCCATCGATAGACGCTGTTTCGTTGTTTTGGGTTGTGAACAACGCCCGCGTCGGACCTCGATGGCGACCTGGTGTTTCCTGAACAGCTACGTTGTGAAGAGGAGCGTGGCGGCAAGTCTCTGAAATGGAGGTAGACGGGACGATGGCGACAGAAGGTTCGTATGTGTACCGCTATCCGCGTCCGATGGTAACGGTGGATGCGGTGGTGTTTGCTCTGCGTGAAGCGCGGCTTCATGTGTTGCTGATCGAGCGTGGGCACGAGCCGTTCAAGGGGATGTGGGCGCTGCCCGGCGGGTTCTTGGAAATGGAAGAGGAACTCGAAGCCGGCGCGGCGCGAGAACTCGAAGAAGAGACCGGGGTCGCGGGCGTGCGGCTCGAACAATTTCACACGTTCGGCGCGCTCGGGCGCGACCCGCGCGGGCGCGTGTTGACGGTGGCCTATGTGGGTTTCGCGGTATGGCACGACCATACGCCGCGTGGCCAGGATGACGCGGTGAACGCGTGCTGGATGCCGGTGGGAGAACTCCCCCGGCTGGCCAGCGATCACAACACTATCATCGAAACAGCGCTGGCGCATGTGCGTGTGTTGCTCCGGTCGCGGGAAGGCGATCTCGGATTGCTGCCCGCGGGCTTTTCCCGCGACGAACTGCGCAACGCAATGGAAGAAGGGGACTGACGAATATGGCGCAATCCAAGGGTGCTCGCAAGAAAGTGCGCATCGCGTTGATCGGTGCGGGCGGGATGGCCAACGCGTTTCACTATCCGTCGCTCGCGGAAATGAAGGACGTCGAGATGGCGGCGATCTGCGACTTGATCCCGGAGAAGGCGCGCGAGACCGCGGAACGGTTCGCGATACCGCGCCAGTATTCGAGCTACGAACGCATGCTTGACGAGGTCAAGCCGCATGCGGTCTACGTGTTGATGCCGCCGCACCAACTCTTCAACATCGCCATCGACGTCATGCGGCGCGGCCATCATCTCTTCATCGAGAAGCCGCCCGGCCTCAACGCGTTCCAGAATCGCGAGATGGCTCTGTGCGCGGAACGCCACGGGGTGCTGGCAATGTGCGGGTTCCAGAGGCGCTACGTGCCGCTTATCACGACGCTCCGGAAACGCGTCGAGGCGCGCGGTCCGATTCATACGGTCGTGGTGACGTTTGTGAAATGCAGCTATCCGGCCGCGTCCTATTACGACGGCGCGATCGATATCTTGTCGTGCGACGCCGTGCATGCCGTCGATACGCTGCGCCATCTGTGCGGAGGCGACGTGGTGTCAGTGGCGAGCGATGTGCGCACCCTCGGCGCCGATGGCCCTAACGCGTTCTATGCGATTGCCAAGTTCTCGACAGGCGCCACGGGTATCCTGCAGACGAACTGGGCATGCGGCCGGCGGTTCTTCAAAGTGGAAATGCATGGCCTTGGGATTTCGACCTACGCCGAGCCGGACGAGTCGGGCGTCTTGTATGCCGATGGAGACGTCAAGGGCGAGCATTACGATACGGCGGCGTGCGCGAAGTCGGAGGCGGACTGGCATAAGCTGGGATTCTTCGCCGAGAACCGGCATTTCATCGATTGTGTCAAGACCGGCAACCAGCCGTGCAGCCGTCTGGCGGACACTGTCGCCACGATGGAACTTGTGGATCGGATTTACCACAGCCAAGTCTAAGGCGCGGTATTCCGCCCGCGCGTACCTTGCGTTTCGACACGATCGGGCGTATTGTGATGCGAGACTGGCGGTAGGAATTGGACTGCGATGGCACGTATCGATCTGCCCACGGAACCCTTGACCGAGTACGAACGCGCGGTGTGTTATTACACCTTGCCGCGTGTCACGCACCCGATCACGGTCGGACTAATCGTCATCTACGCGGTCTGCCTGCTCGAAGCGTTCGGCGTCCTCATCTTCGGTCTTCTCTGGAATCATCCGAGGATCACGCAGGTCGGAAGCATCCTTATCGCCGCGATTGTTATCCTTGGGATCGTCGCGTTCACTATTCGCGCCTTCCTCAACGAAATCAAGCAGCGCAGAGCCTTGGCCGTAGCGCGCGGCACGCCGAATGTCGCGTCCGGCGTCATGGACATCCCCGATCCGTTCGGCGATCATGCGCTCTTGCGGCACCCGCTGCATTCGCGCGGAGACTTATTTCCTTGTACGGACAACGAAGGGTCTATTCTCTATTTCGTCGAAAGCTCGCCCAGCAGCGCGTGGTGGAAAGTGAAAGACGCGCAGGACAGCGAGGTGGTTCGTGTACACGTCGAGGCGTTGGCCAGCAGTTTTAGCCTCGCCGGCGGCATCCCGGGCCGCTTGTCGGTCTATTCAGGCGATAAAGAGATTGCCAAGATTCGGCGGCGTTTCAGCTTCACGGCCCCGAATATCGTCATCACCTGCCTCCATCCCGAACCGAAGACCTACGTGCTGCACCGCACGGGCATCTATTGTGAGAAACGACTCGTCGGCAGGATCTACTACCTACATCAGTCCCTCTATCTCGATATCGAACGCGCCGAATTGCATAACGGCATTCTCGGGCTGTTCATTACGATGACGTGAAGGGCCGGGTTCCGGTGATAGGGGAGGGGAGGGGGAGAGTGAGGGAGGGGGAGACTCGGTGACTTGTTAGCGCGGCAAATCTTCTGCTCTCTTAGCTTCGTACTTCGCTCTTTATCGTTTATGTCCTATTCCCTAGACCCTAAACCCTAAACCCTAAACCCGAGACCGCATTGACACGTTTTAGCAGAGGTGTTATCCTCTGGTGTCAATAATTTACCCATAGCCTTTACAGGAAGCGCACCGATGTACGAGGCGTATTACGGTCTGACAGAAAAACCCTTCAATCTCACGCCCGACCCGCGCTTTCTGTTCTTGAGCGAGAAGCACAAGGACGCGTTTGCGCATCTCTTCTACGGGATCAAGAATCGTAGCGGATTCATTATGGTTTCGGGCGAAGTGGGCACCGGCAAGACCACGCTGTGCCGCAGCCTGATCGGCCAGCTCGATACCGACACCGAGTTGGCCTTCATCTTCAATCCGTGTCTTTCGCCGGAGGAACTGCTGCGCAAGATCAACGAGGAATTCGGCATACCGAGCCGGGCGCAATCCGTCAAAGATCTAATAGACGAATTAAATGAATATCTATTAGAGCGTGCTGTGCAGGGCAAGAACTGTGTGTTGATAATTGACGAGGCGCAGAATCTTGCGACCAACGTCCTCGAACAGATCCGTTTGTTGTCGAACCTCGAGACCGAAACACAGAAACTCCTTCAAATCATCCTGGTCGGCCAGCCGGAGCTCGCGCATCACTTGCAGTTGCCGGAACTGCGCCAGTTGAACCAGCGCATCACCGCGCGGTACCACCTCAAGCCGCTGAACCAGGAAGAGACGCTGCAATACATCGCCTACCGGTTGCGGGTGGCGGGCGGGCGCGGCAAGATCCATTTCACGAGGGCAGCCGTGCGTGCCGTGTTTCGTTTTTCGAAAGGCACGCCGCGCGTGATCAACGCGGTATGCGACCGCGCGCTGCTGATCGGGTATACGGTCGAAGCGCATGCAATCACGGCGCGGATCGTGCTTCGCGCGGGCAAGGAAATCCGCGGCGAGGCGCTTCGGCCGAAGCGTCCGTGGCGCGAGATTGTAAAACCGTTCCTGCCCAATCCGACGCTTGTGGTGGCGGCGCCGTTGACCGCCATCGCGATCTTAATGTTCGCGAACTACGCCATGCCTCGCGGGACCGGATCTGCGCCACAGCCTGCGGCTCCCGCTCCGGTCACGACCGTTCACGATCCGGCGCCGCCCGCGGAAACCGCAAAGCCTCAGACTCCGCCTGAGCCTCCTTCGGAGGAACGGCCCGCCACGATGAATGAAACGGCGGCATTGAAGCCGCCGGTCGAGACGCTGGTCCCCGTGACGAGCGAAACGCCTCAGACTCTACCGGCGGCAGCTACGGAAATGTCCAAAGCGCAGTTGGCCGCTATCGATTCCGCGGTGGCGCGCCGTGCGGCGGTGGAAGGTTTGTTGGGCGCGTGGAATCAGGCCCCGACCGGCGCGTTCCCTGCCGATGACGCAATCGCGACACTGGAAGCCTTCGGCGAATCGATGGGGTTTGCGGTCGAGGGCCTCGACGCGGCCGTAGAGGAGATCGAGGCCATTGGCCTGCCGGCATTCATGGCAGTTCGCCCGGGAGACGCGCCGATGTGGGTGTGCCTGCTTGGCGTCGCGGACGGGAAGTACCGGATTACGACCGACACGAAAGACGGAGTGGACGTTTCCGGTGACGTGCTTCGGGATATGTATACGGGGCAGGCGGTCATCTTCTGGCGTGACCCGCGTCCCAATGCGCGCACGATGAAGAAGGACATGAAAGGCCTGGCTGTCCGGCAGCTTCAACAGGACCTCCGCACGCTCGGGCGATACTCCGGCAAGATTTCGGGAGTATACGATCAACGCACGGTGCGGGCTGTGTCGAAGGTCCAGGCGGACACGGGCATCCGGATAGACGGTCTTGCGGGACGCCAGGTCCGGATGATCCTGTTTAGCTGGCTGGCAGACCCCTCGACCCCATCGCTCGTTCCGCGCAAGTCTGTCGCGCGAGTGCTCGAAGCCCCGGTCACCGGCGTCCCGGAACTCGAAGACGTGCCCGCCGCCAAACCCGAAGAGAAAACCGAAGCGCCTCCTCCCGCCAAAGAGGAAACGCCGCAGCTCGAACAAGCCGCGCCTGAACCGTCTGTCGATACGCAGACTCCTCCGCCCGAATCGTTGCCCTCGACCGAGACGCCAGTGCAGCCTGTACAGGAATCTGAACCGCCGGCCGCCGCGCCGATTGCCGATTCGGCGCATCTGAAAGTCGAGGAGTTGCCGCCGCCGCCGCGCGACGACGTGCTTAGCCCGCCCAAGAACGAACCGGCCAAAGAAGTGACGCCGCCGGCCTTCGAAAGCGCGCCGTTGGTGCCTAGCGAACCGCGGCCTCCAGGCGCCGACGAGAAGCCTGTGCCATGAGTTCGATTCTTGACGCCCTCAAGAAACAGGAATCCGAGCAGTCAGAGAACGGCTTGGCGGAAGGGCGTCCCATCGAGCCGAAAGCCGTCGAGCGGGAACTGACCGGCCTGTCGGCCTATCCCGACCCGATTATCTCGCGCGTGCCGCCGACACTGCTCATCACGGGTGGGCTTGGGGTGGCTGCCTTGCTCGTGGCGCTCTTACTCTCCGTATACCTCGCCTTGTCGCGCCATTCGTATGACGGCGCCGAGAACGTCGCGCAAAGCGCTGCGCCTCCGGCGGTTCAAGCGCCGCCACCGGTTCCGCCCGCGCCCGTCGAACTTGCTCCCGTGCAGCCCATTCCCGCGCAGGCCGTTCCCGCGCCGGCGCCCCCAGCGGTGACGCCGATCCAGCCGCCTGAGACTCCGCCTGCGCCGCCCGTGACGAAGCCTGTTCCCTTGCCGCTCCCGATGCGGAATGTGAAGACAGACGCGACTGGGTTGCCCGTGCCATCGAAGAAACCCACCGCGCCGCCTACAGAGGACCTCTCGCCTCCGCCGCCCGCAAAGGTGAAGCCTCCCAAAGCGGAGCCCAAAGCAGCCTCTCGCGAGACCGTGGCGGCGAAGTCTGTTCCGAAGAAAGCTAATCCCGATGCCGAATCCGTGCCGATGCCCGAACTCGACACGCGCATCGCGGACGAACCGGCCAAGCCAGAAAGGGCGAACGAGGCGCCGCGCGAACAGCCCCTTCCGGCCAACCTGATGTCTTTGCCCGTGCTCTCCGAAGGCGAGAAAGCGCGCCACGGATTATCCGACGTCAAAGTGAACCTCGTCCGGCCCGCGACGAGAACTCGCCCCTACGCCTCCGCGATCGTCAACTTACAGCCCGTCCAAGTCGGCGAAAAGATCCCCGATACTGACGCAATCCTCATAGGTGTCGAACCGCGCGCGATCGCCATCGAAATTGCGGGGACCGGCGCGCGCTACCACATCCGGTTCTGACGTAGCGAGTCAAGCTGATAGCAGTTCGACTTCATTGGTTCGTACTCGAACGTTGAGAAGAAAGCCGCACGAACCACGTTGCACTAGGAACACGTATCCAGGCAGACGTGTGGGGGCTATTGACAAGAATGGTGAACCCCTATAGACTGGGTGAGAGGGGAGTTCGCAATCCCTTTGCGGAAGGGGCAACCCGGTGGAGGGAAACACCATGCATTCAAAGTCCAACACGATGCGCCTGGCGGTGCTGCTCGTTGCCCTGTGTTGCGCTACCTGCGCGTCAGCGGCAAGCCTCGGCTTCTTCTTCCGAGCGGCGGCCTATGTACAGAACAGGCCCGAAGCGGCACTATGTAAACTGGCCGTAGTTGACCTCGCAAGCGGAGAATGTGTCGTGCTTCCACCAGCACCCGAGGGCACTTGGGCAGAATGGCAAGTGTCCGAAAAGGACAGGTGCTTTTACGCGTGGCGCTGGAAGGCGGACGCCAAGGAGTGTCTTGTCCTATACAGGGTTTCCTATCAGGGTAAACTTGAGCGCGTTAAAGCCTTGACGGATATTCCTCGCGATCAACCTATGTCCGAAGAGGGTCCAACACTAAATACCTCTCCAGGATGTAAATGGGTCATTGTCACTTCCAATCGCGACAAAGCGTTCTGGGCGGTGAACACGGAGACCCAAGTCTGCAGGGCGATTCCGTACAACAACCAGGATTCTGATGCAATTGACCAGGAGGTGTTCGGCTGCACGTGGATCTCAGAGGATAAGTTATTGCTGTATTGTCCGAAGGGGATGCAGGCGTTTTCGCTTTCTACCTTGGAAAAGGAAATCGTTTACGTCAAGAGTCCTGATGCGCAAGAGGCCTCGGGGTCGATGTCGCCGAACGGAAGACAAATGATAGTCCAGGAGTATAACGATATTCGTCTCCATGGAAAGCCTTGGCTTGCCAGGTATTTTCTCTTAGATATGGCCACCCATCAGAGCACGCCCCTGGTTGTGCAAGGTTGCGAGTCGGCTTACTTCTTCAGTTGGTCGCCGACGGGGAAGTACATTGTGGAGTCCCGGCCATACCCGTTGCGGAAAAATGAATCGATCGTGATCCGCTCGGACCGAGGAGAGCAAATCGGCGAGTTCAAGCCTCCACGTCAAGCACGACTATTTTTCTTTTCCGACCTAGCCGGAATGGACTATTTGAATGCAGAGGGCAAGATCATCCAGATCCTGGAGGAAGCGAACGCGCGTTTCGTTGTCCGTGAAGTCGATTGGCAGACGGGCGCGTCGGAGGAACGACCGTTTCCAACACTTCCCCCAGGATACGTTTTATCGAGTTGTCATGGCGATGTATCGGCAGTGCCTATCGACGGCGGGCACAAGCTCATATGTATCCTCCTGAAGGAGGATAAGGCATCTGGAAAGTGAATCTTTAGCTAGACAGAGGCTCTTTCTCAACCGGCACGGCGTCGCGTTTGTCTCTTAGTAAGGATCAGCCCAGCTCTTCGAATAGATCGGTTTGACAGGGGGTGCCGTCGTCCATACGGAACTTGCGGGGAAGGGCGTCTCCGGCCTGGGCAATTCCCCCGAGTGTGTTGATGGCGCGGGTGATGGTCGGGATGCAATAGGCCGTCATCTGCTCGCGGACTTGAGCGCCGTTGAATCGAAGCAACCGCCATCCCAGCGTCTCGATATCGTTGTCCCGGAGATTGTCGAGAGGCGCTTGGCGCGCATTGGCATGCCACATGTCGCCGTCGGTCTCGATATTGAGCTCGCCACGCTGGCAGTACACCGCGAAATCGAGGCAGTACTCGCGCCCATGGGCCTCGACGTATTCCTGGCGTTCGGCGGGGATGCCGGCCCGCTTAAGCTCCTTGTACAGGAGATCCTCGATCGGACTGTCGTCGTAGAGATCGTTGATCTCCGCCGCATCCATGAGTTTCTCCCAAGTGGTCGGGATGAACACGATGCGCCGTCGCCGGGCGCTGGGGATGGAATGGGGGAGCCGCTTCAATTCGCCGAGTCCTAGCCGGTAGTACATGGTTCCCGCTTTCGGCCCCGGCGTCTCGTCCGGAAAGAGCGACTCGCGCATTACTTGCCGCGCGTCTTTCACGCGAGCATAGTAATGAATACCATAGGCGCTATCGCCGAAGGCCTTGGGATGATAGAACGCGATCCACGTCGGTGGCAACCGCTTGAGCAAACGCTTGTGAACCGTCGCAACCGGTATCCTGTACCAATGCTGTTCGCGAGCGATCTGGAAATCGGCTGGGTCGCGCAGAATAGCCACGAGCACCTCGCCGTTATCCGTGCCTTCTTCGTGATTCATGGTTGGCGCGCACTATTTCAAAATGATGGTCGCCGTTGCGCGGATCGTCGCGGAGGTCGAATTCGCCGCGCTGTCCGTCGCCCGTAGCGTGATGTCGAACGTCGTGACGCCCTCGGCCACGAAGACCTTGCTGGTTGCGCTCGTGCCCGTGCCTGCGCTTAGCGCGGGCTGGCCGTTGAGGCTGATGCTCCAGGCCAGGCTCGCGCCGGTGAGCGCGCCGTCCTCGGGATCGTGGGCGTTGCCTTGCATGGCCACGTTGATGTACCACTTGCGCGCGACCGGATCGTACTGGATCAACGAACTCAAATCGGCGCCTTGGGCCGGGCTGGTGATATTGACCTGGTCCGGCGGCAGGTCGACCGGGTTAGGATTGGTCGTGATCGTCACGCTTCTCTCGACCGTGTTGGTCCCGTCGGTTCCGACCACGCGGATCGTGTGCGCGCCCAAGCTGAGGGTGCCGGCCGCGATGGTTCGCGTGTGATTGTGGCCCACGAGGGCGCCGTCCACGTACCACGATATCTGCGCATCGGACAAAACGTACCCCGGCTCGTTGATGTCGCTGCTCGTGGCGGCGAGGAGCACGGGCTGGCCTTGGTAGAAACTCGCCCCGTTCGTGGGCGAAGTGAGCGTCACGGTCGGCGGATCGTTCACAATGTGGATCGTGATTGTGTCTTCCGAAACCGTGCTGTCCGGGAACGTCGCGTGCGCCCGGATCGTATGCGTCCCGTACGAGAGATTATTCGCGGTGATCGTGGGGTCCGTGCCCAGGAGGCCGTTAATGGAACTGGTCCAGCGGACGGCCGGCGCGCCCACGCCGGCGTCGTACGCGAAGGACTCGAACGTGACGGGGAAGTTGCCGTGCAGCGACGCGCCGTTTTCCGGCGACTCGATGACGATGACCGGACCTAAGGCTTTGCTCACCGCGGCATACGCGTCCACGTAGCGTTTGACGCGATTGTCAGGACTGCTGTGGGCCGTGGTCTTGAGGATATTGCGAACGTCCGAAGCGGAAAGCGACGGGTTGGCGGCCCACACGAGGGCCGCGACGCCGGCGACGAACGGCGACGAGAAACTGGTGCCGTTCTTCTGTTGAGCGCCCGGACCGCTTGCCGGGTCGGGGCCAACGATCACACTGTACGGCCCGAAGATGTCAACATCCTCACCGCCGTAATTCGAGTTGGTCGCGCGGAGCTTGGAATTCTGCGCCAGGCCCCCTACGCATATCACGCCGTCGTTTTCGCACGGCGTCCACCACTTGCTCTCCCAGCACACAATGAAGCAGTCTTCGTCGTCGACGTTCTTGCCTTCATTGCCGGCAGACGCGCAGATGACCATCCAATGCGCCGCGGCCGCCGTGGCGATCTCGAAGGGGAGGATGCTGAACGCAAGTATCGTCGGGACACCGGTGCCGTAGCTCATGTTGACGACTCGCGCTCCCAGTGCGCGCGCTTCGATAATCGCGCTGATGCTGGTGAAGAAATCGTACAGGGTGAATACCATGATCGGCCGCGCCACGGGTCCCGCGGGGCCTGCGCCGCCAAAGCTATTGTCGGGCACGCCCATGGCCGCGCCGAGCACTTCCGTGCCGTGCCACGGACACGGGTTTCCGCCCGTGCAACTAAGCAGGTTGGAGGTGCCGACGGCACTCGTAAAAGCAACGTTTGAAATGGCCGTCCAGCCCGCGGGAATGTCGTTGTTACCGTCCACGGAGAAGCCCATGTCAAGGATCGCGAGTTTGACCTTATTCGACAACTTGTGCGCTCTGGACAACAAGTACCACGCTTCCGTTACGCCGATATCCTGGGTGCTGCCTTCGTCGAGATAGTTCCAGTCGAAGGCGTCAGGGCTGTATCCCGAACCCGCGGAGTTGAACCCGCCCGGTCCGGTCGACGCTTCGGTCGTCGAGTGGTAGTTGATCGAACTGCCCTGGCCAACCCAATTCAGACCGACGGTGGCGCCGCCTACAGTCTCCTGCGCGCTTGCCGAAATCAGGCGCAGACCGGCATCGCTGGACACGTGATGGATACCCCGCGCATCGGGATCGATCGTCAGAATGTCGTCCTGCAGCTTCGACGCGTCGCCCAGCGCGGTGTTGATGCGGATGAGATGCATCTGGGGCATGTCGAGGTCGGAACTCGATGGATCGGCCACGGCGAGTTCTTCGCCTTCCCATCGCGCCACAAACGCATTGACGGCATCCGTGTCGTCGGTGACCAGGATCAATTCGTTCTCGACAAACTCCGCCTGATCGCCACGCTCGTCCACGATGGCCGCAAGCGGACGGGTCGGCGCGCCTTCGGAAAGCGGGGGAAGGGGAGGCAGCACCGGCATGATACTGGTGTCCACGCTGACGCTCAACGGCGACAGCGCGCCTTCAGGCCGGTGCACCGTGACGGACGCCGTGCCTTCGGACTGGCTTGCCGATCCCTTCGCGGTGATGGTGGTCTGCCCGAGGTCCACGCCGGTGATCGTGCCGGTTTGGTCCACCGTGGCAACCTTCGGATCCGCGCTGGTCCACGTGAACGACGTGTCCTTGTCCGATGTTGACGTGGCCTGAATCTGGAGTGTCTCGTTCGCGGCGATGGTGATCACCGAAGGGTCGAGCGTGATGACCGCCTTGCAGCCCGTCAGGACGACCAGCAGCACCATCCCGGCTAAACTTGCGCGAGCGCGTTGCGATACGAGTTTCATTACAGATTCCTCCCTTGTTAACCGCTGCTCCCAGATCGCACTCTTCCCAATGTCCATCCTGCCGGTTCTCCCTTGGAGAAGCGTGACTATTTCAGGATGGTAAGAAGATTCTCCCGCCTTGTCAAGGCGCGCCCGATTCTTGTACATAGAATCTGAGTAACACATCTTGACTTATTGCGTCACCGAACCTATATTGATCTCAGTGGGGTCTGTCCAGATAGGTCGGCTTGCAGATCCATGGGAGGATGAAGCCATGCCGTTCACATCACGCGCCGTTGCCCGATACGCACTCGCTTTGGGGGTTGTGTTCTTGGTGTCGTGCGGCGCTCCAAAAGCGTCGGCCCCGCCTTCGCAGGCTAAAGAAAGCGAATCGACCCCTTCGTCTCGAAAAGCCGATTCGATCGGGGATCGCGTCGATCGCGCCTACATCGCAGGCGCGGCCAAGCTCTTTGCGAAGCAGGGGAAGCGGCTTGCATCGGAGGAGTATGCTGATTTCTTCAAGGAGGCCCGCCTCGACCCCGACCGCGAGGAGAAGCTTCGTGAGATACTGGCTGAGTATCGTTCAAAGATGTTGGCTTTGGGATTTAAGGGACTCTTGAAGGAGGTCAAGGAGGGCACCGACTGCGTCTCAGTAGGGGGGGCGGAGGACATTGAGCAGGAACTGAATCGGCGCGCGGGCGAGGTCTTATCGAAGGAGGAAATGGCGCGCTTCGAGAGCTACCGAGACCCCAAGGCGTTCTCGAGCAGAACCGAAATGGCACTGTACACGAAGGCGTTTCCGCGCCTGACGCAGGAGAAGGCGCAGATGGTGATGAATGTTTTCGGCGAGGAAATGGAAAAAGTCAAAGATTCCATGTTGACCCCGGCGCTCAAGGCGGAAGATTGGCAGGCGGTCGAAGAACGAATCTGCGTCCGGCTTTCGAGCGGACTCAGTCCGGAGGAGCTGTCAAGCGTAAAGAAGCACTTGGATCAAATGGGTTCGATCCTTGTGCCTGACCCCGCGGGCGCTCGAACGACTCAGTGAAGTTCGGTTGAGTCCGTCTTCGTCGCGCCCCGCTTAACAAGATGGCGCGCACAGCGCGAGATCACGCCAGCCGCATCAAGGGGCTGGAGAGGGGGAGCGAGAGGAGGAACCCTCTCTCGGGGTCATAGGTCAACGTGCCGTCATGGTATTGCGCCGTCTCGATCGCAAGCGCAAGACCCAGCCCCAAGTGCGCGGGGTCTTTTGTTGTGAAGAAAGGCTCGAACATGCGGGCGCGGTCCTGCTCGGGGACCGGCTCGCCCGAGTTCCATACCGCAATCTCGATGGCGTCATGGGATTGCGCTGCCGTTATTCGCACGCGCGCGTCCGGCGTTCCTTGCACCGCCTCAAAGGCGTTGTTGAGGAGGTAAATCAAGGCCATCTTGACTCGCGGAACGTCGATCATGACCGAGGGCAAGTTTTCGTCGGGGGCGCATTGCAGGGCGATCTGGGCGGTGCGGAAATCGTATTCGCGCAGCATGACGGCCTCGTTGAGGACCTGTCGAATGTCGACCATGCTCGCGTCGGGCTTTTCCTTTCGAGCGATCGAGGTCAGGGCGGAGACGAGCGCGCTCGATTGGCCGACCGCCTTGCTGATCTGCTCGAGCATGCGCTTCGCCTCGGGGGGCTGGTTCGGCGAAAGCTGGAGCAAGTCGGCGTAGGCCAGGATCGCGCCAAGGAAGTTGTTGACGTCATGCGTGACGCTGTTCACGCACGCGCCGACCTGGCTGTAGCGAAACAGCCGTCCGAGACGTTCCTGCGCTTCCGGTGATGCCATGTCCATACTTCCCTCCCGCACCGGAAGAACGGGGACGGACACGCTTTTCGTCTGTCTGAAAAGCGTGTCTGTCCCCGCGTTTCCTGCGTATTTCAAAGCCGTTCGGCGACCGCCTTCGCGAATTCGCTGCACTTCACTTCGGTCGCGTCCTGCATGAGCCGCGCGAAATCGTAGGTCACGATCTTTGCTTTGAACGTCTTGATCATGGCGGAGGTGATGGCCTCCGAAACCTCTGGCCATCCGATGTGATCGAACATCATCACCCCGGACAGGATCACGCTGCTCGGATTGACCTTGTCGAGGTTCGCGTACTTGGGCGCGGTGCCGTGCGTCGCTTCGAAGATCGCCGCGCCAGTCTCGTAGTTGATGTTCGCGCCGGGGGCAATCCCGATGCCGCCGACCTGCGCCGCCAGCGCGTCGCTCATGAAGTCGCCGTTGAGGTTCATCGTAGCGACCACGTCGAACTCGCGCGGACGCGTCAGGATCTGCTGCAGGAAGATATCCGCAATGGTGTCTTTGACGAGGATCTTGTCGCCCGGTTTGCCGTCGCAATCGTCCCAGCCCACAGCCTGGTCGGCGAATTCTTCGCGCGTCAGCTCATAGCCCCACTTGCGGAAGGCGCCTTCCGTGTACTTCATGATGTTGCCCTTGTGAACGAGCGTGACGGATTTGCGCTTGTACTTGATCGCATGATTCAGGGCCGCGCGTACGATGCGCTTGCTGCCGCTCGTGCTGATGGGCTTGAAGCCGATGCCCGAATCCGGGCGGATATCCCAATGGTATTCCTTCTTGGCGAAGTCCAGGAACTTCTTGGCGGCCTCGGTGCCGGCCTCGACCTCGAATCCCGCGTACACGTCCTCGGTGTTCTCGCGGAAGATCACGATATCGACGTCGCCCGGAGAAACGACCGGGCTGGGCACGCCCTCGAAGTGGCGGACGGGCCGCACACATGCGAAGAGATCGAGCCGCTGGCGCAGGGTGACGTTCAAGCTGCGGAACCCGCCGCCGACCGGAGTCGTCAAAGGCCCTTTGATGGCGACGCGATACTCGCGCAGCGCGTCGAGCGTTTCGTCAGGCAAACAGGCTTTCCAGCGGGTAAACGGTTTTTCGCCGGCGAACACTTCCATCCACGCGATCGAACGTTTCGAGCCGTAACAATGCTTTACCGCGGCGTCAAACAAGTACTTCGAGGCGCGCCAAATATCCGGCCCGGTGCCGTCGCCTTCGATGTACGCAATGATAGGGCGATCCGGGGCCTGCAAAACACCGTCGGGACCCGGTTCCAGGCGTTCGCCTTCGGGTACTACAATGTTCTTGAACGTGCTCATGGCTTCTCCTCGGTTCGATAGCGTGGGGGAGGTTACAGGGCGACGAGCCTTGCCTCCATCACATGGGGAACCAGTTCGATCTTCTTCAACGTTTCGGGGGGCACTGACGAATCTAAATTCAACACCGTGAGCGCGCGGCCGCCCTGGACATCGCGTCCAAGCATCAGGTTGGCGATATTGATCCCCGCTTCGCCGATGATCATGCCCACACGCCCAATAATCAATGGTTTGTCCTCGTTGATGCACACCAACATCCAGCCTTCCGGCTTCGCGTCGACGCGCATCCCGTCGATGCTGCAAATGCGCGGGTCACTCGTGCCGAAGAGCGTGCCGGCCACGCGATGCGTTTCCTTCGTCGTGGTAACGGTCAGGCCAATCTCGAACGCATAGTCCGACGCGCGCGCGGAGCGCGTCTCGCTGCACGCGATGCCGTAGCTTTCGAGCAGCGACGGCGCGCTGACCATGTTGACCGTTTCGACCATCGGCGCGAGGAACCCGGTCATAATCGATGCGGTAATCGGGTACGCGTCGGACACGCCCAAGTCGCCGCTGTAGTCAATCTCGATCTTCGTCGGATGGCCCTTGGTGAACATCGACTGGAACCGGCCCATGCGCTCGGCGAGATAGAGCATCGGTTCGAGCGCCTTGCGGGTTTCGCCGTCGAGGCTCGGCACGTTGACCGCATTCACGATCGTGCCCGTCGTCAGGTAATCGACAATCTGCTTGGCGACGTCGATGCCTACGGAGATCTGCGCTTCGTCGGTCGACGCGGCGAGGTGCGGCGTCATGACGATGTTGTCGAGGCCGACGAACGGATTGTCCGTGAACGGCTCGGAGGTATACACGTCGAGGGCCGCGCCGGCGATCTTGCGGTCACGCAACGCCTGGGCGAGGTCCGCCTCGTTGACGATGCCGCCGCGCGCGCAGTTGACGATCCGGCAGGTCGGCTTCAACAGGTTGAAGTGATCGCCGTGGATCATGTTGTTGGTCTTCTCGGACTTCGGCGCGTGAATCGTGATGATGTCGGAGCGCCGGAGCAGTTCTTCGAGCGAAACGAGTTCGACTCCGAGCGCGTCGGCTTTGATCTTGGTCATGATGGGATCGTGCGCGATGACCTTCATCTCGAAGGCGAGGGCGCGCTTCGCCACGGCGGAACCAATGCGGCCAAGCCCCAAGACGCCAAGGGTCTTGCCGCAGATCTCCGTCCCCATGAACTTCTTGCGGTCCCACCGGCCCGCCTGCATCGAGGCGTCCGCCGCGGGAACGTTGCGGCACAACGCGAACAGCAGCGCGAACGCATGTTCGCACGTCGAGATCGTGTTGCCGCCCGGCGTATTCATGACCACGACGCCGTTCTTTGTCGCGGCGTCCTTGTCGATGTTGTCGGTTCCGACGCCTGCCCGGCCGATCACGCGCAAGCGGCCCACATTCTGGAACGCTTCCGCGGTGACTTTGGTCGCGCTGCGGACGACGAGGCCGTCATATTCGCCTATAATCGCGGCGAGTTCGGCCGGTTTCTGCGGCGGCTTGACGTCGTATTCGAACCCGGCGTCGCGGAATACCGCCACCCCTTCTTCGCTCAGATTGTCGAGGATAAGTACCTTCGGCATCGATTAGACTCCCGCGAAAAACCGCTGTGCCGCGGTCACGCCTTCGCCCACCTTGATATCCGCGCCCATGTCGCGCAGGGCCAACTCGACGGCGCCGAGCACGACGAGCATGTCGAACTGATCGTAATAGCCCATGTGGGCGATGCGCTCGATCTTCCCCTTTAGGTGATCCTGGCCGCCCGCGCAGGTGACCTTGTATTCGTCGCGCAGCTTCTTGTGCAGCACGCCCCCGTCGACGCCTTCCGGCAGCTTGATCGCCGTCGCGGCGTTGGACGGGCGCTTCGCGAACGTCTGCATGCCCATGCCTTCGACGCCCGCGCGGGTCGCTTGCGCGAGCAGGGCGTGGCGCGCCCAGACGGCTTCCATGCCTTCGGCAAGGATTTGGTCGAGGGCTGTATCCATCGCGATGACCGTCGATACCGACGGCGTCCAGGGCGTGGTCTTCTTTTCGAGGTTCTTGAGGGCCTTGTCGAACGACAAGTAGAACTTCGGCAGCGTCGAGGTCTTCATCGCGGCCTGCGCCTTCGGGCTGATCGCGGCGAACGCGAGCCCCGGCGGCAACATCAACGCCTTCTGCGAACCGGCCACAACGATGTCGATGCCCCACGCGTCCATGCGCAGTTCGTCCGCGGCGAGCGCGCTGACGGCGTCGACCACGAGGAGCGCGCCGGTTTTCGACACGATCTCGCCGATCGCCTTGACGTCGGTCAGGACCGTCGTGCTGGTTTCGTTCAGGGTCGTGAAGACGGCCTTGGCCTCGGGATGCGCCTTCAAAGCGGCCTCGATCTGGGCCGGGTCCACCGCATTGCCCCATTCGACGTCGATGACCTGCATCGATACGCCGTAGGCCTTGCCGATCAAGCCCCAGCGCTCGCCGAACTTGCCGCCGTTGACCGAAATGGCCGTGTCGCCCGCGGACAGCGTGTTGACGATCGAGCCTTCCAGCGCGCTCGTGCCGGAGCCGGCGAGAATGATCACAGGACTCGATGTCTGGAAAACGGTCTTCAGCTTTTCGGAAACGTCCATGAAAATCTTTTCGAAGGCGGCCTGGCGATGATGCGTCATCGGCGCGGCCATGGCGAGCAGGACTTCAGGCGGAACAGGGGTCGGGCCGGGAGTGAATAACCGTTCTTTGCGTTTCATAGGTACTACCTCTCGATCGATGCAAATAGCCTGCGGTCACTGCACGATCGTGTTGTGCGCAGGGGAGAGAGACCGGCACTTCGCGGTCCCTCCAGGGCCGCCACCTCCGCGCGATTCATGGACCCAGGGACTGAAAGACGGAAGGCTATCAGACCGCTGGAATTCTTGTCAAACGAAATCGTCGGCGGGGATCGCGACTGCCTCGTTCGCACGTTCCGCTGGAAGATCCGTTGACGGGCCTACAGGCGTGCAGCAAGTTACTGTCCAAATTCAACCACCGATGAACACCGATACACACCGATGATACTGTGCCTCCACCCATCTCGTTCCCAAGTTTCACTTGGGAACGCACGTGTCCGCGAAGTTGTACTTCGCGGGTCACGAAGCGGAGCTTCTTGACCAAGTGGGTTCCCAAGCACAGCTTGGGAACCAGTTACCCTAGAATAGACGATGGGAATTCAGGAGTCAGGAGTCAGAATTCAGAATGGCAAGGGGTTACGATGTTTTTCAATCACGAAAGCGTTCACCTGCTGGGTTGACGCAAATGTTGCAGAGTCTCATATGCAAATCCAGAAGTGTCAACATTCTGAATCCTGTCTTCTGAATTCTGACTGCCCTATTTGGGGTTACAAATGCCGATAGGCATGAAACGCTATCGGTGTTCATCGGTGGTTCCAATAGGCTCTTTCGAGCGCGTCTGCCACAAGGCACTCACGATTCGTCGGTGGCGCGCTTTCCCTTCTTCCCTTTGCCTTTCTTATTCAGTCCCTTCCCCGCGTGGCTCGCGAAATCGGCACGGCATCGTTGCTCCGTCTTGTCCGGCTCCTCGCCCAGTTCTTTGACGAGCGCCTTGTGCATCGAGGTAATCCGGTCGGCTTGGTCGGGATTGGCCGCGAGGTTATGGAGTTCGCCCGGATCGGCCTTCAGGTCGTAGAGTTCGCGCACTGCCGGATGCCGTTCGTCGGGGACGGTGTGATACACGTACTTGTACGTGCCCATGCGGATCATGGCGTAGCCCGAGGCGATGTTGTGGGCGTAGTATTCGCTGACGGCGCGATCCTTCCATTGCGTTGTAGGCTTATCGAGCCACGACACCATCGAGTCGCCGTTCCAGTCCTTGGGGGTCTTTGCGCCGCCGATTTCGGCGATAGTCTGGACCACGTCGACGAGCGAGCAGGCTTGCGTGCGGCGCTGTCCGCCGGTCCAGCGCGCGGGCCACGACACGATCAGCGGGACGTGCGCGGCGGTGTCGTACAGGCAGTTCTTCCACCACAGGCCATGCTCGCCCATGTTCTCCCCGTGATCGGCCGTGTAGATGACGACGGTGTTCTCCGCCAGTTCGCTATCGCCGAGGCATTGCAGGGTCTGGCCGATCTGATCGTCGACCCACTGGACAAAGCCGAAGTACAATTCGCGCCCCTTGAGGACGAGGTCGTCAGGCACATCTTCGACGTTGAATCCGATACGCAGATGCTTGTAATTGAGCGGCAGCGTTTCGAGAAAGCCCTCGGGTATCACCGGCATCGGCACCTTGCCTCGGTACTCGTCCCAGTACTTCTGCGGCACGGTCAACGGGAAGTGCGGCGCGAGATACCCGGCGAGAAGAAAGAACGGCGCGTCCGACGCCTTGCGGTCCTTCAGGAACGCGGTCGTTCCCGCGGTCACGTCATGATCGTGCTCGATCACGTGCGAAGTCTCGCCGGCGTGGAACTCCTTGAAACGCCCCGAGATTCCCGGTTGCGGCGTCAGATCGTCGGCGTTGCGCCGTTCGCCCTTGCCGGTCATGATCGACGTATTCATCTTGCCGCCGATTTCCGTGAAACCGTAGCGGCGCGTGATGTCGTAGTGCATTTTGCCGCACAGGAACGACTCGTACCCCGCGTCATTGAGAATACGCGGGAGCGACGGATAGTCGGGCGAGGGCAGGTTGCAGCTATTGTTCCACGCGCCGACACGTGAGACGTACTTGCCCGATGTGAACGAGAGTCGCGAGGGCACGCACAGCGGCGAGTTGCAGTAGCAGTTCTCGAACACGACGCCCCGGCCCGCGAGCGCATCGAGGTGTGGCGTGTGAACAATCGCGTTGCTCACGCACCCCATCACGCTGCCGTTGTGTTCGTCGGACATGATTACGAGCACATTTGGCGGGCGCTTCGCCTTCTTCGATGACTTCGCGAACGCCTCCGACTGAGGCATGGCCGCCGCCGCGATGCCGGCGCTTGCCATGCCGAGAAACTGCCGTCTGCTCCAACGAGAATGGCTCATGAGAGGTCCCCTTCCTAACGTTCCATTAGCCTTACCCAATCAATAGAACACTCGCCCATGCCGCCGGGTTCCGTGTGGTCCTGAGGCTGTCCATTATAGGGAATCTTTCCGATCAGGAGGTCTTTAACTATGTCGTCTTTGCCGCTCGCGCGGAAGAACGTGAAGAACCGCTCGTACGCGATGCCGTCTTTGCTCATTTCGACTACGCCCATGGAGTCGTCCCAGCGCGCGCGCAGCCATATCCAGGCACTCGGGTCGATGGGCGGGCCGAGGAGTTGCGTGCCCATGACGTCCACCTGTACTTCGCTTGGGCGCGTCGCGATGCGCAGGCCGTCGCCGTTGGCCCAGCGTATCATCGCGCCCGGCCCCCACGACATCCCGCCATCGGTCCCCTGGCGAACCTTGACGAGCAGCCCGGTGGCGGTTCGGTCAAGAGGAATGCGCAGGAACGCGTAGGTGTGCGCGTGCGCGCGAATCGTGAGGGCGCCATCGGTAATCGAGAACGGGGAGTCGTTGGCAGGCGAGACCACGCGTTCGGCCTCCGGCATGCTGTCTAAATCGACCGCGAAGACTGGCGCTTCCTTCCAATCCGGACCGTTCAAGAAAGCACGTATCGTATCGGCCTTCGATGCGACCTTGGCCTGGCGTTCGTCCGCGCATCGGTCGACATCCACGCGGAGTTCCGGAGTCAGGCGCGGGCGATACTCGGCGTCCATGAACGTGCATAACGCCGGGTTGCCCACGAGCGTGTGCAGCCGGCCGTTTGCCTGCAAGAGGGTGTCGAGCAAGGGCGTCGTCATGGGCTTGCCGCTGTTGTTGCAGAGCACGCCGATGCAGTTATTAATGTTGTAGCCGGAGACGAAGAAACGTAGGTAGTCGAAACCGCCGTACAAGGCATCCTGGCCTTCGCCGCGCAATTGGATATCGGTATAGGCGTCGGCCTGCGGCATGTACATCTGCGACCCCCAATTCCCGAGTTCCGTCGTGGTATGCCATTCGAGGATACCGCCATCGCCGACGATGCGGCGCGCATGACGCGCGAGCGCATAGAGTCCCGCCGGGTTTTCCATGTACTGCCCGTCGAAATACAGGCCATCGGGTTTGAGGTCGCGCATCACGCGCGTGATGGCGTCGAGAAACAACGGCATGTTCTCGCCGTCTTTGATTGCGCCAGGGCACGCGCCGGGCTTATCGTTGACCGCTTGGGACTCTTGCGAAGTGCCTTTCAGAAAGAAGTAGGGGCTTGTGTACACGATGAATTTTATGCCGAGGCCGTGGATGGTTTCGCGCACCCGCGTGAACTCGTCCATCCCAAGGCGCGGGACAAAATCGAGGTTCCAGTCCTTCCACAACATGACTTCCGATTGGAGCAGTACGACGTTGCCGTACGCCTTCCACGCGCGCAGGTCGTCGTCGCTCGGATAGCCGCTCTTGTCGGACCAGTGCCAGTTGACCTGCTCCTTCAACGACCGATCCCAATCGTACGGTTTTGGCGGACACACGCCCGCGCACAGCACCGCGTCCGAGGGCAGGGGATACGAGGCCACCTTCGTGGCGAGTGCGTCGAAATGGTCGTTCAAATCGAGGTCCGAGCAATAGAGTGCGAATCCGCCCCATTCGTCCACGACGAGATGGTTGGTCTTCCACGACGCGTTCCACGCGGGGACGATCGCGCTCTCGACATCGACAGCGATTGCCTCATGCGCGTGGAGCATCACCAGCGAATCGCCGTTGATCCGGATATCCAGGCGCGGACGTTCGATGGCGATCCACGCGAGGCCTTCCCCACGATGCGTGACCTTCATGCCTTCCAGCGCGCGTCCAAGCCGCCACGTAGCCACGCGCCGCGCATGGCCAATCCGCTGGCGAAACTCGATGACGCCCTGCGAGGCATCGATGGCGATTTCCGCGCCTGTGGTCACGACCTTCACCGCTCCCGCGTCGTCCTCAACGCGCTCGACACGAAGGCCGTACTGCGCCTCCGGAAACTGCGACGGGTCCATAAGTTCCTGAAACGTAGGCCCTGCCGTCCAGGCTTGGGCGGAAAGCATAACGACGGCGATGATGGCGAACGAAATCGAGCGCATGAGTTCTTCCTCAGTTCATGGACGAAGTGGACGAGGTGGACCGAAGTGGACTGAACTCAAACCCTTGTCCACTTCGTCCACAAGACGCCAAGTCGTCAGCAAGCCAGCTTCCTGAAATCTCGGATCGTGTGGAACGTAATCAAGTTTCCGTCGTGCGCGTTCACGGCGCGCGCGTCGCCCGAACGGGCCAGGATATGCAGGTCCTCGCCGTCAATCGCCATCGAAGCGTAATTCCGGCTTTGACCGCACTCGCGGGTATCGGCCACGCGGCACGCGCAACACCAGTCGACGCAATTCTTCGAGAAATGGAGCACCAGCCGGTGCCGCTCGTTGTTGGGCAGGTTGTACCGGTTCAGTGGCAAACGTTCCGGCCGCGTCATCGAGTCTGTGGACTGATTCGACACCATCCAGAAAAGCTTCGTCTGCGGGTCGTAGAGGATATGGAACTTGAGATGCCCGCCCGGACACGGCACATAGAGCATCGTCTCGCCGGAGGGGGCTTTTTCGAGAGAGACCGTGATCTTCCCGTCCTCGGACTCGACCGCTTTCGCAATCGCGGCCAGGTTGGTCCCGCCGGTATGCGCGCGCATCCACAGGTGCAGCGTCCGGCCTGCGGGATCGTGCCACACGTGGTCGGGGTCCACGAACTGCACTACATTCGTTTCGAGCCATCCGATGGGCGCCATCTTGCGCATCAACCCCAGGGGCGGCGGCGCCGTCAGGCCCGTGCCAAAGAACGGGACGCCAATAAGGTGGGGGGGACCCGCCCGCTCGACCGCGTCGCGAAACGACAGTTCCGAAGAGAAGGTCCACGCCTCCCGTTGGGTCAGGTCGGCCTTCACGTCGGCGGCCATCACTACGGGCGCGAGGACGCTGACGGGCCAGTCCTTGACCGACGGGTCCGTGTTGCGTTCCATGACCAGGTACACGCGGTCCCGCATGTAATGCACGTTGCACGGGGCCTGATGCCAATGCTGTTTGGAGGTCAGCCAGGACGCCTCCGACCACGTGTCGCCGTTGTCGTCGGACCGCACAATCCCGAGGTCGCCCTTGTGGCCAAGCACGTACACGCTACTACCCGCGACGAACGGGCGCGCATGGATGAGCGGCGTGCACCCTTTCAAGGCCCACGTCGCGCCGTGGTCGTCGCTGACGTAGATGCGCCCGCGCCATGCTTTGCCGCCCTTGCGCGTCGGGACGTCAGGAAGCGCCGCTGCCCCTGGACCGCCCGCGTCCATCGTCGCCACGATGCGCCCGTTGGCGAGACACGCGATGCCCGGACTGTACGCGTAGACGCGCGCCGGATCGGGCGACTCGAAGACCACGGTCTCTTTCGCGCCGAGCAGCGCCATCGGTTCAGTCATTGCGCCCTTCTTCCTCTTCGTGCCCGCGCCGCATGCAACTGCCGGGGCGAACAACGCCGACCCTAGGAAACTTCGTCGTCCGAACTCATTGCCTTTACCCATTGCGCGCATTCCCTCTCGAGATCTTTACCCATCGACTATTAAAAAGCGTTCGATAGCCTCGCGCAAATGATATACGGAGTTGCTTTCGACCTGGGTAGCCACCCCTGATACCCCATTCGGGTTCCGGCTCGGCATAAAACCTCATGGTTCTCATGTTAGAGGGATAAGAATGCATATTCAACGTGAACGCTTGGTCTCGTTTCGAGAGCGCACGGGAAGGTATCTACAGCGCGCCGATCCGCGGGCGGTGACACAATGGCAACTATGGGAGGCCGGGTTACGATGCGTATAGGACGCGGGATACTGGGAATGGTAGCGTTCGGTCTGATAGCGGCATGCTTGACTTCGTGTCCAATGGCCTCACTGGATTTGCTATGGGACCAATCGAGCCTGGACCCCTCGTTCTTCCTTTCCAGCACGTCCGCGGTTGACGGATACCAGGAGACCGCCGACGACTTCACGCTCGCCCCGGGGCGGTCGACGATTGCCAGAATCGAGTGGTGGGGCAAAGAGACTGTCGACGCCGTGGCGAACGAGACATTCGTCGTTCGACTCTTCGCCGACAACGGCAGCGGTAATCCCAAGACCGTGCCTTTGTACGCTATTCCCGTAGGCGATGGCTCGCGTGAGAGCACCGGGCAGACGGCCGGCGACGGAAACCCCATCTACCACTACCAGGTCGATTTCACGCCGTTCAGCCTGGAACCTGGAAAGGCTTACTACTTATCCATTCTGAGCAGCACGAGAAAGTGGGGATGGATGGAACATGGCAGTCCCGGCGCCGATGAGTTGCTCTTCTACCGCACAACGGCGGACGGCGGATGGGGTACCGCCCAGCACGAGACGGCGTTCCGATTGTGGCAGCCGCAATAGTCGCTGGGCCTACCGTTCAAATACGAGCGTATTGCAGGCCAGTTGCGAATAGACTGCCCGAAAAATGTAATTTGAATTACAAATACGCGAACCTGAGAGGTCTTGAGGCGTGCGTTTTGTCTCGTTCTACAAACGGTGAAATCCAATGATTCCCTAGGGTTTCTGCTGTATTGCGAAAAACCCTTAATCATGGTACGATAGAGATGCATTGGGCAGGTATTAAGGTGGTTGGCGCTTTGCGCCGCCAGGGATTGGCAAGCATTGGACTCGTAGGGAAACTTCTGGGCGCCAGTCGAACCGCGATCGCGGGTTCCTGACATCCTTCTCTCGTCTATCGCTCGTCACCCACAAGAAGTACCCAGGAGGGTAGCTGTGTGCCTGTGCACGCGCTACGTGTGGCAAGTGGCCTGTAGCCCGTTGTGAGACCTGTGCGGCCTATGAGAGGTTTCGGGACATCGACGCGTTGGGGGATGCGTTTGTGCGTATTGGTGGCGCTCCTAGCGGGTGTTGCCGATGCGACGACCTACTACGTCGATGCGACGGGCGGCAGCGACAGCAATAACGGCACGGCGACGACGCGCGCGTGGAAGACGTTGTCTAAGGTGAGCGGGGCGGTCCTGTACCCGGGCGATTCGGTTCTGTTCAAGCGGGGCGAGGTCTGGCGCGGACAGCTCATCATCGCCCGCTCCGGCAGCACGTCGAACCCGATTACCTATGGCGCTTACGGGACGGGCGCGAGTCCGGTGATCAACGGCGCCGATGTCTTTTCGACCTGGACCCCGATCGGGAACAATCTCTATACGGCCACGATTGCCATGGAACCGGACATCGTGGTTTTCAACGGGGCCATGGGCACGCGCCAAGCTTCGCTGGCGGACGTAAACGCGGCGAACGAATGGTATTGGGCGAGTAATGTGCTCACCATCTACTCGGCCTCGACTCCCACGAATATGGAGGTGGCGAGTAAACACTTCACCATCGCTATTAATGTTAATCACGACGTTCGCATCCAGGATCTGACGGTCAAGTACGGCTGCGACCCCATCTGTCTCAATGAGACCACGAACGTGACACTTAGCGGCGTGACGGTGTACGACAGCACGGGCATGGGCGGCATCATCATCATTTCGTACACGGCGGGCAGGGGCGAGTACAACACCATCGAGAATTGCGTTACGTACAACATGAAAGGTACGGCGGAGTCGCTTCAAAGTGGCGATGACGGCTGCGGGATCTACATCTATGGCGAGATGTGCAAGTACAATACCGTCACCGGGTGCATCGCGCACCATTGCGGCCACGAGGGCATCATCATTCTTGGCGGATCGTACAATCTCGTCAAGAACAGCACCGTGTATCAGTGCAGCCAGTCGGGATTCCGCGTCGCGCTCGAGACGTGCACGGGCAACATTCTCGAAGGCGACGTGGCCTACGAAAACGGCCAGACCGTCGACGATCGGTTCGGTATCGACCTTATTCGCGTGGGGAACGACAACATCGTCCGGTATTGCCTCGCGCACGACCAACACGACACGCTCAACGACCCGACTATCGGCGGCAACGACGGGTATCCCAAGTACGGCACCGGAGGCATTCGGTTCGACGGCGGCAATTGGGCCGACCACGACTACATGGGGTCCACCGGTAACAAGATTTACTACTGCGTTGTATACAACGAGACGACGGGGATAGAGTCGTATAACTTCAGCAACATCGAAATGTACAACAATGTCGTCTCGAATACGCGCCTGATGGGCATGGGCTTCGTCTCGGCATCGAGCACGGTTTCCTCGAACAATGTTGCCAAGAACAACATCATCTACGCCGGGACGGGCACGATCTTCACGCGCTATCAGGCCACGGGCAGCATTATCGATTACAACGTCTACTATGCATCCGGCTCCGCGATCTTCAACTGGGCCGGCGCGCCCATCAACTTTACCGCCTGGAAGACGGCAAGCGGTCAGGATTCGCATTCCCAGTTTGCCGACCCGCTCTGGGTCGACCGCACGGGCCACGATTTCCATCTGCAGGCCGCGTCGCCCGCGGTCGACCGCGGCACGAATCTCGGTTTCACGCGCGACTACGACAACGTGCTCGTGCCCCAGCGAAGCGGGGTGGACGTGGGCGCGTACGAACTGCCCGCTCCGACGGTTACCGTGACCGTTCCCAACGGCGGCGAGTCGTACGCCACCGGCCAGACGGTGCCGATCGCATGGACCTATACCGGCGATTTCGGCGCTAATGTCAAGATCGAGTTGTTGCAGGGCGCGACGGCCACTACCCTCGCTGCGAGCGTCTCGGCGGGGAGCGGTGGAGCGGGGTCCTGGAGTTGGGCCATCCCGCTTTCGCAAGCCGCCGCGACGAATTACCGTATACGGGTCACTGGCCTTACCTATGGCGCGACCGACACGAGTAATGCCGACTTCACGATTACTGCGCCCACCATCACAGTTGTTTCTCCCAACGGGGGCGAATCCTGGTCCGGCGGCGAGACGCATGCGATTCAGTGGACCTACACAGGAAGCCCCGGCTCGAATGTCCAGATCGAGTTGCTCGACGGCGCTACGCCCACGGTGCTCGCGGCGAGCGTGTCGGTGGGTTCGGGCGGCGCGGGCTCGTGGAACTGGACCATTCCCGCGGGCCAGGCCTCGGGCTCCGTTTACAAGATTCGTGTCACCTCTACCACGAATGCCTATTGTACGGATTCGAGCGACGGCAACTTCGGCATCGGCAGTCCGACCCTAACCGTGAACGCTCCCAACGGCGGCGAAGTCTGGGTGGGCGGCGAAGTTCATACCCTCCAGTGGACCTACACCGGTAATCCCGGCTCGAACGTCCAGATTGAGTTGCTTAACGGCGCGACGCCGACGGTTCTGGCGGCCAGCGTTTCGCTCGGTTCGGGCGGTTCGGGGTCGTACAGTTGGACCATTCCCGCAGACCAGGCCGATGGCACGGCCTATCGCGTCCGCGTCACCAGCACTACGACCACTTCTGTGACCGACACCAGCAACGCCAATTTCACGATTCATCCGGCTGCGTTCACCGTGGTATCCGCTAACGGCGGCGAGGTCTGGTACGGCGGCGACTCGCACACGCTTCAATGGACCTATACCGGCAATCCGGGCGCCAATGTCAAGATCGAGCTGCTCAAGAACGGCGTTCCGACGACTCTCGCCGCGAGTGTTTCAGCCGGTTCGGGCGGATCGGGATCGTGGGCATGGGCCATTCCCGCCCTGCAAACCGATGGCTCCGACTACCGCATCCGGATCACAAGCACGACGTCGGCGGGGTGTACGGATTCGAGCAACGCCAATTTCACGATTCATCCGGCCTCCATCACGGTCAACGCTCCCAACGGAGGCGAAACGTGGCTGGGCGGCGAATCGCGCACGATCCAATGGACGTTTGCGGGCAACCCCGGTTCCAACGTCCTGATAGAACTCCTCAAAGGCGCTTCAGGATCCGTCCTGGTCGCGAGTAGTTCCATCGGCTCGGGCGGCGCTGGATCGTGGTCATGGTCCATTCCGCCGGCGCAAGCCGATGGCTCGGACTACCGCGTCCGGATTACAAGCGTGACGGTTCCCGGTTGCACCGACACCAGCAATGCCAATTTCACAATCCATCCTGCTTCCATTACGGTCGCCGTGCCTAACGGCGGCGAGGTCTGGACCGGGGGAGAGGTCCACTCGATTCAGTGGAGCTACACCGGAAATCCCGGCTCGAACGTCATGATCGAGTTGCTCAACGGCGGGACGCCGACGGTGCTTGCCCCAAGCGTAAGTGTGGGTGCGGCGGGCTCCGGCTCGTGGTCGTGGACCGTTCCTGTGGATCAGACGCCGGGTTCGGCCTATCGCGTCCGCGTCACGAGCACGTTTGCCGGGGCATGCACGGACACCAGCAACGGCGACTTCACTATCGTCGCTCCGGCCATTACCGTGACTGCGCCCAACGGCGGCGAGATGTGGATGATAGGCGAGACACATGTCTTGACCTGGACCTATACGGGCGAGCCGGGGCCGAACGTCAAGATAGAACTCCTGGACGGGACCAACGCCACCGTAATCGAGCCGAGCGTGCCCATCGGGAGTGCGGGATCGGGGTCTTGGAACTGGCAGATTCCCCTTGGACAGGCTATAGGCACGAACTTCCGAGTCAGGATTACCAGCACGGACGCCTCGTGGTGTGTCGACTCCAGCGAAAACGAATTCAAGATTGATGCCGCGCCCACCGACACCCTCTTGCTCAACGTGCCCAACGGCGGCGAGACGTGGACGGTAGGCGAGAATCACGCTATCGAATGGACCTACACCGGCGATCCCGGTACGGACGTGCAGATCGAACTTCTGGACAATGGCGTGCCGACCGTGCTTGCGGCAAGCGTTCCCGTCGGCAGTGGCGGGAGCGGGTCGTGGAACTGGGCGATACCGAGCGCGCAGCCCACGGGTTCGAATTACCGTGTCCGCATAACGTCTCTCACCAAACCGACCTGCACCGACACGAGCTTTGCCGATTTCACGATAGCCTCGGCCTCTATTACGGTCGCATCCGCCAACGGCGGCGAGACGTGGATAGGCGGCGAGACCCACAGTATCAACTGGACCTACACGGGCGACCCGGGCGCTAACGTCAAGATCGAACTGCTCAACGGCGCGACGCCGGCGGTGCTTGCCGCGAGCGTGCCCGTAGGTGCAGGAGGCGTGGGTTCCTGGAATTGGACGATTCCCACCACGCTGACTCCCGGAAGCAATTTCACTATCCGCGTCACGAGCACCACGAACGCCCTGTATCTGGATTCGAGCGATGCGCCGTTTACGATTCTCGCTACCGGGATTGTGCTGAGCGTTCCCAACGGCGGCGAAAGCTGGATGGGTGGCGAGACAAGAACCATCTCCTGGACCTACACCGGCTATCCCGGCGCGACCGTCAAGCTCGAGTTGCTCAACGGGATGACGCCGACGACGCTCGCGACCGGCATCTCGCTTGGCAGCTCAGGTTCGGGTTCGTGGTCGTGGTCCATCCCACTGCTCCAGACCCCGGGGTCCAATTACCGCGTTCGTATCACGAGTGAAGCCACGCCGTCATGCGCGGATACGAGCAACGACGCGTTCACGATTACCGCGCCCGCTATCGTTGTCACCTCGCCCAACGGGGGCGAATCGTGGATCGGCGGGCAGACGAAGACGATTCAATGGAGTTACGGCGGCGACCCGGGCGCGAACGTCCAGATTGAATTGCTCGACAATGGAACGCCCTCGGTTCTTGCGGCGAGCGTGCCGGTCGGTTCGGCGGGTTCCGGTTCATGGTCGTGGACGATTCCCGCGTCGCAGCCCGCAGGGTCCAATTACCGTATTCGCGTTACGAGCGTGACGACCCCTTCGTTCACGGACACCAGCAACGCGGACTTCACGATTAGCGCTGCTGCCATTAATGTGGTCGCGCCCGACGGCGGCGAGATCTGGTACGGCGGCGAGACCCACACCGTCAACTGGACCTACACCGGCGAACCCGGTTCTACCGTCAAGATCGAACTCCTCAACAACGGCGTTCCGACGACCATCGCGCCGAGCGTGGCTATCGGCGCGTCGGGTAGCGGGTCATGGAATTGGACGGTGCCCACGAGCCAGGCCTACGGAACCCAATACCGAATCCGTGTCACCAGCGTGGCCACGCCTTCTATTGGGGACACGAGCGCCAGCCCCTTCACGATCCTCGTGCCGACTATCGACGTGACGTCGCCGGATGGCGGCGAGGTCTGGGTCGGTGGAGAAACGCACACGATTTCCTGGACCTACTTGGGTATTCCCGGCGCGTCGGTCCGAATCGAATTGCTCAACGGCGCGACGCCCACGACCTTGATCGCGAGCACGTCGATAGGCTCGTCGGGTTCGGGGTCGTGGAACTGGACCGTTCCGGCTTCGCAACCCGCGGGATCGAACTACACCGTCCGCGTTACAAGCACCTTTACCCCAGCGGCCACCGGTTCGAGCGCAGCGCCCTTCACCATCGCCGCGCCCGCGATCACGGTCTCCGCGCCCAATGGCGGCGAGAACTACGTCACCGGCGCGACAGTGCCTATCCAATGGACCTACACGGGCAATCCCGGCGCGAACGTCATGATTGAGTTGCTCGACGGGGCCGCGGCGACGACGCTCGTCGCAAGCGCATCCATCGGAAGCGGCGGCGCAGGTTCGTGGAACTGGTCGGTGCCGCTTTCGCAAGCGTCCGGGACGAACTACCGCGTCCGAGTGACAAGCACGTCGGTTTCCGCGTCAGCCGATTCCAGCAATGCGCCCTTCACGATTACGGCGCCCACGATTACGGTGGCGAATCCCAACGGCGGCGAGACGGTCACGGCCGGCCAGTCCTACACCATCCAGTGGGCCTATACCGGCAACCCCGGCGCCAACGTCATGATCGACCTCATCGAAGATGGACTGGTTACCACGCTGGTTGCGAGCACGCCGATTGGCTCCGGCGGCGCGGGATCGTGGACCTGGCAGGTCCTCGAAGGCCAGCCTACGGGGAGCGATTTCACGGTTCGCATCACGAGTACCACGAACCCGTACGCGCTCGACTCGAGCGACGGTCTCTTTACCATCGAGCCGCCGCCGCCGACGATAACCGTAACCGCCCCTGACGGCGGAGAGCATCTCGATGTCGGCGAGACCCACCAAGTTCAGTGGTCCTATACGAGCGATCCGGGGCCGCTTGTGAAGATCGAACTGCTCCAGGGCGGCTCTTCCATCGTCCTGGCTTCAAACGTAGATTCCGGCACGTCGGGAAGCGGTTCTTGGGATTGGGCCATTCCCTTGGGACAGGCCATCGCCTCGAACTACCGCGTGCGTGTGACCAGCATGAGTTTGCCTTCGTGTACCGATACCAGCAACGCCGATTTCTCCGTCGTTGCCCCGGTTACAGACACGATTACGGTGACCAGCCCCAACGGTGAAGAGAACTGGTTGTGCGGTTCGACCCATGCAATCACATGGTCGTATTCCGGCGATCCGGGCGGCAATGTGCGCATCGAGTTGGTTCGTTCCGACGGCACCTCTTCGGTACTCGTGTCCAGCACGTCGATAGGCTCCGGCGGCACAGGCAGTTGGAGTTGGGGGATCTCCTTCTTCCAGGAGACGCGGACCGACTATACGATCCGAGTTACGAGCACCACCACGCCGTCGTGCAACGACTCGAGCGACGACTATTTCAGCATCAACCGCTGGGCGAATATCCAGGTCGAATACCCGAACGGCGGCGAAGTGTTCTACCCCGGAGACACCGTCACGCTGCGATGGAGTTCGGCCGGTAATGTCGGGTCTACGGTTCGCATCCTGCTCCTGCAAGGCAGTTCCACGACTACGCTGGCGAGCGGCATGCCCATCGGCAGCAATGGCAAAGGGTCGTGGCCTTGGGCGGTGCCGATGAGCCAGACGCCCGCGACCAATTACCGAATTCGGCTTGAGACCAGCGCGTTCTTCTCCGCAACGGACACCAGCGACGCCAACTTCACCATCGCCATCCATCCGCCCGTCATCTCCGGCGTCGTGGTCGAGCCCGACTCCGCGGGCAAGTCGCTCTCCGGGGATTATGTCCGCCTGATAGCCCAGATCGAATCCGGCACGCCGCCGTTCACGGTTCAGTGGTACAAGGACGGCCAGGCCGTTTCGGGCGCAACCAGCATTACCTTCGAGATGCCGCAGGCCCAGATCGACGACAGCGGCGTCTATCAATGCGTCGTGTCCAATTCGGCCGGGAGCGATTCCTCGGAGTTCGTGACCGTTACTGTTGTGGATCCGCTCACCATTCTGCAGGCTCCGCAGGGCGCGGACTGTGCGGTCAAAGATTGCTTCACCTTCAGCGTAGTAGCGACCGGTGGATTCCAACCGCTAGCCTACGAGTGGAAGAAGGCCGGCAGTTCCGCCATCCTGAGCACAGAATCGAGCTTGGCGCTCGACGACATCTCGTTCGATGATGTCGGCGACTATTATGTCATCGTTATGGACGATTCCGGAACCCTGGTCCAATCAGGCATGGCTGCCCTGGGTGTCCATTGGGGCACACCTGCCGCGGGGCCATTAGCGCTCGGCCTGCTGTTCTTGATCGTCGCGGCATTCGGCGCGCGCCGGATCCTGGCTCGCGGATAACGCCGCTTCCGCAGTTCCTCCAATCGCAATGTCAAGCGACAAGCCGATGCCGAACCACGATTACGGCCGACCAGCTAGCGCGTTGCGATCCCAGCGCGCCATGAGGTAAGGTGAATCGCGCCTCAACTCCCGAAGGAATCGAGCCGATTCGTGAGTGCCAAGTCGAAACGACCACCGTCCAGCGCTGACGCAATTCCTGCGTCCGCGCGGTCGGCTCCTCGTGCTCGAAACTTCGAGTGGACCATCTTAGCGGCAATCCTGCTGATCGGTTTCCTTCTTCGTGCGTGGTACCTTGCCGAAATCGTCCATGCGCCCGATTTCACTGCCCCGCAACAAGACCCCGCCGTGCAGGACTATCATGCGCGCGGCATTGCATTCGGCGATTGGACTCTGCCGCCCGGCGCCGAAACCGATCCAGAGATCCGTACTACGTCCTATTTCCGTCCTCCCGGCCACGCTTACTTCCTCTCGGCGATCTACTTCCTGACCCGGGGCAGCTACCTCGCGCCGAGACTGGTCAACATGTTCCTTGGGCTTGTGAGCGTCGTGTTGCTCTACGCGCTCGGCAAGGCCCTATTCCACCGCGGCGCGGGCCTGATCGCGGCATTCTTTGCGGCGACCTATTGGGGGTTCATCTTCTGGGAAGGCGAGTTGAACGACCCGAGCCTCTTCGTGTTCCTCGGTTCGCTCCTAATGTACGTCCTGCTGCGTTGGTCCGGAAAGATGGCGGTGCGCTGGGCCGCGCTCGCGGGCATCATTTTCGGGAGTTACGCGTTGATGCGGCCCAATATCCTGTTATTTGGCCCCTTCACCGCGGCATGGATGCTATGGATTGCGTACCGCCGTGGCCAGACTTTGCGCGCCATGCCCTCGTGGGTTGCGCTCGCGTTCTGCACCTTTGCGATCATCGCGCCAGTGACCGTCCGCAACTATGTGGTTGCCCACGAGTTCGTTCCTATCTCGAACTATTTCGGAGAGAACTTCCTCATCGGCAACGGCCCCGAGGCGGACGGCGTCACGCCATGGACGCCGTACCTGCAAGACCTCGAAGGTACCGGCAACTGGTCCGTGTGGGTCTACATCAACGTCATTCGCGGCGTAGGCAAAGTTACGGGCAATCCGAACATCAAGGGCGGCGAAGTCTCGAACTTCTTCTACAAGCAGACCCTCGACTACATCAAGACGCACAAGTGGCGCACGCTCAAGTTGATGTTCAAGAAGGCCGTCCTCTTCTGGACCCCGGTCGAGATCACCTGCAACAAAGTCGTTCAATGCGAAAAGGAATACTATCCGCCGCTCAAGTATCTCCCCGGTTTTGCGATGGCCTTTGCGCTTTTCTTGGGCGGCGTAGCCATCATGCTCAACGATCTGCGTTTGAGACGTTTCATGCGAGGCGAGGCGGCGGACACGTTCGCTACGACGGACCTTGTCGTGTTAATGGCCGTCTTTCTCGCCATCTACTTTGTCTCGTTCCTGCCGTTTTTCGTCAACGGCCGCGCGCGCATTCCGGTCATCCCGTTCTGTTTCCTGTTCGGCGCGTACGGGCTGTGGCGGCTCGTCGAGTATGCCAAGGCCCGGCAATGGCTCAAGGCCGGGGCGGGGGTGGGCCTATTCGTTGTGTTTGGCGTGCTGGCGTCGATCCAGTTCATCCGTTTCGAGCCGGATCGCTGCCGCTGGTATTACCAACGCGCCGATTCCTATCTGCGGATTGGCGAGGTCGACAAGGCGGTTGAGGAGGCGCGCCATCTCGTCGACAACCCGAACGTCGAGTCGTATATGAACATGCGTCTCGCGCGTTGGTTCGAGAAAGAAGGACGCACTTCCGACGCCTTCGATCAACTGATGACCGCGCTACGCAACCATCCTGCCGATCCCGACGTGCAGTTCAGCGGCGCGTCCGAGCTTATCGCGATGGGAAAGGTCGCCGAGGGGATCGCGCACTACAACGAGGTAATTCGACTCAATCCCTCCGATGCTCGTGCGCATAACAATCTTGGCGTCCTCCTCGAAAACCAGGGCAAGTTCGACGAAGCGCTCGCGCAGTATCGCGAGGCGATACGCGTTGCGCCTGATTTCTCGCTCGCGTGGAACAATCTCGGCAGCCTTCTCGGGCGCGCTGGGCGCTATGAAGAGGCCATCGCGAACTTCGAGAAGGCCATCGAGTCCGATCCCGAACATGAAGATTACCAGTACAATCTCGCGGTCCAACTCGCCAACGCGGGCCGTACCGACGAAGCGATCGAACGCTATACCAAAGCGCTGCAGCTCAATCCGGACGACGCCCGGGCGCAAAACAATCTCGGCCTGCTCCTCGCGGCGCGGAAGCAATACGACGAGGCGGAGCGCCACTACAACGAGGCCCTGCGCGCCGTTCCCGACTTCGTGCTCGTCTACGCCAATCTCGGCAACATGCGCGTCGAGCAGGGGCGGCCCGACGAGGGGATTGCCATGTACCGGAAGGGCCTCGAGATTCGCCCGGACGACGCGGGGCTTCACAACGGGCTTGGCTACCTCTACGCGGGACAGGGCGACTTGGACAACGCCATTCGCGAATACAACGAGGCGTTGCGCATCGCCCCCGATTTCCCGCTGGCGCACAACAACCTCGGCAATGCATTGCGCAGCCAGAAGAAGATGGACGAGGCTGTCGCGCAATACCGGCAGGCGCTCAAGGTCGACCCGTGGGATCGGAATGCGTATCTGAATCTAGGGGACACGGCCTACGAGCGCGGCGCGCTGGACGAGGCTATCGCTGAGTATCTCAAAGCCCTCAAGAACGACCCGCGAAACGCGGTAATTCCCAACAACCTCGCCAACGCCCTGGCCAAGTCCGCCCGCTTCCCCGAAGCCATCAAGTACTACCAGGTTGCGCTCCAACTCGACCCGAAATACGTCAACGCGATGTGCAACCTGGCCACCGTGCTCTTCAATGCGGGCGACACGACGCAGGCGTTAACCTACTTCAAACGAGCCTTGGGGCTTGACCCGAACAATGCCATCGCGCGCGAAGGGGTACGCGCGATTACCGGCGCCAGTTCCTGATTCGCGTGAGCACACGCGCGAACCAGCCTTGAGGCGGCGGCTCGGGGAAGGGCGGAGGAGGCGCGGGCATCTCCGATTCCGTGGGCGGAAGGCCATCCAGTTTCGCCTTCCGATGGCTCGCCTCGTAGACCCTCATGAGTGCCAGACGGAACTCCCTCGCATTCGCAAAGCGCCGTTCCGGCAGCATCGCCGTCGCCTTCTCGAAGAACGTGTCACATTCGGAGCACAAGTTCGGCACGACCTCGGTCAGCCTTTCACCGGGTTTCGCGAATCGTCCCGCCAGCATCACAAAGAACATGATGCCGAGCGAGTAGAGATCCGCGCGCCCGTCCACCTCTGCCGCGTTCGCGCGCTGCTCCGGGGCCTTGTACTGCTCTTTTCCGAGACGGTCGCCAATCATCGTGAACGCCCCGGTGTTGTCCGTCAGTTTGGCCAGTCCGAAATCCAGCAGCCGCACCGATCCGTCCGCAAGGACCATCACGTTTTCCGGGGATAGATCGCGATGAATCGTGTATAGATGCGCGTACTCGAGCGCCTCGGCCAGCAGCGCCAGGATGCGCACCGTCGAACCGATCCCCAGTTTGCCCCGGCTGACGATGAAGTCCCGCAGCGTCTTGCCCTCGATGAAATCCATCGTGTAATACAGCAGCGACCCGACCCGCTTGGCGTCGTATACCTTCACGATCGAGGGGTGGTTCAGCCGCCGCACCACCTCGACCTCGCGCGCAAACCGCCGCACCGCGTTCTTGCTGTTCACGTACTCCGGCAGCAGCGTCTTCAGCGCGCGCCGCTCGGATGTCTGCTGGTCGACGACCTGATACACCGCGCCCATCCCGCCGCGGCCCAGCGCCGCCTCGACCCGGTAACGTCCCGCGATAACGTCGCCCGGTTTGAATTCTGTTTCTAAGATCTCCAACCCGTGTCCCTCAACGGACTAACGGCTCGCACCCATGTACGGCCCTGCGCTGCTTGAGCTGCCTTACCTCCGCCTCATTTCAATCATGGCACGACAGGGCGAGAATGTAAAGCAAGCTGAGCGATGGCACGGGAAATCGATAGAGAGGGTGAGATTGGATCTTGGCAGGCCACTCTTGCGGGCGTGGCGCGTCGGATGTGCTTTGAAAAGCCCGGTCTGCGGTGCTACCATCTCGTGCCATGAGCCGCGTCTTCTATACGAGCGCCGAACAGCAGCGGTTTGACCGCATTCTTCCCGACTTAATCGCGCACCGGGGGTTGTTGCGCGATGTGGTGTGGAAGGAGTTGCGGGCGCGGTATCGCAACGCAATGATGGGGTTCTTGTGGGCGGTGCTTCAGCCGGTCATGATGATGCTCATCCTCACGTTTGTCTTCAAGTACCTGCTGGGCGATCGGCTTGCCGCGAAGGGCTTGCCCAGCGAGTCCATGACGCCGGTATTCCTGTTGTGCGGCCTTGTGCCGTGGCAGTTCCTCTCAGTCGCGCTGATGACGGGGACGAACTCGCTGCTCGAAAGCGGCGAGTTGATCAAGAAGGTCCACTTCCCGCGCGAGATCATACCCATCGCCGCGGTTATGAACTGCCTGGTCAATTTCGTCATCGGGTTCATCACACTCTTGGTGGTCATGGGGGTCTTGAACGGCCTCTCGGCGCTGAGCGTGGGCATACTCTACACGCCTATCATCTTTGGCGTTCAGTTTGTCCTCGTGATCGGCCTGGCGCTCCTCCTTTCGTCGCTCAATATCTACTACCGCGACGTGGGCTACATGATTGACGTGGTGCTCGCGTTCGGATTTTACGCCACGCCGATCTTCTATCCGCCAAGCATGGTGTCGTCGCGTTTGGGCGATCTTTGGTTTCAGATCTACATGCTCAACCCGATGGCGAATCTCGTGACGGCTTACCGGCAGGCGTTGCTCGACCAGCATTTCCCCGACTTGATGCTATTGGCGCGCCCGGGAGCGATCGCGATCGTGTTGCTTCTCTTGGGCGCGTATCGGTTCCGGCGCAACGCCGCCACGTTCGCGGATTACCTATGATGCGCCTAATCGATGTCGACAACGTAAGCAAGATCTACAAAGCGCGAGGCGGGCCACGCATGCTCCTCGCTCGCGGCGGCTTTGTGAATCTGTTCCGCCGCAGGACCGAGGAAGTCGCCGCGTTGCGCGAGATCTCGTTCGGCGTCGACCAGGGCGAGGCCGTGGGCATCATTGGGGCGAACGGTTCCGGCAAGAGCACGCTGCTGAAGCTGCTCGCCGGCGTGACGATCCCGACCGAAGGGCGCGTACAGATTCAGGGGCGCGTCGCCTCGCTGCTCGAACTGGGCGCCGGCTTCCATCCCCTGCTGACGGGCCGTGAGAACATCTTCCTCAACGCGCGGATTCTCGGCCTGGGACGTGCGCAGGTCGAGGAGGTGTTCGAGTCCATCGTCGAGTTCTCCGGCATTCGCGAGTTCCTCGACAATCCGGTCAACACCTATTCGAGCGGCATGTTCGTGCGGCTCGGATTCGCGGTCGCCGTGCATACAAACCCTGATGTCTTTCTTGTGGACGAAGTCTTGTCGGTCGGGGACGAGGAGTTTCAACGCAAGTGCCGCACGCGCATCGGCGAACTGCGCGAACAAGGCAAGACGATCGTTTTTGTCTCGCACGATCTCAGTATCGTCAACACCCTGTGCAATCGCGTCATCCTTTTGAGCAAAGGCCGCATGATCTCCCGCGGAACGCCGCGCGACACCATCGATTTCTACCTGCGCCAGATCGGACGCGACATCGGCATTCATACCATGGCTTCTGGCGAGGTCGAGGCCATCCTGTGCCACGGGCGCGTGTCGGTGTTTCGCGGGCAGCGCGAAGTGAGCTCCGCGCGCGGACTCACCGTGGAGCTCCAGAGCATGGGCCAGTGGCACGAATCCTCTACGGCGGACTGGGTCGTCGAGGAACGCGGTCCCGACCACTGCAAAGCGCGCGGGCGCATGTCGCGCCTGCCGGTCTCTTTACTGTGGGATTTGCGCCTTGCGAACAACCGCCTCGTGTGGCGGATTGCCATGGACTGCGAACACGAAGTGGAACTTCCCGCGTTCGGCGCCAACATGCAATGGCCGGTGGCGTTCACGCAATGGCAATTGGGCGAGACCTCGGGGATCTTTCCGAACATTGTGCCCGGCGACTTGAACTGGGTGCATGTCACGCCCACCGATGCCAAGGCCAAAGAGACCATTGCGATTCCCGAGGACGGCTCGCCGCTCCCCGCATTCGTGTCTACGGTAGAGACCGACAGCCCCTATGTAACCTTGGCTTGGTACAACGCCGATTATGTCGCGGGCGCGCGCGTCTTGCAGGCGCAGTCGCAGATGCCGGAGACCGTCTGCACGTTCGCCGCGGGCCACTACGAGTTAATGACGATCGAGATCGACTTGGGCATGACCAAGGAGCAGGCGCGGGCGAGGGGCGAGGCCATTCTTGCGCAGGCGCGCGAGCGGGCGCTCGAACGCGTCATAACATCGGGCAACCTGCAGGCTTCGTTCGACGAAGGCAAGATGCGCCTTGCGTACGACGGCAAAGACCTGACCGCGTATCTGCACTTCTACGCATCGATGCTGATCGGGAACCTGTGGAACGACAGCCATAATCTCCAGTGGCTTCCGCATCGCAGGGAGGGCGATCGCCTGACGATTACAGGCGAATCGCGGCGATTCCCGTTCTCGCAGCATTGGGAAATCGAGCCGTGCTCAGAGGGCATCGCGGTTCGTATCCGCCTCGAAGTGCGCGCGCCGATGGACCTGCACGAGTACCACGCGACCGTTGTAGTGCGTCCGGAATACTCCCATTGGGCCACTGAACACGAGTCCGGCGCGTATCCCGAATTCGAGCAAGGCCAGGAAGATTGGCGTCACGCGAATCGCATCTACGCGCCCGGCGCGTTCGCCAAAGCCTTGAGTTCCACGCTTCCATCCGTTACCCTGAAGGCGGCGGCAGACGGTCCGGCGTTCCGCATGACCTCTATCAACACGGGCTATCACGAAAACGCGCGCGTGTTGCAGGCTTTGCGCACACCCGACGCCGGGCTGCTGCATTTTGACCCAGGAACCTATTCTTACTTTTCCGGTGTTCTTGCCGTAGACGCCGGAGAGACGTGGAAAGAAGACCATCGATAGACCATGCCGACGTTACCCAAAACAACGAAACGTGTATTGACCCGGCGCGGCGTTATGTGGCTCGGGCAGACCTGCAACCAGCGCTGCTACTTCTGCTATTTCGCGAGCCGGATTGCCGATTGCGAACATCCCGAACACGAGTTCATGGGGATCGACAAAGCTAAGGAAATTTGTCGTACGCTCCGCGAGTTCTATGGGAACACCGCGATCGATATCCAGGGCGGCGAACCCACGATCCATCCGGATATCTACGAGCTTATCCGTTACTGCCACGACATCGGCCTGTATCCGACCTTGATCACCAACGGACTGGTGCTCGGGCGCCCGGGGGTTATGGAGAAGTACCGCGACGCGGGCATCCGCGATTTCCTGGTCAGCCTTCACGGCATCGGCAAGGTACATGACGAGGTGGTGGGCGTCGATGGCGCCGACAAGAAGATCGACGCCGCGATCGAACGCATGCGCGAAGTCGGCGTGCCGTTCCGTTATAACTGCACCATGTCCAAGCCCGTCGTGCCGCAGATTCCCGACGTCGCGCGCCACGCGATCGAACACGGCGCGTACGTCGTGAACTATATCGCCTTCAACCCGTTCGGTGATCAGGAACAGGGCCTTCGTACCCGCGAGAATGTGCCTCGGTACTCCGACATCAAGCCGCGCCTGGCCGAAGCCATGGACATGCTCGAAGAGGCGGGGATAGAGGTCAACGTGCGCTATCTGCCCTTGTGCATGGCCGAGGAACGCCATCGCAAGAACTTTTACAACTACCAGCAACTCTCGTACGACACACACGAGTGGGATTTCCAAAGCTGGCTCTGGACGATGAAGCAGACGCAGATGATGAAGGGTGGCGGACTCATGCCCACATTCTGCATTGGGCCGTTCTACCAGAAACCCGTCTACTGCAATCCCGTGGCCGTCGTCAAGATGACGGAGGAGCGTCCACTCGAATTGAAACTCAAATTCGGGGTCCAGCGGACCTTGAGCCGCGCGGTCCAGGCCGTTCGTGGCAAAGACGCCGTATACCGCGACGAGGCGCGCACCCGCGCCTCGAAATATTGCGGCTACGTCTATCACGATGCCTGCCGGCAGTGTGCCCTCCAGAGTATCTGCGACGGATTCCACGGCGACTACGCCGGCCTGTTCGGTACCAGCGAGGCCGTCCCCATCACCCAGCGGCCTCCCGTCGATGACCCGCTGCACTTCATTCGCACCCAGGAGAAGACCGTCGAGAAAGAAGATGCGGAGTGGGCGTTATAGCGCGCCGCCGACACTCATCTTCCCTGCGCGGGACAAGGGCGCGAGAAGGCAAGACGCAGCCGTACTCGCCTTGAAACGCTGTTCCTCTCGGAGGCCAGCCCGAGTTTTGTAATTGCATTCTCGCGATGGTATACTCCGCTCTTTTGCGGAACTTGCGACTGTTGCGCACAGGGGTAATTCGTGGCTAAACTATTCTGTGGATTAGACTTCGGCACCTCCAACTCCAGCGCCGCCGTATCCGATGGCACGCGGACGTGGGTGCTTGAACTCGATCCGTTTAACGACGCTACCACGTCGCTCCCGTCGCTGCTGTACATGTCGCGCGAAGGGGAGACCATTATTGGCCGAGCCGCCGCGAATGCCTTCATTGATCGCAACATTGACCGCGAGGTAAAACTAGAACAGGTTGACCTCGGCATTTCCATCGAAGGCTACGTCGCGTCCGAACCGGACAAGAGCGAAGGCTACCGGCCGAGTCCGGACATGGCCGACACGAAGGTCCAAGAAGGCGTGAAGGCCCACGCCACGGTCGAAGTCAATTCGCCGGGGCGCTTGTTCCAGTCGTTGAAGAGCCTGTTGCGCCACCGCGCATTTCGGGGCACCGAGGTCTTCGGCCAGACGTACCAGATCGAGGAACTGGCCGCGATTATCCTACGCCGCATCAAGGAAGCAGTCGATGCGGCGGCGGGAGAGAGCGTCGATTCCGTCGTGCTTGGGCGCCCGGTGCGGTTCTCGACCGACCCCCAGGAAGACGCTGTCGCGGAGCGGCGTCTGCGCGTAGCGGCGGGACTCGCCGGGTTCGAAAGCGTGACGCTCTTCTATGAACCCGTCGGCGCATGCGTCGAGTATGCCATCAGCTCCGAACGCCAGCAGCGCCTGATGGTCGTCGATATCGGTGGCGGAACGTGCGACGTGTGCGTGATGGAATTCGGCGGGGCGCACGGCGCCATGCAGCGCTTGGCCGAGAGCCGTATCCTCGGGGTCGCGGGCGTGCCGGTCGCGGGCGACGCGATCGATCGTGAAATCATTCGAGCGAAGCTGTTCCCGTGTTTCGGTAGCCGCTCTCGCTACGGCCCCTCGAAACTTCCCGTGCCCCAGTTCCTGTTCAACAACATCCTCGATTGGCAGAACCTGTACAAGCTCAACACCGAGGAGACCATCAACTGGCTCATCGCCATGGAGATGAGCTCGAACCAACCCGAGGCCATGCGCGCCCTGCGTTATCTCATTCAGCGCAACTACGGCTACCCCGTCGTGCGCGAGGCAGAATCGGCCAAGAAACGGCTCTCCACCGACTTCGAAACGCACATCGAGATCGCCAAGGACGTCATCCAGATTCACGAGCGCCTCGAACGCGCGGAATTCGCGCACATCATCGGCCACGATCTCGACGCAATGCTCACGAGCATCCTCGAAGGCGAGAAAGCCGCCGGTGTCGAACCCGGCGACATCGACTGCGTGCTGACGACCGGCGGAACAAGCCTTATTCCCGCCGTCCGTGAGATGCTCGTCGAGCGGTACGGCGAGGACCGCATCTTGCAGCGCGACACCTTCACAAGTGTAGCGACAGGGCTGGCCATCGTCGCCCAGTACGCCTGATGCCTATCGTTAATCGCATCCAGCATACCGAGAGTCGTGCGTGCGAATTTTCGGGGAAGAAATCGCCGTGAAGATTGTTGCCGTTAATGGAAGAGTTTGGCATCATAGTATCCCGTAAAGGGCAGCGGGTGGTAGCAATGGACGGCGTTGAAAACGATATGAACACCCAGGATACCGAATACGAGTGGAACGCCATGCGCAAGCTGTGGCACCTCCTCGGCTGTATCTTGATGGTGGTCATCTTCCTGCTCTGGAAGGACGTGCGCCGGCCCGTCTACGGTCCCGATATCATGGTCGGCCTCGTGTGGGTCGAGACGGCGCTGGCATTTGCCATCGACCTCGTCCGCTTCTACTCGCCCAGGCACAACGAGGCCGTGAAGAGCCTGCCGTTCTACGGCAAACTGATGCGGACGGTCGAAGTGGACCATTTCAACGCCTCGACGTACTATCTGCTCGCGGCGGCGATCCTCTGCACCTCGTATCGTTTGGGGGGGTGCCGCGAGGCCACGGTGATCATGGCGATTCTGGTCCTTGGCGTGGCAGATCCCGCGGCCGCGTGGACGCGCTTCCAGTTGCGACGCCGCAATCTGGGCTACGAACGCGTGTGGGGGTTGCTGGCGTTTATCGCGTCGAGTTTTCTCATTATGTGGGCTATCAGCGCCTGGATGGATTGGGATTTCAGTTCAAAGTGCCTCCTGGCTACGGGGCTGCTCGTCGCGCTGATCGAGAGTTATACGAAGTACTGGGTGATCTGGGCGCATCCGTTGACGGTTCGCGTCCAACGGGCTATCGCGCACCACTCGACAGTATGGCTCTTCCGCTTCTATCCTGACGACAACCTTCTGATCCCGCTGACCGTGGCCATGTTCGTGGGCATGTTGTCGAGATTGACCTAGCCAGGCTGCGCGGACGGATACGGACACGCGCGGATTTGGAACAAATTCGGGGGTGTATGCGTTAGAATGATGAGGATTCCGAGCGGTTTGCCGCAGGGGCGGTGGGCTATGCGGACCCCTCGCCCGAACGTCAAGCGGCCTGTTGGAATGGGCCGAGCGGAGGAACGTAACTGCCATGAACGGCGCCGAACTCTTTGTCAAGTGCCTTGAAGAAGAAGGAGTGAAGTACGTATTCGGCGTGCCGGGCGAGGAGAATGCCCATGTCTTGCTCGCGCTGGAGAAGTCGCCGATCAAGTTCATGCTGACACGGCACGAGCAGTCGGCGGCGTTTATGGCGGAAGCCTACGGCAAACTCACGGGCGAGGCGGGCGTTTGCATGAGTACGCTCGGGCCGGGCGCGACCAACACGGTGACGGGCGTCGCCAGCGCCAACAGCGACCGCGCCCCAATGGTGGTCGTCGCCGGCCAAACCGACATCCAGCGCCAGCACAAAGAGACGCATCAGTACATCGACCTCGTGGCGATGTTTCGCCCCGTCACGAAATCCGCCATGGCGGTCCTGCATCCCGACAACATCCCCGAAGCGGTGCGCCACGCCTTCAAGGTCGCCACGCGCGAAAAACCGGGGGCTTCCTTCATTTCGCTCTCGAATGATATCGCCGGCATGTCCTCTACGGCGCGTCCCCTCCAGAGAAACTACATCCGGCGCACCACCGCGGATGACAAGATCGTCGATTTGGCCATGGCCGAGATCCGCGCCGCGCGCAATCCGATTATCCTCGCCGGTAACGGGGCGATTCGCACCCGGGCCAGCAAGCAATTGCGGCGCTTCGTCGAACGGACCGACATCGGTGTCATCTCGACCTTCATGGGCAAGGGCTGCGTCTCACGACAAGAGACCGAGTGCATTTTCACGATCGGCTTGCAGACCCAGAGCCTTGCCAATAGTGCCATTGCGGCGGCGGACGTGGTCATCACCGTGGGCTACGACCTTGTGGAATTCCCTCCGCGTCTCTGGAACCGCTTCGGCAACAAGAAGGTCATCCATATCGATTTCCTGCCCGCCGTCGTGGATCGCGACTACGAGCTGACCGTCGAGGTGATTGGCGACCTGGCCCACACGCTCTGGATGCTGAACGAGCGATTGGACAAGGCCCCGTTGCGGTTTGACCTGCCGGAGCAGCGGAAGACCCGCGAAGCGATGCTCGAATTGTTTGCCGAGCACAAAGACGACAAGACGCTCGGGGTCGTTCGTCCTCAGAAAGCGCTCTGGGACGTACGGCAAGCGATGGGGCCTTCGGACATACTCTTGAGCGACGTTGGGACCCACAAGATGTGGATTGCCCAGTATTACCATTGCGACGATCCCAACACGTGTCTGATTCCGAATGGATTCTGCTCGATGGGCAGCGCGCTGCCTGGAGCCATTGCGGCGAAGCTGGTTCATCCCGAGCGGCGCGTGCTGGCCATCTGCGGGGACGGCGGATTCCTGATGAACGTCCACGACCTCGAAGCCGCCGTTCGCTTCGGAACGAACATCGTGGTCATGGTCTGGGTGGACGATGGCTACAATCTAATTAAGTGGAAGCAGCAAAGCGAATACGGACGCCACACGGACCTTAGCTTCCTGAATCCCGATTTCGAAAAGCTGGCCGAGAGTTTCGGGTGCGAGGGCATCCGCGTGCGCAACTCGGTCGATTTGGCCCCGGCGCTGGACCGTGCGTTCAAGGCCAGCAAACCGGTGGTGCTTGCGGTGCCGATCGACTACCGCGAGAATGAATTGCTGATGGAGAAATTGCATATCGTCACGTAATGGCGAAGGGAGTCTTGCCAATGCTTAAGGATCGTTATCCCTATTTCCTTGCCAACCGCGCCGAATATCCTAACGCGGACCTCGAAGTCCTCGATAAATACACGGGTAACGTGGCCACACGAGTGGCCATGGCCGATGCGGCGGCGATTGACCTCGCCATCGCCAGGGCGGCCGACGCGGCGGAGCCGATGCGTTGCTTGGCTCCGTTCGAGCGCCAGGCCGTGCTCGAACACTGCGTGGCCCGCTTCAAGGAACGCGCCGAGGAATTGGCGTTCACCTTGTGCATCGAGGCCGGCAAGCCGATCAAAGACAGCAGGGGGGAAGTGGCCCGCTTGATTGACACCTTCAAGATCGCCGCCGAACAATCGGTGAGCCTCGACGGCGAAGTAATTTCCCTGGAACGTAGCGCGCGGGCCAAGGGCTATTCGGGCATGTGGAAACGCGTGCCCATCGGCCCCTGCTCATTCATCTCGCCTTTCAACTTCCCGCTCAACCTTGCGGCTCATAAGGTCGCCCCGGCGCTTGCCGCAGGCTGCCCCTTCGTCCTGAAGCCCGCCAGTCTTACCCCGCTCGGCGCGCTTATCATCGGCGAAGTGCTTGCCGAGACGAATCTTCCCGAGGGGGCGTTCTCCATCCTTCCATGCCGCCGCGACGGCGCCGACCTCTTCACCACCGACGAGCGCCTTAAGCTCTTGTCCTTTACAGGATCGCCCGAAGTCGGGTGGGACCTGAAAGCCCGCGCTGGGAAGAAGAAGGTCATCCTGGAACTGGGAGGGAACGCAGCCGTAATCGTCGATGAGGATGCCGACCTCGACGACGCGCTCGCGCGGATCGTTATTGGCGCGTTCTACCAATCGGGGCAAAGCTGCATCAGCGTCCAGCGCATCCTCGTGCACGAATCTATCTACGACACGTTCAAGGAACGCCTGGTTGCCGCGACGAAAGCCCTCAAGCTGGGCGACCCGAAGGACGAGGACACGTATATCGGTCCGGTCATTTCCGACAAAGAGGCCGACCGCATGGAAGCGTGGCTGCGTTCGGCGGTCAAGGCGGGCGCGAAGGTCCTGTGCGGAGGGGGGCGTAAAGGCACCATGGTCGAGGCCACGTTGCTCGAAGACGTTCCCCGCGACGAGCCCTTGTATCGCGAAGAGTTTTTCGGGCCGGCGGCGCTGCTCACGAAGTTCAGCCGATTCGACGATGCCCTGGCCGAGGTGAACGACAGCAAGTTCGGTCTTCAGGCGGGCCTCTTCACGCGCGACATCTACAAGATTCAGAAAGCGTGGGACACCCTTGAAGTCGGCGGCGTGGTGGTCGGCGATTCGCCCGCGTGGCGCGTGGATCACATGCCCTACGGCGGCGTCAAAGACAGCGGACTCGGCCGCGAAGGCATCCGTTACGCGGTCGAGGACATGACAGAGATTCGCCTGTTGGTCCTGCGCACGCCGCCACAGGCCTGATCCCGCGGCTCGGGACGCGGTGGCTGCCGTCGCTATGAACTGGTTCGGAAACAGTCTTCTTTTCGCGCACAGGCGAGGTCGGTAGGCAACGTATTCAGCGGAAACGGGGACAACTATGTGGATATCGACCGCCACCCATTGGAGTCCCCGGGGCGTCCGGCAATTCGGAATGCTTCAAAAAGCTTGTATATTGCGTGGCGAAACGTTATACTGCGGTTGGTGCACTAGAAATGGATTGGCCATCGAAAGGTGCATGAGGCGGACGTGAGGTCCCGGGCGGACCAGGATTCAGCCCGACATGAATGAATCCTACGGAGAAGAAAGCACATGGCAAGTGGTATCGTGAAGTGGTTCAGCGATGAGAAGGGGTACGGATTCATCACCCCCGAAGACGGAAGCAAGGATCTGTTCGTTCATCACTCGAACATCCAAATGAGCGGGTTCAAAAGCCTCAAGGATGGCCAGCGAGTCCAGTACGAAGCGGCCCAAGGCAAGAAGGGCCCCGAAGCGACCAACGTCGTCCCGATCTGAACGACCTCGAATCGAAGTTAAACGCCCCGGCTTCTTGCTGGGGCGTTTCTTTGTGCAACCGCACCTGCCGGCGCAATGCTCGCGGCGTGCTCGTGCTTTCCGCTGGACACGCGGAGGAAAAGCCGTTACACTTTGGGCGAAGCGCGCGGAGCGCCTCGCAAGCGGATAGTGCAGGTCCGTGGGGCGCGGCTTCGGGCCATCCGGCGCGCATCGCACAACGGACGCTTTGTATTCCGGACCGGACATGAGGTAGATCGCGTCTTGGCCGAATTGGGTATCATCGAGTTGGGCAGCGGCGCGCTGTCGGCGCTGCTGTTGATTCCCTATTTCGCGTGGGGCATCTACACCCTTCGCGTGCGGTACCGGTATCACGAAGACCTCTCGATCGTTACGGAGGCGATCACGCTGCTTGCCGTGGCGGTCTTCTACGCCGTGGAAACGGTCCTGCTTCATACTTCGATGAAGCATTCCGGGCCGTATTTCGTCTTTGCCGTCCTCGGTCTGACCGCCTCCGGCACGGCCCTCTATGGTTCGACCGCAATTTCCCTGGCTTCGCAATTGCTCGTCGACGTGGTCGCGCCTGCCGAACGTTCGAAGACCCGCGAGCCGCGCTACGGTCCCGCCGAAGCCCTTGAACGCGAGGGCGACTACGAGGGCGCCCTGCGCGAGTACATGGTGCTCGCGCGCATCTTTCCGAAAGAGCCTCAGATCCTCATGCGCATCGGCGACCTCTACATGACCCTCTCACGTTGCGAAGAGGCCGCGCCATGGTTCGAGCGCGCCCTTGACCGGCTGACTGTTCCCGAGAAATCGCTTCAGATCACGAACCGGCTCTGCGAGATCTACTCCCGCCACCTCGACCGCCCCCAGGATTCCATACGACTGCTGGAAGCCTACATCGCCAAGTTCCCCAACGAAGAGTATGTCGAATCCGTGACGGCCAGGCTCTCGCGCCTGCGCGCGTCGAACGCAACGTCCGTTCTGAGCTAAGGCTTCGTGCCACATATGACGCTTGCGAGCTGACAAAGCGGCCTAGCCCGCATTGTTCACAATCCCGTGGTGTCATTGCGAGCCAACGACCCGGCTTCGCCGGGCCACCAGGTAAAG
>CAYOCT010000022.1:0-97505 GCA_964402555.1 uncultured Nitrospiraceae bacterium | reverse complement strand
TTTCTGGGCGTGTGGGTCCCCCCCCCCCTAACCAACCCCCCTTTTTTTTTGCCCCCGGCCCCGGGGGGTTTTTGTTTGGTGGCCCCCCCCCCCTCCTCGCAATGACACGAAACTAGTTGTTGTTGAGTTCTTGCTCAAGACCTGAGACAGAGGCGCTTCTCCGATCAAGTGTTCGCCTCACGTCCTCAAGACATAGCGCGAACAATCCCGACTAAGCCGGCGTGCCCTTCGTAGGCACTACGCAGACTGAAGATCTTCCTTCCGTTTCTCGACCAAGACGATATCCCCGATGGTCATTTGCTTGTCCACGGCTTTGCACATGTCATACACCGTGAGCAACGCGACGCTCACCGCCGTGAGAGCCTCCATCTCGACGCCGGTCTGGTCCGTGGCTACGACTTCGCTTTCGACCACAACCCCGTCCGTCTCCAACCGCGCGCGGACATGCACGCTGCCGATGTGCAGGGTATGGCACAGGGGGATCAGATCGCTCGTCCGCTTGGCCCCCTGAATGCCGGCGATCTCGGCAACGGACAGCACATCGCCTTTCTTGATGCTGTTCTCGCGGATGAGGCCTGCCGTTTCCGGCGCCATGCGGATGCGGCCGCACGCACGGGCGATACGCCGCTGTACCGGTTTCCCGCTGACATCCACCATGCGGGCACGCCCTTCGCCATCCACGTGTGAAAGGTTTCCCATGCTCATCCTCCTATGGCGTGAAACCGGCCGTTGCTAATCTGGCCGGACTCGGGCTTCGCAGAGATCGCTTGGATGAGCGCCTCGCGTGGGCCCAAGGCGCGCACGCTGAATTTAATATCATTGAAGAGACAGGGGCGAACCATGCCATCGCACGAGAGCCTCAGGCGGTTGCAGCGCCGACAGTCTCCGCCACTCCCTCCGAGAACCACGGAGAACTCACCCCGGGCAAGACTCATGCGCCGGATGAAGCGAAGCTCCAGCCCTTCGCGCGCGGCGAAATCCGCCACGTCCCGAGCGTCGGCCTCGTCCTGTGACTCGCGTATGACGCAGTTGAGCTTGACTGGGTCCAGGCCCGCAGCACGTGCGGCGTCAATGCCTTTGAGGACTTCCCGCACGTCGCCGCCACGCGTGATGGTCCGGTAGCGTTCAGCATTCATTGCGTCCAGGCTGACATTTACGCGACGCAGACCCGCGTCCGCCAAGGGTTGAGCAAACTCGGCGAGCCGGACGCCATTCGTGGTCATCGCCAAGTCCTGAATTCCGTTGAGTTCGTGTAACATGCGAACCAGCGTGACGATGTCTCTTCGCACCAGAGGTTCACCTCCGGTCACGCGTACCTTGGTCACGCCAAGTTCAACGGCGGCCGCGGTTACCTCCAGGATCTCCTCGAAGCGGAGCACGTCCTCGTGTCGTATCAACGGCACGCCTTCCTCGGGCATGCAGTACACGCAACGGAGATTGCATTTATCCGTCACAGAAATGCGCAGGTAGTCGATGCGTCTATGGAAGCGGTCTAACACGAACGAGCGTTCCTTCTTCCAGAGGAGGCGAGCCGGCGGGCAGCACAATCAGACCATCGGCCTCGCACAGCGCGTTGATATGCGCGGAACCATGATAGGACGCCGGTTCCACCCGACCGTCCCGCGTTAGTTTCACGGGAAGCCATACCTCGCGGTTCGACCGTTTCGAGACCACCCGCGCAGCAAGCGGCAGCATGGTCGGCATGGGATCGAACACGTGTCCCATCAACCGGTACAGGAAGGGTTTCACAAGGATTTCGAACTGGATGAACGTCGAAACGGGATTGCCGGGAAGCCCGAAGCAATACACGTTCGGTGATACGCCGAACGTCGTGGGCTTGCCGGGTTTCATCGCGATGGAATCGAACAGAATCTCGATGCCGTTCTGTTCCATGATGCCCGGAACCAAGTCGAAATCGCCCTTTGAAACGCCTCCTGACAGCAGTATCACGTCATTATCGGCCATGGCGCGCTTGAACACGGCATCAAGGTCTTGCGCAGTGTCGCGAGCGATCCCGTAGTACGCCGGGACGGCATTAGCGGCGAGCGTCTGCGCATAGAGTTGATAGCTGTTGCTGGTGCGAATTTGCGAGGGGCCGGGGCGGCGGTCCGGCTCGACCAGTTCGTCGCCCGTGGCAATAATGCCGACGCGGGGCCGGCGGTACACGCGGGGTCTTACGCAGCCGACCGTGGCGAGCACCGCGACATGTTGTGCGGACAGGCGGGCGCCCCGGTGGAGAACCACGTCGCCCGTCTTCATATCCTCGCTCTTCCGGCAGATGTTGTCGCGCGAAGACTCCCCTGTGAAGCGGACGCTTCCTTCCCCGGCGTGTTCCGTGTACTCGATCATGATCACGCAATCGGCGCCGGATGGAAGCATGGCTCCTGTCATGATCTTGGCGCATTCGCCCGGTCCGATCGAGCGCGTCGGGACGGCGCCCGCTTGAATCGTCTCCACGACAGACAACGGTCCGGGAAGATCCTCGCGGCGGCACGCATAACCGTCCATGGCCGACTTGTCGAAGGGCGGCATGTCCATGTCCGAGGCCACCTCTTCGGCCAGGATGCGCCCGAATGCGTCGTGTAATCCGACCGGCTCGGATTCGAGAACGCGCGCCCGGCCCATGACGATGGCATATGCTTCTTCAAACGATATCATTCGTGGTGCGCTTTCCTCTTCTTGAGTGAAACGTATGCTTCGTATTCTTCTCGCGTGTTGATGTTGGGTAAGTGCGCAGCGCCGTCGATAGGCACGTGCGCCGTCTTGCACGCCGTTACCGCGCCGCGCACGTCACGCCGTCCCAAGTCCCACTCGCGCCGAATCGTCGTTAGCGCGCTTTTGCGGTACAACGCGTACAGCGGCTCGGTATGGGCTTCGGCGAAAACGGGTACGGCTGCATCGGCGTCGCCCACGGCGCGGAACAACCGTCGCAACAGCCGGACCTCGATCTCCGGAATGTCGCAGGATATCACAAAGTTGAGGTCCGTGTCCGAGGCGTCGAGGGCAGCGGCGATTCCTCCGAGCGGGCCTGCATGCGGCGTTGCGTCCGGAACGATGCGCGTGTTGAGAAACGCGTATTTGTCCGCATCCGCCGCACTGACGAGAACGTGGTCGAAGTGCGGCCGCAGTTGTTCCAACACGTGCTCGACCATCGGGCGTCCATCGACGTCCAGCATGCTCTTGTCGAGGCCCATGCGCGTGCTCTTGCCTCCGGCCAAGACAATTGCCGATGCGGGAAAGCGGTATACCCACCGTCCATCCTTGAGGCTCAAGCGCTCGAAATCGAAGTCGAACCGGCTTCCATCCGAAGGGACTTGAAAGTCCGCGTAGTGTTGGACGGCCTCCGCCGATGCCTTTGCCGCTTTCATGCCACTGCGCCGCAGCATGAAGAACAAAGACGGCTCGACAACGCCGCGCAGGCTGTTCGACTCGCAGACTACGGGGGTGTTTCCGCCTACCGCGTCCAGCAAGACCGGCACGCCGCTGTCCAGGCTCTCTTTCAACGCGCGGAGCCAGAATACGCGTTGCGCGCCGCTCGCGAGAAGACGCTGCGTGTCCTTTTTCTCGCCCGGTTTCAGTTCTTCCGTCAAACAGTAGTCGCCTTCGAGCGAGGAGCACACCCCACACCCATTCCCGCCGCGCGGGCAGGCGCCGTCCTTCTCCTGGACCGCGGTTACCTTGGCGCCGGTGATGCCTACTGCCGCAAAACGCCGGACCAGCTCGCACGTAAAGACAGTCTTTCCTGCATCCCGGCCAGCCGCGCCAACCAATATCATGTTGGGTGCGTAGCGCATCCTAATCCTCGACGAACCGCACGGCGCTTGCTTTGAAGCTCAACCAGACTTCGTCGCCGATCCGAACTCCGAGCCGCTCGACCGAACCAGCCGTGAGCAGCGCGGCGAGTTGTACGCCAACGTCCACATAGACTTCAAGACCGAGCCGTGCCGGTATGACGTCCGCAACTCGGCCATGGAAGCAGTTCTGAGCGCTGGACTCCGGCCGAGTCCGTGAAATCGTGATGTCTTCACTGTGAACAATCATCAGACCTTTTCCGGGGGCGGCGTCGGTAAGGACTGCAAATCGCACTCCGTTGCTCGTAAACGATGCGACCCCTGGATTGTGCGGATCGCAGGCTTCGAGCGTGCCGGGAAGGACGTTTCGAATCCCGACGAAGCGCGCCACGAATTCCGACTTCGGATGCTGGAACACGTCCACCGGCGTCCCTGTCTGAACCACCGTGCCGTTTTCCATGATGGCGACGTGCGTGGCAAGCGAAACGGCCTCCTCGTAATCATGCGTCACGTGAATAACGGTCTGCCCCTTCCTGTGGAGTCCGCGTAACAAAGCGCGCAACTCCGAGCGGGCATGCGTGTCCAACGCCGAGAGCGGCTCGTCAAGCAGCAGGCATCGAGGCTGGGTCGCCAGTGCCCTGGCGAGGGCGACGCGCTGCGCCTCGCCGCCGGACAGCGTGTCCGGACGCCGGTGCAGTAGATCCCGAACGCCGACCTCGCTTGCCAGCGCAATGACGCGTTCGGAGACCTCGTGACGTGATGCGGACGGCATTCCGTAGGCGATATTCCCTCGAACCGACATGTGCGGAAAAAGGGCTTGGTCCTGATACACGAGGCCCATCCCGCGATCTTGGATGCGTTCACTCGCCAGGTCCTTGTCGTTCCAAGTGACGCGCCCCGCGACTACCGGCAGAAGTCCGGCCAGCGATTCCAGCAACAGCGTCTTGCCGACTCCCGACGCGCCCAGGAGGACAAAGTAGGCTCCGTCCTCGACCGCGAACGAAACGTCGCGGAGAGTAAACGAACCGGCTCGTGTGTGAAGTCTATCAACGCGCAGCATCGTCACGTTGCCTCGACAGGAGCCGCACCACGATGAAGAACACGAGGCAGACTCCCAGGAAAACGACGGAAACAGGGCGGGCGTACTTCAGGCCAAAGGCGCCGAAACGTTCGTAAATGAGCACGGGCGTGACGATAGGGTGATACGCAACGACAGCCACGGCTCCGAACTCGCTCAGACCACGCGCCCACATAAGGACCAGCCCGGAGAGGATCGAGCGCCAAGCGAGCGGTAGCGCTATGGTGATAAAGACCCGGAACGGAGACGCGCCCAGGGTCAGGGCGGCTTTCTCCAGGCGTTCTGGTACTGCGGCAAAGCCATCCCGGGCCGAGTTGACGAGAAACGGCAGGCTCACGAAGGCCATGGCGACGATGATCCCCGCCGGTCCTCCGACGAAATGCACACCCAGCCGTTCCGCGGTTCCACCGAGGAGACTGCCCGAAGAGACGAACCCCAGAATTGCGATGCCCGCAGCGGAATGCGGGACGACGATGGGCAGATCGATCACGGCCGATACTAGACGCTTGAGCGGGAAAGTCTTTCGTGCGAGGAGATATGCGAAGGGGACTGCCGCGAGCGAAAAGACAAACGTAGCGGCAAAAGACGTCCACAGGCTGAGGAGGATGCTGTCGCGCACTTCGGGGTCTACTGCCGTGCTGGCGACATCGGACACCGAACACCCCAGCACCATCCCGGCCAGCGGCGCGATGAGAAACATCAGCACCACCCCGCCAAGAGCGGCAAACACCAGGCTCAATGGATCGGTTCCTGTGAGGCGCGTCTGCACGGTCTTCACGGCTTGTTCGCGAAGCGCTTGAGCGAGTCAGGCAACGCGTCGTATGTGGCCGTGGTGGACGGAACCATGGCGGGCTGCCCGTTCCGTTCCATGATGGCCAAGCCCTTGTCCTTTTCGAGAAGGAACGTGACAAACGCCAAAGCCGCCTTGGGGTTCGGCGCGTTATTGGGAATGGTCACGCCGTATACCATCGGCTCGCCGACTTGCGTCGTCTTCGTGCCGGGCGCCGTTCCCGTAATCTCGACCGATACGGACTTGTACAACCCGGCCAATTCCGCTTTCTTGAGATTGACTTCATCGGGCAGAGGCAGCCATTTCAAGCCATGCTGCTCCGCCACGGAACGATAGATGAACAGGTAGTCGATTGCGTGGGTCTCCAGCAAGGCCAGGAGGTCCGTTTCCTTCGGGCGAAGGTAACGCGTGTCCTTCTGTACGAACGCGTCAGCGAACCCGGGGATTCGGTAGTGTTTCTCCGCTAATTTGACCGCCAGCACCGTACGGTATCCGCATGGATCTGCGTTGGGATCCGACCGTCCGAACGAAACATCATCGCGCATAACCATCTCCGGCCAGTTCTCTCCTGTAATCTCCGAAGCATGTTTGGACTTCTCGTTGTACGCGATAACCATTTCATTGCCGGCGAACTTAATGTTCCAGTCCGCGGCTTTCGGTATCAACAGCGAATCGATCACGGCATAGTCCGCCGACGCCATCACGTCGCAAGCGCGGCCCAAATCCGTAATCTTACGCGCGCAGTCCCGGCTGCCCGCCGCTTCTCGTAGAATCCTCACCCCAGGATGTTCGCTCTGGAATGCTTCCGATATTTCCTTGAGCGGGACGGACAGGCTACCTGCATGGAAGATCATCAAATCGCCGGAAAGTTCCTCGGAACCGGCGACGGCGGATACACACAGTATCAGGGCCAAGAAGATATAGCCGGACCTTCTCATCGACTCATCCTTTTGGTCCAGTGCGCGAACGCCATGTCCACTTTCTTCTGGACTTCGTCCTGAAAGCGTGTGTATTCATCCAGCCACTTCTTTCCCTCTTTCGTGAGCGACGTCTCGCCGCCTTCGCTGCCCCCTCGATGCCGCTCCAGCAGGGCGATCCCCAGGATGGTCTCGGTCTTCCGCAGGTCGCCCCAGGCTTTCCTGTAGCTAATGCCGAGCGAATCCGCGGCGGCCCTCAGGGAACCCTTCCGTTCGATCGCTGCCAGCAACTGCCATTTGCCGTGTCCAAAGACCCCTTCGCCAGAGGCGGAGAGCCACAGCTTGAAGCCAGGAGTCACCTTTCTTGGGCGCCTGTTCACTTGAAGCAGCCCAATTGGCACTGAACGATGCGTATGCCGTTTTCGTTGCAGATTTGGCCGATTTCAGCGAGGTCGGACGAAAGCGCGTCCGCTATCCGAAACGCATCCGAGCAGCGCAATGTCACGCGCCCGTCCCGCTCAACAGCGCCTGCCTTTACTGCGGAAATCACTTCCTCACGGGATGCCATACTTGTGCCTCCTCGCGGTGCTCAAGGCCGCCTCCGAACCTCGCCGGGGGACTGCCTACAGCACGCCCCAATAGAATTCGCTTCGATATGTTCAACAATACATATCGTTTGATTATCATACCATCTTTTGATTCAATGGAAAAGCCGCGCCAGACGCTGACGCAAGTCATTACACTACGTGGACTTGGGGATGCCTGTTCAGTATAATTCCCTTCGAAGTAGGCGGGGTTGCCCCGGAAATGCAGGGATTGGAGACGTACAATGCCAAATGGGTTTGTTGGAGTGATATTGAGGGTCGATCTGACCACGGGGACGGTTACCAAGCAGGAAATGCCCGAGGAGTTCTATCGGACCTACTTGGGCGGCGGCGCCGTGGGCGCGTATTTCTTACTATCGGAGACACCTCCCGATCTTGACCCCATGGCTCCGGGCAATATTCTCACCCTGGCGCCGAGCGTAACGACGGGGTGCGCCGTGTCAGGCGCAAGCCGCTGCAGCGCCGTTGCCCTGTCGCCGCTCTCCGGGGCCGTAGGAGAGGGACAGGTGGGCGGTTCGATAGGGCCTATGATAAAGCGCGCCGGGTACGACGCTATCGTCATTACGGGAAAGGCGCCCCAACTTGCGTACTTGCTCGTCGACGCAGAGACCGTCGAGATCCGCGAAGCGACCCACTTGAAGGGACGCAGCGTCAGTGACGTGCGCGAAACGCTGGATGCCGAACTGGGCGATTCCAGCACGGAAGTCTGCGTTATTCAGTGCGGTCCTGCCGGCGAGAACCTGGTTCGCTACGCGTGCTTGATGGTGGACGCCAATAATGCCGTGGGCCGGACAGGCATGGGCGCCGTGATGGGCAGCAAGAACCTCCGGGCGGTTGTGCTTCGGGCGCCACGCCGTACCAAGGTGGCGTTCGCCGATCCGGACGGTCTGAAGCGCTTGGCGATTCTCGGCGGCCAGCGAGTCAAGACGTCCGATTTCCCGTCCACGTTGCGCGCTCATGGCACCCCGGGTGTGGTGGGGTTTCAGTCGGGGTGCGGCAACATGGCGACGCGTAACTACACGTCCGGGTGCCACCCTGACCACATGAATCTTGCCGGAGAAACGTACGACCCGATAATCGGCGCGGGCGAGACGACGTGTTTCGGCTGTGCGGTTGCCTGCCGCAAACGCGTCAAAGCCGAGGCCCCTTACGCGGTCTCCGACAAACTCGGAGGTCCCGAGTTCGAAACGCTCAGCACCCTCGGCACCAATCTGGACCTGGTCGAGATCACGGCCGTGGCCAAGGCGAACGAACTCTGCAACGAAAACGGGATCGATACGATAACGATGGGCGCGGTTGCCGCGTACGTGTTCGAATCCATGGAGAACGGGTGCATCGCTCCGGACATGATGGAAGGCAAGACACTGGGGTTCGGCAAACCCGAAGACCTCTTCTGGTTGATAGAGAAAGTGGGCACGTGCGATGGCGTCGGGAAGGTCCTGGCGGAAGGCTTCGCCGCGTCCGTGAAGCACTTCGGCCAGGCGACGGAGAAGTTCGCCATTCACTGCAAAGGACAAGGGCTTCCCGCGCACATGGCCCAGTTCAAGCCCAGCCAGGCCCTCATGTACGCCGCCGTCCCGATCGGGGGCGACCATATGTCCAGCGAACACGATTGGCTTGCGGTCAGCGGCGAACTGGTCAAAGGACTGGCGGTGACCGGAACGGCTACGCGCGCTTCCATGGACCTTCCCAAGGTGCGCATGACCGCTTACAGCCAGCATTTCTATAGCCTCTTGGATACACTCACCCTCTGCATGTTCTGCTGGGGGCCAGGCAACTTGTTTAGCTACGCGGAACTTGTCGACTTCGTCCACTGTGCGACGGGTTGGGACTGCACGTTCTGGGAACTGATGAAAGCCGGTGAACGTAAGACAAACATGATGCGGCAGGTCAATGCGCGCCGTGGATTCACCCGTAAGGACGATGTACTGCCGGAACGCCTCTATGCCCCCATCCCGGATGGTCCAAGCAAGGGACTCCACGTGGATCGCGAACTCTTTCCCCAGATGCTCAACCAGTATTACGGAGTCATGGGGTGGGATCTCGAAACCGGCAATCCGAGCCAAGGGAAACTGATGGAACTGGGTCTGGAGTGGGCGATCTAATTGCATGACGGTGGCTCGCCCAGGTCGAAGGGTCGGTACACTTCGCGGGCTGCCGGTGCGAGAAGGTGGACGTCGCTCTACGGTATGAAGACTCAACGGATGGCGAATGCCTAGCCCGGCTTGTTCACACTAGGTCTTGGGAAAAAGAACCTGACGCTTGAGCCAGGAAATGCTTATGTGTCAGCTCCTCGCAATGACACCACGAGCTTGTGAATAATGCGGGCTAGCCAGGCGAGCGATAGTCTGCGAAGACACGGTTGTTTCTGGCTCGCGACCTTGAGAGGGGGGAGGGGTTCGCTCTTTCCAATGGGATAGAGGCGCCCCTAACGCTTCGCAGGGGGACTAAAGCTCTTCGATGCCCTGGCGACCTTTCCCTTCCTAGACCGGGGAACCGTGAGCAGCGTCGCTCCGCTCCTGGTTGGATGGCTACGCGATATGCTAACCTTTCGTGTCGCGCCTATCGTGTTGAGCGGCCTTGCGCTTCTTTGTTTCACTGACCAAGCTGGCTTTGGGTGAATTCAGCATTGAAGCGCAAAAATGCACATAACTATGGATATATCGTTAAGTGTCACGGCGCGTTCAGGCCAGCCATCCCGTGCCCGGTGTGTGTAACCGGATGAAAGGAAGCACCGTTTGAAAACGATCCTGTCTACTCTGATTGCCGCCTTGGTGGCAAGCACGGCCGCTATCGCTGAGCCCGTGAGGCCTGCACGTATCGCGGGGAGCGTCGTCGTTGGAGAGAGCGACGCGGGGGCTTCCGACAAAGAAACTCAGCGGTACGCGCTGGCCGCAAGCGAACTCGCGCGGTACCTTGGCGAGATGAGCGGCGCGAAGGTCTCTGTCGTCGCACCGGGGAAGATGCCCGCCGGCAAGTCCGTGTTCGTGGTCGGGAACGGACAGAGCAACGCGCTGGCCGCCGAACTCGCCAAGCGCGGGATCGTCGATCTGACGCTGCCCTCGGACAATCGGGACGCCTACGTGGTGCGGTCGGGGCGTGACGGCGCGCGTAACTTCGTCGTCATGGCCGGGGCCAACAGTCTTGCGACCCTCTACGCCGTGTACGATTACCTTGAGCGTTACTGCGATGTCGGGACTTTTATGGATGGCGAGCACGTGCCCAAGCGCAAGACTGTTCCCGTCGAGGGGGTTAGCGTCGCCGAGACGCCTCGATTCCGCGACCGCCATTTTGGCTATTCGATGGGGTACGGCATGAAGAAGTACTTCAATCAATTTCGCACGGCCGGCGAAATGAACCAGTTGATGGACTGGATGGTGAAACGGAAACTGAATCGCACGGGTTGGGGCTTCTTTGCCTACCCGGGCGGCACGGAGTCGGGGTCCGTGTTCGGCTACGAGTGCAAACCGGAGGAGGACTACGGCGCAGGCTGGCCGCGGGCTTGGACCTATTCGCCCGAATACCGCACGAAGATGTTGCAGGACTGGTTCACGTATGCGCGCGCACGCGGCATTCAGATCTTCTATGCGATGGAGTTCGGTTTGGTGCCGGTCTCGTATCGTCAGAAGCATCCGGAACTGCCGTACGTGCCAAACCTGGGCTACGACGCGAACGTCCTGCAACCGGACACGCCCGAATGCCTGGCGGTGATGAAGCAGTATCTGGACGAGATCATCCGCCTGTACGGGACGGACCACATCTATCAGGCTACGCCCTTCTGCGAGTCGACCGGAGGAGCAACGCCGGAAGCGGCATTCGAGGTTAAGCTCAAGGCGGCGCGGTCGCTGTGCAACACGCTGTCGAAGCTCGACCCGCAGTACATCTGGCAAAGCGATTCGTGGGATTTCGGCGCGGTGCCCAGCGTATGGACGGGCGAACGTCTTGCGAAGTATTTTAGCGAACTCAAGCCGCTGCATGAGCGGATGTACATCTACGACACGACCTCGGATGCGAACCCATTCTGGAGACGGACCAACTTCTTCGGCGGGGTGCCGTGGGCGTTCGGGGTGCTGCATTCGTTCCAGGGGGACGATTACTTGCACGGAAATATGCCCGCGATGATTCGCCTCGTGAGCGAGGCGGCGGACGACCCTGGCAGCGCCAACCTGAAAGGCATGTATCATGTACCCGAGAGCTTCGGCCATAACGTCATGTTCTTCCAGCTCACCACTGCGCTCACGTGGGACCCAAAAGAGGTCGAGTTGGAGGGATTCCTCCAGGACTACTGCCGGACGCGGTACGGACGCGCTTCCTACAAGGCAATGCTCGACTGCTCGCACGTGCTCGTCGACGCGGCGTATCGGGGCGGCGGCATCGACGTGTACTACCAGCGGATGGGCATAACGTACAACCCTGGCGCGTCGGCGCCGTTCGACGACTATCAGGCCTATCAGCGGCTCTACCCGGAATTGTGCCGCGAGATACCGCTCATGGAGCAGGCCGTCGAGAAGGCCTTGGGCGAGGCTAAGCGCGAGCGTGGCAACTCGCTCTTCGAGAACGACCTCGTCGACTATGCGCGGACCATGCTGGGTTTGAAATCGAACTACTACATCATCAAGGCGTACGAGGCCTTCAAGGCCAAGAAACAGGCCGCCTTCGAAGAGAATGCCGCGCAAGCCCTGAAGTGTCTGGACGGCATCGCGGCGATCCTGTCGACGCGTCCGGATTTCTCGATTCAGAAGACCATCGACGATGCCATGGCGATACCGGGGACTAATCCGTTTGTGCCGCGCATGATTCGGAAGCATGCCATCAACGACATGTACGCTCCGGTCGAAAACTTCGAGCAACTCGTTCTGTTTTCGAAGCCGCGTGTGGAAGCCTACTTCAGCGAAATGCGCACTCGCATGGCACAAGGCGGCACTTCGTTTTCGCGCGGCGATTTGAACGCCGCGTTTGGCGCGCTGGACAGCCGGTGGTGGGACAACGACATTGTTATTCCGGACAGCGCGCGCTTCAAGGGGTCGACGCTTGAGGCCGTTCGCGCGACGTACAAGAGTGTGCCGATGGGCGTGGTGACCGCGAGCGAGAACGTGGACCTCAAACTGGACCAGGTGGTTGCGTGCACGCCTGACTTGCCGTCCGAGTTGCATGTTAGCCCTTGGGAAGACGGCGAACCTTGCGTCGTGAACGTCGACGGCCGAAATGTCTGGAAGTTGGACTCGCTTCCCAACAAGTACCTCTATTTCACAAACAGCGTAGACGTAGCGTCCAACTGCAAAGAACCGATTGTCGTTATCGTGCGCTATCTCGACAAAGGCCAGAGCCAGATATTCGTCGAGTACGATGGGTATGATGGCGATTACACGGCGGTCGAACCGTTGGTTAAGGCCGATTCCGGCGAGTGGAAGACCGCGAAATTTACGCTGACTCGTCCGCAGTTTTTGCAGGGCCAGAACGGCGGCGGGAACTTCCGTCTTTCCGCGCCGGGCGGACCGGCGTTGATCGCGGGGGTGGCCATTGCCTCGCCGCACACGACCGCGCTGCCGACGTTCGAACAAGTCAAGGGGTTGTCGAAATAAGATTCAAAGCTTTGGAGAAGGAGCAGAAAGCGCATGAGACTTGCTATCGACACGGGGTTGTTTGCGTATCAGAGTTGGGAAGAGACCTTTGACCTGATCGCCGAATCCGGCATCCAGTATGTCGAATGGAGCCAGCGTGGGGACTTCCGTTTTCAGGAAGTCGAAGAGAAAGAACTGCTGCGTGTCGGCGCCCTGATCGCGCGCGCGGGACTTAACCTCGCGGGGATGATCCCCATGTGTCCGATCGCGAGTCCCCTCGAGGAAGAACGCCACAATGCCGTGGCGGATTGGAAGCGGCTCATCCGCCTGACGGCCTCGCTCGGCGCCAAGGACATCTTTGGCGAAATGAGCGGGAATTGGGACTTCAGAAAAGAGCTGTCCCTCGGCACGAAAGCCTTCAAACGTTCGATGGATGAACTCGCGCCGGCGCTCGCGGAGGCCGGCATGCACGCGAGTTTCGAACCGCATCCCGGCGACTTCATCGAGGAGAACAACGCGGCGGTCAATCTCATTCGGGAAGTCAACCACAAGGAGATCGGCTATCTCTTTTGTATGCCGCACGTCTTCGTGATGCCTCCGCGGGATACGAAGCAAACCGCCGTGGAGATGATCGAATACGCGGGCAAGTCCATCACGCATACGCATATCGCCGACACGCATCCCGTGTGGCGCATCATCGCAATGGGCGGCATCGGCGCGCATGAGCACATGCTGCCGGGATGGGGCGAGGTGGATTTCTTGGCTATCGTCGCCGCCTTGCGCAAGCTGGACTACGACGGCTTCGTATCCGCGCCGCTCTTCTCGCATGCGGACAAGGACTCGAAAGTGCCGTTGGATGCGGCGATTCAAATGCGCGAATACGCCGTGAAGACGCTGGGGATTTCTCTGTGAGCAGACTTGGGATTGCACTGGTCGGTTGCGGGGGAATGGCGCGAAGCGTGCATCTGCCGTCGCTTGCGCTGTTGGCAGATGAACTTGAGCTGGTGGCCGTGTGCGATCGCGACCAGGCAGCGGCGGACGCCATGGCCGCGAAGTACGGTTCCCGCGCGTATACCAGCCTTGCGCGCATGCTGGGCGAGGAGAAGAAACTCGATATCGTTGCCGTTACAGTTCACGCGCAACATCACCACACGGTAGCCGTGGAGGCTCTAAACGCGGGCAAGCACGTCATCGTCGAGAAGCCGATCGCGATCACGATGCCGTGCGCGCACGCGATGCTGGATGCCGCGAAGAAGAACAACGTGACGATTGAGGTGGCCGAGAATTACTTCCGTATGCCGATGGACGCCTTCATCAACACGGTGGCGCGCTCGGGTTTCCTCGGGCCGGTGCGAACGGTACACGTGGTTGACCCGGTGAACGGAATGTCCCTGGACATTGGCGTACACCGCTATTCGCAATTGCGTGAAGCGGCGGCCGGTTGGCCGACGGCTGTCACCGCGTTCTCGCGCCTGACAGGCATTCCCCACGAGCCGGCATCCGAACGACTGAAAGAGCGCGAATTCGGGGATACCCGCGGCTGCGAGTGGAGCGTCGCGATGGTCGAGTTCAACAACGGCGTGCTCGGGAAGTGCGAGCATTTTCCCCTGGGCAAGGACAAACTCGCGTGGCCCGGCGATCTGCGCCAGATCGTTTGCGACGACGGCGGTATCTCCGACGATCTGTGGCCGAACGTGTGGCCCTGGGCTGAGCAGGGCCAGTTGCAGATTAAGCGCTGGGGTGGGCATGAAGGACACGTGGCCGTGCCCTTCCGGCGCATCGAGGAAGCTCTGCACGGACGTACTTTTGCCATACGCGTCGAACTGGTGGACCATCCTGAAGTGGCGTACGTGAACCCCGTGTCAGACGTCATTCGCAAGGGAACATTGGGCCTTGTCGGCGACGAGGCCGGACATGGCCGTATCACGTGGCCCGATTGGTTCGTGGCGGAGTTGACGGCGTATGCGACCTTCGCGCGCGCGGTACGCGATGGGAAACCGCCCCAATACGGCGGCGCAAAGGGCGCGAACGATCTCGAACTATGCATCGCGACCTACGAGTCGGAGCGGTGCGGCAGGCGCGTGACCCTGCCTCTTACGGGCGTCACGCCGCATGAGAATCAGGTGCACAAGGCATTCGAAGACCGGTACGGCAAGGCCATCCTGTAACCCGTCGTTAGTCCAGCGAGGCATCCTGTCTCGTCCGTGCGTGAGATTTGACTCGCGAGAGTTTGACAGCTCGAGGAATTCCCGGAACTTGCAGGCCTCTACCGGATTCCATCCAAAATGACGGCACGGAAATTGCGCCTTTTCAGGCATGGACCATACTGAGATCACGATTCGACCGGCCGTAGCCGCAGACGCGGAGGCGGTGTTTCAGCTCGTTCGATCGCTTGCCGCCTATGAAGAGCTTTCGGACTCCGTTGTCGCCACCGAGCGAGACATCGCTCGCATGCTAAGCGAGCCGCGCGGACTGCGTGCAGTAATTGCCGAAACCAGACGTGGTCCCGCGGGCCTTCTTACGTTCTTTCTGTCGTACAGCACATTCAACGGAAAGTCCAGGTTTTATGTGGAAGATCTATTTGTTTCGGAAGAGTACAGGGGCAAGGGCATCGGCAGGATGCTGATGGAATGGGCCGCTGCGGCCGCTTTGAAGCAGGGATGCGAGAGCATGGCCTGGCTTGTATTGGACTGGAATCAGTCGGCGCGCGGTTTTTATGAACGGCTTGGCGCGTATGCGACCCCCTGGATTTCGTATTGCTTGGACTATCCCGAGCTGGCCCGGCTTGGCGGCGCGAAGGAAGACGACATCTCCTGAAGCCTACGGTTCTGCGCCTCAAGAAACTACATTCGGGTAGGTATTCAAACGTGCAATCTACAAGACATGAAGTGTACGGTGACGGCGAGGCCGCGGCCGAACGTCACGAGAAAGAGCTGTCGGCGCTTTACGCCATCAGCCGGTTGTTGAACACGCACTTTGGGCAGCAGGAGATGTTGCAGGAAGTGCTGCGCATCCTGGATGAAACGTTGAACATGCGCCGCGGCGCGGTCTTATTGCGCAACCTGGACATGGACAACCTAGTCGTCGAAGCCACGTCCGACAACCGCGATGATCGCGCCGAGGTGAGCTACCGGAAAGGCGAGGGTATCATTGGGCAGGTCCTGCAAACGGGCCAGCCCAAGGTGGTGCAGCGCATCGAAGAGGAGCCTCGATTCGTCGGGCGGATTTATGGAAGGGACTCGCGCCAAGGTTCCGGGCTGAGTTTTATCTGCGTTCCGATCACCATGGAAAACGAAGTGGTGGGGACGCTTTCGGTGGACCTCCCATACGGCGGCCAGCAGGACCTCCAGGAGTCACAACGGCTGCTGTCGATCGTTGCGGGATTGCTGGCGTACGACGTCCGTATGCGCGTTCTCGCGAAGCTCACGCGCAACAATATGGAAGCGGAGAACCTTCGGTTACGGCACGCCCTTGGCGAACGGCTGCGTCCGGAGAACATCATTGGCAATTCCGAGATCATGCGCGCGGTCTACGAGCGCATCCGGCTCGTGGCCTCAAGCGATACCACCGTGCTCATTCGGGGCGAGTCGGGAACAGGCAAGGAGTTGGTGGCTTCCGCCGTGCACTACAATGGCACGCGCGCCGCGAAGCCCTTCGTGCGCGTCAACTGCGCCGCATTGAACGAATCGCTCATCGAAAGCGAACTCTTCGGCCATGAGCGCGGCGCGTTTACGGGCGCGGTCCGGGCCAGGGCGGGACGCCTTGAAGAGGCGGAAGGGGGGACGCTGTTTCTGGACGAAATCGGCGATTTCACGCCGATGATTCAGGTCAAGCTCCTGCGCGTGCTTCAGGAACGGGAATACGAACGCGTCGGCAGCAACGACCGGCGCAAGGCCGATGTCCGCATCATCGCCGCGACGAACCGCGACCTGGAACAAGCCGTCCAACAAGGGGCGTTTCGGCAGGACCTCTACTACCGGATCAACGTGTTTCCGATCCATCTTCCGCCGTTGCGCGAACGCAAGAGCGATATTTTGTTGCTCACCGACCACTTCACGAAAGTGTATGGCGAACGCACCGCTAAACAAGTCCATCGAATCAGCACCGCGTCGATCAATGCGTTGCTGGCCTATCACTGGCCGGGCAATGTGCGCGAACTCGAGAACTGCATCGAACATGCCATCCTGCTCAGCGAAGGAGGCGTCATTCACGCCAACGATTTGCCGCCGACGCTCCAGATGCCGGACGCGTCCGAACCGCCGGAAACGGGCACGTTGAAGACTCGCGTGCGGTTGCTCGAACGCGACCTGATCATCGATGCCCTTAAACGCCACGAAGGGGACCTGAATGCCGTCTCAAAAGACTTAGGCATTACCTCGCGAATGGTCCGTTATAAAATGGCCGACCTCGGCATCGAGTCGCCCCGCCGAGCCAAGGCAAGGCTCCGCGCCGCCGGCTGACATTCGTCCGCCGATCCGCAGTCACCGATATCAACCATCTGAGCGCCGTTCCCCTCGCGCTTTTGAGTGAGGCGAGGCCACTCGGTCGTGGATTGCAGATCTCTATACGGCCCAATATCGGGAAACGCGTTTCCAAATCGCCCCGCCAGCGCGAAACAAATTTCACTATCTTTTCAACATCCCGAGACAGAATGGGTTACGCGGTGTGTACTCCATGGTTCTCGCATCAACGCGGCTCGGCGCGGGAAGAATGATTCAGCTAAGGCCGTTCCGAGCGCCACTTGTCACTGGATCTCTTTCAGCGCTTTGCGTGGGTTTCTTGGGGGTTGAGAAAGAATGAGAGGCTTCTTTGCCGCAGCGCCGCGCGATGGTCCATATCTTGCACTAGGAGCATCCAATATCTACTCACTCCCCAATGGGGACTACGAAGGAGACCTCTCGATGCGAAAAGTGGCCATATATGGCAAAGGCGGGATTGGCAAGTCCACAACGACGCAGAATACGGTGGCAGCCCTGGCGGAAATGGGCAAGAAGGTCATGGTGGTCGGCTGCGATCCGAAGGCGGATTCGACGCGGTTGTTGATGGGCGGCCTGGCCCAGAAGACGGTGCTCGATACTCTTCGGGAAGAAGGCGAGGACGTGGACCTTGAGGACATCTGCAAAGACGGCTTCAAGTACACGCGCTGCACGGAGTCCGGCGGTCCCGAACCGGGCGTAGGCTGCGCGGGCCGCGGCATCATCACGTCGATCAATCTTCTCGAGCAATTGGGCGCCTACGATGCCAGCCACTCGCTCGACTATGTCTTCTACGATGTGCTGGGCGACGTGGTGTGCGGCGGGTTCGCGATGCCGATTCGCGAGGGCAAGGCGGAAGAGATCTACATCGTATGCTCGGGCGAGATGATGGCGATGTACGCCGCCAATAACATCTGCAAGGGCATCGTGAAGTTCGCGGAAGCCGGCGGCGTGCGCCTTGGCGGGCTCATCTGCAACAGCCGCAAGGTGGACAACGAACAGGAGATGATCGAGGCGTTCGCGGCGCAGCTCGGCACGCAGATGATCCATTTCCTGCCGAGGGACAACGACGTGCAGCGGGCTGAGATCCAGAAGAAGACCGTGATCGAATGGAACCCCGTGGCGCCGCAGGCCTCGGAATACCGGACGCTGGCCAAGAACATCGACGCCAATACGAACTTCGTGATCCCGAAGCCGCTTCGTATTGAGGCATTGGAAAGCCTGCTCATGACGTACGGGCTTGCCGCGTAGCATCCACGCGACTGATGAGGAGATTCCCATGATTATGGTTCAAGCTATTGTGCGGCCCGAGAAGATCGACGAAGTGCTGGCCGCGTTGATGTACGCCGGGTTCCCGGCGGTGACGAAGATGGATGTGTACGGCCGCGGCAAACAGCGCGGGATGAAAGTGGGCGAGATCACCTACGACGAACTCCCGAAGGAAATGCTCTTCACGGTCATCAAGGACAGCGACCGGGAGTTTGTGCTCGACACGATCATGAAGGCCGCGCGGTCGGGATCCAAGGGCAGCTTCGGCGACGGGAAGATCTTCGTATCCCCGGTCGACGAGGTCTACACGGTCAGCTCCGGCGCGCGCGAACAATGACAGGCGGAAACGAGCTATGAAGAAGATCATCGCAGTGATTCGCATGAATCAGGTGAACGCCACAAAACGCGCGCTCATCGAGGCCGGGCTGCCGGCGTTCACCGCGCGCAAGGTCAAGGGGCGCGGGCAAGGGAAGGTGGATTTCCACCTGTTGCGCGGGGCGGAAGAAGGCTACGAGGAGGCTATCAACCAACTTGGGCCGGGGCCACGTCTGATCCCGAAACGCATGTTCATGGTGGCCGTGCCGGACACGCTCGTGCCGAAAGTGGTTCAAACGATTATTCGAGTGAATCAGACGGGCCATTCGGGCGACGGCAAGGTTTTTGTCCTGCCGCTGCTTGACGCGATACGCATCCGAACCGGCGAGAGCGCGGATGCCGCGCTGGATGAATCGGCAAGCGCGCTTGCCGAGGCAGCCAGCTAGACCAAAAACCGCAACTACGAGGTGCCTTAGCTTATGGCGAAGAAGAATAGTCCGTCGGCCGCGACGGCGAGAGAAGAAATCGTCCGCGCGTACCCTCCGAAGGTCGGCCGAAAACGCGCCAAACACATTCTGGTGCGCGATACCGACGTACCCCAGGAAATCGAAGCGAACGTTCGCACCGTGCCGGGAATCATTACGCAGCGCGGCTGCACCTATGCCGGTTGCAAGGGCGTCGTCCTCGGACCGACCCGCGACATCGTCAATATCACGCACGGGCCCATTGGCTGCGGCTTCTACTCGTGGCTGACCCGGCGCAATCAGACGAAGCCCGAGACGGAAACGGACGAGAACTTCATGACGTATTGTTTCTCGACCGATATGCAGGAGGAACAGATCATCTTCGGCGGCGAGAAGAAGCTGCGCGCCGCCATTCAAGAGGCCTACGACCTCTTCCATCCCAAGGCCATCGCCGTGTTCGCCACGTGTCCCGTTGGACTGATTGGGGATGACGTGCACGCGGTCACGCGTGAGATGAAAGAGACCCTGGGCATCAACGTGTTCGCGTTCAGTTGCGAGGGCTACCGGGGCGTGAGCCAGTCCGCCGGCCATCATATCGCCAATAATCAACTGTTCAAACACGTCATCGGCCTGGACGACACCCCAAGCCCCGCTCCGTTCAAGCTGTGTCTCTTGGGCGAGTACAACATCGGCGGCGACGCCTTCGTTTTGGAAGACTTGTTCGAACGATGCGGCATCACCTTGCTGTCCACGTTCAGCGGCAACTCGACGATCGGGAAGTTCGCCAACGCCCACACTGCCGACCTGAATGTGGTCATGTGCCACCGGTCGATCAACTACGTGGCGGACATGATTGAGAAGAAGTACGGCGTCCCCTGGTTCAAAGTCAATTTCATCGGGGCGGACAGCACGGCCAAGTCGTTGCGCAAGATTGCCGCGTTCTTCGAGAATGACGAACTCACCGCGCGCACCGAAGCCGTCATCGAGGAAGAGATGGCCGCCGTGACCGCGGCGCGCGAAGAGGTGCGCCCCCGCTGCGAAGGGAAACGCGCCATGCTGTTCGTGGGCGGGTCGCGCGCGCACCATTACCAGGACCTCTTTGCCGAGATCGGCATGGAGACCATTGCCGCCGGGTACGAGTTCGCCCATCGCGACGACTACGAGGGCCGCCAGGTTCTGCCGACGATCAAAGTCGATGCCGACAGCCGCAACATCGAAGAACTGCACGTCGAGCCGGACGAAAACAAGTTCCGGCCGCGCGTGGACGCCGAACGGCAAGCGAAGCTCGATTCGGACGGGTTTGCGTTCCGCGATTACGAGGGCATGATGCCGGAGATGGGGCAGGGCGCGCTCATCGTCGACGACATCAGCCACTACGAGACGGAGCGTCTTATCGAACTCTACAAACCCGCGGTCTTTTGCGCGGGGATCAAGGAGAAGTACGCCATCCAGAAGATGGGGCTTCCCTGCAAACAACTGCACAACTACGACTACGGCGGGCCGTATGCCGGGTTCAAGGGGGCCGTCAATTTCTATCGAGAGATCGACCGCATCGTGAATTCGCGGATGTGGTCGTGGATCGAAGCGCCATGGGAATGCGCGGGCGCTCCCTTGCTCGAGGCCGAGTACGTACAAGATTAGGAGCTGTGCCATGCTATTGCGTCATACCACTGCTGAAGTCACCGAACGTACGGCGCTGACTGTCAACCCCGCGAAGACCTGCCAGCCGATCGGCGCCATGTACGCGGCGCTCGGTCTGCACCGGTGCCTGCCGCACAGCCACGGTTCCCAGGGCTGCTGTTCGTATCATCGGAGCACGCTGAGCCGCCATTACAAGGAGCCGGTGATGGCCGGAACGAGTTCCTTCACCGAGGGGTCGTCGGTGTTCGGAGGCCAGGCGAACCTTTTACAGGCTATCGACACGATCTTCCATGTGTACGATCCCGACGTGATCGCCGTGCACACGACCTGCTTGTCCGAAACCATCGGCGACGACATTCCGCAGATCATCGGCAAAGCGCGTGAAGAAGGCCGGATCCCCCAGGGGAAACACGTCATCCATGCGAATACGCCCAGTTACGTCGGCGCGCATACCACCGGCTACGCCAATATGACGAAGAACCTGGTCGAGTATTTTGCGGAAGCGAACGGCAAGAAGTCGCGGCGTTTGAACCTGATCGCGGGATGGGTCGAGCCGTCGGACATGGCGGAGATCAAGCGGCTGGCGCAGCTCATGAACGTGTCCGCCACGCTGTTTCCCGATACCTCCGGCGTCTTTGACGCGCCCCTCATCGGCAAGCACGAGTTCTATCCGCGCGGGGGCGTGACGCTGGATGCTCTGAAGGAAACAGGGAACAGTTCGGCCTCGTTGGCGCTCGGTCCGGTCACGGCGGGTCCCGCGGGATGGCATCTCGATACGAAGTGCAAGGTGCCGTGCCAGGTCCTCGATATCCCGATCGGGCTGCACGCCACGGACCGCTTCATTCATGCGTTGCATCGTGTGTGCGGCCTCGACGTTCCGCGCGCCATCAACGACGAACGCGGGCAGCTTCTCGACATGATGACCGACATGTCGCAGTACTTTCACGGGAAGCGTGTCGCGCTATGGGGCGACCCCGATCAACTGGCCCCCTTGGCGGAGTTCCTCGCCGACCTCGAAATGAAACCCGTCTACATCGTTACGGGCACCCCGGGGAAGGCCTTCGATCAGCGTATCGAGCGCGCGTTGCAGGGCCGCGTTCCCGAAGCGCAATGGCGCCAGGGCGCGTGCGCGGACATGTTCTTGATGCACCAATGGATCAAGAAGGAGCCGGTCGACTTGCTTATCGGCAACACGTACGGCAAGTACATCGCGCGAGACGAGGACATCCCGCTCGTGCGGCATGGATTCCCCATTCTCGACCGCGTCGGCCATCAGTATTTCCCGACCGTCGGCTACCGTGGCGGCATACGCCTGCTCGAAATGATGCTCAACGCGATCTTGGATCGCCAGGATCGCACCTCGTCCGAAGCCGGTTTCGAACTGGTCATGTAACCCGTCCGGGAAGACGCCTCCGTGCAGACTATCCTCGAGAGCAGAGAGAAGCAGATCCACCGGATCGGCGAAGAGCCGTTTCGGATGGAGTGCGGCAAAGCCAGCCTCGCCGGCGCGGTGAGCCAGCGCGCGTGCGTCTTCTGCGGCTCACGGGTGGTCCTATATCCGATTGCGGACGCGCTCCATCTCGTGCACGGACCGATTGGCTGCGCCGCCTATACGTGGGATATCCGCGGCTCGCTATCGAGCGGCCCGCAACTCCACCGGCTCAGTTTCAGCACGGACTTGCAGGAACTCGACGTGATCCACGGCGGAGAAAAGAAGTTGTACGCCTGCCTATCCGAACTGATTCAAGCGTACTCTCCCAAGGCGGCCTTCATCTATTCGACGTGCATCGTCGGGATCATCGGGGATGACGTCGAAGCCATATGCAAACGGGTCAGCGCGGAAACGGGTATCCCGGTGATCCACGTCAAGTCCGAAGGGTTCGCCGGAACGAAGAAAGACGGTTATTCCGCGGCCTGCGAAGCCATCTTCCGTCTCGTCGGCACTACCGAGGAGTCCGGCACGGTCCCGAACAGCATCAACATTCTCGGCGACTTCAATCTGGCCGGCGAGACATGGATTATCCGAGACTACTATGAGCGGATGGGGGTGAAGGTAATCGCCACGGTGACGGGCGACGGACGGGTGGACGACATCCGCCAGATGAATCACGCCGCGCTGAACGTCGTACAGTGCTCGGGGTCCATGTCGCGGCTTGCGCGGCTCCTGAAAGAGCGCTTTGGCCAGCCGTTTATTCGCGTCTCCTACTTCGGCATCGAAGATACGGCCGCCGCGCTCTATGACGTGGCCCGGCATTTCGACGATCCGGAGATGACGGAGAAGGCGCGGCAGGTCGTGCGGGAGGAGACCGCGGATCTTATTCCGGAACTCGAGCGTTACCGCGAGGCGCTGCAAGGCAAGAAGGCGGCCATCTACGTAGGCGGCGCCTTCAAGGCGTTTTCGCTGGTTCGGGCCTTGCGCGCGCTGGGCATGAAGACCATCCTGACCGGCTCGCAAACCGGCACGCGCGAGGATTACGAACAGCTTCGCAGCCTGTGCGATCCCGGCACGGTAATTATTGACGACGCCAATCCCTTGGAACTGTGCCGTTTTTTGAAGGAAAAGGGGTGCGACTTGTTTGTCGGCGGCGTGAAGGAACGCGCGCTCGCGTACAAGCTCGGACTCGGCTTCTGCGATCACAACCACGAACGCAAGCATGCCTTGGCGGGTTTCGCCGGCATGCGGAACTTCGCGAAGGAAGTGCACGCGACCGTCACAAGCCCCGTTTGGCGTTTCGTGCCTCGCGCTGGGGTTGCGGGAGACCTGCCATGATGGCGTCTCCTCCACGGCTGGTCGCGGCGCCTACGGCGACGCAAAACGCGTGCAAGATGTGCGCGCCTTTGGGCGCCAACCTCGCGTTCCGCGGCATCGAGGGAACGGTTCCGCTGATTCACGGCTCGCAAGGATGCGCTACGTATATCCGCAGGCACCTCATCGGCCATTTCAGGGAGCCGGTCGACATCGCCTCATCGAGCTTCACCGAACAGACGGCCATCTTCGGCGGGCAGGACAATCTGTTCCGCGCGTTCGATAACGTGACGCGCCAATACGGCCCGCGCATGATTGGCGTCGCCACGAGCTGCCTTTCCGAAACGCTTGGCGAAGACGTGAAGGCCATGGTGTATCGCTATCGGGATGCCCATCCCGGCGCGCCCCTCATCGTGATGGCCTCGACTCCCAGCTATCGCGGGACACACTCGAACGGGTTCCACGCGGCTACGTGGGCCGTCGTCGACGCGCTTGCAGGTAGGACGCAGAGCACTCCGGACCTGGCCCTCTTTCCGGGTTTCGTTTCGTGCGCGGATCTGCGGCACTTGAAGCGTATCGTGAGCGATTTCGGCTTGTCCTGCGTCACGATTCCCGACTATTCCGAAACGCTCGACGCGCCGGCGTCGCCGGCCTACGCGCCCGTTCCGATGGGCGGCACGCCTATCGACAGCATTCGCGGCCTCGGCAATGCGGCCTTCGCGCTGACGCTTGGCATGGAAACGGCCGTTCAGACGTCGGCGGGCCGGCTTCTTCAGGAACGGTTTGGCGTGCCGCATGCGGAGATAAGGCTTCCTATCGGCGTCGACGCGACCGACGCCTTCTTCGGGCTGTTGAGCGAGCGCTCCGGCCGCCCTGTTCCGGACATGCACCGCCAGGTCCGCGGACGCCTTATCGACACCTATGTGGATGCGCACAAGTATCTCTTTGGGGTACGGATTGCGTTGTACGGAGAAGAGGCTCTTGTCGCGGGGCTGGCGCACTTCCTCGCGGAAACCGGGGCGTGTCCTGTTCTATGCGCGACCGGCGGACGGTTTCGCGCCGAAGAAGGGGGCGCGGTGCGGTTGGACGGCGCGTGTTATCTCGAGAACGCCGATTTTGCGCGTATCGAGGAACGCATTCGCGAACTGGAACCGGAACTCCTGATCGGCGACAGCCACGGATATGCGATGAGCCGCGAACTCAACATTCCCCTCGTGCGCGTGGGGTTCCCCATTCACGATCGCATCGGAGCGCAACGCACGCTGCACGTGGGATACGAAGGCACTCAACAATTACTTGACCGCGTGGTCAATGCGATTCTGCGGGCCAGGCAAGAACGCTCACCCGTGGGATATCAACACATGTAAGTAGGAGCCGGGCGTATGAATGACCTCGACCATCATCCGTGTTTCAACCCCAAAGTTCGGGCGAGTTGCGGCCGCGTGCACCTTCCTGTCGCGCCCGCATGCAATGTCCAATGCAACTTCTGCAACCGCGACTGCGATTGCGTCAACGAGAGCCGCCCCGGAGTTACCAGCGGGATTCTGTCGCCGCATCAGGCTCTCGCTTACCTGGAGAAAATTGTCGAGAAGGACCCGAAGATCAACGTCGTGGGGATTGCCGGACCGGGCGATCCGTTCGCCAATGCGCGCGAAACCATGGAAACGTTGCGGCTTGTCCGCGCAAAGTACCCGGACATCCTGCTCTGCGTGGCGACCAACGGCGTGGACCTCCTTCCACATATTGAGGAACTCGCCCAGTTGCGGGTGGGCCACGTGACCGTGACCGTCAACGCCGTGTCGCCGGCGATTGGGGAGCGCGTCTACGCGTGGGCGCGCGACGGAAAACGAGTGTTGCGCGGCACGCCGGCGGCGGGGTTCATCCTGGGCCGCCAGATGGCGGCGCTGGCCCGGTTGAAGGCCGAGGGCATCACGGTCAAGGTAAACACCATCTTCCTTCCTGGTATCAACGATACGCACGTCGAGAAGATCGCGGAAGAGATAGGAAGCCTGGGTGTCGATTTCATGAACGTCGTGCCCTTGTACGGAGTCAAGGACACGCCTTTTGCCGATCTGCCCGCTCCCGACCGCGGCCAGCTTGCCGCGGTTCGCGCCGCGTGCGCTCAGTATGTGCCGCAGTTGGAACACTGCACGCGTTGCCGCGCCGATGCGGTCGGCCTTCTGGGACAAGCGCAGGAGGAAGGGAACCTCGAATTGCTGCGGGCTTGCGCCGAACTGCCCCTCCGCCCGAACGACGAACGCCCGTATGTGGCCGTCGGCAGCATGGAGGGCGTGCTCGTCAATCAGCACATGGGCGAGGCAAGCCATCTGTGGATCTTCGGCCGCGAGCAGGAGAGCTTCGCGGTGGTCGATACGCGCGAAACGCCTGAGGCCGGCAGCGGCGACGCCCGCTGGCTGGCGCTGGCGGAGACGTTGAAGGATTGCCGGGCGGTCGTCGTAAGCGGCGTGGGGCAGAAGCCGCGCCGCATTCTGACCGAGAACGGGATACGGGTCGTCGAGGCCGAAGGCGTGATCGAGCGGGTCCTCGAAACGATCTATCAAGGCGGCGAAATCCGTTTCGCGCCGCGTCCGCGCCGGTGCGGCGTCGACTGTATGGGAAACGGGCAGGGCTGTTCCTGACGGACAACGATCGGAACCGTCGGGCGTGTTGAATGAGGTTGAAACGAAGCAGGAAAGGAAGTCGAGATGGAGAAGCCCCAATATCATTTCTTCGTATGCGCCAGTTTTCGCGCGGGCAAAGAACCGCAGGGCGTCTGTCATAAGAAAGGCGCCATCGAACTGATGCGCTATCTCGAAGAAGAGGCCGGAGACCGCAGTCTCGATGTCATGGTGAGCAGCGCGGGGTGTCTGAAGCTGTGCGAAAGAGGTCCGGCCATGGTGCTGTATCCGCAGGGCATCTGGTATGGCGAAGTGACCCCGGACAAGATCGACGCCATTCTCGATGGAATCGAGTCGGGCAGTATCCCCGAGTCCTAGAGGACATGCCTGATGCGAACATCGCCCTGGATAGTGGACACTACGTTGCGCGATGGCGAGCAGGCCGCGGGGGTGGCCTTCACGGATGCGGAACGTTGTGAAATCGCGGCACGCCTCGCGCAGTTGGGCGCCCCCGAAATCGAGATCGGTTCGCCCGCCATGGGCGCGCGTGAAATTGCGTCGATGCGCGCCATCGTTTCGATGAAGCTTGGGCCGCGGCTGACAGCGTGGTGCAGGGCCATCGAGTCGGACCTGCGCCTTGCGGCGTCGACGGGCGTGGATGCCGCGCACATTTCCTTGCCCGCGTCGGACGTGCATATTGCGGCCTTCGGCAAGAGCGTGGCCTGGGTGCGCGAGAGTCTGGCCCGCTGCGTGACCTACGCGCTCTGCCAGTTCAACTACGTTTCGGTGGGCTTGCAGGACGCCTCCCGCGCGAAGTTCCCGTTCCTTCTGCAACTCGCTGTGCTGGCCCGGGATGCTGGCGCCCATCGCGTCCGCCTCGCCGATACCGTCGGTATTTGGACGCCCTCGGATGTTCAAACGGTGCTACGGCGTCTGAAGGAGGCCGTGCCCGGCATCGAGATAGGCTTTCACGGCCATAACGACTTGGGCATGGCGGCCGCCAACGCGCTTGCCGCGATCGAAGCCGGGGCCGACAGTATCGACGTCACGGTGAACGGTCTCGGCGAACGTGCCGGAAACACGGCGCTGGAGGAAATCGTCGCCGCCTGCACAATCCGTTTGGGGCTGGACATGGGCATCGATCTGGCGCGAATCGCGGATCTCTGCCGCTATGTCGCGCGCGCCTCCCGGAAACCGATCCCGTCCAACAAGCCTATTGTCGGGGCTGCCGTCGCGCTCCAGGAATCGGGCATTCATTGCCGGGGCATGCTCGCCGACCCGCGCGCCTATCAACCTTTCGATCCGGAGACCTTCGGGAACAAGGCTTCCGGGATCGTCATCGGCAAGCACACGGGGAAGGCCGCCCTGGTTCATGTGATGCGCGGCCGCGGCGTTGCCCTCGACACACGGGAGATACCCGCGCTGATCGAGCGCGTCCGCGAAACAAGTTCGCTCGCCAAGAGGAACCTCCGCGCGGAGGAAATCGAGGCGTTGCGTTTTGGTGCGTCGGCTCGGGACGCGTGCCAGGGAGGCGCGCGATGAAACCATGCCTTCTGATCGGCCGATTAGCCATGGCGCTGCTGCTCGTTGTGCTCAGCGCGGCCGCCTCGGGAACGCCAGAGAAGGCGGGGGATGTCGAGGGCGGCGCAATTACCATCTTCTCCGCCGCCAGTTTGACGGAGGTGGTCACGGCATGGGCCGCGGAGTACGAACGCACGGCCCACGTCAAAGCGAAGTGCTCGTTCAACTCGAGCGCGATCCTCGCACGGCAGGTCGAAGCCGGGGCAGCTGCCGACGTGTTCATCTCGGCCGATCCGGCATGGACGGACTATCTCGACAAGAAGGGTCTGTTGCTCAAGGATTCCACGTTCGAGTTCGCGAGGAATGTGCTGGCGCTCGTCGCGCCGGTCGACGAACCGATCGCGTTCGTCGCGTCGCCGGGCGCCGACCTGGGCCGCGTTGTCAAAGGGCGTCTCGCGGTGGGCGAACCCGATTCCGTGCCTGTGGGCAAGTATGCCAAGCAAGCCCTCGAGTGGATGCAATGCTGGGAGACGATGAAGTTGCGCCTTGCGCCCATGCCGGACGTTCGGTCGGTCTTGCGGATTGTGGCCACGGGAGAAACCAACGCCGGGATTGTGTACAGGACCGACGCCATGGTCGAGCCGCGCGTCAAGGTGGTCTGCGAGTTTCCAGAGGCGTCGCATCAGCCCATTATCTATGCCGCGGCCCGATGCAAAGGCGCCAAGAAAGGCGCGGAAGGCTTTGTCGCCCTCATGAAGAGCGAAGGCGGGCGAGAGATGCTGAAGCAACACGGTTTCACGCCGATCACCGAAGGAAAATGATGGATTACCTACGACTGAGTTCGAGCGAGACGCTTGCCCTTTGGCTATCCGTCAAGGTCGGCCTGTGTTGCGTCGCGATCGTGCTCGTTCCGGGCGTGGCCTGCGGATGGGTGTTGGCGCGAAAACGGTTTCCCGGCAAGAGCGTCCTCGAGGCCGTCGTGCACTTGCCGATGGTGCTGCCGCCTGTCGTGACCGGATGTCTGCTTCTCTTTCTGCTTGGCAGGAATGGGGTGCTGGGCCGGTGGCTCTACAGCGCCTTTGGTCTGCAACTGGCATTTACCTGGCAAGGAGCCGCGGTGGCCTCTACAGTAATGGCCTTTCCGTTGATGGTGCGGTCCGTCAAAGTGGCCATCGAGATGGTCGACGGCAACATCGAAGAGGTCGCGCGTACGCTGGGCGTGGCGCCGATGCGATGCCTCTTGACCGTTACCTTGCCCTTGGCCGCGCCGGGGATTCTAGCGGGCGCGGCGCTCGCGTTTGCGCGCAGCCTCGGCGAGTTCGGGGCGACCATCACTTTCGCGGGCAACATTCAATCCGAAACGCAGACCTTGCCACTGGCGGTCTTTTCGCAATTGCAAATACCCGGCGCCGACAGCGCCGTATTCCGCCTGGCTATGCTGTCCGTAGCGGTTTCGCTTGCCGCGGTTGCCGCGAGCCAATACTTGGACGCACGGTTCAAACGCCGCATAGCCAATACATCGGAGCCTGCCGATGCTTGACCTGGACATCCACTTCCGCCGCGACGGTTTCGCGCTGGATGTGCGAGGCGCGTTCCAGCAGGGGATCACCGGCCTCTTCGGTCCCTCAGGTTCCGGCAAGACGACGTTGTTGCGTCTGATTGCCGGCCTCGAAAAAGGGACCGGCCGTATTCTGGCCGGAGATGCGTTGCTCGCCGATTCCAGCAGAGGGGTCTGCGTTCCTGCGCACCGGCGCGGTGTCGGCATCGTGTTTCAAGAGAACCGGCTCTTTCCTCATCTCAACGTCGAACAGAACCTGCGCTACGGAATGCGGCAGAGCGGCGATGCCGCGTCATTGTTCGAGCGAGTGGTGGACCAGTTGGAACTGGCGCCGTTGCTCAAGAAGCACGCCCACAGGCTTTCCGGGGGCGAGGGACGATGCGTTGCGTTGGGGCGAGCGCTGTTGTCGCGCCCGCGTCTGTTGCTCTTGGACGAACCGTTTACCGGGATCGACGGCGAACGGAAACGCCGGGCGATTGCCCTAATCCGTTGGTTCGCGCAAACGCTGGGCGCTGGCGCATTCCTGGTGAGCCACGCAATCGAATCCGTCCTGGCGCTGACCGATCACCTGCTTGTCCTCAAGCGCGGCTCTGTGTTGGGGCGCGGAAGCTATCTCGATCTTCTCGATTGCCCTTCCGTCTTTCCCGTTCTTGCATCCGCCGGAGCGGCGAGCCGGATGCAGATGGCCATTGAATGGTCCGACGAGTCGCACGGAGTCACGTATTGCCGGCCGCTGCCTGAGATCCGTCAACAGAGCCGAGGCGGCCATCTTCAGCGCATGCCCTTGGTGAAGGTTCCCTTCATGCCCCGTCCCGCGGGAACGGAGCTCACCGCCTTGCTGAACTCCGCCGACATTACGCTCGCCGAAACCCCGAGTCCCGCTCTATGCGCGGGCGGCCACGGGGCCGACATTAACCAACTGATGGGCCTCGTAACACAGGTCATCGAGACGGGAGGGCGCGCTCTTTGTATTGTGGACGTGGGCTTTCGTCTCATCGTCGACTTGGCCCGCCATCCCATGGCCCTCGATATTCGAAACGGCAAGACCGTGTGCTGCACGTTCAGAAGGGAAAGCCTGAGCATCTGGCACGGTCAACACCGTTGTAGTTTCTAAGTGGTCGTTGCCCTTCTTGAAGACCCATCCCTTTGTTCTGCCGTCATGCTCATGTTACTCTCTCCTGGCCGACCGTGCGGCTGCCCGATCACTCTATCGGAATGCAGTTGGGGCCTGCGATGTTCTCTGGTCTAGGAAGGCAGCGACTATGGAAGGGTGGCGGGCGCGATACGTTCTCCTGCGAGTGAAGGAGTAGTAACGACAAGGGAAGCGCTACGAAGACGGCGATTCCGTTGGATGAACGCCACACTCGAAACCCTCGGAGGGCAGCGCTTCGAATCCGTCCAACGCTAAGGTGCAATGTCACATGCTACTACTTCGCAGGCTGCGCCGCGTGCTGCCGGCTCTCGCGCTGCTGGCGCTTTCGTGCGCGGCGGGCGTATCGATACTGGAGGTGGGGGTGCGCGTGTTCATGCCTCAGCCGGAGGATCCGGATTGGCTTATGGCGGACGCGCGATACGGGCACAGGGCCAAACCGCATTTTCATCAAGCCTACCGCTTCCCCGACAGCGCGTACGTCATGGATGTCGTCACCAACGCGCTCGGATTCCGCGACGACGAGGTGGCGCCCTATAAAGAAGGCCAGAAGACGATTCTGTTCTTGGGCGATTCCTTCACCTTCGGCTACGGTGTGCAAGTCGGCGAGCGTTTCGACAAACGGCTGGCCGCGCTATGCGCTGCGCAAGGCCGTGACTTTCGGTTCATCAACGCGGGCGTGGATGGCTGGGGCACGCTGGCCATGACCCAGTTCGCCGAGGATAACTTCGCGAGCCTTCGTCCGGACATTATCGTCCTCACCTTTTGCGAGAACGATCCCTCCGATGATGCGTTCCTTCTCTTGCACGGGGTGACGTACAGCCGGGTGCCTTTCTGGGGAAAAGAGTTCATCCGCCGCCACTCCCAACTCTATCGTTTCATACGCCGAAGGGCCTGGGTTGCCGGACACGACCCCAAAGCGGGACTCGGGCAATCGCTGGTCGGCGACATCGCCAAGAGTGCAGGGCTGGAGGCTGCGGATGCGACGACCATTCGCGCGGATTATTGGGATAGAACGCTCGCGCGCCTGCGGTCGTTTCACGATGCCTTTCTGGCGTTCAATCCGCGCGGCGTGCTGATTATCCAGACCTCGGCGCCGACATGCGCCGATATCAGGGAGCACCTGCGGAAACTCGACAACGGCTCCAGTCTTCGCTACTGCGATTTGTACGACGCGGTCGCGCCGCTAAATCCGGACGAGCGCCGTCTGCCATTCGATCCGCACTGGAGCGTGAAAGTTCACGAACTAAGCTCGGCTAAGCTCTACGAAGTTGTGTCGCAACTGGAGCCGCCCAATACGCGATGAACCCTCTGAACACGCAGGCCAAGCCATGCCTTCCTTGTGAGCCCATAAGCGCCATGTCCGCTTCATCCATTTGGTCCACGGCGCGGGCTGCGAATGGTCAACTTCAGGTTGATTTCGCCGTCATAGGCCGCCAGAATACATACCCTGTAATCAGGAGCAGGACAACAGCATGAGCGTGCCCCCCGAAGTATCGGCGATTTCCCGAAAACGTGATCCGGCCATCGAGGCCTATCGGGGATTGGCAATCCTCCTGGTCGTTATGGGACACGCCCAAGTCATCGGCTTTCGTTTCGCAGGCGCGGAACACGGCACGTGGAATTTCTACGTGTCGCTCCTGGGGCGTGAGGTCTCCTCGTGCGCGAATGCTGTGTTCCTGGCGATTTCCGGATATCTGCTCGGCGCGGTCCTGATCGAGTCGAAGGCCCAATACGCCGCCTTCTTGAGGAAACGCCTTGCGCGCGTTCTGATTCCCTACCTGATTTGGTCCGTCGTGTTTACCGCGGTCTACGGTGCGCTCGGGCGGCCCTTCTCCGTTCCGGATTTCCTGCTTAGGTTAGCCATCGGCGGCGTGGACGGCCCTTATTACTTCATCGTGCTCTTGATGCAGTGTTACCTGCTCATGCCGGTCTGCCAGAAACTCGCGAACACGCGCTATGCCTTCCATATTCTGGTCCCGCTCCACCTGGCCTACATCGCGTTGGTCTATGTGATCCGTCTCCGAGTTCTGACTGCGGATTCGTACCTTGGCCTGCCCGTCTACATGTTCTACAACGTGCCGTTTCTCGCATGGTTCACGTTTTTCTTTCTGGGTGTGTACCTGCGGAGTTACCCCGCCGTGTTGTCTCGGATAAGACCGCAATGGCTGGCGATGGGGGTGCTGGTGTGCTACTTCGCCGCGTGGGCCGAATCGTTGATTGCCGCGCATTTCGGGCATGTCGAGTTTGCGACGTCGACCGTTCGGTTTCCTTGCATGGCCTATTCCGCGTTCGTGGTCCTGTTGCTGTTCAAACTACGCGATAAGGCCTGGCCTTCGTTTCTGCACGTGTTGAGCGACTGCGCTTTCGGTATATACTTCACCCACATGTTCTTGATTCGGATTGTGGACCGCGGACTTATGCGCGTCCACGCGTTGTACGCTTTCCAGCCCGCCTATCAGCTTGTCATGGTGGTGGGAGTCGTCGTTGCATGTCTGTTAGGCATAGCCGCCATGCGGCGCATCTTCGGGAAGCGTTTTGCCAAGGACTACCTCGGACTCTGATCGCGGCAAGGAACCTCGCATGCAGGACGAATCGAAACCACGCACACCCTTTCGCGTACCGTCGCTGGACGGAATTCGCGCGCTCGCCGTACTGATTGTCATGGGATCGCATTGTCGCCTGCCTCGGATCATGCCGGGCACCATCGCCGTGAGCGCTTTCTTCCTGATCAGCGGTTATCTCGTCACTACGCTGTTCCGGCGCGAGTACGCGCGGAGCGGCACGCTTCGCTTGAAAGAGTTTTACCGGCGCCGCGCATTGCGCATCCTGCCTCCGATGTATCTGACGCTCGCGTTTGCCGTGGCGGCGTGGTGTTGCGGGCTCATTCCCGGCGAGGTCCACGTCCCGCCGCTCCTAAGCCAGGCGCTCTGCCTGAACAACTACTGGCAGATCGCGTTCACCAACACGGGCATGCCCGAAGGCACGTCGATCTACTGGTACGTGGCCATTCAGGAACAGTTTTACCTGATCTTTCCCGTACTACTGTTGTTTCTGATGCGCCGTTGGCCGTTGCGCAGGATCGCGCTGGCATTCAGCGCCTTGTGCGCCGCCGCGCTCCTGTGGCGCATAGCGCTTGTCTACGGCATGCACGCGGCCGACGAAATGCGCACCTACATCGGCACGGATACGCGGTTCGACGCGATCCTCATCGGATGCGTGCTTGCGCTGTGGCACAATCCCATGCTGGACGGAGAGCCTTCGCTCCGCACGCGAACGAAGTCCGGCCTGTTCGCGGCGGCCATCCTGCTGCTGTTCATCGCGTCGGTGAACAACACGCAGGCCTGGCGAGAGACCGTGCGCTACACGTTGCACAGCGCCGCCCTCCTTATTGTAGTCTATCTTGCTATCGCCGACTCGGACCGCCCGTGGTTTCGCTGGCTCGAATGGGCGCCCGTCCGCTATCTCGGTTCGATTTCCTACTCCGTGTACCTGGTTCACTACGTGATCCTCTTCATCGCGGGCAGTCTGTTGCCGTCGAGCGGCAAGTGGTCGCGCGCCGCGGTCGTACTTGCGGTTTCGGTGCTGTACGGCGCGGCCATGCGGCGCTGGGTGGAAGACCCCTTGGCGGCCATCAGGCGAAGCGCTCGCTCGTCAATCTGACAGGAATTTGGCGCCTTGTTTCGCAGATCCGGATGCCCGCAGCCAATGATCTTGGCAGGCCAACATGTTACCGATGAATGCGGCAGCGTTTCGCGCCGGTATGGTGTTTGCAGACTTTCCGCAGAGAATCGTTGGAGGACTTCGCCATGAAATCGGTGTCAACGTGTTCTGGTCGGAGTGGCCTGCCGTGGCTCGCCGCTCTGGTAGTCGTCATAAGCCTGCAAGCGGCCGCAACCACGTACTATGTCGACGCCAACGCCGGGAACGACGCGCTGGCGGGCACCTCCGAGGCCCAGGCATGGAAGACCCTCGCCAAGGTCAACACGCAGGGGCGTGTTTCCGGGTTTGCGGCAGGCGACTCGATCCTGTTCAAGCGCGGAGCGACGTGGCGCGAGACGCTGCTCGTGTTCGATCCGAGCAACGGCAAGCACAGTTCAGGGACCGCGGACGCGCCGATTACGTTTGGCGCCTACGGCATCGGCAACGACCCGGTGATCTCCGGCTCGAATCGCGTGACGGGATGGACACTGCAGGGCGGCAATATATGGAAGGCGTCTCTGGCCTTTACGGCGACGAGTTACGCCTCCAACCCGGAAGTCGTGTATTTCGACGGCGAACGTGGCGACATGAAGAGCGCCGTTTCCGAACTGGCCGGCGCCAAGGCATGGTATTGGGCTTCGAACACATTGTACGTGTACGCCACCCAGAATCCCGATACCCTCTATGCGTCCTCGGGCGTGGAAGTGGCGGCGCGCGACTACTGCATCTGGGGCGTGTACCAGTGCGGCGCGAACTACATCGTCGTCCAGGATCTCGAACTTAAGAACGCCAATCACAAGAACTTGATCGTCGACGTGGACAACCATCACTGGACTATCCGCAACGTCGTCGCGCATCACAATGGCAAGGTGGACGGCAACGACAAGAACAACTTCTATCTCGCCGGAGGCACGGGGCACCTGGTGAGCCACTGCCGCCTGTATCAAGCAGGCGCCAACAACATCAACGTCCTCGAATGCGCCAACACCGTTATCGAGTGGAACGAATCGTACGATTGCCACCATCACACCATTGACATGAAAGGCGGCGTGACGGGGACGCGTCCCGCCCAGGATAACGTGATTCGCTACAACTACACGTACCTCTCTCCGGGATTCGTATCGCCCGTCGCGATCAACGGCATCTTCGTGGGACTCGGCAACGCGCCCGGACTGTCGCGCACGAAAGTTCATCACAATGTCGTGGCCAATATGTCCGATTGCGGCATCCAAGTCGACATGTACGCGACCGACATCGAGGTGTACAACAACGTTGTCGTGAACTCGAAGAACGCCAATTACTACCTGTGCACGGACGGCGCGGTCACGCTCAAGAACAACATCGGCCTCAATACGGGCGTGTCGAGTGGTCTGCTGGTGGCGGTGGTCCGGGGGATGAGCGCCAAGACCATCGATTTCAACTGCTGGTATCCGGCGACGAGTACCTTTGCCGAATCCTCGGTCGACGGAAGCAAGTACACCATGTACACCAACTGGACGACCTACCGGAACGCGACCGGGTTCGATGCGCATTCCATCAATGCCGATCCCCTGCTGGCCGACGTATCGAAAGCGAACTTCCACCTGCAAGCGTCATCGCCGTGCATCGATGCGGGCGTGGCTGTTGGTCTATCGACTGACCGCGACGGCGTGAGCATTGCGCAAGGTTCCGCGCCCGATATCGGCGCGTATGAGACCGTCGCGTCGCAGGCGGGAACAGATACGACGCCTCCGGTTATCTCGTTATTAGGCCAGCCTGCCATGACCCTCGAAGTCGGAACCGCGTTTGCCGACCCGGGCGTCATGGCCGCCGACGACAAAGACGGCGATATTACCGCGCGCATTGTCAAGAGCGGCGTGGTGGATTCGGCGCACTTGGGGGCCTATGCGCTGTCCTACGATGTCAGCGACAGCGCTGGAAATCAGGCCGCACGCGTCACGCGCACGGTGCAAGTCGTCGATATCACAAAGCCCGTGATTACACCCAGAACGTAATGAATCACTCCAGTTCGCGTGCCACTTCGAGTAGGGCACGGATCTTCGATTCGTCCTCGAGCCGCGCAATGTAGAACGAGATCGTCTCCGGTTCGCATGCGGCCACGCGGCGATACAACGCGCAAAGCTCGGCCTCGCTTTTGTCGCGAATATCCCACGCTTGGATGCGCGCCGTGAACGGCACGGGGCAATGAGCGCGCAGGAGTTCGGAATCGACGTATTGATCGGCCGACGGATCGAACACCGCGATGCCAAGATCGCTGAGGAAAGGAAGGTGTTCCTTTCGGAGAAGCTCGCTATGGAGGCTGCGCGTCGTTGCCTGCTGTTCGCGGTAGTAGGCCTCCCAATAGGGTACGACGAACTCCGCGAAGATTTCCGGGGCGAACATGCCGGCGAAATCGTCGGCCAAACCGACGGGACGCGGCCCCGAAGATTCGCCGAAATACGCCGCGACGGCGCGGTTGTAATTGACGCAGCTTTGTACGACGAAGGCAAGCAAACGATGCGCGCGTTCGGGATCGAGGTAGGGCAACACGAAGAAGTCCGGTCCCGTGAGCAGCGCCGCGGTGGTTATCGGGCCTTCCGCGTGGTCGAGGCCCATGGCGGCGTCCGGCCTTCGCGCGCGCAACTCGCGCATGACCGCGATGCGTTGCGGGGCGACACCGCATGTGAGGTACTCATCTGGTTCCTTCAGTCCATCAACGGATGCAGGCTCGTGGAGTATCGGCATGACATTCGGTTCGGAACCTTGGGCAAACACAATCGGCGCACCGAGCGTCGACAGGTGCGTGTATGAAAACCCGGCGATGTGGGGGCGAGGCGGCGCGACGCCGAGCCGTTCCGCAATCGGAACCGCGGCATCGCAGCAATCGAGGATTGCATCCACATCGCGATGCAACGCGTCCAGCGGAGCGCCGCCGGCCTCTGCCAGCAACGTGTCCGCGAACCCGAAATGGAATGGCTGTCCCCGGCGCTGCATTGTCAGGCTCGCGTTCTTGGCGTGGGCAGAGTGAACAGTTGCGATTCCGTTACCACGAAGTCTACCGGAATATCGTGCGGCTCCGAGACCCAATCGTCGGCGATCTGGCAATCGAAGGCGAGACCGATCGACGTGCCTTCGTATTGCGCGAGGAAGCGGTCGAAGTAGCCGCCGCCGTACCCGATCCGCCTGCAGTCCGTGCTGAAAACGACGCCCGGTACAATCACTACGCCGCCCTTCGGCGGTGGGACGAGGCGCAGGCATTCCTGTTTGGGTTCCAGGATGCCGAAGCGGCCGGGCGCAAGGTCCTCCAGTTCGTGCAACTGGCTCCATACAAGCACGCGGCCAGGCTGGGTGACTGGCACGAGCACTGTTGCTCTTCGCGCCAGCAGATCGCGGATGAGCGTGTGTGTGTCGACCTCGTTGTCTTTCGAGGAAACGTAGCTAAGGAAAAGCAACGACCTGTGAAAACAGGGCATCGAAGCAAGAAGGCCAACGGCCAGCTTGCTTCGATGCGTTACTTCTTGGGGAGTCATGGCGCGCCGCGCTTGGAGACAGCACGCCCGTATCCGAGCCTTCTTCTCCACGGCTGTTTCGGCCACTTGGGTTTTCGCCTACAGCATTTCCGCGCCGCGCTGGAAGATCCACGCACACTCCGGAGAAACCGGGAAATTGTCGCTCGGATACTTGTCGAACGAGACGTGGCCGTCCATGTACAGCACGTTGCTCCCGCCGGGCACGTGGTTGAACGCGCTGGGGCTTATCGAGACCTCGTCCCACATGACGGCGATTTCGGACTGCGCCTTTGCGGTGGCTGCCGGATTGTTGATGTCGGTAATGAAGAAGCGCTCGATGCCCTCGCGGAGCCGGTACAGTGTTACCTTGCCGACGGCAGGGTTCGGATGCGGGTCGATGGTGTGATCTTCGTCGCTCTGCACGCTCCCGCCGAGCACACCGATAAACGTGCCGAATTGCGCCAGGATGGCATACACGCCGTTCGAGATGTCCGGGCTGCCATCGGTCAGCCAGGCATTGTCCATGATGGCCCACCCAAGATACACATAGGAGGCATCGCCTTCGCGCTCCATCAGGCTTATCTGGACGACGCCGTTCTGGTCGACAAACGAATCGTTATGGCCGTCGCCGTCATACGTCATGACGTCCACCTCAGCCTGGTCCGACGGGCATTCGAAAATCTTGGGGTCGGTCAGGTACTCGGGATAGATGCAGCGGGCTGCGGGCGAGAACGACCCGTCCGGCAGGGCGTTCCCGGGGTTCATCAGATTGGGCAATAGGAACGCCACCGGCGGAAACTTCTGGCCCTTCGACTCGCCCGAGTACATTTTGAAGATCAACCCGAATTGTTTGAGATTGTTGGCGCAGCTTGCGCGGCGTGCGGATTCACGAGCACGCGCAAGCGCCGGCAGCAAGATCGCTGCAAGAATTCCGATAATGGCAATTACGACCAGCAGTTCGATGAGTGTGAATCCTCTGGACTTCGCGTTCATGGCTATCTCCTTTGGACAATCCTACCCTACTGCGTTTTGCCGCGCCTGTCTCGGGGGCTTTCGCGGCGCGCGGCACTCCACGAATGGCCCTGTCATTCGGCTGTTACGTGAGTCCCAGCCTCTCCCTCCATCTCCATGATAGTATCGCGGCCGCTATTTCGCAAGCGAAAAGAGCTTGCCGTGCCGCTGCGGCCCATGTAGGATTCCATCCGATGGATACGGATAGCGATTTGCGGCCGGCCTTGTTGCCTGCCACGTTTGACGCGCAGCCGGGCGACCGAAAGGGTATGCCCATCGGCGTGCTGATGAGCGGCGGCGTGGACAGCAGCGTTACGGCGATGCTCCTCCGCGACGCCGGATGGGACGTCATCGGGATTACGATGAAGATTCCGGTTGTCGAAGGGTGCTCGGCCCGGCGTCCGTGCTGCGGGACCGGCGCGGCGTTCGTCTGCCGCGATCTGTGCGTCGCGCATTATTTCGTGGATACGGAATCCACGTTCCGCGCGTGCGTCGTCGAACCGTTCCGCAAGGCGTATTTTGAGGGCAGGACGCCAAGCCCGTGCGTCGATTGCAATACGTACTTGAAGTTCGACCTCGTGTGGGACGTAGTCCGGCGCGAACTCGGCATCGAGCATCTGGCCACCGGGCACTATGCGCGATGCGAGACGGTCGCCGGCGTGGGAGGGGAGCAGCCTGCGTTTGCCCTCAAACGCGCGCTGGACAAGACGCGAGATCAAAGCTATTTCCTTTATGGGATCGCGCGCGAGCGGCTCCCCTTCATGCACTTCCCGTTGGGCGGTCTCGAAAAGACCGAGGTCCGCCGCATCGCGTCCGCGCGCGGTCTTCATGTCGCGGCGAAACCGGACAGCATGGAACTCTGCTTTGCGGGCGAGGGCGATTATCGCGGGATCCTCGGCGACCTTCCGGCGCGTCCGGGGCCGATCTACGACGTCGCGGGGAATCGTTTGGGCGAACACTCCGGTATTCAGAACTACACTGTCGGACAGCGGCGCGGTCTCGGCGTGGCGAGCAACGACCGGCTCTACGTCGTCCGAATCGTGCCCGAAGAGAACGCCGTGATTGTCGGCGCGCGCGAGGACGCCCTCTGTACCGAAGTCCGAACGAACAAGGCGAACGTGCTCCTTCCGGAAGCGTTCGTCGAGGGCGCGCGGTTGTACGGCAAGGTTCGTTCCGTCGGCGAACCGGAGTCTTGCGTCATCACGCGGATCGGCGCTGAGGGCGGCGTCGAGGTCCAGTTCGACCGTCCCGTGCTGGCTCCAGCGCCCGGCCAGCACCTCGTGCTCTACGACGGTGAGGAAAGTGTGGTGGCCGGGGGCGAGATTGAGCGATAATAGCGCGTAACGCTCCGAATCGAACGCGCGGCCGGAGGGGTGGTTCGTATGAAACACGCATCGTGGTGCGCATGGCTGGCCCTGGCAATCCTCTCGATCGCGGGATGTCCCAGCCTCCCGCTGACGGATCCGCTGCCCTTGAACGAGGTCAAGTTCTGGGCGTACCAGCTTCAGGGGATCGACGCTGCGGGCGCCGTGGATGCGCTCGTGGATTCGGGCTACGACCTGCTCGTCCTCGAACCGACGCGCACCGATACCTCTTCCGAAGAGACGGCGCAATTCGACACGGCCGCCATGGTCAGGAAACTGAAAGACTCGCCGGGCAACGACGGCACGCACCGCAAGCGCGTCCTGGCCTACGTCAACGTCGGCGAAGCCGAAGACTGGCGCTGGTACTGGTCGTGGTCCAAGGATTGGCCCTCGGGCGAGCCGCGTCCCGCCGACTGGCCGTCCTTCATTCTCGAAAGCGACCCCGACGGCTGGAGCGGCAACTACCCGGTCGCCTACTGGGACGCCGCGTGGAAGAACATCCTCCTCTATGGCGTCACGTCGAGCGGTCAGTCCTACAACAGCACGCTCGACGAAGTCATTCAGGACGACTTCGACGGCGTGTATCTCGATTGGGTCGAGGGCTTCGAGAACGACGCGGTGTTCGCCGCCGCGCAGGCAGCCGGCAAGAACCCCGCGGTCGAGATGATCGCGCTCATCCAGGAGATTCGAGGTTACGCCCGCCAGCGCGGCAAGACCGATTTCATCGTCATCCAACAGAACGCCGCGAACTTGATCGAGGGACATCCCGAATTGACGGACACGATAGACGGCATCGCCCAGGAGGGCATCTGGTTCGACGGAGAACCCGCCGACAGTTGGAACGATCCCGACAGTTACGACGAAGCCACCGACCCGCTCCTGACCGAGTACTATCTCGAGTACCTCAAGCGGTATCAGGACGCGGGCCTAGTCGTCTTCAATTGCGAATACGCCCGGTATCACGCGTCCGAAGCGTATTCCAAGTCCGCGTCGCACGGGTTTGCCGCCTACGTCTCCCGGACATCCCTCGCCAGGCTGACCACAACCCCTCCCCCGGAGTACTGATTCCTCTGTGATCTCCGTGGCTCTGTGTGCGTCCTATGTTCTTCACACGGAGACACACGGAGAGCGAATCACACTCGCCGTTGCCGATGCGAGAAAATGAGGAATAGCGAATCGGCGGGTTTCGCTTCGCTGCACCCACGCTACGCGCTGCTATAGGGTTGCGGAGCGCCATTGTGAAGTTGATCTGTAGTCTGTCCCTGATTTGCCCTGTACACTTTTCTACAGGAGTAAGGCAAGCTAGCGGCTGACAAAACCCGCTCCACTGATCGGCATGTGCCTCCCCAGCTTTATGGGGTGTTCACTATTGGCGTGCTTTAGGAGCAGGAGTTCTGTCGCTGCTTTCGTGTGTACGACATCCAGAGCCGGGCCAAAATTGATTCGCTTTAACGGGAAGATGAGTCCATCAGGCGTATTGTCAAAGACGTAACCTGGTAAGTAAGGTTTCAGGACGCTATTGTCAGTCTTGAATTGTACGCAATCATTCCTGCAATCGGGAAGCTTGAAGTAGACGACCCTCCACTCCAGTTCTCCCTCATATGCCGCGTGTTTGAACGAAACCAGCAAATCCATCAAAGGATTAATCACTTCAACAGATCTTGGGCTGAACTCGGCGTCATTCCGAGGACACCATCCACTAAATGCTGCTCCTGCCGCTTTACTTAAAAGATCCAGATAGGCCCTTAAACACTCCCTTTGTTCTTCGGGATTATAGATTACCCTCAGGAGACGCGGCTGGTAGTATGGCTCAAGCGGCTTTGGGCTTAGCGCCATGCAAGTATCTCCCGAAAATTCGAGCTGCAATGCGTAACCGCCACCGTTGTTTGCGTATTCGCGCCACTGGCTAAGGAGACTGCCATCCTCACAGAAGCATGCGACAAAAACGTGGTAAATGTCTGCGTGCAACGCAAGCATTTCTGGAATCTGCTTCAGGAACTTCACCACGCTCCGGTCCGATTCGCCTTGAATGGCTTCGTCAATGGCTTTCGAGATAACGGACATCCCATATTGAAATTCATGAGCGTCCTTGAAGCATCTAATTTCAGATAGCCAAATAGAACGGGTCTCTAGTATGCCCATTAGCCCTTCGAGAGTTGTATAGTGAAAGAGAGGCTTATCAAGTTCATGCTTCTTCTTCCAGACCATTTCTTCGAAAGATTTTGATGCGTCTCGCAGTTCTGGAGTGCAAGTTGCAGACTCTATCAAATTGAATGGTTTGTAGGAGTACATGGGCGTTCACTTTCTCCGGGCGGCAAAATGGATGTGTATCAACGAGCGCCCGTGAGCTCTCCTACTTCCACCATCAAGTGTAGGTTCTTGTAGGCGCATGGCCAATTGTAGTCTGTCTATCATTTATTGGCAACTCGTCTTCTGCTCAACCAGCGGTGCCGAGGCAACAAGCTCTATGTATTTGAGATAACAAAATGGGATCTGAAAATGAGAGACAATCTGGTATTGTCCACACGCGCAAGGTGTCGCTGCGAGCCAACAACCGGGCTTCGCCGGGCTGCCAGAAAAAGGAAACATAAGAGAAAATGAGGGAAAATGAGGGACGCTACCCCCCATTAGCTATTTCTACTGTCATTCTGAGCGATAGCGAAGAATCTCTCCCCGCGAGAATCATCACATTCACGCGAAAAGCAGGGACAGACACGCTTTTCCAACTGCCGAAAAGCGAGTCAGTCCCTGTTTTTCGCTCAGTCCGGAACTATTCAACGCGTCTTCTTCGTTGTGCCTCGGACGCCGCCGAGCGCCCGCCTTGCCTCCTCGGACTTCCGCAGCGCCGTGATGCTCTCCATATCCTGCGCGTGGAGCCCGGCGCGGATGAGCCACGTTGCCGCGCCCGAAACCGATCGCTCGGTATCGTCCCCGAACGCCTTTACGGCCGCGTAAAGCTCCTCCGACAATCGTATCGACAACGCCCGATCCTTGCTTCCCATAGCGAACCCTCCTTGCCTCATTATACACTGTAATTTGTTTCTTGACAAGTACACCGTATCGGTGTATAGTGATGACGCACAAACCGGAATCAACTGGTTTGCATACAAGGGGGAAACCGATGAACCCACCACGCACCGCCCGAGTCGTTTTCAAACCACGGGGCAACCACGTCGAACTCCACGTGAAGAGCAAGGGCAGACCGCCAGACATATTTCTCCTCGACAAGCGCGTAGCCGAACTGGCCGCGCTCGGGACTGTGCGCGTCCTGCTAAAAGCCCCGTATGTATCCATCAAGCTGTGCTCGTTAGCGGTCAGGACACGGACGGACCACCACACCGTGGTTGACCATATCGACGGAAACCCCTATGACTGCCGCGCGAGAAACCTACAAGTTACCTCGCAGTCGCATAACTGCGTCAAGAGGCTGAACAAGTATGGAGGGGTGCGTCCTATCCTGCGCCCGTCGGGCAGCCTGCGTTTCAGGGTAATATTCCGTTCGCTTTCGCGCAAGGTCCGCGAGTTTCGTTCGGCGCGAAACGCGATGGTCTACCGGGATCGCATCGCGCGCGGCTTCGAGATTCGAGGGATGCGCTATTTCTTCCCTCGCAGCCGCGAGCTTGCCATGCCGGACTGGATATTCCGCAACATCGCGGAGCGCGTCCATGCCCTCAAAGCCGGTACGGACTGAGCGGGTCGATACCCGTCCGGCCCTGCTCTGGTTTCCCGGCGACTGGTTGGGAAATCCGGACCTGCGCAGGTGCAGCCTGGCCGCGCGCGGACTCTGGATGGACCTGTTGATGCTGATGTGGTTTCAGAATCCCCGAGGGCTTCTGCCGTTGCCTGTGGAACACTACAGGGACCAATTGGGTGTAACAAGCGGTGTTCGAGGTACGCAAAGACTCAGCCATTTGGTGTGCGAATTGCATGCAAAGGGAGTCCTCGGATGCACGGAGGACGGACGGGTGTACTGCCGCCGGATGTACCGTGAGGCCAACGGGATAGCCGCAACGGAGGGTAAGCCCGATGCGGGGTTTGCGGGGGCGAAAGAGGCCACTGATCAAAGATCAATATCAAGATCAATATCAAGATCATCGATCGATCTATTGACAGTCGACGGCTTAAACACGAAGGGAGATTACGAACTTGGGCAGGAACGAATTGCAGGCGGTGTCTCGCAAGCCATCAAGGAAATCGAAACGACCCTCGGCAAAGGCCACCTCGGCGAAGCCGTCGTGCGCAGGTGCATCGCCGTGTGCGGGCGCAGTTTCGATAAGCCAGGTTGGCGAGAGCGTATTAAGAAACGGGTCGCCTCTGGGCAGGCCGAAGAAGTTTATGCGGCCCTCGACTATATCGAGCGCGCCCGGGACCCCCGGAAAAGGGACGCAGGAACTGTAACCGACCCGGCGCGATACCTCGCCGGAACGATCAAGAAACTGGAGGGAGCGTAATGGAACGCATCGGCCCACGCCGGATGACCCTCATGAAACTCATCACGAACCCAACGAGAAAGGACGCAACCCATGCTGAGTGATATCCTCGGGGACATCGACGCCTACAATAAGGCGGCGACGGACACCCCTCACATCGAGAAGGCCCTCTTCATCGACACCGTCGAGGACACCCTCGCCCAACACAAGGCCGAGCCGACCATCTTCACGGCGGTGCTCGTTCATGACGTTCTGGCGCATCTCCGCCTCGTCGCCGCGCTCGAACGGGAGTACATTCGCGCCCTGTGCGAAGCGGCGCGGTCACAGGACCCGAAGCCACGGGCGACGGCCGACGCCTACCGAGAGGACCTGTTCAAGGCCCGCCTGGCGATGCGGAAGAGCATTGCCGATTTGCAGGAGTCGCTGCGGCTGGCGGGCACGCCGATTCCGACAGGCCCCGCCGCGACGTTCCTGTCGTTTCGCGATCGCGGCATGCCCGACCTGGCATGGAACAAGGACCTCGGCATCGCACGGCTTACCCGCGGGGGCCAAGCGCGGCCCGGACGCGCCCTCGTCGGCAATCGCGCGGACGATCAGCCCAATGTAGCCGCGCCGCAGGAGATCGCCGATGAGAACCTCTAGAGCGGGCCATGTGAACCGCCCACGGGTCCGTGGCGCGCTGCGGAAGGCCGGGCTATCCGTCGAGGAAAGCATCGCCGCGCTCGGGATGCTAAGCCGGATCGCCTTTGCGAGCCAGTTCGTGCGCGATGCCCACGGGCGCCCCTGGAACCCGCACGACTACCAGCGCCTGAGTCTCGAGAGCCGCGCCCTGCGAAAGTGCCACTGCGATGGACGCAAGGTCGGCAAGACCAGCGAGATTGTCATTCTCGCCGGGTGGGCGTCCGTGGTCATGCCGCGCAGCAGCATGATCGTCGCCACCATGTCGGAGAACGCGCTCGTGCCCATCATGCGCTCGGTCGCGGACCTGTTCGTCCAGACCGGGCCGCTTGCCGGAAACCTCGAGAAGCTGGTGCAATCGCCCTCGTGGTACCTGCGGTTCAAGAACGGCTTCACCCTTCACGGCCGCATCGCCGGTCCGAGGGGAATCAACTTCCAGGGCATGCACAACGATATCCAGGTGGTCGACGAGGCCCAACAAATGAGCGACGAGGCGTGGGGGGAGCTGCTTCCCGGCCTGAACCCCAACGGGGCACGCTGGGTCTATGGCGTGCCGGACGGGCGGCGCAACGCCTTCTTCGACTTCAGCCAGAGCCGCGACTACGAACAGTACAACTGGCCCTCCACGCTCAACCCGGCGTTCACTCCCGCGCGCGACAACGAACTCGCCGCGTTCTACGGCGGCCGCCGCTCGGCCGGGTATCTGCACAACGTCCTGGGCCGCCACGGCGCGCCGGAAAACAGCGTCTTCAACGCCAACGCGGTCGTCGCGGCCGTGTCGAAGTCCGACGCGCCCTGCGTGTTTCGTTTAAGCGCCGAGGGCTTGATGATGAACCTGGACGCGTCCATGGCGCACCTGAACTTCGGGCGCATGAAAGGAGAGTTCGTCCTCGGCATGGATCTCGGCTTCGCGGAGTCGCCAACCGAGATCGTCCTCTGGCGACGACGCGAAGGCGACCATCGCAACCTGCAACGCGTGGCGCGATGGTCCCTGCGCGGCGTCACGTACCCGGATCAGATTCGCGTGCTCGAATTCCTCGACGGCATCATCCCGCTCTCCGCTATCGCGGTCGACGCGGGCGGGCCCGGCGCGGCCGTGGCCCAGCAGATTGCCGACGAGAACCCCGCGTTGGCGGCGCGACTGTTTGCCGTCGTGTTCTCACGCAGGGCCGCGTGGCTATCGCAGGCCGATATCGGCGTGCCGCCGCTTCCCGTCAAGGTACTGCTCACGTCGAAACTCCAGGCCCTGCTCGAGTCCGGAAGCATCGAGTTCAGCCATGACACCGAAGCGAAGTCGCAGTACCTTGCGCACACGTTCCGCGTTACGGCGGGAGGGATAACCGTCTACTCCAAAGGCGAGGACCATATCATCGACGCGGACCGCTGCGCCATCTATGCGTTGTTCCGCGACGACCTCATCACCGGGTACCAGGAAGGGCAAGACCCGTTGCTGCCGGTGAAGGTGGCCGCATGGTAGACAAAGCCCGTAATCGCGTGAAGGCTCGGCCGCCTCCGGTCGCGCCTCACACGTTCAGATCGCATTCCGCTATCTCGAACTGAAAGACGACCTCGTATTGTTCACACGCGCGTGGTGTCATTGCGAGGAGGGCTTCAGCCCGACGAAGCAATCCCCTGATCTCATTGAAGGTATTGAAGTCCCATCTGATTAGATCTATATTGAGGACTATGGGAACGAGTTCTTACCGAACCTTTGGCCGAGTGTGGTTACGGCGCCTATTTCTCACGCCTTATGTTTCCTTCGCGTCGTACTTCTTCATCGTGGCACTCCTTCTTCTGGCCCGGCATACTTTGGAAGGCGGCTTGAGCCTCGTCGTCTTGGGGCCATGGGCAGTTATTGCGCTGTTATTCCTGAATATCCCTCTCCTAGGTAATGCTCTTGAGAGGTTTCAGAGGACGGAATTGACAAGATGCAATCATGCGCTTGAACATGGGACGATCTTCTTCCTGAATAAACAGTACGGCGGTGAGTGCAGAGTGGGTGGACAAGCTTCGGCCTCCGGATTTCGCCTCTCCGGCGTCAAGACCAGGCATGATGTGGAAGACGCCTTTGCGTCCCTTATGGACGCTTTGCGAGCAGGGAACCGGGACTGTGTCGTTTCGCCTCGATGCGGTTCCATGATAATTGTGGCGGAAGGGTTTGGGGTCGTTCTACTGACACTAAGCGCGCTATTGGCAATCATCGCCGATTTGGAAACTCGTTCTTGCTGCGCTCTCCTGTTTGCAAATCTTGTGGCTTTTGCCGTTTTCAGGTATCCGTTAGGATTGTGGATTCAACGGCGCTTCTTTTTGTCCTTGGATTTCTATGAGGCGGTCCTCGTTGCCGTCAAAACGGCGAAGGATCGAAAGTTCTACGAGAGACCGCAGACTGTTTGTGTCTCCGTTAATGTGCGGTTGAATGAATGCGCCAGTGAGGAGGCCGCACCTGATGACTAAAGATCGTCCCAGTCATCCTACCCCATTTCGATGCCCACGATTCCGCGGTTGCCAACGATTGCCCTCGACAAGCGCCTTCGAGATGTGTGCGCTCCTTACCAGAACACCTTGTCGACCAGGGGTCTGAAGCATTGAGATCGCAGAATGTGATCTCAGAATCTGAGGGGCGAGGTGACAGGCGCTACCTTCCTTGCGTCTTTGCGAAACCGCGACCCGGCCGTGACGGCATCGCCTGCCGGATTCGCCTATTAATGCGCCTGGGAAAGGAAATCCAGCAGATTGATATCGCCGTTCTGGAGGATGAAGTCGGCGATGAGGCGCAGGAGGTTGTCGGTGAAATCGCCTGACGCGAAGTAGGCGTTGACGGTTTCGAAGAAGGTGACGAGCTGGTTGTAGGCGGACACGAGGTCCGTTTCTTGGGCGTTGACGGTGGCCACTCCGGCGGCGTTGCCGGTGGACGTGAAGAGTTCGCGCATCAGGTCGATGGCCGAGGCTTGGAGATCGAGACCGGCGAGTTGTTCGGAGGATTGAGGGCTGCCCGCGGCGACCTGGGCGCCCATGGACTGCACGCTCTGGTAGGTCTGTTGCGCGCCCGCCCAATCGCCCGTCGATTGCGACTGGCGGCCGTAGTCCAGCAATTCGCGCCCGAGTTGGATCACCTCGACGTATTGATTCATCCCTGTGGTGAATGCGGTCAACAGGCGTGCGGTCTCCGAACTGATGCCGCTGGCCGCAAGGGCCTCGGCGCGGGCTGCGTCGGACTCCTGGGTGTACGTGCTGGCCTGCTCCATCGTTTGCGCGCGTTGCAGCGCCGCGGTGGCCCCTTCAACGTCGCCCTGTCCAAGCAGACTCGACGCGAGCCGATATTGCAGCAGCGCGTTTTCGGGATCGAGGGCGCTGGCTTCCGTCAGTTGCGCGGATGCCTGGGCGGCCTTTTCCGGCTGCTTGGCATACACTTTCGCCAATTCGCTATGGAGGAAGGGATCGTTCGGCGATTTGCTCACCGCGGCCAGCAGCACCCGCTCCGCCTCTTCCGGCGGCAGCGCCTGGCTCGCCCCGATCTTGGCTTCGAGCGAAGCTTCTTTGTCGTCGACGATGCGCCGCGCCTTCTCGTCGGTCAGACTTGCCCATTCGGCCAATTGCGCGCGCGCCTCTTCGTCTGTTCCCGCCGCGCGTTTGAGCGCAAGGATCTCGTCCATCGTGAGACCTTGGGTCTCGTTCAGATCGGTTTCCTTACCGCTTTCCGTGGCCGGAGGCACGCTGACGTTCTTGTTGAGCAGGGTCCTGGCTTCGCCGATACTGGCCGTGCGCGGAACGGTCGTCTGGCGAGACGGTTGCGCGGGCTTGCCCTGTGGCTTCGAATGCGATTTTGAATCGGACTTTTCCGCGGTGTTCCGCGCGACGCGCTGTTCCGCCTCCCGCGTGACGCGGTACCCGGAAATCCACAACGCAACGACCAGCATGGCCGCGGCGGCAAGGCTGGCCCAACCCAGGGCTTGGGGATGGAAACGACGGCGTGGGGGGGCAAAGGGCACGACTTTCGGCGTCGGGACTTGGCTCAGTGCGGCGGCGCGCATCACGGCGTCAACGAGATCGACGCGCGGTACGTTCTTACGAACGGTGTCGCCCAGGGCTTCGAGATCGCTGGACGTGGCGTTGAGCCATTCGTAGTGGCTCCGGCAGCTTTCGCAGGCCTCGATGTGGCGCATCAACGCGCCGGCGCCGGCATCGTCCAGCGCCTTGTCCTGGAGGGCCAGCATATCCTCTTCGTAGTCTCGGCAAACGCGATACGTCACAACATGTCTCGATGCGGCGCGTGCTGTTCACGCAACGCCATTAGCAGCCGGTGCAGCCGTGTCCGTACGGCGCCCTCGGTGCCACCCATAACTTCCGCGATTTCCTTGGCGGACATGCGCTCAAAGAATCGCAACATCAACAACTCCCGCGAGTCCGCGTCCAGGTCCCGGATGGCGCGCATCAAGTGCTCGCGGCGCTCCTTGGCAATGAGCGCCTCATCCGGACCGTCGTGCGGTGACCGGAGCACTTCCCCCGAGTCTTCGCGCGCGGTACTCGCATACTCTTCAAGTGTTTCCATCGACACCGTCTTCTTGCGCTTCAACTCGTTGAGGCACAAGTTGCGGGCGATACACAGGACCCACGGCCGGAATCTTCGCTGCACATCGAAGCGTCCGCACGACGTGTACACGCGCAAGAAGGTCTCTTGGGCCAATTCCTTGGCCACCTCGACCTCCTTGAGGTAGTGCAGGCAGAAGCGGAAGATGTCGTTCTGATAGCGGCAGACGAGCACCGCCAGCGCAGACTCGTCACCGTTACTCAACTCCGCCATCAGAGCCTCATCTGTCCGTTCCTCCGCGCTCACGCGGCACTCCAAAGGCTCAGACGCGCCACCGATGGTTGCGACACTCTAACTCCTTGATTTGCCGCCACATATCGGGGATTCGGCCGATGTGTTCTGCCCACTATACAATCTAGATTAACGATCATCACACATTTTCCATCTCGCAGCTACGCCACCGCCTGAAAGGAGGCCGGCATGGCCATGGCTTCGATGAACGACGTGAGGTGCGTTTCGCGCGCGATGCGCTTGGGTTCGCCGGGCTTGTCGGGGCGCAGAAGCGTTACGCGCTCGAAGGGGGCTTTCAATGGGATGAGCGGCGGCGGGTTCTTTCGGAGTTTCCACGCGGCGGCCTCGGCGCTCTTGCGGATCATCGCGCGTGCGCGGACCGGGGGCGTGTGGACCGCGCCCTCATTGCGATGCTTGTATTCTTCGAGCGCGCAGTCCTCGCCGGTTCCGGCCATGACGCCACGTTTGATGGCGCAGGTGATGATGCCTGGGGCCAGGGCCTCCGCTTCCTTCGTGAAGGCCAAGTCGCCCGCTCCGAAGAACGCCGGGACCCCGAGTTCCGCGCCGCACATCGCGAACTGGCCGAACTCGCCAATGGACACACCGTTTACCGAGAGGTCGATATACGAGAAGCTCTGGGTGTGGCAGAGGTGCGCGAATTCCGAAGAGGCCTTCGCATGCTGGCCGACCCAGGCCACGCCGTTGAACGAGTCGTCGAGTCCGAACGGCCACGCCTTCGCGCCCCAGCCGCGCGCGTACTCGACGCGCGGGTCGAGGATCTCGATGTCAATTGCGCCCGCGCCATGCCCGTCCGCGACCTGGACGTACGTCGCGCCTCCCGCGAAGAATCCCTCCACGGCGGCATTGACTTCGAGCGTGAGCAGCCTGCACCCGAGGCTGTAATACGGCGAATCAACATAAATCCACTGGTCCGCGTTCTTGACGCCCGCCACGCCTTCAAGGTCGGTCATGAGCATAATCTTCATCGGTCATCTCCCTGCGTGCGGGCATTATAACGGATGTGGGTTAGGAGTGATAGCGTTATGGGGCCTAGGCGCGCCCAAACGTTTAACGCACGACTGTCAACACGATGTCTCCAACTCCCGGATTGCCGGTATCGCTTCGCTTGCCACTATCGTCAATCCAATTCATGCCGATGCTGTACAGCGTGTACCCCGTCTCGTTTCGCCGATAGCGCAAGTCCGTGCCGCTGAATGGGTCTTTGAAGATCTCCGCCGCGAAATCGGGAACAAGATCGGAAAGCCGGTCCGGCGGCGCGCCGCGCGCATTTCGGAATCGCTCGATGGCCAGCGCCGTGCGCGCAAGGAGTATCTGCGCCGTGCAGTATCCAAGGCTGCGCTGGAGATAACTGAGATGGCTGAGTTCGTTGCGCGTAATCTCGCTTTGCCAAGCCGGCAAGGCATCGACTTGCTGTCCGACGAGGTCCGTCGCGGCAATACTCGCCGGAAATGGCTTGTCCTGCGCCGGCAGCACCCGAGCCAACGCCGCCGCAAACGCCGCGCGGTCCTCTTGCGCCACGCCTAACCACGTGTAGCCCCTCCATTTGACGGCCTCCGTAGCGCGTCGAAGCAAACCGTCTTTCTCGTTAGGGCTCGATCCGATATCGTCCCAATAGATCGCCGGGTTGTCGAACGCATACCCCATCAATTCCGGCCAGGAGCGCAACATGATCTTCATATGCTCCGCGAGATCGATGGAGGCCAGCGCCCGGTCCAATTGTGAGAGTTGATCGTCCGTCATCGCGGTCATCGCCAAGACGCGCTGCAAGCCCGAATGAAACATGCCGATACCGTTCATGACGATGGCCACCGCGATAAGTCGCGGCTCGTTGCGCACCGACGCGATGGACGACAGCATGCATTCCAACGCGCGCGCCGCTTCGCCGGGCTCGTGACGCGCGGCACAATAGATCGCCTGAAGCCGCAGCAATCGTGCCGCGTAACGTACGCCCCGTCCGTGGTGTAGCGATTCATCGACCCAAGCCTCGCGAACGTTCAGGTCGATGGGGTAACGGCACGCTGGCTTGGAGGCGGCCTCGTAGAGCAGGCCGAGCGCTTCATCATTGCGCGTGAGGAGGGTGTCCAACGTCGCCAACTCGGCTTCGGAGGGCGGCAATGGATCCGTCGGGATTCTGCGGTCTTCGGAAGAAAGGGCTTGTTCTATTTCGTTCGAGGGTTCGACGATGGCCTCAAACGCTTTCATGAAAAGCGGCGCGGCGTTATCGTCGTCGGCGACTTGCGGATACAACGCATTGAGATCGCGCGCGGGAGAGAACGCATGGCCTCGGAGATAGACCGAGAGCAGCAGGCCCGCGAGGCACAACAATCCCCCCACGATGACCGACATTCCCCAGAACATGACGTTGGAGACGCGCCTTCGCGCCGAGGGGCGAATCACGCATAGACTCCTGTATCAGGAACGGGCGAAACGGCGCTGCCCCGGCTGCGAATGCCAGGGCAGACCGGATTGAGGTGTACGGAGACGGCCCGCGCTTAGATCGGGCTGACTTTCGTCGCTTCCATACCCTTCTTGCCTTGAGCGGGTTCGAACGTGACCTTCTGGCCTTCCTGCAGCCGGCGGAATCCGCTCATTTCGATGTTGGTATGGTGGACGAATAAATCCTTGCTTCCATCATCCGGAGTGATGAATCCATACCCCTTCTCTTCATTGAACCACTTCACTGTACCGTTCGCCATCCTCTTTCTCCAGCAGGTCCTGTATCTTGGGCGGAACCCGCGCCCTCCCTCGTCATGCTGTTAACCCCACGCGCCCATCGAGGGACTGGGCGACGCTAGTAGACCACAAAGAGTATGCCATTTCGACGCGCAAGTGTCAACCCTGTCAAAACAGCGCTAACCGCTACAAGCGCGTGTGCGGCGATTTCGGTCTTTTCGCTGTTCGCCCGTCCTCGCCACGGAGTAGGCGGCTTGTGATGATTCTTGTGAAATGTCCGGTGGGTTGTTATAGTGAACACGCGTTTCCGGCGTCGGCGCGCGGGAAGCCAGAGCCATAGCAGCCGGCCCTCGTAGGGTATGCATTAAGTTGCGAGAACGCGGCGGCACCATCGCGACTCCGGCAGAGCAAATCGCCGAGAAGGAGGGATCATGGCCAAGAAAGTAGTGGTAACCATCCTGTGTTTGCTGGTAGCGGCTGGGTTGATTGTTTTCAAGTTCTATCCGAAAGCAACGGGTAAGCCCGTTGCCATGCCGGGCAAGACCGAAAGCGCGGCGCCTTCCGAATCGGAAAAGGTCGTCCCCCCGTCCGAGATCCCCAGTCTCGGGCCTCCGGGTGAATACAAGATGGTCGGCGACACGGTCGACGTCGAGATCAGCGTCTGGCCCGGGTATGCGCCGCTCATCGTGGCGAATGGCGGCTTGAGCCCCAGCGAGGAGTCGTACTTCTTCAAGAAGTTCGGGTTCAAACTGAAGATCGCCGTGAGCGAAGAAGAGACGGAAGCGTTCGAGGCGGTCAACAGCGGGCGCAACGCCATCAGCGTGACTACCGTGGACGTGCTGGCGCTGTACGGCAACCAACTGAAAGTTGAAGTGCCCATCCAGCTTGACTTCTCGCGCGGCGGCGACGGAATCCTCGTGACGAAAGACATCAAGAGCATCAATCAACTCAAGGGCAAGACGGTCGCCGTGGCGCAGTTCACCGAATCGGATTTCTTCATTCGGTTTCTTGCGCAGGAAGCCGGCCTCAAGATCAAACCGTTGCGTGGGATGGCGGACGCGATCGACGTCGAGAGCATCAACCTGTTGTTCACCAAGACCGCGTTCGATGCCGCCGATGTGTTTGTCGACAGCGTGACCAAGGGCGACCATCTGATCAGCGGCGCGGTAACGTGGTCGCCCAAGACGGTCGAGGTCCCCGCGGAGCATCCCGACGATGTGCGGCTGTTGGTGAGCAACCGAAATCTCCTGATCGTGGCGGATATCATGATCGTCAACGCGGCGTTCGCCAAGCAGAACCCCAAGATTGTGAAAGGGCTTGTCGAGGGCATTCTCCAGGGCGTCGACATGATCCAGAAAGATGCCCAAGGCACGCTGCCGATCGTAGCCAAGGCGTTCGAGATGTCGGCTGACGAGACGCGCAAGTCGCTCCAGGAAGTTCATCTCTCGAACCTCCCCGAGAACCTGCTCTTCTTCTCGGGCGAGGCGGGCCAGACCGGGAACTTCAACGAGATCTTCTATACCGCGGTCTATTCGTACGGCAAAGAAGTCATCGCCAATCCGGGCGCGCCCGAGAAGCTAGTGAACAAGAGTTATCTCGATCAGATCGCGCAGGAAGGCTTGTTCGCCGGCCAGACCGCGTCGCTCGCGCCGATCAAGACGGCTGAGAAGAGCGAGTCGCTGGAACGAAACCCGCTGCTGACCAAACAGATTCGATTCCACTTCCAGGCCAACAGTTCGGATCTGGACGAGGCCAACACCGAGAATCAACAGGCCCTGAACGACTTGGTCAATTTGTCCAAGCTGACGCCGGGTTCGTACCTGATGCTCCGAGGCCACCTCGATAACAGCAAGGTCCAGGAGTTCCAGCAGCGCGGCGAGGCGTTCTACCGTAAACAGTGTGTGCGCGCGGTCGAACAGTCGAAGCAGCGCGCCGAGTCCGTCAAGGCGGCGTTGCTGAAATCCGGCGCCATCGACGCTACCCGCGTCGACACCGAGGGGCGCGGCTGGGACGAGCCGCTGCCTGGAGCGAAACCGGAGGAGAACCGGCGCGTGGAAGTGCAGCTGTTCACGCTCGAATGACGCGGCGCGTCCTGGAAGAAGAAACGAACGATGGCGGCAAGCGTACAAGACAGAATCCGGCTCTCGATGAAGAGTCCGTATCTGTGGATGGTGCGCGGCGTGATTGGCCTCGCGGGGCTGCTCTACACGCCGTGGATGCTGGCTTTGCTGCCGTTGAGCGAACTGCTGGTCCAGACGTGGTTCGATGCCATATTTAAGGAGCGGCTCGATATCCGAAACAGCACGGAACTCGCCGCGCGTGAAGCGGAGCAATTGGTCGCGCTGTCCAAGACGGATCGCGCATGGTATCAGAGCGTGAAGGATGCGGTGCGGCAAATCCGTAGCGGGCTCGAGCCTGCGTACCGGAACCAGATCGATTTCGAGGCGCTCGTCCGCAGCTTCTACGAGCGTCTCGTCAGCCTTCGGCAGATCCAGGATGCGGATAAGGAGACGCAGGAATCGTCGCTGCAGTATGAAATGAAGAAGCAGCAGGCGGCCCTGGATGCTGAAACGGATCCGAAAGTACGCGAGGCCATGGCGGACCGTTTGTCGCTGCTCAAGCAGCGGCTCGATCTTAAACAGAAGCTTGGCGCGCGCGCGAGGCAGATGGAAGTCCAGCTAAAGCTGGTTGAAGAGCAGGTCTTGCTTCTGCGGGACAGCGCGATGTCGAGCCTGGTTCAAAACGGCCACGGCGCGCTTGCAGGCAAGGACGCGGACCACGGTGTCGGCGAGAGCATCGAAGTGCTGAGCCGGCAACTTCAGATTTGCACGGAACTCGATGACGAAATGCAGACCATGATGCGGGACCCGTCGCGCGCTCGCACGAGGGAGGGTTAAGTCATGAGGAAGGGTTTCACGCTCGTCGAATTGATGGTGATCGTCGCGATTGTGCTCATTCTCGCTTCGATCATCATTCCCAACATGAACAAGGCGCGCCGGGAACAACAGAATCCCCAGAATTCTCAAACCCAGAGCGCTCCCATGGAAACGCCCGCGCGTCCTGCGTACGAGATCGACCTGTCGAGCGCCGGGATTTCCGCGGATGCCGCTACAACGCCGGATAGCGTGGGCATGGTGTTCTGCCTGGATCGTTCGGGGAGCATGAGCGGCAAGGTCGACAACAAGCGCAAGATCGATATCAGCAAGGAGGCCATGCGCCAAGTCTTTGCGCAGGTCGAGGCGTATACGAAAGCGCATCCGGACAAACAGGTCAAGGTGGGCCTCTGCGCGTTCAACAGCGCGGTAGAAACGCTGCATCCGCTCGATGTCTTTGACAAGGCTAAGCTTGAACAGGCCTTGCAGCCGATGCAGCCCGCAGGCGGCACCGCTGTCGGCCTCGCGCTTGAACTCGCGACGGCGGCACTCCTGAAGTCTGGCGTCGAGACCAAAGCCATCTTGGTCATGACCGATGGCGAGAACACGAGTGGCGTGGACCCGCAGCTCGTGGTCGAGGCCATCAAGGGCGATCACAATTCGGCCCACGCCCTTACCGCGGGCATCGAGACGTATCTGGTGGCGTTCGATGTGGCGGCGGCGCAGTTTGCCGAAGTGAAGAAGGCGGGAGCGGTGGTGCTCGAATCCCGCGATCAGAAATCGTTGGAAGGGATTATGGGTTCGCTGGTCGAACAGGTGCTCCTCGAAAAGGAATAGGCCGCGCGTTCGCGCGCGCAAGCGGAGGATGGGACATGGCGGAACAGACCATTTTCTTTACAGGTGGCGGAGGCTTTATCGGACGCTACATTCTCGCGCACTATCTGAACCGGACGCAGGCCGATTTGGTCATGCTCGAGAACGGAAAGTTCTGCGACCGGCTGCGTGCATTTCTGGACGGCACCATCTCCGATCCCGCGAAGCGGGCGCGCGTCACGATTGTCGAAGGCGATATTACGTCGTCGAGGCTGGGGATTAACGGGGCGACGCTGGACGAACTCAAGGCCAAGGTCACGCAGGCGATCCACCTTGCCGCGCTATACAACCTTTCCGCGCCACGCGACGTCTCGATGAAAGTCAACGTCGAAGGCACGCGGAACGTGCTCGACTTCATCGGCTCGGTGAAGAACTTCGACCGGCTCGGCTACATGAGCACCGTGGCGGTATCGGGTTCCTATTCGGGAACGTTTACCGAAGAAGATCTCGACAAGGGCCAGTCGTTCCGCAACTTCTACGCCGAGACGAAATTCCTGGCCGAGAAACTCGTGCGCGAGCGGCGGAGCGGCATTCCTACCGTTATCTGCCGTCCCACGGTCGTTGTGGGCGATTCGAGGACCGGCGCGATCGAGAAGGTCGACGGACCGTACTACGGGCTTACGATGATCCTGCGGAATCTGCACTTGATTAACGTAGATTCAGGCCCGACCAAGTGCCACATCGCCCCCGTCGATTACGTGGCCGAGGCGTTCTTCACGCTCATGGAAGAGCCGACGGCTTCGGGCCGCGTGTACTGCCTCGGCGATCCCGATCCGATGACGTACGCCGCGTTCTTCGATCTCGTGTACGAACGGTGGGGGAAGATGAAACCCATCGTCAAGCTGCCGCCTGCGATGATGCGTCCCTTCACGCGGCTCCCGTTCTTCTATGAAATCACGGGTGTGACTGCCGAAGCGTTCGAGTACACCGTGAATCCTGTCGAGTATCCCGTGACCAACGCCACGATGGCGCTCGCGCGTTCGGGCCTGAAGTGCCCGCCCGTGCCGAGTTATATCGATGCCATGCTGAGTTACTTTCGCCTGCACCATCGTGATCCGAAAGTGCGGCACGGCGATTGGAAGAAGAGCACAACGTAAGGTAGGGATTTGCTCTGATGTCGGCCAACGAAGTGGCCGGAGTGTCATTGCGAGCGTAGCGAAGCAATCTTTCCTCCGCTTGCCGAGGATTGGAGCGCTGTAGAGATTGCTTCGCTACGCTCGCAATGACACTGGGTTTGGGCTCGCAATGACACCTGGGTTCGGGCTCGCAATGACACGCGCGCCCGTGTTTGGCGAGGCGAGATCCGGATAACTGGCTGAGGAACTGGGTCATGGCACAACGCGGGATGTTCTTTACGGGCGCGGGGGGATTTCTCGGACGTTTTCTTCTTGCGCACTATCTCGGGCGCGACGACACGGATCTGTTCCTGCTCGAAAACGGGCCGTTCTGCGAGAAGCTGCGCGCGCATGTTGAAGCCGCTCTGCCCGATGCAGGCCAGCGCGCGCGTGTCCGCATTCTCGAAGGGGATATTACACGCCCCGACCTCGGCCTTTCCGCGCCCGTGCGCGACGAGATCAAGGCGCGGGTGACGCATGCGGTCCATCTCGCGGCCCTGTACAACTTGTCCGCGCCGCGCGATATCTCTGTGCGAATCAACGTCGACGGCACGCGGCACCTCCTCGATCTCCTAGGCTCGTGTCCGCATTTGCAGCGGTTCGCGCATACGAGCACCCTCGCCGTGGCGGGGAATTATTCCGGCGCCTTCTCCGAGGACGACTTCGACAAGGGCCAGGGGTTCAAGAACTTCTACGAAGAGACCAAATTCCTCTCGGAACAACTCGTGCGCGAACGCCGCGACAGGATTCCCACCGTGATCTTCCGTCCAGCGGTGGTCGTCGGCCATTCCAAGACGGGTGAGATCGAAAAGATCGACGGGCCGTACTACATCTTCATCACCATCGCGCGGCGCTTGCACTTGGTGCTGCCCGACTGCGGCGTCGTGAAGTGCCACATTGCCCCGGTTGATTTCGTGACCGATGCGTTCCACGCACTTTTCGAGGACGAAGACAGCGCGGGCAAGGTGTTCTATCTGATGGACCCGAATCCCCTGACGTACAACGCGTTTTTCGATCTCGCGTGCGCGAGCTGGGGCGGCATGAAGCCTCTGTTGAGGCTGCCGCCGCGCTGGATGAAACCGGTCATGCAACTCGGGCCCGTGGCCAAGCTGACCGGCATCCCCTGGAAGGCGTTCATGTACGGCGACCAGCCGATCGACTACAGCATCGAACGGAGCACGGCGGCGTGCGCGCGGCATGGCCTTGCCTGTCCGCCGGTGGCATCGTATATCGATGTCATGGTACGCTACTTCCGTGAGCATTATCACGATGCCGCGGTGCGGCGCGAGCAGTGGTGGGTGGGACGCCGATGAGCAGTGAACCGGAAGCTTCGTGGACGGGCGCGGAGCGCGCCTTGCGTCTGTGGATGGGGTTCAGCGTGTGGATGTACGCCGGCGGGACTGTTTTCTTTCTCGTCCTCGGCGCGTACATTCCGGCCTTCATCAACCTGGTTTCCTCGAAACTGTTTCCGTTCCTGCCGCTCTACCCCTGGCCCACCACGCATGCCGAGGGCGCGTTCTGGCGTGTGCTCGGCGTGTCCATGATGGCCATGCTCACGTGGATCTGCGCGGCCGTCTATCGCGATCCGCGGGGCCGCATGCACCTCGTGCCGATTCTCCTTCTGTCGAAGTGCTGCTCGACCGTCGTCTACCTGCTGATGTTTGCCACGAGCGCCCAACTCGCGTATCTGGTCGGCGCGCTGACGGACGGACCAATCTTCATCTTCACCTACGCCCTCTGGTTCATGGCACGCGCGGGCGACCGTCTTCTCGATGCGAAGGAGGAAGCCATTCTTGCTGCCGCGGGCGATGCGTTGGTTCCAAGAGGCGGCGCGTTTGAACTCGGATACAGGGATCTTGAAGCCGCTGCGCTGGCGGATCTGCGCCGTCTCCTTGCCGCGCAGAACACGGCCACGCTGGCGATGTCGCGCGCCGCGTTGCATCTTCTGAACGCGGCGCCGATCCTGCTCGCCTTCAGAATGTGCACCTTCCTTACGATGCCGTCCAACGATCGCCAGGCGTTCCTGGCAAAGCTCGAATCGCACCGTTGGACCGCGATACGCGGCCTGTGCCTGATGGTGAAACTCTATGTGGCGCTACCGTGTTTCAGCCAGCCCGCGGCGGCTGAGGCGGTCGGCTACGTGACGGAGCCTCGGCCATGATTCCCGCACGCCACAGTTGCCAGGTCGTAGTGGTGGGTACGGGGGCGGGCGGCGCCGTCGCGGCCGCCACCCTGGCCAAAGCCGGCGTCGACACGATCATGGTCGAGCAAGGCCGCTCGTGGACCGCAGACGATCACAAGGATGTCATCGGCGGGTTCAGCCGCTTGTACCTCAATGGCGGTATCACCGCGACGCTGGGCAATCCTCCCATCGTCATTCCTCAGGGCATTGCCGTAGGCGGCACGACGGTGATCAATTCCTCGACGTGCTTCCGTCCTCCTCGTGACAAAGTCGAGGCGTGGGGAGGAGGCTTGTGGGACGATCTCGTGCCTTGCTTCGAGGAAGTCGAGCGCCGGATCAACGTCCACACCGTCGACGAGGAATTGCTCGGCGGCAATGGGCGCATTATGAAACGCGGGTGCGATGCGCTCGGCATCGACGTCCGCCCGCTCGCGCACAACGTGAAAGAATGCAAGGGACGCGGGCGCTGCCAGTACGGGTGTCCGCAGGCGGCAAAACAAAGCATGGAGCTCACGTTCGTTCCCGACGCTAAAGCCGCCGGCGCGCGCCTACTCGAAGCGCATTGCGTCGACAACGTGCTCGTTCGCAACGACAAGGCGGCGGGTGTCACGGGCCAGGCTCCCAACGGCCGTTTCGAAATTCGCGCGGAGACCGTCGTGCTCGCCATGGGGACGCTGAGCACCGCGGGGTTCCTCAAACGCCGTGGATTGGCGAACAGTTCGGGCCGTGTTGGCCACGGATTGACCATCCATCCCGCTGCGCGTGTTGTGGCCGAGATGGATGAAATCGTGGACGGGTTTATCGGACTCCCGCAAGGGGCGTACATCGATCGCTGGGCGGATCGCGGCGTGATGCTCGAGGGCATCTTCATGCCGCCGGGCCTCCTGCTCTCTTCGATACCCGGCGCCGGCCATGAGTTCAAGCAACTCGCGGCGGCGTACCGCCGTCTCGCGGCGTTCGGCGTGATGGTCGAGGACACGGGCGCCGGCTCGGTGGGGCGGGGCTACTTGGGGAATCCGTTCACGGCCTTCTACTCTCTGAACCAGGCCGACGCCGAATCCATGCGGTTCGGCATGGCGCGGCTTGCCGAGATCTATTTCGCCGCCGGGGCCAAGCGTGTCATCACAAACCTGCTTCCCATGCCGGTGCTGAACAGCCAAGACGACCTCCGGACCTTCGAGACGATGCCCGTCGCGCCCTCCCATGTTGAATCCATGGCGTTTCATCCGCTGGGCACCTGCGGTATGGGCGGCGACCCTCGCGCCTCTGTCGTCAACTTCGATCTTGAAACGCACGACCTGAACAATCTATATGTGATGGACGGTTCGGCTGTTCCGTCGTCGTTAGGAGTCAATCCCCAGATAACAATTATGTGCATGGCGATGCGCGCCGCGAAGCGCCTGGCCCGGAAGTACGCCGCTTCCGCCGGAAGCGGAACGTAAACGATTATGTCCCTTCGAACGGATGGGACTTACAAGGAGATGCGATGCAGCCCGAACTGAAAACGTCGTTGGCAAAGAGAATCTACGAGACCGCGCACCTGACCGGGAGTTTCCTTCTCCGGTCCGGCGTTGTCAGCAACGAGTACTTCGACAAGTACCTGTTCGAGTCGGACCCTGCGCTGCTCCGCGACATCGCCGAGGCGATGCTCCCGTTGATTCCCAACGACGCCGAAGCGCTGGCGGGCCTCGAAATGGGCGGCATTCCGATTGCCACGATGCTCTCGCAGCTTACCGGTCTTCCTGCCATGTTTGTCCGCAAGAAAGCCAAAGAGTACGGCACTTGCAAGCTCGCAGAAGGGCGAAACGTGGAAGGATGCCGTATCGTGGTCGTCGAAGACGTCATAACCTCCGGCGGCCAGATCATCCTTTCCGCGAACGATCTGCGCAAGCTCGGCGCCGATATCCGGGGTGTAGTCGGTGTGATCGACCGCGAAGCGGGCGGCGTTGAGAAGCTCAAGGCCGAGAACCTCGAACTTCGCGCGCTCTTTACCATGACCGAACTCAAGCGCGCCGCCGGGGTGGTCTGAGCAGGCGAGGTCGTGGCCCACTTACAAATTACTCAATACGTTGAGTGAATTTACTCAATGCACTGAGTAACGGTTACGGGCGTTGCTTGGGGAAGAACCCGCGGAGAAAGTCGGCTTCGCTTCCGGCGTACTCGGCCTCCGCAAGGTGTTCGATGCCCTGCTGGTTGCCCCATGAGTAGACGATAACGGTCTTCCCCTGAAACTCGCAGAAGTCCACGTCCGAGTTGTTGAGATTCACCGCTTTTGCGATGCGGTCTCGCTGCTCCTGCGTGAGCTTTGGGTTTGCGATCTTCCGGTCTTCGTCCGAGTGTTTCATGATTGGTTTGAACGGACTTTCTTCCCACGCAATCAAGTCTTTCGAACGCACGATATGCGGCGCGTACCACGGTCCGGGATAGGCTTCGAGGTAGACCATGTAGTATTGGCCATCGAGGAAGCGCAGCGCCGGGCAGGCCGAGTAGCGCTCCTTGGTGTAGACGCACGATTTCGGCATCAGCGTCCAGGCCATGAGGTCGTTCGAGGTGGCGAAGCGCATCGTGAAGGCGACGCCCGTTTCTTCTTCGGGCTTGCCGATCTCGAAGGCCATGGTGTAGCCGCCGTCCGCCTTGCAGACCGACGTGTTGAAGATGGCCCAGCCGGGCAGGTCCAGCGCGGTCCGGTCCTCCCACGAAACGAGGTCCTTCGATCGGAACACGCGGACCTGCGTGCCGCCCCACTGATTGACCCCGAACGCATACATGGTCTCGCCGTCTGCGAATGCCGAGCCGAGATGATACCCTTGGGCAAAACCAGGCGTCGGATTTCCCGTCGCTACGTCCACGAAACGGAAATAGGACTTCCCCGTCGTGTTGGGTTTGTAATTCTCGCGGACATACTCGAACCGCAGCAGCTTGCCGTGGAAAACGATCGGGGTGGCCTCGACCATGTCGCAATCGATCGTGCCGCGTTTCGTAATGACCGGCGCTTGCGGCGCGCCCAAGGCGCCGAAGGTCCAAATCCCCGCGATCAACCCACCCACGATACCTATCCCAATGTGGCCCATCGTCTTTTCCTCCTTGTCGGCGAACCGCTGTGATTATACGCGAAACCGCTTCGAGTTGCAGTCCGGGAGCTTGAACCGCTATCCTCCTCGCCGATTGGTAACACCGTTAATAAGGCCGGGGAAAAAGAGAAAGGCCAGGTGAGCATGAGCGACGCACTTGTAGACATGCGCCATATCCGTTTCTTGTTGTACGAGGTGCTCGATACCGAGCGGCTGACCCGCTTTCCGCTCTACGCGGATCATTCAAGAGAGACCCTCGACATGGCGATCGACACGGCCTACCAGCTTGCCCAAGAGGTGTTCTGGGCGAGCTACCAGGACGACGACCGGCATGGCGCGCAGTTCGACGGCAAGAACGTCACGGTGCCCAAAGGCATTCACGAAGCGTGGACGCACTGCAAGGAGGGCGGCTGGATGGCGCCCTCGGCGCCCTACGAATACGGCGGCGCCCAGTATCCACTGACCATGCACGCGCTGCTCCTGTACCTCTTCAACGCGGGCAATACCGCGGCGTCCATGTATGTGGGCGGCGCCACGGGCGCGGCGCGACTCCTGCAGCGCTTCGGGTGCGACTACCTCAAGAATACGTATATGACGAAACTCTACGCGGGCGAGTGGGCCGGCACGATGGCCCTGACCGAGCCCGACGTCGGCACGTCCATCGGCGATATCACGACCATTGCTGCCAAGGCTTCCGATGGCGATTACTATCACATCAAGGGCGTTAAGCGGTTCATTTCGTCCGGCGACCATGACCTGACCGAGAACATCGTGCATCCCACGCTCGCGCGCATCGAAGGCGCGCCGCCGGGAATCAAGGGGCTGAGCCTGTTCATCGTTCCGAAATACCGAATCAAGGACGACGGCAGCCTGGGCGAGTTCAACCATGTGGTGACGGCGGGCATCGAGCACAAGATGGGGCTGAAGGCCCAGGCCACGGCGACGTTGAACTACGGCGAAACGGGCGACTGCCACGGCTGGCTCGTGGGCGAGCCGAACCAGGGCTTGCAGTACATGTTCGAGTTGATGAACGAGGCGCGGGTCTTCACCGGCATCCAGGCCGTGGCTGGAGCGTCCGCAGCGTATCAATGCGCGCTCAAGTACACCAAGGAACGGATACAGGGCCGCGACCTCGCCAACATGAAAGATCCGCTCGCACCGCAGGTGGCGATCATCAACCATGCCGACGTGCGCCTCATGCTCCTCGAACAGAAGGCGTTCATCGAAGGCTGCCTGGGTTTAATCCTTTATTGCGCCGACTTGGCAGACCAGTACGAAGTCGCCACGGACGATGCCGAACGCGAACGGACCCGGATGGTTCTCGAAGTACTGACTCCGTGCTGCAAGGCCTACGGTTCCTACGGCGCGTTCGATGCGATCGTCAAGGCCCTGCAATGTCTCGGCGGAGTGGGGTACACCGAGGACTTCCCGATCGCCCAGATCCTTCGCGACAACAAAGTGTTCTCGATCTACGAGGGGGCGAACGGCATCCAGGCGCTGGACCTGCTCGGGCGCAAAGTCGCCATGAAGGCCGGCGCGGCGGTGCGCGAACTGATGGGGGAGATCGGCGCGACGCTCACCGAGGCCGACAACCTTCCGGACCTCGACGACATCACCGCCAAAGTCCGCGAAGTTCAAAATGAAGTGGTCGCCACGACCATGCATTTGGGCATGCTTGGCATGTCCGGCCAGGTCGATCTGTTCGTCTGCAACGCGTCCGAGTATCTCAGGCTCTTCTCGCAAATGGCGGTCTCATGGCAGCTGTTGCGCCAGGCCGTCGTGGCCCAGAAGGCCCTCAACGCCGGGACCGCGGAAGAGGCCTTCTACCGCAGCAAGGTCGAGGTGGCCCGCTTCTACACGAACCGCACGCTGCCTCATGCGCTTGCGACGGTCCAAATCATCAAGGCCAACGAACGCACTGCGCTGGATTTCAAGCCCGAGTGGTTCTAAGATTCGGTTCGACGCCGGCCCAACACTTGTGGCGGACAGAGTGGACATGATGGCGGAACTCGAACAGCGGCGGTACTCCATTTCCGAAGTGGCGGACCTCGTCCAAGTCACGCCGCCCATGCTGCGGCAGTGGGAGCGGCGCGTCGCCAGGCTGCGCCCGAAACGCACGCGGGCCGGACGCCGCTACTACGTGCCTGCCGATATCGAAATCGTCCGGCTTATCAAATACCTGATGCGCCATCAGGGCATGAGTCTCGAAGCGATCAGCCGCCATCTCAGCCAGGAAGATTTCAAACAGGGCGCGTTACCGAAGTCGCCCACCGGCGCGCTCGAACTCGTTCATCGGATCGCAGACGAGACAAAGCAATTGCTTGCCCGCATCGAGCGGTCGTCCTGAGCGCGTGCGAAGAAGTGGCGTGAGGCAAGTTCTTGGTAGGGCAGTCCTGTATTGCCTGTCATTCTGAGCGTGGCGAAGAAATGACAAGGTCCCGCGATTTCGTTTGTCGGCTCCGTCCTTCCTGTCATCCTGAGCGCAGCGAAGGATCTCGCTATGTGCATAGGCCTCTGATGCTTATGAGATCCTTCGCTGCGCTCAGGATGACAGGCAATACGTAGTGAAGAGGCAAAGCGCCCTCGTATCACAATTTCTTCACAAACTCTGAGCGTGGCGAAGAATCTCATGAGAGTAGAGGCTTCTGCGTGGTGTGAGATTCTTCGCTACGCTCAGAATGACAGGAAGGACGATATCTGACTATCCCGTTATGCGCTGGGCCTGCCTCTACGGTGTAGGCGGCTTCTCCGAGTCCTGAGTTTCCCTCGGACGGTATTTGGGCGTGACGTGCACGGTGCGCTGGAACACTTCTGAGATGCGTTTCCAGTCCTCTTCCAGTTCGCCGGTGGGATAGAAGAGTTCCGCCGTGCCGATCCATTTCTCTTGGTAATTGATGATACCGAACAGGATGGGAACGCCCGCGCCCACGGCGATGCGGTAGAACCCGAGTTTCCAATACTCGACGTTCTTGCGCGTGCCTTCCGGCGTGACGATCACGTTGATCCGTTCGCTATCGCGAATCACCTGCACCATCTGTTCGACGATGCCTTCGGGCGCGCGGCGGTTGATCGGGATACCGCCGAGCCATCGCAATAGGACGCCCAGAGGCCACCAGAACGCCGTGTCTTTAATCATGAACACGCATGGCACGCTCAGGGCCATCGCCGCTGCGAGCGTAAACGGGAAGTCCCAGTTCGACGTATGCGGCGCGCAGGCCACCACGCACTTGGGAACCCCGGGGCCGCTGCCCAAGAGTTTCCAACCAAATACACGCAGCCACGCGCGGCCCACCCACCGCGTGAAGGGGCCGTACTCCGTCCGTTTCTTGGTCCGGAAGTGAATCGGGACTTCTGTATCGGGCATGCTGATGGATATCCTTTCAACAGGGGAGGACGAGTGTAGCAGAGCGCATCGGGGCAAGCAAGATTCGATATAGGTTAGAATGGCGCAAGACAACGAGGTGGTCCCATGCGAACACGAAGAGAATTCATCAAGTCGGCGTCGGCGGCCTGCGCCGGAGCAGCGGCGATGCCCGCTCACGAGGATGCGGAACGGGGTCCGAGCGTGGCGTGGCGGCGCAAGGTTCCGGTGCGATACGAGTGCGACGTGGCTGTGATTGGCGGCGGGATGGCCGGGGTGTCGGCCGCATTTGCCGCGGCTCGGTCGGGCGCCAAGGTGATCCTTGTCGAGGGGTACGGCGTTCTTGGCGGGAACGGCACGATTGGCGGGGTCGGTTCGTTCTGCGGTGAGACCGCGGGCCAGGGAGAGGCGTTTGACGCCATCGTCGAAGGACTACAAGCCTTCGGCGCTATCGAAGCGTATCGGCCGTATCCTGAGGCGGACCATCGCATTTTCGCGCCGGAGATCCTTGAGGTCGTATTGCAGGAACTCGCGTTGCGCCGCGGCATCAAACTCTTATTGCATACACAATGTATGGATGTTTGTGTCAAAAATGAGCGTATAAACGAATGCATATTATGTGGATCGTCGGGCCCTGAGGCGCTTCGCGCGCGGTTGTACGTCGACGCTACTGGCGAGGCGGTCGTCGCGCGCCAAGCGGGATTTGAAACGGTCAAAGGGCGTCCTGCCGACGGACTGACACTGCCGATGTCGCTGATGTTCTTCGTTCGCGAGACGCATGGAGCTGCGGCCAGCCCCGAGGTTCCGGAGGGCTGGTTCGATCCGATTCGTTCGTTGGACGCGCTGCCGATGACCAGCGTCTGGCCCAACGGAGCTGGCGGCAAGGCCATCAAGGTCAAAGTGCCGAAGTTCGATGCGGGCGATACCGAGTCGCTGACGGCGGCGGAAATACACGCGCGCCGCCGGATGATGTCCGTGCTGGACTATTACCAGCGCGTCGAGGGCAAGCCATGGCGGCTGGACCATTGTTCGCCGCGCATCGGCATCCGGGAAGGCCGCCGTGTCGTGGGGGAGTATGTTCTCAAACTGGAAGACCTGCGTGCGGGGCGGCAGTTCGAGGATGCGGTCGCGCGCGGCGTGTACTACCTCGATGGACACAAACCGGACGACGAGAAGCGGACGTACATCCTGCCTCCGGAGGAGCGCGTCGTGCCGCCGTACCAGATCCCGTTGCGCAGCCTGATCCCGCGGGGCAGCAAGAATCTGCTGGTCGCAGGGCGATGCTTCTCGGCGGACCAATTGGCTCTCTCGTCGGCGCGTGTGATGACCTCATGTTCGATGATGGGCCAGGCGGCGGGGATTACCGCGGCGCTGGCGGCCGGAGGGCGGTGCGATATCTCCCACGTGGATGCCGCAGAAGTACGGCGCATCGTATGCGAACGCGGGGCGAACCTGTCCGTTTAGTGTATCGAGTCATCCCGTTGGTGGCCGATGTTGCGTCGGTTCCTGCGCTTGCTCGTGGTCGTGCGCGTGCTACCTCGAAAACAGAAACCCGACCACCTGTCATTCTGAGCAGCGCGAAGAATCTTACCCACGATAAAAGCCTCACCTGCCAGGAGATTCTTCGCGCTGCTCAGAATGACAGGTGGTCCAGCGTTCCTCTATGCATCGGAGTCACACACGACGCGCTGCATCTTCATCCTCCCGAGTGAAGCCGCGCTTCATGACGGCTCGTAATCGTAATCGATGGCTGAAGAGAGCGTGAGCGACGCGCATGGCAGCCACTGGTTAGCCGCTACTGGACGAGCGTCCACGCTATCATGAAGCGCAAGACATCGAGTCGATTACGATTACGATTAAGAGCACGAGCTCGAGCACGAAAAGACAGTTTGAGGTCGGTTAGTTGTTATTCACAAAACTAGATGTGCCATGGAGCGCGCGAGGCGCGCGCAAGCTTCCGCGATGCCTCGGCGTCGCCGAGAATCTGTTCCGCGTTCGGGTCCCATCGAATCTTGCGGCCCAGCAACATCGCGATGTTGCCAAGGTGGGCGAGCGAGATCGCGCGATGGGCCGGCTCGATGGGCGTGATGGTCGCCTCACGGGTGCGCACGCATTCGAGGAAGTTCCCGGCATGGTCCGAACTCTTGTAGAGACGGATATCGTTTGGCGTGAACTTCGTTTTCAATAGCGATTTCGGTTCCGCGTCGATCCCGCTCCGATCGACCCAAACCCGGCCGTTCGCGCCTTCCCATGTCGTCCCGCCGCGTTCCGAGTTCGACACGATCATCGTGAACCCGCTGGGCGCGACGGGCGACGCGTTCGGCGCATACTTGCACTCGAACCGGTAATTGACGGCCGTGTCGTAGAGACCCTCGCGCGGGTAATCGCCCTTGCCTTCGACTTCGACGGGGCCGGTGTGTTCCGTGCCCATGCCCCAATTCGCGATGTCGCAGTGGTGCGCCGCCCAATCGGTTAACTGGCCGCCCGAATAGTCGAGGATCCAACGAAAGTTCCGGTGGCAACGCTTCTCGGTATACGGCGCCCATGGCGCGGGGCCGAGCCAGAAATCGTAGTCAAATCCTTCGGGCACGGGCATGGATGGCTGCGGTTCAATCGGCGCTCCCGTCGGCAGGCCGACACGGACCGTATGGATATTGCCGATACATCCGTTGCGCACCAGTTCGCAGGCAAACCGGAAATCGCGTTGCGAACGCTGCCAGCTTCCCGTTTGCCACACGCGTTCGTAGCGGTCCACCGCGTCGCACATGGCGCGCCCCTCGGGGATCGTGAGCGAAAGCGGTTTCTCGGCGTAGATATCGAGACCGGCACGCGCAGAAGCGATGGCCGGAATCGCGTGCCAATGGTCCGGCGTCGCGATCGAGACCGCATCGAGATCGCCGCGCGCAAGCAGTTCGCGGAAGTCGTTGTACTCCGCGCAATCCTGATTGCCGTTACGTTGGTCTACGGTGTTTTTGGCGTCCACGCGGTGGGCCTTGTCGACGTCGCACACGGCGACGATTTGGACTTCCTTGCGCGCGAGGAAGTTCCTCATGTTTCCGCCGCCTTGGCGGCCCACGCCAATGCATCCCAATACGACTCGGTTGCTTGGCGCGACCGAACCGTCGGCGCCGAGCGCCGATGAAGGGACGATGTAAGGAAACGCTGAAGATACGAGCGCGGCGACACCGCTCGTCTTAAGAAAGGTACGCCGATTTATGCGTGCATCCTCGCATGAAACGCCTTGACGCATCGAGCCCATTCCAGTCTCCCGTAGAATTGCGTGTGGGACGGCTTTTCCCAGGATAAGAAGAAGTACAAACGCTGTGTTATAATGCAGTAAAGAGGAGAGGCGATCAACCCTCTTCCGAGGTCCAAGGATGCGAAGATGAACGTTTCGGCCAGAGTGGCGGACAGTCCGTGTAAAAGCGTTGACTCCGCTGTCTTGGAAGAAGCTGCGAACCTGTTCGAGAGCATGAAGGAGTCGCTTCTTGCAGACGATTCTTACCGGGACAAGTATGTTGCCTTGAAGGCCGGGGAACTCGTCGACATGGATGCCGACGAATTTACCCTGGTGGAACGAGTGCACCGCGAGTATCCGGATGCCCTTGTCTTTATAGGGCATGTGACGCGCGAGAATCCCGTATTCGAGATGCCTTCTCCTGAGGCCGCTGCATGAGGTTTTCCTATGACCGGCGCTCGATACCGCCTGCACTGAATATTCCCGTTGCGGTCTCGGATCTTGCACGGCGTATTACAAGAGAATTTCGAGCCAAGGCGGACACGGGCGCGGCCATGAGCGCCATACCACGGTCGTTGACTGACGAACTCGGACTTCATGTCGCCACGCGCGTGAGCGCGCGGGGGCCGTTTGACCGCCAAGCCAGATATGTGGAGGCCGTGTATCTAAACCTGCGTTTGCCGCTCGATAACGCGCCTTGGGCGATTGCGCGCGTGTTGGTGTTGGACAGTCCCGAATGTTTGATCGGGAGAGATATCTTGAATGCGCTTGTCTTGCATGCCGATGGGCCAAGCGGCGAGTTCTCTATCGAGTAACCGAAGACGCGCCGAAGATACGGAGGGAACGTCAACAACATGGGTTCGTTGATCTACATGTTCGCGAGTTATGCGTCGCGCTACCAGGACGGCGTGACGTGCTTGGATGGGATGCGGTTGCTTGCGGATACGCTGCATCCGCACGGGGTCAAGATCACGTGGATCGTGAGTCCGGGATCGGCGCGCATCGCCGCGAAGGCGCTGACGCAGTGGCACGATGCATTCGGCGACGATGTCGCGGTGCACACGCCTGAGCTTTCGGGGACGCTGAAGTATAAGGCGACGCAGATGGAGATGGCGCGCGACGCGGTGAACGCGGCGTTGCCGTGGGCGTCGCTGACGATTGCGGCGTCCGGCCACACGGACCCGGAGATCGCGGCGGTGCTCGAAGACACCGGATTCGAGGGGTTGTGGGGCTTCTGCTGGGAACAGATCGAAGTTGACAAGATCACGGACCGGGGGTGCCCGTGGGGTTTCTACTACATGGACCGCGAGCAACGGTTAAAACCAGGGCACGGGCGCGGCGTTATCGGGATGGAATGGACCGCGCGCGACTTGCTCAAGAGTTTTCACTCGGGCAACCCGTGCCTGTACTCGACTGACCCGAACGACGTCGGGCGCGGCGGTTTGTGCTCGTGGGAGAATATCGATTACTGGAAATGCATGGCGGACAACTATGCGCGCAACACGCGCTACAACGAGCACGTCTTTCTCTTGCAGCATCAGGAAGCGCACGAGATGGAACGCTCGGACCTCTGCCGCTGTTACACGGACGAGGATATCCGCGAGGCCGCTGTCATGCTGGACCGCTTCGTGGCCCATCTGAAGGGCAGGGCCACCATGATGACCTTGGCCGAGGCCGCGCGCCTCTATCGCGCGAGGAACGAACAGACCGCTTCGTCGTACATGCTGTGGGAAGATTCGCCGACGCCGCCGTACAATCCCGATTATGCGTGGAGTACGCCGTGCGGCCCGTGGCCCAAGACGTTCCTTCACTACGACCGCGGCGCGCAGATAATGTTCATCGACGGAAAAGTCGAACCGGTCTGCATTCGCAACTACGCGCGACCCTACGCGCGCGCCTCGTACTTCGCGGAGCCGGATATTCCGCGCGCGTTCCTTGTGCACAACACGCGTTACGGGTGGCGCCGCGAAATCGAGATTACCGTCGAGAGCCCCCGAGCGATGCCCTACGGAATCGCGCTCTGGGGCGACTTCTCGCTGTATCAGATCGAGGAAGCGCCGGGAATGGTGGAAGGCAAGATTCTGCCGCGGGAATTGCTGTTTCTCCGTTACGAATTGGCGCCGGGCACGAACACGTTCTGCATCAAGCTGCAAGGGAAATGAGGCCCGTCCGGTTCATCCGTACTTCGTTTTGGTGCTGCTGCTTCTGATCCTGCGATCTTGCTCTTGCTCCTAATCTTGCTCTTGCTCGGCATGCCACCGTGATGTCTTCTTGTTGGAGGCCTGAGAGACATGGACTCTGACCACAAGAGACTCGCGGTTGTCGAGAGAGTTCGGCAATCATGAGTTTTGTGGAAGGGCAATCGCTTTGATCTTTCCCCTTGTTGGTAGCGGAACGCACGCTTTGGATTGTCGATAGGTCAAGAGAAGGAGCAAGAGCAAGAGCAAGAATCTCGATTCCGGGTAGATGCGCGAGGAAGTATGGAAGAGCCGAATGAACCGTCAATGAGGCTAGGGGCTCGTTCCGCCCACGCCGTTGACGATTTCCATCACGCGGTAGTAGAACGTGTACGCGATGCGCAGAACGAGGTAATGAAAGCGCGGCCAGAAGAAGTACAGCAGTACCACCGCCGAGGCCGCCGTCAGCCAGCTTCCGAGAAGACGTCCGAAGACGCGCGTGAAGAATCGCAGCACGCCGGCGCCGAGTTTCAGCGCGCCGCGCGCCGTCTGTTGTATCGCCCAGCCGAGATCGCTTTCCGTTACCATGCCGTAGCTGCGGCTTGCGAGACCCTCCGGGACGCATTCGACGCAGAGCGTTGTGTTGCCCACCTGGACGCGGCTGCCAGAGCGCGCGATGCGCGACCAGAACATGCCCGCGCGCTTGCCGTCGACGTAGACCGGCGCGGCATCGTTGCGGCGGATGCGGTACCCGTCCGACACGACTGTAATCAGCGCGTGAAACGACCGCACCGCATGGTCCAGCCGGACGTTTACGGCGCATTCGGGATTTCGGCCGACGTAAAACGGCGCGCGGACGATCGGGAACTCGGTGCCGTCTTCGGGACCGTTGATCACGACGAAGCAGTCGGGGTACTCGGAAGTCCTCATGCGGCCGCCGTCCTTTCGGGAGGTTCGGGCGCAGCGCGGCGGATGGTTAGCCCCTCGTCTTCCATGAGGACTTCGATGGTGTCGCCCGGCGAAAAATCGCCCTTGAGGATGCGGTCGCTGATCGGCGTGATGACGACGCGATCCACCGTGCGGCGCAACTCGCGCGCGCCGAACTCGGGGCTGTAGCCCTGTTGCGCGAGATGCTCGTACGCGCGCTGGTAGACGCGAATGCCGATATGCTTTTCCTTGAGCCTGTCCGCGAGATCGCGCACGGCGAAGCTGAGGATCGTGCGGATGTCCTCGAAGAGAAGCGGGTGGAAGGGAACGATATCGTCGAGGCGGTTGATGAACTCGGGCCTGAAATGGCGGCGCAGTTCCTCCATCAGCCGCATGCGCGTCTCGGCGGTTTCCTCCCGCGCGAGCAGTCCCGCGCCGATATTCGACGTCAGAATGATGATGCAGTTCTTGAAGCTGACCTCGTGGCCGCGCGAGTCTTTCAAGCGTCCCTCTTCGAAGATGGGCAGGAAGATGTCGAAGATACGGCGGTGCGCCTTCTCTATTTCGTCGAAAAGCAGGATCGAGAACGGCGTGTTGCGCACGGCGGCCGTCAGCACGCCCTCCTGATCGCTGCCGACGTAGCCCGGCGGCGCCCCAATGAGCCGCGAAATCGAGTGTTCCTCCATGTATTCCGACATGTCGAACGTGATCAGGTGATTCGTCGAGCCGAACAGCGCGTCGGCGAGTTCCTTGGCGAGTTGCGTCTTGCCGACGCCGCTCGGTCCGAGGAACAGCATGACCGCGTCGGGGCGGTTCGGGTCGGAAAGCCCCGCGCGCGCCTTCTTGACCGCGGCCACCGCGCGCGCGACGGCTTCGTCCTGGCCGATGATGCGTTCGTTAAGTTCCTGCTCGAGATGGCTGAGGAGCATGCGTTCCTCGGCGGTCATTTCTTCGATCGGGATTGCCGTGATCTGGCTGATGACTTTGCGGATGTCGTGCGGCGTGACCTTGTCGACTTTGCCCGTGCGCAAGGCCTCCTCGCGTTTGGCCGCCTTGTTCTTCGCGGCGATCGTCTTGAGACGATAACGTGCGCAGGCTTGATCGAGGACGTCGATAGCTTTGTCGGGAAGGTGGCGGTGCGGCATGTAGCGCTGCGTGAGGGCGATGGCCGCTTCGAGGGCCTTGCCGCTGACGTGGACGCCGTGATGCCGTTCGAGCGACGGCGTGAGTTTGCGCAGGACTTCGAATGTGGCGGACTCGGACAACGGTTCGATGCGCACCATCTGGAACCGGCGTTCGATTGCGGGGTCTTTCTCGACGAACTTGCGATACTCCTGCAACGTCGTCGCGCCGATACAGCGGATCTCGCCGCGTGCCAGCGCGGGTTTGAGCAGGTTGGCGACGTCGACCGAGTCGCCGTTCGTCGCGCCCGCGCCCATGATGAGATGGACTTCGTCGATGAAGAGGATGATGTCCTTAGAGCGTTTGAGTTCGTCGAGAAGCGCGAGGATCTTTTCCTCGAACGCCCCCCGGTATTGCGTGCCCGCCATGAGCGCGCCGAGGTTCAGTTCGAGGATTCGATAGCCGGAGAGGACCCCGCCCATGCCTTTCTGGACGCCGGCCACCGCGAGACCTTCGACAATCTGCGTCTTGCCTACGCCGGCCTCGCCGACCAGCATCACGTTGTTCTTGCTCCTGCGCGCGAGGATTTGAAGGATCTGAAAGATCTCGTCGTTGCGCCCGACCGTGGGCGTCAATTCGCCGTGACGCGCCGCGCGAGTCAAATCGCGTGTAATGGATTCGATCGAGAACGCGTCCGATTTCACGGCGGCCGCAGGCGCGGAGACCGCGGCTTGATCCTTGGGCTCCGAAGCGCGTTGCGCCCGCTCCGCGCCGGGACGTGCGAGTTCGGCGCGCAACGTGGCAATCAACTCGCCACGGCCCAGGCTCAACGTGTCGAGCGCGCGGCTAGGTGCGGAATGGGTATCCGCGAGCAACGCCAACATCAAGTGGCCCGCACCCGCGCCCTGCGCGCCCTGGCGTTCGGCAAACTTCGCCGCGTCGGCCAACGCCGCGGCGCAACGCGGCGTGTAGAAAACTTCGCCCCCGACGGACGGCGGCCCGCCTTTCCACGCATCGCGACGAATCTCACGCAACGCGGTCTGTAACGCGGCCATGTGTCGGTCGGTGAAGGCCTTGGGAAGCAGGGAGGACGCGTCCAGCAGCGCCTCGAAAAGGTGTTCGACCCCGACGAAGAAATGACCGTGCCGGACGCTGATGCCGACGGCCGCGTCCAGCAGTCCATTAATCTCAGGCGAAACGTGTACCTGCACGCTCAATCCCCATGGGTCCGTACCACCTCAATGCATTATGAGTGTCCGCTCCGGGTTTTGCAACCTGCGTTTGCAGGCGCAGCCGGACCTTTGCTAGGCTGATGGCAACGGTGGAGCATGCCATGGACACGGAACTGATCAAAGCGCATCTGAATCTGAATGCCGTCTTGCAGAATCTCGAAGATCTTGTCGTGCTCGACAAGGACATGGCGCAGCTCACGCGCGCCTGGGATGTCGTGATTCAGTTTGCCGTGACGGGCGGTCCCGTCGCACACGTCGCGTTTTCCGGGGGGACATGCCGGCATGGTGTTGGCCCGCACCCCAACCCTAGCGTCAAGCTGCTGTTCCTCTCGCCTGCGCATCTGAACAAGATGTTCGACGGGAAGGGCACGCCGATTCCGTTGAAGGGATTCACGAGGCTGGGATTCCTGCAGAAGGAGTTCTCGAAGCTGACGGATCGCCTCACGCACTACCTCAAGCCCGCGAACGGCGCCATGAGCGATCCGGAGTTCCTCAAGACGAATACGATTCTGACACTGCACACCGCGGCCTATGCCGTGCGCGAGCTGGCGGCGCTCGAACCGACGTCCCACGAAGTGGCGGCGCATACTCCCAACGGCGTCTTGCAGATGGAAGTGCTTCCGGACGGGCCGTGCGCGGCGCTTACGTTTGCCAAGGGGAAGGTGAGTGTGCACAAGGGCCGGGCCGACGCGCCGATGGCGAAGATGGCATTCAAGGACATGCGGGTCGCGAACGAGTTGCTCAGCGGGAAGCTCGACGCGTTTCTTGCCGTGGCCGAGGGCGCCATCAGCCTTCAAGGGCAACTTCCGATGATCGACAACGCGGGTCTGATCCTCGACCGCGTGGGCCTGTATTTGTCCTGACCCGATTACTTGCCGCGCTTGGCCTCGCGATGCTGGCGTAGAAACTCGACGACCCCGGGGATCAGGCTGATGATAATGATGGCCACGATCACGAACGAGAAGTGGTCGCGGACGACAGGCGCGTTCGCGAAGAAGTATCCCCCAAGCGTAAGCAGATTCACCCACAGCACGCCGCCCAGCACGTTGTAGGTCAGAAACTTCGCATAGCTCATGCTGCCGACGCCCGCCACGAATGGCGCGAACGTGCGCACGATGGGCACGAAGCGCGCGATGATGATCGTCTCCGCTCCATACCGCTCGAAGAACTGATGCGTCCGCTCGAGGTGTTTCTTATTGAGGAACCGCACGTCTTCGCCTCGGAAGATCTTCGGCCCGATGAAATGGCCCACCCAGTAATTCACCGTGTCCCCGAGGACCGCGGCTACGCACAGCAAGAGGATGAGGACCATGACGTTCAGCGACCCTAGCGAAGCGAAAACGCCCGCGGCGAACAGCAAGGAGTCGCCTGGAAGGAACGGTGTTACGACAAGCCCGGTCTCGCAGAAGATGATGAGAAACAGGATGATGTACGTTCCCGCGCCAAACTGCTGGATGATGGCGCTGAGTTCCTTGTCGAGATGCAGGAAGATATTAAGAGCCCAGTGAATCCATTCCATGCCGGGTGCCTATTCCTCTGAGGTTGTGGCTCGTCTGCGGGCAAAGCGCGCGTATTGTACTCAAGCGCGCCTGCGTGCGCAAAGGTTCGCTACGCGGCGCTCGTGATCTCGAACAACGGTTCGAGTTTGTCTTCCAGGTCGATGCGCAATGAGGCAAGCTTGATATCGGTCAAACCGAGGAACTTCGTCGACGGCAGGTTGGGCAGGGAGATGTTCTCCTCGGGATTGCCAAATCCGGACACGTTTGCGATCGCGCTGGCGAGGGCGACCGTGTGGACGGCCACCAGCCACGAATCGGCCGGAATCGCCTCGATGCGGTCGTGGCAGAACGTCGTGATTCCGAATTCCGGCGGAAGGTTCCAGCGGCGCACAATGTTGAGTCCGATCAGGGTGTGATAACTGGCCGTGATTTCCTCCAGCAACTCCGGCGATTCGCGCACGGCGTTCATTGCGGCGGTATCGCGGTTCGCCACGAGATCCAGGAGGAGCACCTTGCCGACGTCGTGGATCAAGCCGGCGACGAACAGGATATCGGCATAAGGCGCGGCGATCGACGTAGCGACCTCGTTCGCGCAATACGCCGAGGCAAGCGCATGCCGCCACAGGTCCGACATCATGGTCTTGAACTTGGGATTCCTGGCCACGTAAATGCGTCCGTTGGCGATGGCCTGCACGGTGTTGGCGACGACGCGCATGCCGAGTCGCGCGCACGCCGCCCGTAGATCTCGTATCTCGGTGAGGCCGCCGTACACGGGGCTGTTGGCCAGACGCAGGACCTTCATGGCAATGACCTGATCCTGGTTGATCAGTTCGGCCAGTTCGATCGTGGCGGCTTCCGGATTGCGAATGAGCGTCAAGATCCGGGTCGCGATCTCGGGAAGAATGGGCAGCGCTTCGATGGCCTCGGGGAGGGCCTTCATCAGGTCCTCGCCAACAGAACCTTCCTGCGCGATGAGACGGATGTCTTGCACGCCTCGCGGCGGGGCACACTTCCACGCGGGTCCGTCAGGGCTGAGCAGCACGGGATTGAGACAGGCCTGGCATGCGGAAATGAGGGGACGCGGACCAAGCTGGGGTAGTTGCGCGAGCGTTTCACTGCAGAAGGGGCATTGCATGGTCGTAGTCATCCTTTTGGGTTACGGCGTCAATGCTTCCAAGCCGAAAAGCCGCGGCTGCGCCCCTAATCGATTCCGAAGTCGCGGGGCTGTCCGCTCCGTGGGCCGATTTCGTCCGGCCTGGTGCGCTCTCCGTGTGCTGTCGGTACGCATGCGGCTCCGTATGGTAGGGACATCCGTCACTGCGATTCAACCTTTGGGATTCGACGCGTTTCGTATGGTATGCTTTTCCGATCCTTTGTCCAGCGTTTGACGTGGGCATGGCACTCGATGCGGAAGTAGGAACGGCAGGAAGGGCGCGTGACCAACATTATGGCAGGGCTATCTCAAACGAGCAGCGAAAACGGACGGCGAAAACGCCGATTCTGGCCACTATTACTCATATTCCTGATTGCCGGCGGCGTGGGAGGGGGGCGGTACTATGTCCGGCACGTGCTTCCTTTTGAATCGACCGACAATGCGTTTGTCGAGGCGACGGTCGTCCGAATTAATCCTGAAATTCCGGGACGCGTCCTGAAGGTTCACGTGAGCGACAATCAAACGGTGAAGGCCGGCGACCTTCTCGTCGAGATCGATCCGAAGCCGTTTCAGGTGAAGCGCGACGCGGCGCAGGCCTCGCTTCACATGGCCGAATCGAAACTCAAGACGGCCCAGGTTTCGGTCGGTCTCACGAAGGCCAGCACCGACGCGGGCATCGAGCAGGCCCAGGCTGAAGTGGAAGCGGCGCGTGCCGCGGTCGAGCAATCGCGCGCGGAGGTCACGGCGGCGGAAGCGGAATCGAAGCGGGCCGAAACGGACCTGACGCGCTATGGCCATCTGGACGGCAGCGCCATTTCCAAGCAGCGCTACGATGTCGCCGAGGCGACGGCGAGTGTGTCGGGCGCGAGGCTGTCCGAGGCGCATAAACAGGTGATCGCGGCCGAGGCGCGCGTTGGCGCGGCGCTTGGGAAGCTTGCCGCGGCGAAGACCGCTCCGCAACAAATCGAAGTCAGCGAATCCGAAGTCGATCAGGCCCAGGCGGGAGTCGAACAAGCCCGCGCGGCTTTGGATGCGGCGGAACTGGAGCTTTCGTACGCCAGCATTGTGGCTCCGGCTTCGGGACAGATTGCCAAGAAGTCCGTTCACGAAGGCGAAATGGTGCAGCCGGGGCAGGCGCTGATGGCGCTCGTCAAGGGCGACACGCACGTCATCGCGAACTTCAAGGAAACGCAATTGACGCACATGCGCGTGGGCCAGCCCGTGTCGATCGAGGTGGATGCGTTCCCGCGCTCGGAAATCAAAGGCCATGTGGACAGCATCCAACAAGGCACAGGCGCGCGCTTCAGCCTCCTTCCGCCGGAGAACGCGACGGGCAACTACGTCAAGGTCGTACAGCGCGTGCCGGTGAAGATCGTCCTCGACGAGGCGCCGCCCTCGGACATGATCCTCGCGCCGGGGATGTCTGTCGTGCCCAAAGTCCGCGTGCAATGAGTGGCAATACGGCAGGGGCGTCGCTGGCGGACGTGCCCGACTACCAGGGATGGCATGCGCCGCACAATCCCTGGCTGACCGCGGTAGTCACGACGCTGGCCACGTTCATGGAAGTGCTCGACACGACGATCGTCAACGTCGCGCTGCCGCACATTGCCGGGAACCTCAGCGCCGACGTCAACGACAGCACCTGGGTGCTCACGTCCTACCTCGTTTCCAATGCGCTCATCTTGCCGTTGAGCGCGTGGTGCGCATCGCTGTTCGGACGCCGGAACTACTACATGCTCTGCGTGGCGGTCTTCACGATGAGTTCGTTCTTCTGTGGGCTCGCGCCTTCGCTGGGATTTCTGGTGTTCTTCCGGCTCTTGCAGGGACTTGGCGGCGGCGGGCTGCAGCCGATGTCGCAGGCGATTCTCGTGGACACGTTTCCACCGAGGCAGCGCGGCATGAGCATGGCCGTGTTCGGCATGACCGTCGTCGTAGCGCCGGTGATCGGGCCGATGCTCGGCGGGTGGATTACAGACAATTACAGTTGGCGTTGGATCTTCTACATCAACATTCCCGTGGGCCTGCTTTCCTTGATGCTGACGCCGCGCCTGATCACCGACCCGCCCTACCTGAAGCGGCGCAAACGCTCCGAGCGTTTCAACATCGACTATATCGGGCTCGCGTCGTTGAGCCTCGGCTTGGGCGCGCTGCAACTCGTGCTCGACCTGGGCGAACGGAAAGACTGGTTCGACTCGCCGTTCATCACGACCTTCGCGGTGTTGAGCGTGGCCGCGCTGATCTTCGGGGCCATCTGGGAATTACGCCACAAGGACCCTGTTCTGGACTTCAAGCTGCTACGCGAACGCAACCTGGGACTGACGACTTTGAGCATGCTCTTCTTTGGATGCTCATTGTACGGCAGCACCGTGATGCTTACGCTCTTTATGCAGACCTTGATGGGCTACACCTCGCTCAACAGCGGGCTTGCATTGTCTCCCGGCGGCGTGGCATCGCTCGTCATGCTTCCCATCGTCGGCATCCTGGTGGCTCGGGTCGATATCCGCGCGCTGATGACCTTCGGGATGGGGATGATCTGCTACGGCTTGCTGTATATGGGCAGGATGAGCCTGGACGTGAGCTTCGGGACGCTGGTCTACGCGCGCGTTTTGCAGGCGATCGGGATGGCCTTCATCTTCGTGCCCATGAACTCGATCGCGTATTCGTATGTTGCCAAGGAATCGCGCAACGCGGCATCGAGTCTGATCAACGTCGCGCGCAACGTGGGGGGAAGCGTCGGCATCGCCTTCTGCACCGCCATGGCTTCACGGCTGGCCCAGACCCACCAAGTCGTCCTCGCAGGCCATCTCACTCCCTACGATTACGGCTTTACGAGCCGGATTCAGAATGTCACGAGCATGCTCGGGACCCAGACGGGCGATTCGGTAACGGCCACGGCCCAGGCGCAGGCCGCGCTGTATGGCGCGATGCGGCAGCAGGCGGCTACGGTGGCGTTCATCGACGTGTTCAAGATGCTGGCGGTGACGGCGATTATCGTGCTGCCGCTGATTTGGATGATGCGCAAACCGCCTCCGCACTCATCCGAAGACGTGATAGCCCACTGATACCGTACTTGCCAGTGTCCGTTGGCGCTGGCTATAATGGCTCGGACACATGGCACGGGGAGTTTGGGGTGCATGGCTGTTGGTTATCCCCGCGCGGACAGTGCAGGTGCGTTCTGAACGGGCGAAAGGCGGGCGCGCTATGGCCGAGGAAGGGTCGACGCGGTGGCAGGGCGAATCGAAGCGCCTGAACCGTATCATGCTGGTCCCGCTGGGCTGGATTGTTTGTACGGCGCTGATCCCCGATTTCGTCATGTCCGTTTCGGGACACCGGTTTCCTCTCGCGGTCGCGATCACTTCCGGGATCGGCATCCTGATGTTATGCGTTCTCGCTTCCTATCTCGTTTACAGGGCGCGCAGCGTTCGCATGCTGCCCTTGGTCGTTCTTTCCGGGGCGATCCTCGTAACTTCTTCCCAATGCTATCACATCGCGCAGAATCTCGGCCTGACTGATTCGCGGGCCTGGCGCGCGCATCGGGTTGTGCTGCACGCGACGGATAATCTCGTAGCCGGGATTGGCATCGTTCTGGTCGCGTTTGCGTTCCTCCGTACGATCATCGAGATGCTGGCTGCGCGCGAGCGCTCGACGTATGAGCATGCGCGCCTCCAGGACGAGATGGCGCGGCGCGCACGCGTCGAGAAGGAGATTCTCGATACGAAGCAGCGCTACGAGGATCTTGTCAACCATCTGCCCGTGGCGGTCTATCGTAATACGCCCGGGCCGGAGGGCTGTTTCCTCGAGATGAATCCGGCGCACGTGGCGATGTTCGAGGCCGAATCCAAAGAGGATTTCGCCGTCGGCGGTGTGAGCCGCCTGTATCGCGATGCGGCCCAGCGCCAGGCGTTTTCGGAGAAACTTCTGCGGGACGGATTCGTGCGCAATCAGGAACTCGCCCTTCAAACGGTGAAGGGGCGGCCGATATGGGGCGAGGTCTCCGCCGTGGTTCGTCGGGACGATCTCGGCCATGTCTATTTCGACGGGATAATCCTCGACGTCACGGAGCGCAAACTCGCGGAGGATACCTACCGCACGATCCTAAGCACGGCGATGGACGGTTTCTGGGTGGTCGACATGCAGGGCCGGATCGTGGATGTGAACGACGCGTACTGTCAGATCATCGGCTATTCGCGCGAGGAGCTATTGCGGATGTCGGTGCCTGACGTTGAGGCCTCGGAATCGCCTAAAGAAGTGGACGCCCATATTGCGAAGGTGGCCCAATGCCGGCGTGACCGCTTCGAGACGCGCCAGCGGCGCAAGGACGGGCGCGTTATCGACGTCGAAGTCAGCATCACGCATTACGTGGACGCGCGAGGAGGACGCCAATACGTCTTCCTGCGCGATATCACGGCCCGGAAACGTTCCGAGGAAGCGTTGCGCCAGAGCGAGGCGAAGTACCGCGATCTTGTCCAGAATGCGAACACCATGATCCTGCGCCTGGACACCAACGGGCGCGTTGCCTTCATCAACGAGTTTGCGCAAGAGTACTTCGGATTTACTGGAGAAGACTTGCTGGGCCGTAACGTCCTCGGGACGGTCATCCCCGGATCAAGCGGCGAGGGGCACGACTTGGCCGCGCTGCTCGCAAGCGGCCGGGAACATCCGCAACGTTCGGTCGAGAGCGAGTACGAACATGTCATGCCGGACGGGCGGCGTGCCTGGATTGCGTGGACGAGCACGCCGGTCTACGCGCACGACGGTACGATCGCGGAGATCCTCTGCGTTGCCAATGACGTGACGGAGCGCGTCGAAGCGGAGCGGTTGATCGTCGAGCAACGCGCGCAGATGATTCACGCGTCGCGATTGTCGGCCCTGGGCACGATGGCAAGCGGCATCGCGCACGAGATTAACAACCCTCTGGCGATCATCAGCGTCGCTTCGGAACAGTTGGATTCCTTGCTCGCGAGCGAAAGGCCTGACCCGGAGCGCATCGCGAAGGCCACGGCTTCCATCGGGCGCAATGTCGGACGCATTTACCGGATTGTGCGCGGCTTGAAGATGTTGTCCCGCGACGGCACGATGGACCCCTTTGTGCGGGCGCCGGTGCACACCGTTGTGGCCGAAACCGTCGAACTCTGCAAGGGGCGCATGGCCTCGCAAGGCGTCGCGCTCGAGGTCGCCGATCTGCCCGAGTCGCTCGAAATCGAATGCCGCTCCGCGCAGCTTTCGCAAGCGTTGCTCAATCTCCTCAACAATGCCCACGATGCCGTCGAGAACCTTCCTGAGAAGTGGGTTCGTATCGACGTGACGGACGAAGGAGAGACGGTGGCGATCGCGGTGACGGATAGCGGCGGTGGCCTCGCTCCGGAGGTCCGGGAACGGATGCTCGTGCCCTTCTTCACCACCAAAGACCCGGGCAAGGGCGTCGGCCTTGGACTAAGCCTCACGAAACGGTTCCTCGAAGCGCACCATGGCGAACTTCAGTTCGACGAGTCCAGCCCGCACACGCGCTTTGTGATGCGCGTGCCGAAAGAGCAGACGCCTGTCTGATGCGTTCTTTGGACTGCGGCGATCCTTCGCCGCTTTGGCTGAGAACCGGCGGACAGGCTTGCAGAACCAGCCAAAGCGGCGAAGGATCGCCGCAGTCCAAAGAGCCGCCTCTCCATTTCGCGGGTTCCGAAGGGAAGTCAAACGGTTGTTACTGAGAGAGGCTATGGCAGCGTTCAGGAAAACACGGCTATTCCGCTTTAGGCTTCCACGCGCGCACGTTCTGCTGGGCTTTGCTTAGCTCGTCAGGGGACATCTCTTTGGCGATGCGGTCACGTTCGGCTGCCGCTTCTTTGAATCCTCCGTCCGCCGAGAGGCTCATCCATGTGTACGCCTGAACCTTGTCTTTGGCGACGCCCTGACCTTCGGCGTATTGCGAACCGAGGTTCGCTTGCGCGTGCGGTTCGCCCTGTTCGGCCGCGCGCTGGAACCACTTGGCCGCTTCGCTTTCGTCTTTCGTCACGCCGCGCCCTTGGCATAACGCGATCCCGAGTTTGCATTGCGCCTGGGCATAGCCCTGTTCGGCGGCCTTGCGGTACCATTGCACGGCGTCCGTCGCACTCTTCTCGACGCCTTGGCCGTCCCAGTACATCTCGCCCAGCGCGAACTGCGCCTCGGGACGGTTCTGGAGCGCGGCACGCCGGAACCACGTGCATGCCTCGGCCATATCTTGCTTGACCCCGAGCCCGTCGCGGCAACACCGTCCCAACGCATACTGCGCTTCGGCGCGTCCGTTTTCGGCGGCCTTGCGGTACCATTGGGCGGCCTCATTCATATCCTTGCTCGTGCCGTTCCCGCGTTCGTACATCGTCGCGACGCTGTATTGGGCAAGCGCGTCGTCCTGTTCAGCGGCTTTGCGGAACCATTGGAGCGTCTCGGCCAAGTCCTTTTTGACGCCCTGTCCCTTCGAGTAAAGCACCCCAAGGTTATATTGCGCTTCAGCGATCCCCTGATCGGCGGCCTTGCGGTACCATTCGGCCGCCTGCGAGAAATCCTGGGCGACCCCTTTGCCCTTTTCGTACGCGACCCCGAGGTTGAACTGCGCTCTCGCAAAGCCTTGATCGGCAGCCTTACGAAACCACTTCGCCGCTTCCACGGCATCCTGAGGCACGCCCGAACCTTTGTAGTACGCCAGCCCGAGATTGAACTGCGATTCCGGATTGCCTTCTTCCGCCTTCAGGCGATACCCCTGGTTCATGGCCTCGGGATCGTGCATGAGATCCTTGACTTTAATCTGCGTATCGCGCTGCTGAGCGTAGCCCGAGACCGTGGCCGCCAATGAGATCGCGATGACAACGAGCAAGACTCCGTATTTCATGTCTGTGCCTTCTTTGGCGAATTATGCCCGCAGGTCGCCGCGATTCGGTCGCGACAACAGCCGGTTGGCTTCCTCGTCGCCGATGAATGCTTCCTTGACGGGGTCCCACTTGAGGTGGCGGTTGAGTTGATGGCAGATGTTGCCCAATTGGCAAATCGTCGACGTGCGGTGGCCGATCTCGACATCGGCGATGGGCAGCTCTCGCGTGCGCACGGAATGGAGGAAGTCATCGCGATGATTGCGGTGGCGGCACAAATGGACGTCGTCCGGGCCGAGCGGCGTGCGCAGGATCTCGGGCGGGTCGGCTTTCAGGAAACCGCGGCTCACCATGATCTTGCCTTTCGTGCCATGGAATACGCAATCCGCCTCGCCGCCGTGATGCATCGGTAAGCCGTTCGCATAGATGAACGTCATGCTCTTAACGTCTTTGCCGTCGGGCGGAATGACCTCGACCGGGCCGCTGTGGTCCATGTCGAGCGCCCATTGGGCGATGTCGAAATGATGCGCCCCGAAATCGCTGAACCCGCCGCCCGCGTAGTCGCGATAGCCGCGCCAGTTCGGGAAGCCGGGGAAGTTCATCGGACACAGTTCCGAGCTGTAGGGCCGCCACGGCGCCGGGCCTTGCCAGCGATCCCAATCGAGCGTGGGGGGGGCAGGGTCCGGCGGCAGGCCGTAGGTATCGTCGGGAAACCCGCCGACGCCGATGTCGATACTCTGCAAATCGCCGATGGCCTTCGCGCGCACGAGTTCGGCCGCGCGCGAGAAATAGTTATCGTACTCCGAACGCTGCTGGCTGCCCGTCTGGAACACGCGACCGTAACGGCGTACCGCATTGACCACCGCGCGTCCGTCCGCGATGAACCGCGTCATCGGCTTCTCGCAATAGATATCCTTGCCCGCCTTGGCGGCTTCGATGGACGGGATCGCATGCCAGTGGTCCGGCGTCGCGATGCACACCGCATCGATGTCCGGCCGCGCGAGCAGTTCCATGAAGTCATGGTACATCGCGCAGCCCTTGTACCCGGCCCGGTCGCTCTGCGTGGCGTAGAACCCGTCGACCGCGTTCTTCGTCTTTTCGAGGCGCTCGGTTTCGACATCGCACACCGCGATGACCTGCACCTCCTTCGACCGCTTGAACGCTTCGACATGCGACTCGCGCCCCAGCTTCCCGACGCCTATGAACCCCATCCCGATCCGTTCGCTCGGCGCAACCGCGCCATCCGCGCCCAGCGCCGACGAGGGGATGATGTACGGAAACGCTGCGGCGCCCAACGCCGAGACCGCCGTGCCCTTGAGGAAATTCCGGCGTGTTAACGAAGCATTCTTACGCATGATCTTCATTCCTTTGAAGTCGCTCAAGCCTACAGCAATGCTGATACTCTATGCGTATCGAAGGGAATGCGTCAACCTTGGCACGAGTTTGCTCGCGGTATCGCGTCGGGACCACGGCTACCGACTCCGGTCAAGCGTGTTCTCTTCGTCAGACGCCGTTGAACGGCCGGTTATATCTGCCGAAAATGCGGGCACTAGCCGGGGTCATGGGAAATCGATCCGCCGGATATCGAAGGAACTCGACGTGGCCATCGAGGTACAGGACGTTTCCGCCGCCGGGGACGTGCGCGAAGTCTTCGACCAGCACGCTGATGTGATCCCACATGACGGGAACCTTGCTCGATGCGGAGGCGGATGCGGCTGGGTTGTTGATGTCCGTTATGAGAAAGCGCTCGATTCCTTGCCGAAGCCGATAGAGTACGTTGCCAGCGCCGGCTTGCGTGCCGGAGTAAGCGCCCGAGACAGTGAAGTCCTGATTGCTGGCCTGTCCTGGCGCCCCAGGATTCGCATTGGCGGCGGCTAGTTCGCCCCACGGTGTATCTTGGTACTCGGATTCTTCCCATCGCCCGCCGGGTCCCGTTCCTGCTTGGTCCACCTTGGCGAAGCCCAAGATATTGACGTCGTCCACAAGCAGCCAACCCGTGTAATCGTAAGGCTCCTTCGTGATTTCGCAAGGGTCGACACGTCCGTTGGCGTTTGCGTCCCATCGGCCCAGCGGATCGGCATCGGCGGACCACGAGGGGCACCAAAGTGCGTTCACGTCGGTAAGGTACTCGGGCATTACCGCGGCCCCATCGAAGATCATGGTATCCGAGAGTGTGCCGTCACAGTTGAAGATGCGGCGAGGCGGCAGTTTCTGGCCAGAGCTTTCGCTGGAGTACATGTGGAAGACCAGGCCCATTTGTTTGAGGTTATTGGCGCAACTTGCCCGGCGCGCCGCCTCGCGAGCCCGCGCCAGCGCCGGCAACAGAATGGCCGCCAGTATCCCGATGATGGCAATTACTACCAGAAGTTCTATAAGCGTAAATCCTTGAGTCGTTCTCTTCTCGTTCATGTTGCCAGTTCCTCTCTTGTTGTTAGCCACAAAACAAAGAGGGCGCGTCCGCGAAGAGATTGAGGCGCTCTTCGCGTCCGCGCCCTCACTTTCCGACACGTACTATCGGACCGTAGGACTCGTTGCCGCTGGGGTGCCTGGCGTTTTCGCGCCAGCCCCGCTCTTGCCTGATTCCTGCTTAGTCTTGCTCGCCCAGAACATCGATCAGCTTGTGCCGAAGCACAGCCAGTTGCCTTGACTTGAACGACTTGCGCGTATCATCCAGCACCGCGATCGTTTCCACCAGCGTCCTTCGCAACACCCGGCGGCATGGGCATCCGGGCACCGTACATCGGCCCCGGGATTCCAATGCGTTGCTGCCCAGCACGGTGGTCAGAAGGTTCGTATGCCGCTCGAGCGCGGTAGAGAGTTCCCGGGCACTATCCGCAAGTGCCGCGTCGATCCCCGCTTCAGGATTCTTCGGAGGAGTCGCGCCCATGTCTGCTCAGTCCTCCTCGATGCGCCGGTCGTCTCGTGCCCGGTCAAGGGCGAGTGACAGGCATCTTTCGCATCGTATTGGATTCCGGCTTCTCCGGCACGCCGGCGTTTCGTTTCCTTGCCACATGACCGTGAATACGGGACACGTCCGGATGCCATCGAAGAACCGCACGAACCGCTTCATCACGGAAGGGGGAATAACGTGCTCCATGCTGCACGCGATTTCGTTTGCCTGAGCGTCGTCCAAATCCAACGCCGCCAGGAGGAAGTGCCGCAACGTCTCGTGGGAACGGAGCAACTCGCTCCCGGTCTTCCGGCCCTTCGCGGTCAAGACGATCGCCCCGTAAGGCTCGTACTCGATGAATCCTTTCTCGCGAAGCGCGCGGAGCGCGCCCGTGACAGAAGCGTTCGTTACGCGAAGTTCCGCGGCGATGTACTTGGATCGCACCGGTTGCCCGGAATCGTCGATCTTTGCGATAGCCTCGATATAGTCCTCGAGACTGGCGCTCAGCCTGGGGGGCGCAACGGGTCTTTGGTTGGGCGCGGTAATGTTAGCCATGACTAACATTATATGGATACCCTAACAATTTGTCAAGGAATATTTCGCTCCCCCCACGGGCGCAGTCGACCGAGAGTTGCTTGCGTTTCATGAAGCGTCTTCATCACGTGATCCCTTGTGTTGCCCAAGTACGCAGGATATGGCTCGCCTTTGCCAGCGTACAGAATGTCGCCATCCTTGTCGTATCTCAACGTTAGTCGTGCGTCCATGTCTTCTGCTATGGCTCCAGTTTCTCAAGATATCCCGGTCCTGTCGTCCGGTGTTTCTCGCCAGCGCCAGCGTCGCAAATGACGCCTTTGGCATCGACGATGAACCAGTAGCGCGTCACGAGTACTCGATTGCCATTCCAATCGCGGGCCAGGTACTCCCACTGATAGTGAAGAAGCATTTGCCCGTTATCCGAAAGAACTTGCCGTGGCTCTCCCCATGCTTGTGCCAGTTCTTCGCGGGTGTGGCCTATCCATGCTCTGGCACGCCGGACGCGAAGATAGTCCGCCCCAAAGAGGACACCCAGCATAAGGACACCCAATAGTACTGACGACACGATCACGACGACGAACGCGCGGCGGGTCCCTTTGAGGGGTTCGGGCTTCGTGTGTATATGAATTCTATGCACGTTGCGTCACTTTGCAGAGCGCATCTAGAAATGCCAAGGCGCGCGCATGGGCCGGGCCAGGAGGCGGTTGGCTTCCTCGTCATCGGGGAAGACTTCGCGTTCGGGGTCCCAGCGGAGTCTGCGGCCGAGGAGCATGGCGATGTTGCCAAGCAGGCACACGGTGCACGAACGATGGCCGACCTCGACCGGCGCGACAGTCTCGCGGCGCGTCTTCACGCATTCGATGAAGTTGCCTTTATGACTGTTGCTGACGTAGAGGCGCGTGTCGTCCGCGCCGAGCGTTTCCTTCGCGAGCGACGCGGGCGAGGTTTCGAGGATGCCACGGCTCACGAAGATTTTGCCCGAACTGCCGATGAACCGCACGCCGCCGCGATACTTGCTCGAACATTTCAACACCACGCCGTTCGCGTAGGAGTACGCGAGTTCGAAGTCGCCGTGCACGTCCCACAGCCCGTCGCGCGGAAACACGCCGCGGCCCTCGACGGCCACGGGGCCGCTGTACTCCGTGCCGAGTCCCCATTGCGCGATGTCGAGATGGTGCGCGCCCCAACCGGTCATCATGCCGCCGGAATAGTCCGTCATGCGGAGCCATCCCGGCCGCTCGTAGCTATTCTGCGGATGGCAGCGTTCCTCGGTATACGGCGTCCACGGGGCGGGGCCGAGCCAGAAGTCGTAATCGAACGTGGGAGGGACCGGCATCGGCGGACACAACCCGTTGCCCGGGTCGCCCTCGAGTCCGACTTCGATCGTTTGCAGCGTGCCTATACGGCCGTTGCGTACGAGTTCGCAGCCAAATCGAAAACCCCACTCGGACCGTTGCTGGCTTCCTACCTGGAAGATGCGCCCGTAGCGGCGGACCGCGTCGCTCAGGGCGCGGCCTTCGGCGATCGAATACGAGAGCGGTTTTTCGAGATAGATGTCCTTGCCGCTCTTCGCCGCGGCGATGGCCGGCAGCACATGCCAATGGTCCGGCGTGCAGACCAGGACCGTGTCGATGTCGTCGCGCGCGACGAGTTCGCGAAAGTCTCCGTACGTGGCGCATCCCCCGGTGGAATCGTAGGCGCGATCGACGGTATCGCGCGCATGGCCGCAGCGTTTCGCATCGACGTCGCATACCGCCACGACTTGGACGCCGGGCATGCCCAGGAACTCGCGCATGTTGCCGCTGCCCTGCCGTCCCACGCCGATGCAGCCCATCGTAAGCCGATTGCTGGGGGCAATGCCGCTGTCTTTGCCGAGGACTCTGCCGGGAAGCACTAGCGGGAACGTAGCGGCGCCCGCGGCCAGCATGGTCCGCCTCAGAAAGCCGCGCCGGGTGATGCACTCGTGAGGGCGCATAGGGGTACTCCCAAGTCGTATAGGTCGTATAGGACTTATAGGACGTATAACGGTTGCGTCAACTCTTGCTTTCGGAATCGGCAGCGACTTTGGCGCGCTCGGCCTGGATAGTGGCGCGCTCTTCGGGTTTGAGATCGGGATTGTCGAGGAGGGCCTGGTACTCGCCGATCGCCTCGATGTTGTTGTTGTTCTTGACGAGGCATCGTGCCAGCGACAGGCGGAGGTCGCGGTTTTCGGGATGCTGCTCCAATTGATCGCGGAGTAGATTGACCGCCTCGCTGGCGCGCTTGAGTTTCACGAGGGCATCGGCCCAGTGTTGCGCGCACACGCCTTGGAGGTCGGGCTTCAGGTTGGGTATCGCCGAGGGATAGATCTTCGTCGCAAGGTCCATCTCGCCGATTCCCGTTGCGACCATCCCGAGGTGAAGCATGGCGAGCCCGGCGACCGCGGGCGGCGTGTTGGGATCGCGTGCCGTTTCCAGCAGAAGACTGATGGCCCATTTCATGTCGAGATCGGACGGCTTAAGGTCCGGGGTTTTGACCGAGCCTTGGATCACGCCCACAAGATACGCCGTCGCTTCGACCAGCGCGTCAGGCCCTTCTTTCCACACGCGCGCCAGGGCCACCAGTTGTGGCAACGGAGGCTTGCCGCTCGCCAGGATTTCCGAATTCGTGTCGACGAGGAATTTCTTGAAGGAGTCGAGGCGGCCTGTTGTTTGCGCAAACTGGGCATACGCGGTCCAAATGGCGGGCCGGGCCGGCGCGGTCTTCACCGCGCGCTGATACGATGCCTCGGCCGCGTCGAGATCGTTGCGGCCTTCCTGATCGATACTCGCCAGCCACAGATACGCCGTCGAAAGGTTGACGGTGTCCGGCGGCGTCTTCTCGGACAAGCGTTCGATGCGCCATTCGAGCAACTCGCGGAACCGGTCGTACATCTTGTTGGTCCGGGCGAAGCTGTAGAAGAACGGCCAGTTGAGTTCGTCGGACGGGTCCGCTTGGGTCGCGCGGATCATGGCCTGTTCGGCGCCCTTCGTATCGCCGAGGGCCGTGCGGACCTGTACCAGTTGGCGGTACAGTTCGCTGGTGCTCTTGGCGCCGTATTGGATGGCCTTGCTGAAGTGGGTCTCGGCTTCCTGCCAGGAGTTCTTGATCTTTTCGGCGTTGGCGGCCTTGACCTCGGCGTCCTTGCTCAAGAGCATCGCGCGCCCGAGCGCAACGCGCCCGAGAAGTTCCTCGCCCGTGGGGAACATGGGGCATAGACGGAGAATCTGTTGCGCGTCCAAGGCCGCGTCGTCGAGCACTTGGAGGCATTGGACCAGCGGCTTTTGTTCGGCCGGATTGCCGCCCAAGACCGCGCCGAGTTTTGCGCGCGCCAGCGGCACCCACGTGGTGACGAACTGGGGATTGTCCTGAATAGCACGTTCGAGGTGCCAGATGGCCGCCGGGTAGCCTTCCTTGGCCAGGCTCGCGATGCCGCGTTGACGCGGGAACTCCCAATTCCAGGGCGCGAGGTTCTCGCCCCAGCCAAGGATACGCTCGGCGCGGTCATAGCGCTGCCAGTGAAGCTCGGCCTCGCCGCGAAGCAGAAACGCTTGAGACAAAAAGATAGCGCCCGCGAGCAGCGCGGTTGCCACCGTTGTCACAATTAGGGGTGTCTTCCACGCGAACCCGTACCTTGGCGACGCCAAGGCTACGGCCGGCGCGCCCGACAGCCAAGCGCCTTCGAGGATGCCCATCATTAGGAAGAGGATCGCCGCGGAGACGGGCACGTGCAGGTTGAAACCGAAAAGGCCATCGACAGCGAAGGCGGTGAAGAGCGCGGCCAGCGCGAAGCCGAGCCGGCGCTGCTGAGGGTGTTCGCGCGTGAATCCGATGAGCAGGCCGTAACTGACACCGAGCACCAGGAGCACCAAATAAAGTCCCGCGGCGGGCAGGCCCGCGTTGGCCGCCGTTTCGAGCAGGTCGTTGTGGACGTGGGCATTCATTTTGAGTTCGTCGGCGAACCATTGCTGCTCGTAAGGGGTCCAGAACCGCGGGTATTCGATTACATAACTGCCCGGACCGTAGCCGATCATGGGTCGCGTGAGGATCATGCGCGCGGCGCTGCAATACGATTTGTAGCGGATCAGGAGCGACAGGTCGAGCGGGTACACGCTGCCGGTGCGCATCTTGCTGACGCCCATGATGGCCACGATCCCGGCTATGGCCAGCACGCCGACGACGGCGAGCGTGGACACGGTGGCCGCGACGGGACGCCGGACAACTTTGGACACGGCCCACGCGACGAGCATAAGCGCGGCGGCGGCGGCCAGCGCGATGATGCCCGCGCGTTGATGGGTGAAATGCAGGTGGACGAGGAACAGCGCAGCGAACCCGACGCACCAGGCCATGCTGATGCGCGTGGCGAGGAAGATCGCCATGATAACCGCCAGGATCAGCGTGTGTGCGGCGTAGTTCGGATTGCCGAAGGTCCCGGGGAGATTGACATATTCGTCGCTCGTGCGCGTCCGCCATGGGAACGGATCGAGGCCGAAGTGCTGCACAAGAATTGCGTAAAGCGACGATACCGCCACGGCGATGCACAGCACCAGCATCAAGCGACGCACCTGGTCCGGCGTACGGTAAATCTGGCTCGCGACAAGATAGATAACGAAGAGGCTCCAGAAATCGCCCAACTCGGCGAAACTGTGTCCGCGGTGGGCGCCGAGCAACGCCGAAAGCAAGTGCAGCGCAAGGAACAGCAACAGGACTTCGAGCATGATCTGCGGACGGCGGAAGGGCTGGCGGTTGAGCCACGCGCTGACAACCCAGCCCACGCCCAAGAGAAGCGCGGCCCAGGCGCCGATCAGCGTCTTGATGTCGCCGGCCGGATCTTGCGTGTAGGGAAACATCGCCAAGACCAGCAGAAACACAAACACTGCCATGCCGGCCCGCAAAGGTTTGCCCCAGTGCGCTTCATCCGTCTGTTCGGTCATCGAGACACTCCTGGTTTCTTGTCAAGGCTTGGTGGCTTTGCCCGCCGGGTCCGATGTTCGGCGCGACACGGCCGAACACGGACGTGCACGGACCTTCGACGGCGTGCCGCCGAATCCGACGCGTGGCAATGCTACCACTGGGCGAGGGCCTGGCGCAAAGCGCTAAAGGTATGGGGCCTGCCTGCCGATACAGGGGATGAAGCACGAAGCCCCCCAAGGGGTGAGCGAAAAGCCGATGCAAGGACGCAGAGGTCAACAACATCACGGAGGAAGCGCGTCATGGGTCTTCGTATCAACACCAACGTCGCCGCAATCAACGCGGGAAGAATTCTGCGGCAATCCACCCTCGACCTGAACAAGAGCCTGGAACGCCTCTCGAGCGGCCTTCGCATCAACCGGGCGGCGGACGACGCCGCGGGTCTTGCCGTTGCCGAGGGCTTGCGTTCGCAGGTGCGCGGCGCGGAGGTCGCGCAACGCAATGCGCAGGACGGTATTAACCTCGTGCAGACGGCGGAAGGCGCGCTGACAGAGACCACCAACGCCCTTCAGCGCATGCGCGAACTGGCGATCCAAGCGGCCAACGGCACGCAAAGCGATACGAACCGGGAAGCCTTGAACGCCGAAGTGATCCAGTTGCTCGAACAAATCGACAACATCGCGCTCGACACCGAGTTCAATGGCATCAAAGTGCTGAGCGCGCCGCAAACGATTACGATTCAATCGGGCCCGCAGACGAGCCAGACGCTGACAATTGCGGTATCCGGCGCGAAGACATCCGACCTGAAAGTGAGCCAGGTCGCGATCTCGACCGTGTCGACCGCCATCTCGGCTATCAGCACGATCGACGAGGCCATCAAGAGCGTCAATAGCCTGCGGGCATTGTTCGGCGCTTCTCAGAACCGTCTCGAATTCACGATTCGGACGCTGGCTATCCAGCAGGAGAACTCCTCGGCTTCGGAGAGCGCGATTCGCGACGCCGATATCGCCAAGGAGACCATCGCTTTCACACGCAACCAGATCCTGGTCAGCGCGGGCACGTCGGTCCTTGCTCAGGCGAACATCATCCCGCAGACGGCCCTGCAACTGTTGGGCGGCCAGTAAGTCGCGGGTTGATAATGGGCAACCCTGCACGCGCCAGCCACTCACACTGAACACTCTGATTATGCAGTCCCCGGACTTCCGGGGGCTTTTCCCGTCTTAGACAACCTGCGGCGGCGGGAGTGGGGCTCAAGTTTCCGGCTTCGATTGCCGATGGACAAAGTAGCAACTCAAGCGACGGGTTGAACTATGCGCGTTCTGGGAATGCGCGGAGGGTAGACAATGGGATCGCTCTCTCTGTCCTCGATCCATCCATGGCTCACCAAGGACGCCGCCTCGCTGATCGGTTCGAGGCAGGAACTTCAAAACGGCACGCTCGCCGGTATGTCTCGCGATCGCGCTACAACGGCCGCCGGAGGAGTCGTCTTCGACCTCTTTCAGGCACAGAGCCAGGAAGTCTCCCTTGCGGTGCGATTGCAGCAAGCACGCGCGGCGCTAGCGTCGGAAGATGGCGGCCAAACAACGCAAGTGGACTCGCGGCAGATGACCTTCGAATTCTACGGCGAGGTCCGCACGGAGGAACTCGCGCGCTATCAGAGCCGGACGGATGCGGTCGCGCAGGGCCTAGGCGGATCGACGCGGGAGACCTATATCGAGGCAAGCCGCAAGGTCGCGGCGCGGTTCCAAATGTCCATCACGATTTCGGGCGCGGCGCTGGAGAGTTTCGCTGGGGCATCGGAGAAACTCAGTGACAGCGGGACGGATGCCATCGCGCAGTTGCTCGGATTCGCGCAGGACGCCCTCAAGAGTTCCGACGACATCGTTAACGAGATTTTCAAAATGCTCTCGGGATTCATGAACGGCGCCGACGATGCCGAAGACGCGTTCAAGAAGTTCATGCAGCAGTTGTTCGGCTCGGGATATCTTGGCGGCGGTACGGACGCGAAGCCGCTTCCCGCGAATGGCGTTCAAGCCAGCGTCAGCGGCGTGCAACTTGAGTTCCAGTTCGAGTTCAGTTCCGAGACGCACATCCAGATCCAGCAAACCGAGGTTCAGCAGTCGGACCCGATCACGTTCGACCTCAACGGCAACGGCATCGAGTTGACGAGCTACCGCAACGGCGCCGCGTTCGATATCACGGGGACCGGACGGATCGCAAACACCGCCTTTGTCACCGGTGGCGACGCCTTTCTGGCTATCGACCGCAACGGCAACGGCATCATCGACAGCGGCAAGGAGTTGTTCGGCGATCAGAATCGCGCAAAGAACGGCTACGCCGAACTCGCCAAGCTCGACAGCAATCGCGACGGAGTCATCAATAAGTTTGACGCGAGTTTCGACGCGCTGGTCCTTTTCAAGGACAACGGAAATGGCAAGACCGAGCCTGGCGAGCTGATTTCGCTCAAGGACGCAAGGATTACCGAAATCGATCTGACCTATCGCGAGGCACATGTGCAGGCGTCCGGCGGGAACACGCTGGGCCAAGTCGCGACCTACCGGCGCGCGGACGGTTCGACTGGCATGACGGCGGACAGCATTCTCAATTACACCGCGTGAACACGGACGCACACGGCGAGGTAGAGCCGCAACGAAAAGGATGGAAAGAGAAACAAGTCTCAAATCTGAACGATAAATGATAAACGGCAAAAGGATGAAGGATGAGGGCTGAAGGATGAACCCACTTGCCGGAGTCCGATACTGATCTTTGTGGGCAGTCAGCTTGCCTGCCCTTTCGTCGAAGAATTGATGCAAGATGACAGATAGTAGTACAGGCAGTCACAGCGCAGTAGGGCAGCAGCCAAAGAGATGGAAAGAAACGAAACTCTATGGTCTGAGGCCGGCTGTGCCCACAACCTACCGACCAAAGAGACTTCTGTAACGCTTCGTACTACTATCCGCCAGAATCTTGTTTTCTTAGCAAGAAGTTGAACTACAAATCGTGTAAGCTGGCTCCACATCGGGTGGTAGCGGGTGCTAAATCTGCGGTGTTTATTTCGTTTCGTACGACCTACAGCCTTCGATTTTGGTTGCGGCTATGCCGCGCTGTGTTCTTCGTGGCCTTTGTGGTAAACGAACTACAGGAACCGAACTACCACGAAGAACTCGAAGAGCACGAAGAAACGCCACAGAGGTGACACGCGCCATGGTGTCTTCGTCGTTCTGACCCGAATCGTTCTGTCATTGCTTCTTGTGTGTACACAGGACGATTGAGAACAGGACGATTCCATTCTTCGAGAAGTCGATGGAAAATGAGAGATAGTAGTACGGACGGATGAAGTCCCGGGCTATATCAATTTCCAGGACTTGCGGTATTTCCGCTTGATGTACTTCGTTGCTTCGGGGGCGTTCGTGGCTTCGAGTTTGTCCGGATTCCACTCGAGTTTCTTGCCGACGCGGTACGCCACGTTCCCGAGGTGATTCGCCTCCGTCAGCCAGCCCGCATACTCAAAATTGCACGTTGTGGGCGCGCCGGTCTTGCAGGCGTGAATCCACTCCTCATGGTGTCCGAGCGACTTGGGTATGAACGGATCCGGCGGCTTGAATCCGGCGAACTTGTCCTCTGGCAGAAGGACGTACTTGCCGTAGTCGGAAAGCAACATGCCCTTCGTGCCCACAAACAACACGCCGCTATCCCATTGCGGAATCGCCTGCTCCGTCCAAGGCTTGGGCTTGCACCGTCCCTGGTACCATGTCAGACGCAACGGCGGTTGATCGTCTCGCGCGCCGTACTCGTACGCGACCTGCATCGATGCAGGCGCGATCTCGGGGTGCGGTGGCGGCCCGTCCTGCGGCTCGATGGTCAGCGGATACTTCAGTTTCAATGCCCAGAACGGAAGGTCGACCCAATGGCTTCCAAGGTCGGACATCGTGCCGTTGCCGAAATCCCACCAGCGGTACCACTTGGGTCCCGGGAAATAGACGTTGTTGAACGGACGTTTGCGTGCCGGGCCAAGCCACAGGTCCCAATCGAGGCCCGCCGGGATCGGATCGGCCTGCTTTGGCCGCTCTTGCACGAACACGATGTCTTTGGCCTGCTCGGCCTCTTCTTTGCTTTGCCAGCCCCACGCGCGGCCAACCCATACGTGGACCTCCGATACCGGGCCAATCGCGCCGGTCTGGATCAACTCGACGACACGGCGGTAGTTGTCGCCCGCGTGGATCTGCGTGCCCTGTTGCGTCGCGACCTTGGCCTTTGCGGCGGCCTCGCGGATGATGCGCGCTTCCCAAATATCGTGGGTCAGCGGCTTCTCGCAATACACGTGCTTGCCGAGTTGAAGCGCGGGCAGCGTCGCAAACGCATGGGTGTGCTCGCATATGCTGACTACGACCGCGTCGAACTCCTTGTCGTAATCGTAGACCTTTCTGAAATCGGCAAAGGTCCGCGCTTTGGGATGCTTCTGTGCAGCGGGCGCGAGATTCTTCTCGTTGACATCGCACAACGCCACGATGTTTTCGGTAGCGACTGCGTCAAGGTTCCCGCCGCCGCGTCCTCCCGTGCCGATCACCGCGATGTTAAGCTTGTCATTGAGGTTCTGCCCCCGAACGATGGCGGGCGCTCCAAAGGCTGCGGCGCCGGCCGCAATGGCGGAGACTTTCAGGAATCGGCGTCGGGAAATGGGACGGGACGGCTTTGCGCTACGATGCATCGTTAGAACCTCCAGTTAACACCAGTGATTACACGAACGATTACGAGCAAGAGCAAGAGCAAGAGCAAGAGCAAGAGCAAGAGCAAGAGCAAGAGCA
>CAYOCT010000021.1:0-101733 GCA_964402555.1 uncultured Nitrospiraceae bacterium | reverse complement strand
AAAGCGCCCGCGTTTCGCAATTCCTTCACAAGCTCTGAGCGCAGCGAAGGATCTCGCTATGTGCATAGGCCTCTGATGTTTATGAGATCCTTCGCTGCGCTCAGGATGACAGGCAATACGCAGTCAAGAGGCAAAGCGCCCGCGTTTCGCAATTCCTTCACAAGCTCTGAGCAGCGCGAAGAATCTTACAAAGGCCCGGGGCTTCTGCTCGGAGGGAGATTCTTCGCGCTGCTCAGAATGACGCGCGGGGCGTAACCTCGCATGGATGCCTTGGCGATTCCTTCGCGTCATCTGAACTATAGTAGACTATCCTCTTAGATGTCGCGCTTGCGGTGCTGCCGAGATCCGTGTAAAATGGCAGCGAAGGTGGTTTCGGCTGGGCATTGAGAAAGGATCGGCATCCTTGCGGCGCATAACCCTCGTCTCGCTCTTGTTGTCTTTGTTCCTGTTCGCACTAGGCGCAGGGTTTCTTGCTGCTCTCGGCGAGAATGCGAGCGCTCAGACGCAGCCCGAGCAGGCTGCGCCCGCCGCGCCGCCGGCGCCCGAAGCTGTTCCCTCGCCCGCTCCTGCTCCGGCGCCAGCGCCCGTTCCGGCTCAGCCCCCCGCGCCTGAACCTACTCCAGCCCCTCCGCCAGCCCCTGCACCTGTACCTGAGCCGGCTCCGACGCCCGCCCCCACTCCTGCTCCAGCCCCTGCGCCTGAGCCAGCCCCTGCGCCTACTCCGGCTCCCGCTCCACCTCCGGCGCCCGAAGCCACTCCGGCTCCTGCACCGACACCGGCTCCCGCACCCGCGCCGGCGAAGAAACGAGTCGTCATCCTTGGGTTCGACGGAGTCGAGCCAACCATCGTGGACACAATGCTTGCGGCGGGCGAATTACCCAACCTGGCCAAGCTGCGCGATCAGGGAACGTATCAGCGGCTGGGTTCGAGCAATCCTCCGCAGTCGCCGACGGCGTGGTCGTCGTTCGCCACATGCAAGAAGCCCGGAAACCATGGCGTGTACGATTTCTTGCGCAGGAACCCGGCAAAGTATGCGCCGGGCCTCGGATTCGGCGCGATGAAACAGCCGGATCTCGCGCCCGACGGCGCCCTGCAAAAACCGCCCGCGTACTTCAATTATCGTAAGGGCGACACTTTTTGGGCCGTGGCGAACGCCAAGGGCGCGCGCTGCAAACTTCTGATTGTTCCGTTCGCGTTTCCCGCGGAGGCCTTGACGAATAGCTCCATGCTGTGCGGCCTCGACGTGCCCGACATTCGGGGCACGCAAAGCTGGTACTTCTCGATGTCGGACCAGTTCACGGCCGTGGAGGACATGCCCGGCGGCGGCACGCGACTGCCGCTTGCGTTCGAGGGCGACACGGCGACGGCCCAGGTGCCCGGCTACCGCAATCCGTTGACCAAGTCCTTTATCGAAGTGCCGCTCAAGGTCACGGTGGACCGCCAAGCGCACACTATTGCGTTCGAGCTTCAAGGACAGTCCGGGAAGCTCGCGGAGAACGCATGGTCGGAATGGATCGAATGGACCTTTGAAGTGTCGCCGCAGTACTCGGTCCACGCCATCAGCCGGCTCCATATCCTCGAAGCCGGCGAGCATGTCCGCCTGTACATGACCTGTCTGCAGATGCATCCCCGCACGCCGATGATTCCGATCAGCACGCCCGAGACCTACTCGGGCCAGCTTGCCGACAAGTACGGCCTGTTCAAGACGATCGGCTGGGCGTACGATACGCGGGCGCTTCAACAGGACGACATGACCGACGACATGTTCATGGACGACGTCCGCCGCACGATGGCCTGGAACGAGATGCTGATGCTCGACGAGTTCGACTTGGGCAACTTCGATGTACTTATCGCGGCGTGGACCGCAACCGACCGAGTTGCGCACATGTTCTGGCGGTTCCGCGATCCGAAACATCCGAGATACACCGAAGAAGGCGCGAAGAAGTACGGGCGGACCGTCGAAGAAACGTACGCCAAGATGGACGAAATCGTGGGCAAGGCCATGGAAAAGCTGAAACCGGAGGACCTGCTGATGGTCATTTCGGACCACGGTTTCCACAGCTTCCGAAAAGGCTTCAGCATCAACACCTGGCTGATTCGCAACGGGTATCTCGTGGTCGCGGATAACCCGGACCCCGCCACCGCCTTCACTACCAAGAAGTATCTGAGCGGCTTCGACTGGTCGAAGTCGAAAGCGTATGGGCTCGGCTTGGGCAGCATCTTTCTTAACCTTCAGGGGCGCGAAGGCCAGGGCATCGTCACCCCGGAAGAGGCGCCCGCGCTAATGGCCGAGATCCGGGACAAACTGGACGCGGTTACGGACCCTGAAACAGGCGAGAAGATCTTCAATGCCGTGTATATCAGGCCGGACGTATACCAGGGCGTTTGCGAAAAGGATGCGCCGGATTTGCAGGTGGGTTACGCCGACGGCTATCAGACTCAGAAGCTCTCCGCGGCCGGCTCCGCTCCGGAAGCCCTCTTCACCCCAAACGACGACAAGTGGAGCGGCGAACATGCCGCGTCGGACGTGGCTCAGACGCCCGGAATCCTGTTTGCGAACAAAGGCCTCAATCCGGACGCTGCCATCATCGATATCGGGCCGACTTCGATGAAGTACCTTGACATCGAACCCGCGCCGGATTTCGAGGGCAAGTCACTGCTGCATTAACCAGTCCGACATCGACGTCGCTTCGAGGAACTCCATGAACATGACGAAATCCATGTTCTGGTGCAGCGACTCGTCAAACCGGATGCCCGCCCGAAACGTCCCATTGCCGCGCGGTTCCACTCGCATGACCATCGCCGGTCCGACGAAGGCCTGCGGCCATTGCATCCCTTCGGGACAGCGCACGGTCGGAAACGCCACGGTCACATGCTGATTACCGGAGAGGCGGTGCTTCGTTTCCACTAGCGCGCCCATCCGCGAAATGTCATGGACCGTCGCCGGACACACCAATAGACCGCCACGTTCCCCTTTGTCGATCGAAACTGAGATCTTCAGTGTGGTCTGGAAGCGCTCAGCTTCGCGGCGTTCGAGGGGTTCGGCGCCAGATCTCACCATTCGGGCGGGTGCTCCTCAGGATGGCTTTCACGTTCTACGTCAGATTCGATACTTGGCAAACGGCGTCGCGTAAGGCAATGAAAGAAATGAAAGCGCTTCCTTGGTTTGCCGCATATCTGACGAAAACTGCATCCCGAGGCTAGGCCTGGGTTGACGACCATCGAACTTCGCGTGTTCTGTAACGATTATTATAGTCGTTTGGGCGAGGATTGACAAGAGAAATCCTGGACCTGATGCTCACGAACGCACGTGGACGAAAGGGCGTTGGGCGCAGCAGTTCGACAGGGCGGCGTTGCAGGATGTCACCGGGCGAACAGATCGAGCAGCGATTCGGGCGCCGTGACGACGTGATCGGGGCGCCCGGAACGCAATGTAGTCTCGGGGTGCCATCCCCAGGTCACCGCTACGGGAATCGCCCCCGCGGCGCGCGCCTCGCGCAGATCGCCCTTGGTATCGGTGACAAAATACGTTGTTACGCCAGGGTGATCGCGCACGATGCGCCGGACCTTCTTCGTCTTGCTGGGATGGACGTCCACGCCGAGCACGTCCCGAACTCCTTCGACGTTGTGGCGGCGCAGGAAATCCCGTACGACGTCCGATGTGTTCGTCGTAATGACGTAGGTTGGGTAGCGTTGCGCGATCGAGGTCACGATTTCGGGCATGGCGGGAAAGGGCTGCACGTGCCGATGTGCCTCGACGATACGCGGCGCGAATTGCAGGACGAGGCGCTTGAGACGGAACACGGGGAAGCCCATCCAGAAGAGTTGCCGAATGGGATTGCCTTCAAACAGCTTGAGGAACGCTTCGGTGGAATTCAGACGGTTGAACCCCATCTCGGCGCAGACGGAAGTGAATGTCCCGAAGTACGCCTCGAACGAATCGGCGACGACTCCGTCAAAGTCGAACAACACTACAGCATCCATAGCGGCAACCTGCAATCGCTAGCGGACGCGCTGGCTGCGCCGAAGCGCCTGGTCCAGATCCGCAATGATATCCTCGACGTCCTCGACGCCCACCGCGAGCCGGAACAGGCTGTCGGTAATGCCGAGCGCGTAGCGGTTCTTGCGCGAGTAGTCGTAGTAACTGACGATGGCCGGATGCGTAATCAGCGTCTCGACGCCGCCCAGGCTCGGCGCGATATAACACAGCTTGAGCGCGTCGAGGAAGCGTTTGGCTTCGGGCAGGCCGCCTTTGATGTCGAACGAAACGACGCCGCCGTATCCGGTCATCTGTTCCTTGGCGATCGCGTGATGCGGATGGCTCTCGAGGCCGGGGTAGTACACGCGCCGCACGCACGGGTGCGCTTCGAGGAACCCGGCAATGGCCATGCCCGATTCGTTGTGGCGTTTCATGCGAATCGGGAACGTCTTGAGGCCGCGCAGCAGAAGATAGCAGCAGTGCGGATCGATCACACCGCCGATCGCCTTGTGCAATGCGCGGATCTCTTCGAGGAGCTTGTTGCTCCCGAGCACGGCGCCCGCAAGGATGTCGTTGTGTCCGGCCAGGTATTTTGTGCAACTGTGCATCACCAGGTCGACGCCCCATTCGAGGGGACGCTGATTCATCGGCGTGCTGAACGTGCTGTCGATCAGCGTGAGGACCTTGTGTTTCCTGGCGATGGCCACGAGTCTACGCAAATCGAATATATTCAGATACGGATTCGTCGGCGACTCGGAGAAGACGAAGCGCGTGTTGGGCTGAATTGCGCGCTCGAACGCCTCGTAATCGCCGAACGGCACGATGGTGCACGACACGCCGAACCGCTGAAGGTAGCTGCTGCAAAACTCGAGCGTTTTCTTATAGGCGTCGTCGGTGATGACGATGTTGTCGCCGCTACGCACCAGCGCCAGGATCGTGGTCGTGATCGCGCTCATTCCGGACGAGAACACGACACAATCCTCGGCGCCGTCGAGTTCGGCCAGGCGCCGCTCTGCGACCTGGTCCGTAGGATTGCCGTAGCGGCCATATTCGAAGCGCGCCTTGCCGTGTTTCGTGTACGCCTCGATTTCCTTGCTGTCTTTGAACACGAACGTCGAAGTCTGCACAATCGGCGTCGTGATCGAATCGGCATAGCGCGCCCGGTCCTCGCCCGAGTGTATGGAACGCGTCGAGAATCCCGCAGACCGCTTGCGTGCTGGTTTCGGTGTCGAGGCCTTCTTCATGCTCCTCCCTTTCTTCGGCGGTTCCCCATCGCAAGAGCGCGCGGAAAAGCCACACTTGCCATTGTGTAGCATAGTCATTTCGTGCGTAAATGGCAACAAGCGGCATCTTCCTGCTCATGCTCGCAATCGTGATCGTAACCGGGTTACTCACGGCCGAGAGTTGGCAGAGGCAAAGACCATCGAAATAGCCGTTGTTCGCTTGAGGCTATGGCCTTTCGATGTTTGTTCGATTACGATTACGAGTCGTCATGAAGTGTGGCTTCACTCGGAAGGATGAAAATGCAGCGCGTCGTGTGTGGCTCCGATGCATAGAGGAACGCTGGACCTCCTGTCATTCTGAGCGAAGCGAAGAATCTCCTGGTAGGCGAGGCCTCTATCGCGGGTGAGATTCTTCGCTTCGCTCAGAATGACAGGAGGTCGGGTTTCTATTTTCGAGGTAGCAAGAGCAAGAGCAAGAAGAAACGGAGCTACATGTAAACTGCGGAGCACTGAGAGAAGCGCTTGGCGCCGTTGCGGCATGCCCCTGCGTGTGCTACGATCAGGTTTCGCCGAGTGGCGCGACATCGGGAACTTACCCAGCCCTTGTGGGTATGGATGACAGCGGAATCCGCACGGTAAACGAAGGAGATCGCAGGATGGTACGCATCGCAATCGTAATTTCGATAGTGGGGCTGGTGGTGGCCGGATGGGCGGCAGCCCAGGAACCGGATCGCGTCCAAGGCAATTGGGATGGCAAGTTCACGCAGAAGGCATGGAAGGACAAGCCGGTCTCGGCAAAGCTCATCGCGCAGGGCAAGGGCGGCTATCGCGCTATCCTCTGCTGGACATCGGAAGACGGGAAGGACCTCGAGGTCCCGATGATGGGAACGCTGGAAAAGGGCGCGCTCGAATTCGAGACAAGGACGGAACCAAGTCCGGGCATGGGCGAATGCAAGATCGCCCTGAGACTGGATGGCGCTGAAATGAAGGGCAAGATTTCAGGCAAGAAAGCGCCAGGTCCGTTCACCATGGCCCGTGTCGAGATAAAGCCCCCGACGTTGGGCGCCAAACCGCCTGAAGGCGCGGTCGTTCTTATGGACGGCACGTCGACCGCCGCGTGGATGACGCAGGGCGACCCGAACCCCGCCAGCCCGCAGCCAATCGAGTGGGAACTGGTGGGCGACGGCGCGATGGAAGTCCGGAAGGGCAACATCGTGTCGAAGCAGTCGTTCGGCGACTGCAAGATGCATCTCGAATTCCGCACGCCGTTCATGCCGGACAAACGCGGCCAGGCGCGCGGCAACAGCGGCGTTTACGTGTTCGGCCGTTACGAGGTGCAGGTGCTCGACAGTTTCGGCCTGCCCAAGCGCGACAACGAATGCGGCGGCATCTACAAGAAGGCCGTGCCGCAAGTGAACGCATGCCTGCCACCGACGGAATGGCAGACCTACGACATCACGTTCCATGCGCCGAAGTTTGACGCGAGCGGCGCCAAGGTCAAGAACGCCGTAATCAACGTCGAGCAGAATGGGATCGTGATTCACGACAATGTCGAGCTGGATGGCCCGACCCCGGGCGGCGTCGCTTCGGACGAATCGGCCACCGGCCCCCTGATGCTGCAAAGCCACGGCCATGAAGACAAGGTGCAGTACCGGAACATCTGGATTCAGCCGCTGCCGTAGCGTGAACGTCAGGAACTCGGACCGTCGGACATCTCCGTCTCTTCGAAGAGACGAGGCACGATGATCAGCGGGGATTTCTCGACGAACGGGCCGATGCCTTCGACGACGATCTGCCGGAACACTTCACGTCCGGCGGCGGTCGTCATTGCCTGATGGATGCGCACGCAGGAGAGCTGGCCCTGATCGTCGTACTCGGCATTGATGCCGTCGCCGGAGTCGCGTGTAATGATTCCCGTGTCGCGGAACACGAGCGTGAGTACGTCCGCACGCGCATCGTAAGAGATCTTCATCGCCGCACCTTGGGTCCTTTTGAGAGCTAACATTCCCGGAACTCGTTTCGTTCCCGGGTTCCTGCGCCCTGCAACCTTTTCCGAAGATCGCGGATTAAGCGAACAGCCCTTACGGAAAGGAAATCGCACTGGGCCCTATGATATCGTCTTTCCGTCCCTGACGCAATGGAGTCCTTCCACGATGAGCAGAAAGCACGTAGCCGTATTCATGGGCGGCATGAGTTCCGAGCACGACGTCTCGATGGCGTCGGGCGCGAAAGTGATCGAGAGCCTCGATCGCGATGCCTATCGCGTCACGCCCGTGGTCATCGGCAAGGACGGCTCCTGGCACTTCGGAGAAGAACCCGCGTGCGATATCTTCGACGCGGTCGCGAGCCTCAAACGTCTGCAAATCGACTGCGTGTTCATCGCGCTGCATGGCGCGTTCGGCGAAGACGGGCGCATCCAGGCGCTGCTCGATCTGCTTGGGTTGCCGTATACGAGTTCAGACAGCGCTTCGAGCGCGCTGGCCATGGACAAGATCCGCTCGAAGGCGCTTATCCGCGATGCGGGCATTCGCATCGCGTCGCACCTCGCCGTCGAACATGCCGCGTGGCAGTCCGACCCGTCCGGCATCCTCGCGCGCGTCACCGCCACGATCGGATTCCCGTGCGTCGTCAAGAGCCCGCTGCAAGGGTCGAGTGTCGGCATGGCGATTCCCCAGCGCGCAGGCGATTTCGGCGCGGCCATGAACGACGTGTTTCGCTATGGCGGTATGGCCATGATCGAGCAGTTCGTGACGGGAACCGAAGTCACCTGCGCCGTGCTCGATGTCGAACCGGACGCTTCGCCGCGCGCGTTGCCCGTGACGGAAATCCGTCCGGTGTCCTCGAGTTTCTTCGATTACCACGCGAAGTACACACCGGGCGCATCGCTCGAAATTACCCCTGCCGAGATCGCGTCCGAAACGGCAGCGCTCGTGCAGGACATCGCCGTTCGCGCGCACATGCTGATAGGGTGCGGCATCTGGAGCCGAAGTGATATGATCATCGACGCACAGGGCCCGGTGTGGATCGAAGTCAACACCGTGCCCGGCCTCACGCCGACATCGTTGTTTCCGCAGGCCGCGGCGGCCGCCGGCATCTCCTATGCGAAGATGCTGAGCCTGTTTATCGAGGCGGCAATCAAGCGGAGCGCGGGCGCGGCTTCGTGACACACGAGTTGGAAATGCGGGTTGAATCTGAAGGATGAGTTTGCGATGACGATCACGTTCACCAAGATGCACGGACTCGGAAACGACTACCTGTTTATCGACGGGGCGAAGTTTCCCATAGACGATCCGGCGGAACTCTCGCGCCGCATGAGCCACCGTCACTTGGGCGTGGGCGCCGATGGTATTATCCTCGTCCTGCCGGGCAACGACGCCGAGTTCCAGATGCGCATCTTCAACGCGGACGGCAGCGAGGCCGAAACCTGCGGCAACGGCATCCGCTGTTTCGCGAAATACGTCTACGAACGCAAGATGACGGCAAAGACGGAGTTCGTCATCGATACGCTTGCCGGGCCGAACCGCGTCGTCCTCGCGGCCGAAAGCGGCTCGGTGGTCTCCGTGCGCTCCAACATGGGCCAGCCGAAATTCGACCGCGCCGAGATCCCGATGCTCGGCGCGCCGGGGCGCGTCCTCGAGGAGGAACTCGAACTCGACGACCGCACGGTCAAGATCACGTGCGCCAATATCGGCAATCCGCACGCGGTGATCTTCGTCGACGATGCCACCCGCGTTCCGCTCGCCGAGATCGGCCCGAAAGTAGAACACCATCCCAAGTTCCCCCAGCGGACCAATGTCGAATTCGTGACGGTCACGGATCGGCGCAACATCGTTATGCGGATTTGGGAACGCGGAAGCGGTATTACCATGGCCAGCGGAAGCGGGTCATGCGGCGCGTCGCTCGCATCGATGATCACGGATCGCGTCGATCGCAAAGTCAACGTCCATCTCGTGTACGGAGTGCTCGCGATCGAATGGGCCGAAGATAGATGCGTCTATCAGGAAGGCCCCGCCACCGAAGTCTTCACCGGCGCCTGGGACGTCTAGCGGATATCCGCGTCAAACCATTTCAGCACGGCCATGATGCCTTTCGCCTGGCGGAGCATCGTGGCTTTGAGACCGTGCTGTCGCAGTTTCTCCTTCGCCTCGTGTCGCGATTTCGCAACCACCACTCCCCCTACGAATGACTTTTCCTCATCGCCTTCCGCCCGAATGGCGTGATATTCATAGGTCGGCATGGACATCACTCCTGCTTGTACCGCATCCATTTTAGCACTTTCGCTCTAGAATGCCAAAGTCCTTTCAGCGCGCTTGCGTTCGCGATCAGGGCCGTGGCCGCCGTCGCAGTCGATGCTTCAATCTCGCCTACGAACAGCGCGTCTCGGATCTTGACGCAACAACGGGGACTGCTTATACTGCGTGCGAATTCTGACACGGCCGCCGGTAGAGGGAACGTCATGACGAACGAGGAAATCCGCGAAGGCTATTACAAGGATAGGTATGGCCGTTGGCAGAAGGATCGTCGTTCGGGCCGCGACCGCCGCAGCATCGGCGAATCCTATCCGCTGGAACACGAACGCCGCAAGATGTTCCGGCGCAAAGTCGATCGCGAGTTACTCGAAAGAGACCACCGTACGATGATCGAAGACGCCCTCGATGATTTTGCGGAAGAGCACGGCGGACACGTATAGCCCCGGCGCTACTGTTTCGCCAGCACCGCGTCGGCTTTCTGTTTGAGTTCCGTGGCCGCCTGGTTCGCGGGCTTCACCCCGGTAAGCACTTCGGTTATGGCCGTCTCGACCAGCGCGCGCACTTCCTGCCATCCCTGGAGATTCGGTTCGCTCCTCGCGAACGGAAGGCAATCGAACGCGGCTCGATTGTAGGGCCATTCGTTCCAGAACTTCTGCATGTCCGGGTTCGAGGCAGCCGATTTACGAATGGGCAGGTACCCGGTGCCGAGCGCCCACCGCACGGACACTTCGGGCGAGGTAAAGAACTTCACGAAGGCCCACGCGGCTTGTTGCTGTTCGGGGGTCGTGTTGAAAATGCAGATGTTCGGCCCGTACAACACCGTGCTCGGTTTCGCGGGATCGTCCTGAGGGATGTTCGCCATGCCCCACTTATCCTGGTCGTCGCCCATAAGTTGCTTGACGCTGGTCCTGCCCGAACTCGACCGCATGACGAACGCGACGTTGTCTTGCGACAGGGCCATTTCGTCGTCGTAGCCGCCCGGCGCGATCTGGTACGCAAGCTCCTCTTTGGCCATGGTCTCGATCAGCGTGAGTGCCTTGACCGCCGCGGGCGCGTCGAACAAGGTCTGTTTGCCCGAAACGATTTCGCCGCCCATGCTGAAGATCATCCCGGCGAACGTCGAACAATCGACGGACACGGCGTAGGCTTTCTTCCCCGCCTTGGCCTTGATCTGCCGCGCCTGTTCGAGGAATTCATCCCACGTCTTCGGCGGCCCGTCGAACCCTGCCTGCGCGAGCACGCGTTTGTTGAAGTACAGCATCAACGTGCTCTTGCAGAACGGAAACGAGTACATCTTGTTGCCGAGGTCCGGATAGCGGTTCGTCTCGAGCGCCACGGGAAAGAAGTCGTCCAGGTCCGCTTTGGATAAGCCCGTTTTCGGATCCGCTACAAACTGATCGAGCGCAGCCACGGCGCCGGCCTGGGCGTACTCGACCGTCATACTCTGGTAGCCCACCGCCATGCTCGGCAGCGCGCCCGCTTGGATGCTCGCGGAAACTTTGCGGAAGATCTCGGTGTAGCCGCCGCTGTGCTCGACCTTGACCGGCAGGCCGCCCTGGCGCGACGCGTTGAATTCATCGGCAAGCGCCCGAAGCAACTCCGCGGACTCGGTTGTCTGCCGGTCCCAGAATACGGCGGCCGAGGTGTCGATAGGTTTGAACCGGCCCGCCGTGGAAGTATCGCTTGTGCCGCCGCATCCGGCCATCGCGGCCACGCACGCCCACGCCAGCAACCCGGCCAATCGCTTCATCGTGATCATCCTTTGATTCCCGACCCCAATGCGCTTTCGAGGAAGTACTTTTGCGCGGCAAAGTATAGCGCCACGGTGGGCAGGATGACAATGGTCGACGCGCACATCAGCAGGTGCAGCCGCACGCCCTCGGCGCCGGAAAACACGGTCAGGCCGACTTGCACCACGCGCATCGTGTCTTCGCTTGTGACAACGAGCGGCCAGATCAGCGAGTTATAACTGCCGAGGAACGCGAACAGGCCGACGGTCACCATGGCGGGTTTGACGAGCGGCGCGGCGATGCGCATGAGGAAGCGCAGGTGGCCGCACCCGTCGACTTTCGCGGCATCGAAATAGTCGGAAGGCAGCGCCATGAAGGCTTGGCGCATCAGGAAGATCGAGAACGCGTTTGCGCACCACGGGACGATCAGCGCGGCATACGTGTTGTACCAACCGAGCTTGCGGATCAACACGAAGTTCGGAATCAAGGTCACCTCGAACGGCACCATCATCGTGGCCAAGACTAGACCGAACAGCAGTTTCTTTCCGTGAAAGTCGAGCCGCGCGAAGGCGTATCCCGCCATCAACGAAGTCATCACCACGGCAAGCGTAACGAGGCATCCCACGAGAAACGAATTGTAGAAGTAGCGTCCGAACGGGGCCGCCTGGAACGTCTCGACAAAGTTGTGCCATTGCCATTGTGCGGGCAGAAACACGAGCGTGGTCGAGACGGCTTCGGGAAGCGTCTTGAACGCGGTCAGGATCATCCATACGAACGGGAGCGTCGTCATGATGGCGCCCGCGGCAAGCGCGGCCCCGAGGAGGATCTGGGGTATCATTCGTAATGGACCCTCCGGCCGGCCAGCCGCCATTGAATCAACGTAAGGGTCACGATGGCCAGGCATAGAAGCGTCGCCACGGCGGCGCCGTAGCCCCAGCGCTGATACTCGTAGAACTGCGCATAGATGTACACGGTGACGTTCTGCGTTGTGTCGACGGGACCGTGCCCGTTGCCCGTCAGCGCGTAGATGCTGTTGAACGCCTGAAAGGCTTTGATCACGCTGACGACCGCGAGGAAGAATACGGTCGGTGACAACAGCGGCAGGATCACGTTGCGGATCACGCGGTACGCGCCGGCGCCGTCGATGCGCGCCGCTTCCTCGAGTTCGCGCGGGATCGCGGTGAGGCCCGCGAGGAAGATCACAATCATGAATCCGCTTGCGTGCCAGATCTCGAACACGATCACGCAGCACAGTGCGAGGCTCGGGCCTACGGTCGCCGGAATGTAACCGTGGGTGATCAGATTGAGCACGCCCCGCGGTTCGAGCAGCCAGTCTTGCGCCGTTATTCCGAACCACCCCAAGATCAGGTTGGCGATACCGAACTGCGGGTTGAGCAGCGAGCGCCAGATCATGGCCGCGGCCACGGCGGACGTCACGTACGGAAGGAAGTATACCGTCCGGAAAAGACCCCGGCCGCGGGCGATCCGGAACAGGCCATACGCGATCCCGAAACTGATCGCCATGGTTGCGGGGATGGTGCCGATCGCGAAATAGAACGTCACCGTAAAGCTCTTCCAGAACGCGGACGAGCCGAGCGCGTCCGCGAAATTGCCCAGCCCCGCGTAGGGTCCCATCCCGTACTTGCCGCCGTACAAGCTCATGTAGATCGCGAAGAACAACGGCGCGATTCCGAACGTCGCGAGCAGAATCGCCGCAGGCGCGAGCAGAACCGCCGCCACTGGCGCGTCGCGAAAACGGCGCGTCCGCGCGCGTTCGAGCGCGTCGTCAAGCCAAGCGACGGCGGAATCCGCCATGCGCGCGGGCGCGCTAAACCAATACGGTGTTTCCTTCATTGCACGGGTGTTTCCAAGATGCCGGTATGATAGCAGGTCATTGCGCGGCGATTGAAGAAGATCCAGCGAGCACGGTTTCGAGCAGGTCGAGGCTTCTCGCGATGGTCCCTTGATTCTTCAGAACGGCTTCTCTGCCGCGCGCCGCGATCGCGCCGCGTTCGTTCGCATCGTCGAGAAGCCGAATCAACGCCGGCAACAACGCGTCCGGCTCCGATACTTGCATTGCGCCGTCGTAGGCAAGCAACTCGCGCGCGGGATCGATGAAGTTGCGCATGTAGGGACCGAAGACCGTCGGGACGCCGAGCGCCGCGGACTCGAGCGGGTTGTGGCCATTTACACCGGGATAAAGGCTGCCGCCGATGACGGCCACCGAAGCAAGGCCGTAGAACGCGGCCAGTTCGCCGACCGTGTCCAGCATCAACACGCGTTCGCCCGCGGGACGCTGTCCTTCGCGCACGCGCGAACGCCGGAGTACGGGCTCGTCGAAAACCGCGAGCGCTTCGTCGATTCGATCCAGATGGCGCGGGGCAACGCACAAACGCAACGCAGGATACCGTTCGCGAAGCTCGCGCCAACACGATGCCGCAAGCGCCTCGTCGCCGGGACGCGTGCTTCCGAACACGATCACCGGCGCATCGGGCGGAAAGCCGGCTTCCTCTCGAAGCCGCGCGCATCGATCCACGTCGATCTGCGTGACGGCTCCGTCGAACTTCGTGTTGCCCGTCACGTGCACCGATGCCGCGTCCGCGCCCAACGCGATTAGACGATCCGCGTATTCGCGATTCTGCATGCCCGCGGCGGAGATCTGGCGGACCACCGGGCGCAGCAAGGCGCGATACCGGCGATAGCGATTCAGGTGTTTGTCGCTGAGGCGTCCGTTGAGGAGCACGACCGGCGCGCCGAACCGGCGCGTCTCGCGAAGAACATTCGGCCAGAACTCGGTTTCGATCAGGACCAGCGCCCGGGGATGCAATGCCCGAACGAACCGGCGCACGCTGCTTTGGAGGTCAAAGGGAAACCAGGTCACAGCCGCGTCGCGACATGCCGAGCGCGCCCATTCCATTCCGGCAACGGTCGATACCGTCATGAGTACAGGCACACGGGGCCACCGATCGCGCATGGCCTTCACCATCGGAAGGGCCGTGCCACTTTCGCCGACGCTGCATGCGTGCACCCAAATGGGACTCGCGTCGAACGCGGGCACTTCAGGACGGAACCGGTCGAGCAAGGAATGATATCGAGGCCGGACGCGCAGCCAAAGCGCGCCGGGCGGCGCGGCAAGGGTTACGGCCAGGTTGTAGAGCGTGTACATCATCGTAACGAAACGGGCGGCCTTGGTCGCCAAGGCCGCCCGCGTGAAATGCGTTTCAAACTAGAGTTCCGCCGGTCCCGATGTCCCAGCCTTCTTGTTGGATGCGGCCTTGGCTTTCTTCGGTTTCTCCGCCGCCTTGGGGGCCTCGCTCGCCGCCGGGGCGGACTCCATCGCCGCATCGGAAGGGGCCGTAGCGGGGCTTGCTTCGGCCTCGACGGGCGCGGCGCCCGAAGCGCCGACGCGGACAGTCTCGGGAGTCACCGGCTGGCCCTTCGAGATACGGCGCGACTGCGACGGGGTGGTACCGGCCTCGAAGAAGCGCGACCCGGTCGTGTCGATAATGGTCGGCGTCACGAAGATCAACAGGCTCGACTGGTTCGCCTGCTTTGACTTGCCCTGGAAGAAGAACCCGACAATGGGAATATCCGCGAGGTACGGCAGCTTGTGCTTGCTCTTGATCGTCTGATCGGACACCAGACCGCCTAGGACCAGCGTGTCGCCATCGTGCACGATGACGTTCGTCCATACAGCCTGCGTCGATGTGTTGGGCAGCGTGATCGTGCTGGTAAATTCGCTGCCGCCGATCACGCTACGCTGCTCGAAGGTCTTCTGAATGCCGCGCGTCGTCACCTGCGGGTTCAACCACAGGCGCACCTGGTCGCTGCCGCTGATTTGCGGGGTGACCGAAAGCGTGATACCGAAGTTGAACGGTTGTGGCACGACCTGTTGCGTATACCCGAGCTGCGCCGTGCCGCCGAAACCGGCCTCCGATGAGATGACTTCGCTGATCACTTGCGAGACGAAGTATTCCGTCGTCAGGTCGGCGATCACCGCGGGCTTCCGATTCATGGTCGTTACGCGCGGCGCGCTGAGCAATTCGCTTTCCTCGAGTTGGTTGAGGTAATCGAACGTCGCGCTGATCTTGTCGCCGTCCTGATTGTTCGTCAGGATGCCCGTGAGCGTGAAGGTGCCCGGCGGGTTCGGACTGGCTATCGCGTCCAGCACGGCGTTGCGAACCGTGTTCGTAATCACGTTCGACCCGTCGGGCCGTTGATAGAACGGAATGGCCTCCGCCACGCCATCGCCGTTAATATCGTAATTGTAGGTCGTCGCCGCAAGGCTTGGAATCTGCTGCGCGCGACCATTGAGATCGGAGGCGCTGCTGTTGTATTTGAAACCGATCTTCTTGAGGTCTTGGTTCTTGATGGTAAGGAACTTGGCCTCGATGCTCACCTGCTTGGGTGTGATATCGAGTTCGTCCAGTTGTTTCTCGAGATTGCCGAGATTCGTCGGCGTGTTGTGCACGATCAACTGATTCGTATGCGGCACGTAGATCATCCGGCTGATCGGCTCGTCGCTGCCCGGTTCGTAAACGTCATTCACCAACAAACGCAGCAAGCGCACGATTTCGGGTTCGTCGCCTTCGGCGTTCCGCGCGCGGCCGGCCGTCGCGCCTGTGCCTGCGGGCTGGGTCGCGGCTTGCCGTCCGCCGCCATACGTGCCGCCGACGCGCGCCGCGCCGACCTGGCCCGTGCCGCCCACACTCAGCCCCGCCGTGCCGATAATGGCGGGCGTTTCACCCACCATGGAATCGCTAACCGTGCTGAACAACTGAGCGATATTCTGAATCTGAATGCCGCCCATGCCGCCGCCATAGCCACCCATGCCACCCATGCGGCCACCCATACCGCCGCCGTAGCCGCCCATGCCGCCCATGCCGCCGCCGTAGCCGCCCATGCCACCGCCCATGCCGCCCATGCCGCCGCCGTAGCCGCCCATGCCGCCCATGCCGCCGCCGTAGCCGCCCATGCCGCCCATGCCGCCGCCCATGCCGCCGCCGTAGCCGCCCATGCCGCCGCCCATGCCGCCCATGCCGCCGCCGTAGCCGCCCATGCCGCCCATCCGGCCGCCGCCATAGCCGCCCATGCCGCCGCCGTAGCCGCCCATGCCGCCGCCGCTGCCGCCGGGATTACGCAAGACGATCTTGTAGAGCGTCTCGGCGCCGGCGTTGCGCAATTCGTAGTAGCGGGTCTCGAGTTCCTCGAACGATTCCTCGCGAATCCGCTGTGGCGTGCTGATCCAGATGAAACCAGGCTGGACCGCGAAATCGAGGTTCAACGGGCGCAATAACGCTTTGAGCGCCTCGCGCATCGTCACATCTTTCAGATTGATGTAGGGTACGATACCGTCCGTCACATACCCCATGCCATAGTCGCCGCCGCCCTGATTCGTCGTGGTTTGCTGGGCAGCCATCGGCGCAAAGGGACGCGCACCGATAGTTCCAGGAGCACCGGGGCGACCCGGCTGGCCGGGCGCTCCAGGGAAGGCGCCTGGCGCTCCAGGCACGCCGGGCATTCCAGGATACTGCCCAGGCCCCGCGGTGGGGGTCGTCGCAACCGGGGCGGGAACGTTCTTCGGAGGGCGCTTCACAACGCGGTCGTCGATGACGATGTTGACGTCCCAGCTATCGCTGATGAACTCGACGATTTCGCTCAGATGAATGTTCTCGAACTCGATGCCAACGGGCGAATCGAGGAGCTTCTCGATATCCGATTTCTTCTGCGGCTCGACGTATTCTTCGCCGACGAACGGCACGGTAATACGGTAGGGTTTGATGCCTCTGGCGTCGGCGCCTTCGGGAAGCTGCTTTTCTTCCTCGATGTATTTGTTGATCATCGCCTTGCCTTCTTCGACCTTTTGCTGCGCCCTGGTCGACGAATTCGCGCTGGCGCCGATCGTGGCCTTGTGCAGCCCTTCGAGCGCGCGTTCATTGTCCGGCGCGATGATCAACACTTCTTCGTACAATTGAACGGCCCGCTTATAGCGCTCGGCATCGAGATAACGCTGGGCCGACTTGAGCAACTCGGCAACGCGTTTGATCTTCAATTCTTCGGCGGACAACTGCGGCGTCTCCGCCTCGGTATGCACCGATTCCGGATCCAACGTGTCGAACGTGGGCACCGCCGTGGCATCGCCTCCCGCCGCGCCGACGCTCAACTTGCCGTTGCATTTCTCGCGGTAGGTCTTGGCGTTCTCCATCTGGGGATCGAGCGCCAGCGCCCGGTTGAATTCGCTGAGCGCCTCGAGATACAGCCCGCCGTTATACAGCTCGACACCCTTGCGGAAGTGTTGCTCGGCTTCGGAAACGCCCGCCGCTCCGGCATCCGGTGGCGTGGCATCCTTCACGGCCGGCGCTGGACTGGGTGCGGCGCTATCCGCCTGCTGGCCCACAGCCGGCAACGCGATGAAGCCAAGTATCGCCAGGCACGCCCCAAGGACAAGGCGGCTTCGTAGGATCGTCTCCCATGACAACTTGGTGCTCATTACGTTGTCTTCCTCCCGCTGTTCAATTCACTATAACGGATCTTGCATCGAAATCGCAACTCTATTTTCCCGGCAAACGAAGCACGATGACTCGTCCCAACTGCTGCGAGTTCACTTCACAGGTGCCCTCGTCCGGATGTATCTTAAGGAGTTCAAAACTCTCGAATTGCTCGCCTTCGTCGTACCACGCCGTCCGCGTCGTCTTAAGCTGCGCACGCCACGTATCGCCAACCTGTTTGATCCTCAACAGCGAAATGCCGGCGTCCTGCCGTTCTTTGTCGCCGCCGCCTTCCGCCTTCTGGCCCGAAAAGTACCAGAACGGGTTGGGCGTGAACGCCACGTCCCACTGCTGCGGCATCCGCGGCACAAACGGTTTGGGCGGAGTGGGCAAATCAACGTCAGTCACTTCGCCCTTGGGCAGCGTGTAGTCCGTCTGTTTCGCCGGAGGCGGCGGATACATCACCTTGTACACGTTCCAGCACAGCAGGGCCACCATGATGGCAAGCACCATGCGCTCTTTGTTGTACCACAGCCGCGCTGCTATCTTGCGAACTTTATCCACGTGTCACTCTGTCCGTCGCGTCACGCTCGCCACCGTGCAAGCGCATCCTGTTCGCCGTCGTTAGAACGGCCACAAATAATGGTTACGCAACCAGCGTTTCGTCTTGGTCCAACCTGTCTCCGGAGGCGCTGTGCGCCCGCCGCCACGGCCAAAACCTTGCTCCTTGAGGCGCTGTTCCGTCAATGACGGACCCGGAAGTCCCGGCGTCGCGCCCGGAGCGGCCGCCGCCGTCAACGGCGCGGGACGCGCGCTCGCGGGCGGAGGCACGAAATCCGCCTCCGAAATCAGCATCCAGACCTGCAAAGGCGGCTCCTGCTGCCAGCGCAGGTACGGATTCTCGATGTCAATGGCATTGACGTTGAAATACCGGTCCGACACCCGCAACGATTCGATAAACGCCGCCAAGTCCGCATATTTCATCACGAACTGCAGGCCGACCGTGCGCATGCTCAACATCTTGTCGAAGTCCGGACGCGGGGGCCAGATCTCGACCTGATAGATGGCCACCGCCTTGGCGTCCATCAACATCTTGACAATGGTGCAGCCGAAACGCAGCCATTTGAGGCCCCGCCGCACATCCTGCTCTGTCAGGGTGCGGTTTTCGAACTCTTCCGGCCGCGGCGCCCCGAACGAACTCGTGTCCGGATACGGGCAATACGGCACGCGCCCCATCGCGTCCTGGCGCAACTCGTTCAACCTCTTGCCAAACTCGTCCGCATAGTAGAATTTCAACATCTTGCCTTCAGGAATCGGATCGACTTGCAGGCTCTCGCCCGTGTTAAAATACTGCGCGCGCCGCACCACTTCTTCCGCCAGCGGCTGGACCTGCGCGTTAATCGCCTTGACAAAGGCTTCGGGTTTCACGCCCTTGAACGTGTCTTGCATACGTTTGAGCGTGTTCTCGATATCCTGCATCTGCTTGAGATTCTTGTCGTACTCCGCCTTCTTCTTGACGTAGTAAAATTGGTATACGGCTCCGACAATCATAAGCATCGCCACCAGCGCCCCGATGGCTATGATATGTTCTCTGCGCAACCGGATCATCTACGTTGCCTTGTCCCTATTCCCGTTTTCTTCCGAGGCCCAACAGACCGGGCTTCATCGCCGCGCCGCCAGGAGCTGGAGCAGCGCCCCCGGGCTGGCCCTGGCCGTCGCCTGGCGGAGGCCCGGTTTGGAGATCGAGCGTGAAAAACACCACCGTCTCCCATCGCTTCTCGGATAGCGGCGCCGGCGTGCCTTTCGACCCGCCGCCGTGTGGCGTCCGCGCGTAATCTAATTCGGTGATGTACACCTTCTCGACGTTCGCTTCGTCGAAATAGACACCCGCCTTAAATGAAGGTTCTTCCTTCAAACGATTCACAAACATGGTCAGGACTTCCGGGTCCTTCGCATAGCCCCAGATCTGAAATCCGTTGGGCCGCGGCACCGGCGCCGGTTCGGCCGGGTTTTGCCCCTGGCCTCCACCGGCGGGACCTGCTCCAGGACCGCCCAGCCGCCCCCCGCCCATACGCCCGCCGGACGTCAGCGGTGGCATGCCCGAACTGTTCACCCCCGCTTTGTTCGGACCGCGACCCGGCCCACCGAACGCGCCGCCGCCCGGCCTCCCGCCGCCCGAATTGGACGGCGCTCCGGGGCTCACGACGCTCGTTTCGATCGAACTGAACCAAACCTTGCTGCCTTCCGGCCGCAACGTGTTCAAGAGCTTCAGGTAATTCAACCAGTACGTGCTCTTGTTGTATGCGGCGGTCAGCGTGTTCAATTGATTCCTGCGAAACTCGACATTCTGCTGGGCCGTCTGGAGTTCGTCCTCGAACACGGACCGCTTGCTCGGATCGGCGGCTAGTTCGGGATCATAGGCGGAAAGATATTGTTTGAGTGTGGTAATGCGTTCTCGAACCGCCCGGTCCTGGTTGGCGCGCGCCGGAATGATCGACGCCGCGATCAGCCCCAGCGCAATGAATGACAGCACCCAGTAGAACACCTGCTCGCGCCGGCGCGCGGCCTCGAGCACGGCCGGAGGGATCAGATTGATAGCGATCGGAACCGGCTCGCACAGCCGCAAGGCCATGCCCAGCACCACCGCGCTCCGCTCCGGATGTTCGTTGATCTCTTGAGCTGACGGCGCGATCGTAAGCCCCGCCGTGGGCCGCGCGATGCGGACCTCGACGCCGAACTGGCGCTGAAAATACGGGATGATATTGCGCAGGCACGCCCCGCCGCCCGTCACGATGATGCGGTCGATTGTGCCGCCACCGGGCAGCGAACGGAAATACGCGAACGACCGGTTGATCTCCGTCACCAGCCGCCCCAATACCTGCCCGATGACCTCGCCCAGCTTGCCGTCGCGCTTGGGATCGCCCGTCGGCGCGAAGCCGCGTTCGCGCTTCATTCTCTCCGCATCCGCGAAGTTGATGCCGAACGCGTCGCGGATTGCGGAGGTCACGTCGTCGCCCGCAAGATTCAACGGGCGCGTGAAGCGGAACTGCCCCCCGCGCTCGATGATGATGTCGGTCGTGCACGCCCCCAGATCGAGCAGCGCCACGCATTCGCCTTCGGCGCCGAACTCGCCCGTGTGCTTGAGCCAGTTGTAATCCGCTAGCGGACACACGTCGACGGTGTCGATCCGGCATTTGGACTCGCGCAGCACGTCAAGCTGCTTGTCGACCACGTCCACCTTGATCGCGGCCATCATGACGTCGTAGCCGCCGCCTTCGGTGCGCGTCAGGATTTGATAATCGAGCGCGATCTGGTCCAGCGCAAACGGGATCTGCTGCTGGATTTCATAGCGCACGATTTGAGTGACTTTATACTCGGGCACCGGCGGCAACGTGCGGGTGCGCGTGAACACCGAACGGCCCGGCACCGCCACGACGGTCTTGCGCGTGCGGACCTTGGCTTCTTTGAGCAGCGCCTTGAGCGCCGTGCTGCGCAGCTTGCGTTTCGCTTCGTCGTCCAGCAACGGATCGACAAGCACTTCGCGCTGGTAATACTTGGCGAGTTGGTAGCCGGCCTTTGTCGGCACAAGCTCGCACAGGCGGATCGCGCTGGACCCAATGTCCACGACCAGCCGTTTCGCTCGTGCCCGTCCGAACTTCGCCATATCCTACCTGTTCATCCCCGTTCCATTACACTAAGGCACAACGATTGCCCCGTCGCGCACACCCCTTCGCCTCGGCCTCAACTCCCCGTTCGGCCTATACAGCGAATTCTGAAAACACACGCGACGCGACAAACCTCATAACTTATTGCGATTTATTGTAATACAGAACAAAACGCTTGTCAAGATAAAAGGCGCTTTGACAATAATTTTCCTCTCCCCTGTTTTCCACCCTCGCAAGGACCTCCCAGTCCCGTTCCAACCGTTCCTGTTCCCGTCGCTATCAAGGACCGAGTATATCACAGTTTATCCACCGTGGCGAGCATTTTTTTCGAGATTCTGCCGCGTTTTCCGCGCGCGCCATCGCCAGGCTACTCGCCAACATCCTTGGCGCAACGGAATCCGTAGTCCGCGCGGGTCGCGTCCATCACGTCATAATGACGCCGCGCGCATCGCACTTGGAACCGGTCGCTGCGGTACGACCCGCCCCGCAACACCCGGTAAATCTGTCCATAGTCGGCGGTCACCGCCGTGTTGCCCGGATAGGCCTTGTACCAGTCCGAGGTCCACTCGTAGGCGTTGCCCGCCATATCCATGCATCCGTACGGGCTCGCCCCGAGCCGGTATTGTCCGATGCGGACCGGGGCATCGCCGCCGGTTTCCGCGGAATTGCACAGGTCTTTGCTGAAGTCCGGCCCCCAAGGATATTCGCGCGCATCGGTCCCGCGCGCCGCCTTTTCCCATTCGGCCTCGGTCGGCAGCCGCTTGCCGAGCGCCTGCGCGTACTGCACCGCCTGCTTGAAGGATACGCCCGTCACGGGACATTGTTCCTTGTTCTTGGCGAACACGTGCTGCGGAAAGACTTTCTTGAATTCCTCGTTCGTGACTTCGGTCTTGTCGATGTAGAACGCGTCCAGCTCAACCTCGCGCTGCGGCTGCTCGTCCGGCGATACCCCGTTCACGCCCATGACGAATTTGCCCGCCGGCACCAGCACCATCCCCTCGGGCGCATCGCCTTGCTTCATGGCGAGTTCGATGGTGCGCTTCTCGTTCGGTCCCAGCGCGAAATTCTCCGTGGCCATGATATAGCCTTTGGACTGAACCCGTATTTCGTAATCGCCCGGAGGAAGTTCTATCTTTGCTGGTGTCGTAGTAGGTTGGAGATCTTCGTTGACCCAGATCCGCGCCGACGACGGCCGGCTCAGGATCGACACTTCGCCGTTCATCGGCCAGAGTTCCTGCATGAAGGTGTATTGATAGTCCTGCTGGATCTCCATCGTGGCCTTGCAGGGCTTGTAGTTCGGCAGCCGCAACTCGTACTCGTGCTTGCCCACCACCACGGCCTTGTGCGCCAGCGGCGTGTCGCCGAGGTACTCGGTCCCGTCCAGATACACCTGCGCCCCATGAGGCTTGGACTCGACCGTGATGTAGCCCACCAGCGGTTCGAGGTCAACCACGATCCGCTCATTCCCCGAAGCCGGGATCTCGATCGTCTTCGCGGTCCGTTTGAATCCTTCGAGCGACATGACCACGAGCGTCGGCCCCGGAGGATACCCCAGCAGCGTTACGGGAGTCTTGCCTTTCGAATAGCCGCCCACGGTGATCTCGGCGCCGGCCTCGGGCGAACTCGTGATGACCACCTTGGACGCGGGAGCCAGATCGTTCGGCCCGCCACATCCTGCCCACGCCATGGCCAGAAGAAGCAACGCGATCCCTGCGCGCCACCTTCCGATCACAAAGGCCATCCGTTCTTCCCTGCCTTCCAGCGTTCCCTTTCCCAATTACGGCACTGCGGCGCTCTGCGGGAAGGCGCGTTGGTTCCCCTCGCGCCCACCGCCCCGCGCGGCTCCAGACCTCCACGCAAGGCGGGGCGGCACACGCCCTTCCACGATACTGTTATCGCCGAAACCGTCCTGCCGATGCAAGACGGCGTCTGCGTCGATCGCTTACTCGCGCTCGTACACCTTGAACGGTTCTTCGGTGCCGGGCGGCTGCAAGTAGGTCTCGATCGATTTCGGCACCACCTTGAAGTACACCGACGCGGGCGAAGGATCGGTCACCTCGACATAATCCGAGGGATTGAGACCCTGCACCCAGCACACCGTGGTCGCCCGCAATGCATAGTTCACCACATTGTTAGGATCGCCCAGCACGAACGGCGCCGAGGGCATGAGCTGCCCGCTCACCGACACCAAGTCCGCCGGAGGTTTCTCGATATCTTGAGGCAATTGAAGCGTCGCGCGATCGCCGCTGCAGTTCTGCAGCCCGACACGCATGATCACCGCGCCTTCCCGTTCGAGTTCCAGGATCACGTAGGGGCAATGCGCCGCGTCGCGCGCGGCGCTGGCCGGCAGCACCATCCCCACGTCGAAGGTTCCGAGAATCCGGCGCAACGACGATTGCGGATACTGGATCACCGTCGCCGCGCCGAGATCGGCCAGGGGATTGTCGTAGGCAAATCGCGCGGCCAGCGACGTGTCCACGGTCGCGCTTGAACCCGGAACAAAGAACCGCATCCAGTTCTTGCCCGATTCCTGGTCGGGAACAGTGAGTTCGCCCGAAACGAGATCCAGCCCGAGTTCGCTCGTCGGCCATGGTTCGACGTTGCCGGCTTCGTCCATGCCTCCCACCGCCACCAGCACCCACCGGTTCCGCAAGGGGTGATACTGGTCAAGGTATTGGAAACTGACCTCACCCCCCAGCGCCGTCGGAGGAATCGATTTCACGTTCGGGCTCCACTCGGCCCAGTCGGTTATCGGCTCGTACGGCGCCGTGCCGTTATCCTGGCCTTCCAACGAGCAACGCCATACGCGATACGTGTAGAGCGGGACCGGGTTTTCCGGCAGGACCTCAAGACCGAGATTGTAGCTGCGCGTCATATCCCACGATAGCCGCGGGAAATCGCTCGATTCCATGCTGAGTTGCACCGGCGTGGCCGTTTCCGTGCCCGGTATCCACCATATATGGAGCGGCGGCGACGGCGCGGTAACGCCCGTGTTCGACAGACTGCTGTTGCCGACGCGGTCCACCGCCACAAACGTCCCCGAGAGGTGAAGCGACGTGAACAGTGGTTCGGCGCTCAGCCCCAGCACAGGAATGCCCGTGGCCGTCCCCGGCGACGGCGACGGAAGAAGTACCTTGTCGTTGAAAATCCAACTCGCCATGGCCTTGTCATTGGAACTTACAAAGCCTGGAGTAACGTTCAAGATATTCACATCGATCAGTGCTTGCGCAGCCCCAAGCGCGCTCACGGTGTCGCCGGCCATCACCCAATAGCATGGCACGCGATCGCCTGTGCTTCCACTGAGCACCGCGACTGCGTCGTCGAAGGCGTACGTCGTCGGATTGTCGAATCCCGACGTCTGGCGAATGACCCCGGCATTCAACTCGCTCGCCTTATCCGTGTCGTTGGCGCCCGGAGTGATGCCGAACGCGTCATACACCGTCTGGTCCTCGATGGCCGCAAAGATCTTCACGCGCAAGTGCCCCCGATCGAGCAGTTGGCCCGGATCGTTGTATCCGTTCGAGAAAGATCCGATATTGTAAAGCGCTATTGGTTCGGGACCGACGACATTCACCGAGTGGCTTCTCCGATCCGCGATCGCCGCGTCGACCTGCGGCCAGGGCAAAGGACCCAGCGTTTCCGGTTTGGGATAGGGGAAGCCCGCGGTCTCGAAGGGCACGCCCAGCGCGGCGAACGGCCCCGTATTGGCGTTCTCGACGATATTGTCTATCGATGTCGCGGCGACGATCGAGACCTTCGGCGGCACCGTGTCGATCAGGAAATGCCGCGAGACCGGATCGGCAAGCGTCGAAGGATCCAGATTCGGATCGTCCAGATCTACGTACGCATGTCCGTCCATGTGGTACCCGTCTTGCACGGGCGTCGATATCGGAGTACCGCCCGTGTCCATCGCGGTATCGATGCTCTTATCGTTCGTGTAGATGTACTCTTCGCTCCCGGAGGAAGAAAGGCGCATCGGGATCTGATGCGCCCGATCGAGACGGTCCACGCCTTGCGGCACGACGTAGACCCGGCCGCTGGGCGCCCCGCCGGTAACCTTCAGCGTGATCTTCAGTCCTCCGGCCGGCACCTTTCCCACCGGATTCGGCTCTACAAGGCATCCGGTCCACGCGCCAGACACATTGGCGCCAGTCACCTTCACATTGTCGAACTCGACTGGGATGCCTCTGCACTTGAACCCGACGGAACCCGACAGAGGCCCCGCCGGCAGTGTGACAGTAGGAATCGTTAACGGCCCCACTTGGATATTCATCCTCGGCGAGCCGGCTCCGCCCCCGGAGACTCCGAGCGTAACCTGAATGGGAACGTTCGGCACGAGAAACGCCGGGGTGATAGGCACGGACAGGACGGGGTTGCCGGAACTCAGGATATTGAGTTGGGACCCTTCGATGTTGACCGCGTAGCACACGCCGCCTGCGTCATCGCTTCGGAGCAGGAAAGCCAACTCTTGCGTTCCCAAACTCCACGGGCCGAGAAGTTTCATGTCGAAACTGAAGATGTAGTCCTTCCATGTGCTGTCCGCCGCTCTGCACACGGTGGTCGCCTCGGTTAAGCCTCTGATCTGATACCAGTGGTTATTCGGCGGGCCTTCGTCGGGACCGATAACCCACTCCGGGAGCAGGCCCGTCCAGTTCGATGCCGCCTGGCCTACCTGTTCTGGCGGCACGTCAAATGGGTCGCTAAACGGCAGTCCCACTGCCTGCGCAATTCCCGCATAGAACCCCAGTGCTATCCCTAATGCCCCTGTAATCCACGCCGAGCGTGCTACTCTCGTTCTCATCGTGCCACTCCTTCGCACCGGCCTCCAAGAGGCCCGAGCTCCCCATGCCGGGACTCGGCGCCCGGAAGCCGGTTTGCGTCACCGTTCGTAGACCGTCCGCGCCTTCTTTTCGGACGTCGTGATAAACTCGTCATTGCTACGGTAATTTATAATTCCGTCGTTGTTGGCGTCGATGCCGTAGCCCGCCTGAACGGTGACCAAAATCTCGAAGATGTCCGAGCGTGTCGTGACAAGGTTCGCCATGCGCGAAAACCGGTCGATGACTTCCGCCAGCCATTCCGGCTGCACTTCCTTCTTTCCGGTGGCGAAGTTGGTAATCACACGCGGCCACAGGCTCAGCGGATACAGCACCGAGTTCTGATCCAGCTTGAAACCTGCTTCCGGAGATACCATTTCGCTCAGCGACTTGTAATAGCGACCGTCCCAGCGCGACGCCCAGCGATCCTGCGGTCCGTCGTCTTCGCTTGCATTACGCGTGTTCGGGCGGCCCATTTCGATCAACCGCGCACGGTCCAGCAGGTCCGCCGCTTCGTAGTCCACCGACGTGTGCGGCAGCGGCATCTCGTCCAGCCACGGCATCCGCGGATTGTTCGGCTCGTGGTGCAGGTCCGCCGGCGACGGGTCGAAGTCCGCCGGGACAAGCTGCTGGCCGTCGTCCATCAACACGCCCGGGATACCGATCAGCGTATTGAAGCCCTTGTAGATCGGGTCGCCCGCGTTCAGATACGCGTGGCTCGCAGCCGCTTTCGTGTTCGTGTCGTAGGCGATGGTCTCGACCGTGTTGACGTTGATCCGGCCCTGCGACCGGTTGCGTGGCGCGAGCACGACGCCCATGAACCGATTGAAACTCCCTGGAACGTTCTGATTGCGCAACGCCACCGCAAGGAACGTGTTCACGACCTTGACCGTGCCGTAGTGCACGTAGCCGCTGCTGTCGGGAACGAACGGCTGGGGTTCGCCGGACGCGTTCGAGTGCGCCGCCTCGCCGTAGTTCAATCCAGAGAACGTGGGCTTCGTACCGGTCCAGCAGCGTCCGTCGCCATTGAGGTCCGTGAACACTTCCGCTTCGATGTGATAGTTTGCCACGTGCGGTTCGGTCGACCGCGCCACATAGCCCACGCCAGCATGATCGGCCGTGGGGTCCACGCCCGCCAATGGCGCTGTCAGCAGCGGCGTGCCGTGTTGCGCCAGGAAGCTATTGCTTGCGTCGCGGATCTCGGCGACGTCGCCGCCCACGTCGATATAGACGTCATAAACCCCGTTGACCAGCCCGTCATCGGCGTTCCACACGAACACCGCCTCGCTCACGAGAGGCTCTGCCGCGCCAACCGGAGGATACTCGACCACATACGCCACCGCGCGCGTCGACAGCGGCAGCTTGCCATAGTTGTCCATCGGCCACCGCGATAGCCGGCGCTGCGGATCGAGCCACGCCAGCGACGCGGGCAGAAGCAGGCTCAGCGGATTGTTGAACAGGAAATTGCCCGTGTCCAGGCTGAACGGAGCGGGATACGCCGTACCGGGATCGTCTTGCTGCAATGCTTGGTACCGGTACACGTCGTCGGCCGGGTTGGGACGCAACGAGTACAGGAACACTGGGCGCCACACGTACGGCGCATGCCACTTCGAATTCGTATCCGCCGGGTCCGGCGGTTTCCATGCCAGCGCGTCGGGCCAGTCGCCCGCCGAAAGGTTCGCCAGCGTCGGGTACACGATATAGAAGTCCGCCTGCGCCGGCGCAAGCGTGATCGCATCCATGGCCCCCAAGGACAGCAGCGCTTTCGCGTCGTTCGGGAACGCTTTGCCGACGCGCAACTTGTTCACGTCGGCTTCGGTCGTAGCCGGCAACAGGTTCTCGGTCACGCCGAATTCGGACTGGGTGGCGCGCGGGTCCCACACATACGTCTTCTCGAGGGCGACGTAGGGCACGGTCATCGTGTCCGCCACCGAACCGAGAGCGCGGTTCATGCCGTGGTCCGTTGTGTACGCGTATTCCTCGCTCACGTTGCCGTTCGAGTCGACGTTCGTCCGTTCGAGCACTTGCGCGCCGTGCGCCACGTAGACGTTGTCAAACGCGAACTCGGCGCCGGTGACTTTGAACCCGACGCTTCCCTGATAGAACGGCGCGATATCGCCTATATTGCCATCAACCACAACGGGCAACTTCACTGGGGGCAGGATGCGCTGTTGGATCTCGACGCCGTTCACCATGGCGTGGATGCGATCGCCTTCGACGACGATCTCCATCGTCAGTGGAACGTTCGGCACAACAGCCGGCCCGGTGTACGCCGGCGGATCGGCGTCTTCGACATACGCCAGCCCGGTGACCAAGGAAAACGCCTGGTTGCCCTGCACCTTCAGCAAGTCGTAGCCGGTAACGCCGGCGATCCGTTTGACCATGACCTCGTAGTACTGGGTCAGCCGGTTGTTCCGAGTCGCGACCGCTCGCACCATAAACCCGAGCCGGAAATCCGCATCGTCCGGAACCGCCGGGTCCCAGTTTCGCTGGAAGTCACACGAGAACCGGTAATCCGTCCAGCGGCGCGATTCGGGTGCGCTATTCGTACTGGCGTTCGCGCGGATATCCGGCAGCGGAGGCCCGTCGTAGCACATCCACGAGTCGGGACTCGCCCCCGTGGCGCGGAGCACGCCGGCCTGCGGATTCAGGGTCATCCCACTGCGTATCCAGTCGCGCGTCAGCCGCGCCGAGGCGTCGTTGCCGTCGAAATTCTCGATCGCCGTCAATCCGAGATAGGCCAGTTCCGCTTCCTCGGTGTTCATGTTCAGCGGCGCATCCGGCAGCGCGATATACGTCTCGTTCCAGCGCTGCGGCGTTCCGTAGAACCACCGCCAGTCCGGCAGCGTCGTCGTCGGCAGCGCGGGCACGATCCCGTGCGCCCAGTCGTCGTAGTTGCCGTCGGTCGGGTCCCACCGGTTCATCGTCCCGAATCGGTCGCCGTTGTACAACGGGTGCACCTTCCGCTCGAGGGTCCGGTAAAAGTCGACCGCCATCGTGTTGTCTTGCCAGAAGGTCTGATAATACCCGTCGAGACCGAACAGAGTGGGTTGCGCGGGACTCGTCCCCGTGAGAAGCGGGACCGGCATGCCGTCGTCGATCGACCGGTTGATCACATCGCGTTCGGTATACGTCGCGCGGTCAACGATGCGTTTGTTCGCCGTGTCGCCTTGGAACAATGTCACGACCACGTTGTCACCCGGGAAGAACCGCCGCTCGACGAATTCCTTCCATTCCGGCGGCTGGGTGGGGTCACCCAAGTACGTCGCGTACGCGCCTAACGGATCAAAATCGAAATAACTCGAAGTGTATTCCACGGGGTACCCACTGAACGAACCGGGCACACCTCTCAGCCCCAGGCGTAGCGTACCGTCCGGCATGACTTCGATGCCGTGCAGGTCCATCCGGTACCGGCCCTCGTCAATCCCTTCGCCGGGCTCGTCCGCGCCGTCGCCAGGTTCGTCGATGTTCCCGTCCCCGTTGTCGTCGACGGTGTTGTTTTCGAGGAATATGTCGTTCCCGTTGTTGTCTATCTTGTCTTTCGTGAGGATGGCGTCGTCATTGTCATTGTCGATCCCGTCATGCTCGGGATAGTCGGGAAGCACGCCGCCGCGAAGCACAAGCTCGCCTACCACCTTGGTGCGCGCCCCGTCATCCATACCCAGCATCGCTTGCGGGGCCATCAAATCCTGAAACGTTTCGAACCCGAACACGTTGCGCATGTCGACATGCGCCTGCACGATGCGCCGCTGCAAGAGGGGATCGCGAAATACGCTGAAGTTCTTGAAGCCCGGAAGATAAGGCACGCGCGCAGCCGGCACGTCCCGGCTGTCGTCGATGTACCCGTCCACCGGGTCCTCGCCGTTGTCGACCCCGTCATAGCCGAGAGCCTTCGTTTCGGGGCGCGCGTACGTCGGGAATTGCTCGGTGTCGGGGTCGATCGGTCCGTCGTCGGCGATGCCGTCGCCGTCGTCGTCGATCCCATTCCTTCGCAGATCGATCGGCTCCGGCCATGCGAAGGGATTCACCGCCGGAATCGGCGGTGCGGTCACGTCACGAAAATCGGCCGGACATGCATCGCCGGAAAGAAGCAGGTCCGCCCCGACCATGGCGATCTTGTTCGACAAGAGCAGGTTTTCAACAACTTTATCGTCCACGGCCCCATCGTCGTCGCTGTCTTCACCGTCGTGGTCGTCACCGCTGCCTACATCAACCGGGTCTTCCGGATTTGCGAACGGATTCGGGTCGCCTGTGGGGAGCAAGGGCCCATCGTCTACCCAGCCGTCGCCGTCGTCGTCAATGCCGTTCGGCGTGGCCCAGTCCATTTCCGGTGTCGCGAACGGATTCCCATCGTGCGCGTTAATCGCGAGCGTGATCCGGTTGTTCGGCGGACGCGATTCGAGGATCACCTTGCTGCTTGCGTCCGAGGTCATCCGCTCGGGTACCGTCAGGATTACCTCATTGTCGCCGACCATCTCGTCTTCATGGCCCGCCGTGCGGTTCGGCGCCCCGATGACCACCTGCCACCCGGAAATGTCCACCGTCTCACCACTGACGTTCTCGAGTTCGACCCACTCGTGGTCCGGCTCCTGGCTGAACTCGAAGAAGTTGACCGCGAGCACCGCGGAATCGCCGACCGAGAAGTCGGAATCGTTAAGACTTGACCCGTCACCATCGTCGTCGCGAGAGTTAGGTTCGTGCTCCGCGCTATGCCCTGTAAAGTCGGCATCCGGAGCGCCTGCGGCATCTCCCGGGCCATCGTCTCTATACCCGTCGCCGTCGTCGTCATTCCCGTTACCCCGAAGATCAATTGGCTCGGGCCTGCCGTGCGGGTCGGGCGAGAAGGGGTTGTCGGGCCCCATGCAAACCGCCACGTAGAGATAGACCTGATGGTCCTCGTCGTCCGCATACGGCGGTATGGTCACGGTCAAGCCTTCATCCTGGCCATAGCCGGGTTTCGCGCCCCAGCCTGCGGGTATATCGTTCGGAAGATACGTGGGCAGGAACACGAACCCCGTTGCCTTATCCTGCAAATATTCGGGAGTATAGGTATTCATCTGGCTGCGGTTGATCTTCGCGCCGGGTTCGTAGCCCACCATGGGGGTGTGCGTGTTCGAGGGCTGCCAGTACGGATACGTGCGATAGAACTGCGTTGCCATCACGGTGTCCGGGTTGGGATCCGTGAAGTCGTATGTCGAGTACAAGTCCTTGTACACGTCGTACACGATGCCCGCGGGGATCGACCTTCCGGTGGCAGGATCTAACACGCCGTAGGCGACCGTCATCGGCGTCCCATCGGACTTCAACGGCATCTGCGGGATATCTGGCGACCCATCCGGCACCGCCCAGGCGTACTTCACCGCGTACCGCAATTGATCGCTGCCGTCGATATAGACGCTCTTATACGGCGCGTTGGTCAGGGGATTGCGCTGCGTCATGAGGGTGTTGACGGTCAGATAATACCGGCCTGGCGGCAATCCGGGACCCGGCCCGAATTTGAACTCGATGATGTTAGGAACGTTGGTATAAGGAGCCGCGGGGTCCGGGTTCGTCGCGCTTCGGACCGGGATCTTCCGGCAAGGCGTGTTGAGCACGCACTGGTCGCCAAGCCACTCCGCACCCGCTATGCCGCTGGTCGTCGTCGCCATGCTTCGGAACCAATAGGGAAAGACTCTGGGATCGCCCCCCTGCGCGGGACGAATCTTGGCCGGGGGCCAGGGTCCAAGGGACACGTCATCGGGATAACCGACAAAGCTTGCATGTGCTTGGTCATAATAGACGGCGGTTTCCATGTACCCGCGGTCCATGTCGAAATCGATCGGGTCGTGCGTCCGCGCCAGTTCCGCAGGATCCAATTCTTCCACAATGTTCGGGTTCGCAATACTGGGACTCGGAGTCAGATACCGCGAGAAGAGATTCGGGTTGAAGGGCAAGCGAGTGGACGGATCTTCGAGGCTGGGCAAGGCAAGATCCTTGTACATTTCCGCTTCGACGCGGCGGGTCGCGCGGACCATCATCTCCGTGATGCGGATGCCTTCGTTGCCCGTAACTTTGTGCGTAATGGTAGCGGGGTGATGATCGACGTAATCTTGATCGAACCCGGCGCCCAGCAGGCGGTAGTCCCACCAGAGGTCCTTGATTTCCAGACTGGCTTCGGAACGGCCGAAATCGAGATCGCCTTTATCGCGCACGTTGACGCCCAGTTGCAGCGCCCGCAACTCCGGGTCGGCGTTGTACGGTACGGGAACCGCGTTCCCGTCCGAATCGAGGAAATGGATCGGGCTGATGAAGTTCTGCCCTCCGGCGGGGACCCCCGGGTCGATCCGCGTCGTGATGCCCTCGAGTTGCAGTCCGGTGGCGAAGGCCAGTTCGCCGTCGTCGGTATAGTTCGGCGTCGGCGTGTCCATCCGCCAGCTCAGCTTGAGCGCTTGCGCAATGTCCTCGCCGGAGGCGTACCGATAGTCAAGTTTGGTGTATTGCAGCACCTTCGCCGCGTCGTAGGTCTCCACCGGCGGCAGCAAGGGCGAAGCTCCGTCGACATACTCCATTTCGCGCGGCCGCTGGTTCTTGTCTTCCGAATGCAGCGTCACCAAGTTCTTGATGCGGTTGAAAGTCGTATCGGGATTCTCGCCGGGATAGTGCGCGCGCCCATCGGTAATGATGTACTCGTCGCGCAGGACTTTCTTCGCTTCCTCGCGGGTGCGTAACGGCCGGTCGCCAAGTTCGCCGAACGCGTTCACGGCGTTGCCCCCGTCATTCGCAAGCGTATCCGTGATACCGTCGCTGCGCAGGATCTTGCCTTCGGCGGCCAAGTCGCGGAACGGATGGTTGCTTCGGAATTCACCCGGCTCGTCCACGCCTTCGAACAGACCGAGTTCGAGCGGATATGCAGGATTCAAGCCTTCGTCGATCATCCCGTCGCCATCGTCGTCGATGCCGTTCATGGCGAGGGTCAGCGCGTTGCCGTTGTCGTCCACGAACCCGTAACCCGGCAGCGTCGCGTCGGCAATGTATTCGGATTCGAGCTCGGGTTTGGCCGCGAGGACCTCCCCTTCGCCCGGGAACGGCATGATGAACAGCCCGCCGAACGGCGCTCCCATCAGCATGTTCCAGAATTTCCGCGCGCGGCCCATCTGCGAGTCGTTGCTCGAGGCAGGATCGTTTTTCGGGTCGACGCCGATACGCGGCAAGGTGGGCGTATAGTATTCGGACGGCGAGGCGCCGTGAGCCGCCGCCGGGTGCCAGTATCCGCGGTCGGTGCCCGCGGTGGCCATGGTTTTCACGTTCGGCACAGGATCGGAGTCGTTCACCACGTTGCCGAGTTCGAGCGAGTAGCCGCCGCCCGTGTTCAGGTTCGCCTTGCTCGCTTCGTCCGTTACAAGGACCGCCACGCGCCCAACGACCTCGCAGACGGGTTCGCCGGTCGACTTAATGCGCCACGTCGGCGCGAAATTGTTGCCCAGATACCCCGGGCTGATCTCTTGTACGCCCCGCAAATTGTCGAACTCGTGCGCGGCGTGGAAGTTGCCCGAGGCATCGAGGAAGTCCTTGTCGAGATTGCCCAGCACCCGATACGCGATGTGCTGCGTCTGCGCCGTTGCGTTCAGGTCGGCAATGTCTTTGATGTACTGCTGGTAGACCGGGTCCGTCTCGTCGTAGGCCCCGCTCGGCAGCTTGCGCGTGGGCAAGAGGACGGTCGTGTAGTACTCCGTGTGTTTGTTGATCACGAGGTCGTAGTCGTTGTCGAGCACGTCCACCCACCGGTGGTTGCGGTCGGCAGCTTCTTGGATCGTCGTGGGCCAGGGCAATTCGGGATCGGAATTGACGTCGACCAGGCTCGCGAAGCCCGGCACCGACACGCCGCGCAGCACGACGTAGAAATTGTTGGCGGCATTGATCGAGTTGATCGGCGCGGTCAGGAACCAGCGATTCTCGAGCGGGTCGTCGGGCCCGTTGATCCCGTCATTGTCCAGACTGTCGCCCCCGCCGTAGTAAAGGAAGACCGGCGTCTCGTTGGCTTCGTCCACGCCGGTGCTCAACGTGGGCGGCTGAAGTCCATTGTCCAAATCGTTGTCCGCCGCGTCGCCGGGGACCAATACCGTGCCGGTTTCGCCGTCCACGACATTGCCGGTATACGTATCCGCCGCCAGCGGTATCCACACCGAATCGTTCCATCCGTCGCCATTATTGTCGACGTCCGCCCACTGGTTGACTTGTTGCGCGGGGGTGAGCCGCTCGTCGATGAGCCCCGAGACCGGGTTGCGGTGGCCCTCGGGATCGATAACGAACGGATTGTCGGAGAGGTTGTACGCGCTACTCGGATTCGGGTTCGAGTGCCAGTCCACGTCCGGAGGGCCCGCGACTCGATCCCGCTCGCGTCTCGGCACGTACAGATTGCCCACGCCGCCGCCGCCGGACAGTATATGCGTGCCGATCGTGTCGCGAGCGAACGAGATCGTCGGGACGCTGCCGAAGGACAGGCCCACGTTGTCGCCCTGGAATGGGAACGCCCACTCCTTGCCTTGGATCCATGCGCCATTGAAATACGTGCGCCACGCGTGGTCGAGCGAGGTGTAGGTCGGATGGTCGTAGGCGTCCTGCTTGAGGAAGCTGATCGCGATGTTGATGGCCGCGTCCGCCAATAACTCCGCGCGGACCGTGTTCTCGACGTTCGTCGACGTCTTCAGTTCGAGACGGCTCACCGTGAAGAACGTCAGCCCGATCGCCAGCAGGATCGTCAATACCGCGATCGCGACGACCAAAGCCGCCCCGCGTTCCGAACCTCGTGCTATATCCATCGACCGCATTCGTCTACCTCAAGAACCGAAAACCTTCGCAACTTTACTCAATTACTCACTCACTCAATTGCTCAATTGTTTCATCCGCTCTTTCGTTTGAATCCCGTCGGCAGGTTCACCTGCAACGAGAACAGCCGTTTGAAATCCGGGGAGCCGTAGGTCTTGCTCTCGAACATCAGCCAGAACGTAATCGTCACGACCTCCGGCAATCGCGGGTCGTCGCAATACACCGATCCCGTGAGGTCCTGCGTGTACGGCGTGGTCAGGCACGGATTCCGCCAATCTTTTGTCCGCGTGCAGTTCAAGCTGTGCCCATAGCCGTCGTTCCACCACGGGTTCCACTCTTTGAACTGCGCCCCGCCATCGCTCAAACGCGTGCATTGGGGTTCCGTCGGACGTTCCTGAAAATTGTAGTCGTAATCGAAGAATGGAGTACCTCCAAAAGGATTGCTGGCGCGGTTGTCAATACAGGCCCCTGATTGCTCGTCATCCAATAGTCGGTGCTGGAGGTCGGGTGGAAGCGTCGAAAGGACATTCTCCGTCAGCACGAAGTTGCCAGGCACGGCGCGGCTGCGAGCTACCTCGAGCGAGAATCCGTATTGTTTTACAAGCAGAAGTGGTAACAGGTCGCGCCAGTAGTTGACCGGGATACCAATAGGCTTGCCCTGAAAATCTCTCGCCACAGACCCATCGATACTTAGCCGCAGATCTCCCCCCGCCAACATGCGAATCCACATTTCATACATCTTTGCCCGATAATGCTCCCGCTCTTCCTGTGTGAGTATCGGACTATCCCAGTTCTTACTCAGGTCTCCGCCTTCATTGTAGAACAATCTATAGACGAGTTCGCCGTACGTCTGCGCTTCGGCGAGTGACTTGACAGCGTCTGGCAGCTCGGTATCCAGGCCCTTTGACACGAGTTTCAGATTAAACTCATCACCTTCGTTGTAGATTAGCGGCAGCGCGTCCAGGCTCGCAACGTCCGGTTCGACATAGCGAAGAAGTGGATAGGGATACCCTGGCCTCGTACCCTGTCTGCAACAATTAGGTTCTGCTTCACACTCGAGGGCACTGGGAAAAGCGTCGGGACAACCCGCGTCGTCCTGCCAGCAGTTATATACCACGTACGTAATCCGAGCCATATGGACATCGTTGGGATTGCTCGTGCTTTGGGCCGTGCCGATGAACGTCATACCGATCGGCGTTCCGTAGAAATTGCTCGTGTCGCCCGACTGCTGGGTCGCGTAACACGAGATCAAGTCCTCCTTCAGCGCCGTCAATGATGCCCGCGCGCGCTCGAACGCTTCCATTTGCTGATAGGCCGTGCGCGACGAACGTAGCGAGCCCAGAAAGATCATTGCGACCGCCGTCATCAGGACCGAAAAGATCGCCAAGGCCACCAACAACTCGACCAAGGTGAAACCGGGGGGATTGAGTAAGTGAGTAAGTGAGTAATTGAGTAAAGTACCTCGCTGCCCTTGGGCTTGCGATTTATGTGAGATCGTGCTTGCCATCTCGATGCCATTTCCAGGTGAACGCGAACGCGTGTCTAATAAACATGCTCTCGCGCCGCACACATTTTACTCAATTACTTAATTGCTTAATTACTCAGTCCCACTATCTTTTCGTCACATACGTCACAAACGTCTCCCGGTGTCCGTCCAGCATGGTCACCGAGAACGTGACGCGGTAGGTGTCGTTAAGACCGGACGTCCGCTGCACCGTCGTCGACCAGCCGTTGTAGAGCGCGTACGCGCGCTCGGAGGTCGTCAGCGTGTCGAGCGTGTTGCGGTCCAGCCACGAGGCGAAATCCGTGCCCAAGTCGAGCGCGCGCAACCGGCTCATCTCGGAAGTAGCCAGGCTGGCCGCTGCCGTTCGTTCCGCCGCAAGCCGCGATTGCCGCAACGACGCGGGGAACAACTGCATCGCCGCAATAATGCCGACGGTAAGGATCACGAGGGCAATCAGCACCTCGAGTAAGGTAAAGCCGGCATGTGTCTTCATGACATAGCTCCTTCTTAACAGGGCCTAGTCGGTAACAATGGCTACCCGGCCCGTGCTGCGATAGAGTTCCAAATCGATCTTTCTTTCGTTTTCTTTGTTATACGGTACCGCTACGTAGCGCTCCTCGGGAGACGCGTCCGGCGCGTACCCGACCGACATCTGGAAACGTTCCGCCGTGTCGTCTCCCGTATCCATACGCCCCGAGGGCAAGAACAAGTGCGCCGGATAACGGAAATCCGCCTTGTTGCGCTCGTCCGGGGGACCAGTCGTGTCGGGCATATACTCGAGGAACTTCTGTCCTGCGGGAAGCGCGGCAAGGTACTGTAAGCGAGGGGGAAGAGCGCTCAGCACATCGGTGTCGTTGTCGCTCACGATGAGCGGCGTTACAAGGGTCGCGCGATACAGGGGGTCCCGCCCCGCCGGGTCCCCGATGTACGCCACCTGATAGATTCTCACATCACGCAACGTCAGACTCAGGGCGCCGTCGCCGGAGGGAAGCAGGTTCGGGCACAGGACGCCTGTGTCTTTGACAAGAGGCCGGAACATGCCTTGTTCGTGTTCGCCCGTCACGGGGACGTACGCGTAGTCGTCTTTCCATTGCTCGCTTTCTTGAGGGCGCGTATCGCCGGGAAAGATGCAACGCTCACGCACGTAGTCCGGCATCTTGTAGATCATGGCCGACGCGTCGATGGTTTCCATCGCCTGCCCGGTAATACTGTCGAGTTTCAGCGCGACGCCGTACGCCAGACCGGCTTCGACACGATACGTGGCGGAATAGATCTTGGCGGCGCGCAGGAACGAGTACAGGTCGCGCGCGCTACGCGGCGCCTCGCCCCGCGCAAACGGGCCGAGCTGCAAGAACATGGGCACGGCGATGGCCGCCATCGTGCCCAGAATCACCAGCACGACCAGCAGTTCCGTCAGCGACATGCCGCGGGAATCGCGCGCCCATGCCGTGCGCCGGCGCCCCGCGAGGAGCGCTATCCAGGGCCTTATTCTCACTGCGCCATATCTCCGGCGCCCGAAGCGTGAGGCCCCGTCCTCATTACCCGCTCCTTAGGCGCTGGCTACATACCAAGTCAACATTGCGCGCTACATCGCCAAACCGGCGGCCTAATAGAACCCGCCCCAACCCGACTGCGTATCCCAGTTGTTGATGTCGTCGCCGCCGTTAAAAGTGACAACATCCTGCGGATTGCTCGGATCGTGAACATTCATCCACTGATTATTGATTGTATCGGCGCCCACCGAGAAGATGTACATGGGCAAGTCGGGGGCACACGGGAACCCCGGGCCTCCGTCCGGGTGCAGATTCCCGCGAACCGTTGCCTGCTCGTAGTTGTAGGCGTCTGTGTCGTAAATGTAGGGATCATGAAGTACCCCATTGAGATCGGTGTACGGGTCGCGGTACGAGCGGAAGGGATAAATGTAGCTCCAGCGCGTTAGCGGGCCAATATAGAATTGGTAGGCGGCGCCCCAGGGATCCGCAGGTAAGTCCATATAACTTGTGGCCAGCTTCTGCTTGACCTTGGGATCGATATACATCCCAGTGCCGCCCAAATCGGCCTCCTTACCCCTGCGGAGCAATTCGTAGAACACCTTGGTATATACGTCCACCGCAGCAGGAATGCTCATATTGATGGGCGGAGCATTCCATTTGACGATATGCCCGAAGTTGGTCCGGTCGGCATCGGCCAGCATTTTGGTCAAGGCCAGATCGCAGTTCCGGATTTCGGAAACCGCTTTGGCCATTTTGCCGCGGGCGATATAGGTCGTCACCCGAGGCACGACGATCGAGGCCAGAATGGTGATGATGGCGATCACCACCAAGAGTTCGATCAGCGTAAAACCCTTTTTGTTCAACATAGTCGGATCCCCTTCATCGTGCGCATCGAGCGTCCTCGTCCCGGCGCGTTTCCTATACCTCAAGTCCATTATAATGGCCACAACCCAGCTCTCCATTTTGGATTTTAGATTTTGGATTTTGGATTGCCGCGTACCGCGGCTATCCATCCATCCAAATCCGCCATCCGACTTCAACTCATCGCAAGAGGCCTCGGGCCTCACGCAATCCAAAATCCGCAATCCAAAATCGCTTACGTTCCATACCAAGACTCATCGCACCTGTCATTCTGAGCGACAGCGAAGAATCCCGCCCGCGAGAGAACCTACGGTTCCAAGCGGCGCGTTTCGCCCAGGCGGCTTAGCCACGAACACGTCTTGGGATAGTCCCTACTCTTCAACTCATCGCAAGAGGCCTCGGGCCTCACGCAATCCAAAATCCGCAATCCAAAATCGCTTACGTTCCATACCAAGACTCATCGCACCTGTCATTCTGAGCGACAGCGAAGAATCCCGCCCGCGAGAGAACCTACGGTTCCAAGCGGCGCGTTTCGACTAAGCGGCTTAGCCACCAACACGTCTTGGGATGGTCTCTGTTCTTCAACTCATCGCAAGAGGCCTCGGGCCTCGCGCAATCCAAAATCCGCAATCCAAAATCCAAAATCGCTTACGTTCCGCTGACCACGTCGCCGAGGGTGAAGATCGGCAAGTACAACGAAACGACGATAAACCCGATGATGCCGCCGAGGACGATAATGATGGCCGGTTCGAGCAGGGCCAGCATGGCCTCGACCGCCGCCTCGACTTCGGCGTCGTAAATGTCGGCGACTTTCATAAGCATCGCGTCGAGACTGCCCGTCTCCTCGCCGACGTCGATCATGTTCACGACCATCGCGGGGAACACCTTCGATTCGTCCAGCGGCGCGGCGATCGTGTCGCCTTCCTTAATACTGTCGTGCACTTTCTGCACGGCGTTCTGGATAACCTCGTTCCCGATGGTTTCCTTTGTGATCTTGAGCGCTTGCAGAATGGGCACGCCCGAAGTAATCAGCGTGCCGAGCGTGCGCGCGAATCGCGCCACGGCCACTTTGATCACAAGATCGCCGATCAGGGGAATCTTCAGAACGACGCGGTCGGACGCCGATTTCACCACCTTGAATTTGAACATTACTTTGAACGTGATGATCGTCCCGTTGATGCACACGAGCAGCAACCACCAGCGGTAGCGCATGAAATCGCCCGCGGACATCAAGAACTGCGTCGGCGCGGGGAGGTTGCCGCCGAAATCCTTGAACACCTCCGCGAACACGGGCACGACGTACGTCAGCAGGAAGCCCACGATGCCTGACGCGATCACGATAACCGCGATCGGGTAGATCAACGCGCCGCGGACTTTGCGTTTGAGCGCCTGGCGGCGTTCCATGAACACGGCCAGGCGGTTGAGCACCACTTCGAGCATACCACCGACCTCGCCCGCGCGCACCATGTTCACATAGAGCCGGTCGAAGCCTTTCGGGTGTTTGGATAGCGCTTCGGCGAACGTCGAACCTTGCTGGATATCTCCCGAGATCTCGCGCAGGATATCGCGCAGTTTGCTCGGTTTCTGCTGCGAGATGAGGACGTTCAAGCTGCGCAGCAGCGGCAGGCCGGCGTCGATCAGCGTGGCCAATTGCCGCGTCATCAGCATGATCTGCTTGCTCTTGAGTCCGCCGAAGTACAGCTCGCTCAGCCCGCCCTTTTCGCGGCGCGCGCGTTTCTCGTCGCTCTTGCGCGCTTCACGGACCTGGGTCGGATATAGGCCGATGCTACGGACGTCGTTAATCGCCAAGGCCTGCGTCTCGGACTCGATGATTCCGAAGACTTCCTTGCCGTCCTTGTTCAGCGCTTTGTAGGCGAACTTAGGCATAGCCAATACCTCATTCCCGCTTCGACTCGGCGGGGTTAGTCGTCAAATTTGTCCGTGTGCCCGATGACTTCGTCGGCGCTCGTGATTCCCTGCACGCACTTGATGATGCCTTCTTCGCGGAGCGTCCGCATGCCTTGATGCTTGCGCGCATATTCGCGAATCTCGTGGGCCATGGCCCGGTCGAGGATCATGTCGCTGATCGATTCGTCCACCACCAGCATCTCGAACAGACCCGTCCGGCCCATGTATCCGATGTAATCGCAGGCCGGGCAACCTTTCGGCCGGAAGAGGCGCAGCTTCGGGTCTTTGCGCCAGCTCACCGGCAGTCCGAGAAGGTCCTTTTCGTCATCGTCGGGCTGGTACGGCTCGCGGCAATGGCGGCATAACGTCCGCACGAGACGCTGCGCAAGCACCGCTTCGAGCGCCGCCGTGATCAGGAACGGCTCGACGTCCATATCGAGCAGACGCGTGATCGTTTCCGGGGCGCTATTCGTGTGCAGCGTGCTCAACACCAAGTGGCCCGTCAGGGCCGCTTCGATCGCGATCTGCGCCGTCTCGAGGTCGCGGATTTCGCCGACCATGATAATGTCCGGGTCCTGGCGCAAGATGGATCGCAGGCACGCCGCGAACGTCAGCCCGATTTCTTCTTTCACCTGCACCTGGACGATCCGGTCGAACTGCAACTCGACGGGGTCTTCCGTCGTAATGATTTTCACATCGACCGTGTTCAAGTCCTTCAAGCAGCCGTACAGCGTGGTGGTCTTGCCGCAGCCCGTCGGACCGGTGACCAGGAAGATCCCGTTGGGCTTCGCGATAATCTTCTCCACCTTGCGCGTGATGTCCTCGCTGAACCCGAGCGACTTGATGTCGACCTTGACGGCCGTCCGGTCTAGAATACGCATCACGACGCCTTCGCCGAACAAGGTTGGCAGCGTGGCCACGCGCACGTCGATCTCGGTGTCGCCCACCTTCAGCTCGATACGCGCGTCCTGCGGAAGACGCCGCTCGCCGATGTCCATGTTGCACATGACCTTGATGCGCGACGTCAGCGCGATCGCCATGGTCTTGGGCGGGCTCACGATCTCGTGGAGCACGCCGTCCACGCGGATCCGGATGCGGAAAAAGTCCTCGTAGATCTCGAAGTGAATATCGGACGCGCGCTTCTGAATGGCTTCCAGGAAGCAGAGATTGACGATCTTGATGACTTCGGGCTGTTGCGCCAGTTGGATCAGGTTCTCGGTATCGCCGAGGATCTCCTGCTGCCCCAATTCTTCGAGGGACAGCGGCGCGTCGCCGACATGCTCGACGATCTCTTTAAGGGTTTCATGGATCGACTGCGATTCGTACGAGTAGTTGGCTTTCAGGCTCGCGGCCACGTCCTGGTGGTTGCTGATCGCGCCCTTGATCTCGCAGCCGGTGATTTGGCGCAGGTCGTCGAGCACGCGCAGGTTCAGCGGGTCCGCCATCGCCACATAAAGAATGCCGTCCACCTCGCGCACGGGAATGATGTTGTAGAACTTCGCGACGTCGGGGGAGATGCGGCGGAGCACCTCGTCCTTGATCTTCATCTTGGTCAGGTCGACGCGCTCCATCCCGGACTGAATGCCGAGCGCCTCGACGATGTCCTGCTCCTCGCACAAGCCCATCGACACCAGCACGCGCCCCATCATCTCGCCGGTGAGGCGCTGGCGCTGGATGGCTTCGTCCAGTTCGAGCGGCGTGATCACGCCCTGCTCGATGAGCACGTCGCCCAATCGCTGTCGCTGTTCTTGCACGGTAGCCATGATGCGTTTCCCGTCCGGGCCGCCGCGGCCCGAAGGTTCCTATTGCGTTACTTGCGCTGCGGCGCGGGCGGAGGGCCGCCTTCTTCGAGTCCGAAGCCGCGCGCGGTCTGCTCGAACTCCTCGGGCAACTGCGCTTTGCCGACTGCGTCCTCGTACTTAATCAGGCCCTTCTTATAGAGCGCCAGCAGATGTTCGTCCAGCAAATTCATGCCGAACTTGTGCCCGGTTTGAATCGCCGAGGTAATACGATACGATTTGTTTTCGCGGATCAGATTCTGGATGGCCGGCGTCGTGATCATGATCTCGAACGCCGCCACACGCCCGAACCCGCTCTTCTTGGGCACCAGCGTCTGCGAAATCACCGCTTTGAGATTGCCCGCGAGCTGCGTCCGAATCTGCTCCTGCTGGTTGGTCGGGAATGCGTCGATTATACGGTCGATCGTGCGGACCGCCCCCGTGGTATGCAGCGTGCCGAACACCAAGTGGCCGGTTTCAGCCGCCGTGATCGCCGCCTCGATCGTCTCGAGGTCGCGCATTTCTCCGACCAGAATCACGTCGGGGTCCTGGCGCAGCACGCGCCGCAACGCCTCCGAGAATGTGGGCACGTCCACCCCCACCTCGCGTTGCGTCAAGATGCTTTTCTTGTGCGTATGGTAATACTCGATCGGGTCTTCAATCGTCACGATGTGATGGTCGAACGTCATGTTGATCCAGTCCAGCATCGTGGCAAGGCTCGTCGTCTTGCCAGAACCCGTCGGCCCCGTCACCAGGATCAAGCCGCGCGGGATCGTGATGACGTCCTTGAGGCTCATGGGGAGGCCAATCTCTTCGAACGTCATGATATGACGCGGGATCAACCGCAACACCAGCCCCACGTAGCCGCGCTGTTTGAAAATCGATACGCGGAACCGCGCCACGTCTTCGAACGCGAACCCGAAGTCCGATCCGCCGACTTCCTGCAACTCCTGCTGGTTGTCGACCGAGGCAATGCTTTTCATCAGCCGTTCGGTGTCTTCCGCCGTCAGGACGTCATCGCCGAAAAACGACAAGTGCCCGTGCACGCGCCCGACCGGCGGATTGTCCACCGCCAGGTGCAAGTCCGAACCTTCGCGGTCAATCAGCATCCGCAGCAGGTTCACCATATCGTAATTTGCCATGACGCCCTTCTCCTCTCACAAGCCAAGCGCTGAACGGAACGGAAGCCGGTCCGCAATCCCGGAGTATCCGTTATCCTGACTCATTTCACAAGGCTCCTGCAACTTGCCCGAGTCCCGGTCCGATCCAAAGCTCAACCTGCGGCGGCGTAGTCCGCGTGCCGCATCAACGGCTCGTCGACCTTCGTCCGCTTAACCACTTCTTCAAGCGTGGTAATCCCTTTCAACGCTTTCTTCCAGGCGTCCTCGCGCATCGTCGCCATTCCGTCCATGCGCGCCGCCCGGCGCAAGGCCGTCGACGACTTGTTCTCCATGATCATCTTGCGGATTTCGTCGGTCGTCCACAGTAGTTCGTATACGCCCAAACGCCCGGAATACCCGGTATGATTGCAGTTCTCGCATCCGGCGCCCTTGAAGAGCTCCACCTTGGCCGGATCGATATTCGGCATGCCCAGCCACTCCAGTTCCTCTTCGCTCGCCTTGTACGGCTCCTTGCAGGTCGTGCAAATCGTGCGGACGAGCCGTTGCCCCAGCACCGCGCGCACGCCCGCCGCCACGAGGAACGGTTTGATCCCGATATCCACGAGACGGATGAAGGCCGACGCCGAATCGTTCGTATGCAGCGTCGAGAACACGAGGTGTCCCGTCAGCGCCGCCTTGATCGCGATCTCGGCCGTTTCCTGGTCGCGGATCTCGCCGACCATCACGATGTCCGGGTCCTGGCGGAAAATGGCGCGCAACGCGCGCGCGAAGTTCCATCCGATTTCGTGCTGGATCTGCACCTGGTTGATGCCGGCGAGCTGGTATTCCACCGGGTCTTCCACCGTCACCAGCTTCGTATCCGGCTTGTTAAGCGTATGCAGCGAGGCGTACAGCGTCGTCGTCTTGCCCGAACCCGTCGGGCCCGTCACCAGCACGACGCCTGTCGCCTGGCCCAGCAACTTTTCCCAGCCGCGCTGGTCCTCGGGCGTGAAGCCCAACTGGCCAAGACCGAGCATCAAGCTGCTCTTGTCCAGGATACGCATGACCACGCTCTCGCCGTAACTGGCCGGCAGCGCGCTCACGCGCAAGTCCACGACCTTGCCCGCAAGGTTCAGCTTGATACGGCCGTCCTGCGGGACTCGCTTCTCGGCGATGTCCATGCCCGCGAGGATCTTCAAACGCGAGATGATGGCCGGCTGCGCGCGCTTGGGCGGCAGCGGCATCTGGTGCAACACGCCGTCGATGCGGTACCGGATCTTCACGTCGGTCTTGCCCGGTTCGACATGAATATCGCTCGCCCGCAGGCGGAACGCATCAAGCACCAGGTTATACACGTAGCGCACCACCGGGCTGTCGTCCTCGTCCTCCATGCCGCCCGCCACGCCCGTATCCTGCTCGGGCGAGAAATCGACGTTGCCCACGCTGATGCTGCTCAGGCTGATGTCGCTCGCGCTCATGCTTGCCAGGCTGCTCGACATCGCCGAGGACGCCCCGGCCGAACTCAAATTCGACATCGTGCTCAGCGTGCTCATCGTGCTCGCGCTGCTCACCGTCGAAAGCATCGTCTCGACCGTGGTTTCGTTCAGGCCATAGTACTTGCCCAGCGCGTGGCTGATTTCCTCCGGCGACGCCAGCACCGGCTTTATGGGACGTTCCAAAAGGCGCTCGAGATTGTCCAAATTGTTGATGTTGGTCGGGTCTGCCGTTGCCACCACCAATTCCGGGCCTTCTTCGCCGATGGGAATCACGCGATACAACGTCGCGATACTGCCATCGACCAGCCCTCGGATACGCTCGGGAATCTCTCGGTCGGACAGCCGGACGATGGTCACGCCCAACTGGTCCGCCAGGCCTTCCGTGATGTGGCTCTTGCTCAGATACCCCAGACGCACGAGGATCTCACCGATCTTGCGGTGGCTCATCGTCGTCTGTTGCTTATGGATGGCCTCGTTGAGCTGTTGCTGCGTAATGATACCGCGTTCGACCAAACGTTGCCCGAATAGCGGATATCCCTGGACACCCATGACTCATACCTCTAGGGTTTCGGGTTTTTCGCTCCCTCGTTTCGAGGGGACACTCGCCCTTCTCGTACCCAGGACATTGGAGGCGAAAAACCGGCGCCTAACACCTTTCAGATGCACCTAAACTGTACCAGATGACAGCCAACTTTGTCAATGTAAATAATGAGAGTAAACGTTGAAATTACTAATGTTACAACCCGTCCTGTCAATCGTTTACTTAGATAGTGCACAATGCCCGTGGTCCTCTGCGCTTCGCTTGCCATCTCAGAACGGTGACACAAGACTGCACCCGATACTTCCATTCTTCCCGATTTTGCCTCGAAAGTCAAGCCCAATCTCCGTTTTCGTGTCCTCTAGGTAAAGCGGGCCTTTCTCCGGTTCTGGCATTGCGCACCAGATTCTGTGGGGCATTCCTTGACAAGCTGGCCGATCGCTTCTATAGTGAATACGAGTCGTTGTGAGAACGATTGTGTAACGATTTGACGGTTTTTCGTCGTTGCAACGGCCTGGGCAGACCGGAGCGTTCCGATGCACTTGTCATCTTAACGCATTATGAATACGACACTTAGAATCCAATAACGTACGGTGGCCGGCCGGACCTGAAATTGGCACCGGTTGTGCAGTACGGTGTCGCGCACCCGGATAGCTGCCGAAAGTAAGGAGAGAGTCGATGAAGCTAAGACAACGAAACATGGCAAGCGTCGTGATGGGGCTCGGGGCGATAGGCTGCGTGGTGTTCGCGGGTGCCGCGGCCGCCGCCATTGCCGTCCCCAACGCGTGCGTCACGGTTTTCGATACGACGCCCCCGTCCATCACGCTCCTGGGCGACACCGCTGTATCGGTCCTGGCAGGATCGTCCTATGTCGATGCGGGAGCCACGGCAACCGATGTCCTCGAAGGCGATCTGACTCTTCAGATCGTCGTTAACAGCGGCGTCAATATGGCGGTGCCGGGGGTTTACACCGTGACATACACGGTCACTGACGCCGCCGGCAACGCCGCGGCGCAGGTTGTCCGTACCGTGACTGTGTCTCAGAACGACGTAACCAAACCCGTGATCACGCTGCTGGGAAGCCCTTCGGCCAGCGTCGAAGTCTTCAAAACCTACACAGACGCCGGGGCTACGGCAATGGATGACACGGACGGCGATATTACCGCTCGCATCGTCAAGGCCGGCGCCGTCGATACTGCGAAGCTCGGTTCCTACACGATTACCTATACGGTCTCCGATGCCGCCGGAAACGCCGCCGTGCCGGTGAGCCGTAGCGTACGCGTCGTCGACGTGACGCCCCCCGTCATCGTGCCCAAGTGATCTGAAGCATCTTTTCGGCGCGCCGGGATCGTACCGAGCCCGGCGCGCCTTGTCATTTCCAGGGCTCCCTCGTATACTCTCCCAATCCACCACAGGGAGGGTCGTATCATGGCGATTCATTCGGGCATCGCCGCGCTGGTGTTCCTAGGCCTCATTCTGGCGAACGAAGCCGCTCGGGCCGACGACGCGCCCGTCTTCTTCCAGGCCCATCGGGGAGGACTGAAAGAGGTCCCCGAGAATACCCTGGCCGCGTACCGCCACGCCTGGACTTGCCCCGGAGCGATCCCGGAAGTCGACGTCTGCGTGACTCAGGACGGCGCGATGGTGTGCATGCACGACGACACCCCGGAGCGAACCACGAACGCGCCCGATCCGTTCAAGAAGAAGAAGCTCTCCGAGATCCCCCTCGAAACGTTGCGCCAGTGGGATGCGGGTTCGTGGTTCGATCCGAAATACGCGGGCGAGAAGGTCCCGCTGTTGACTGAGGTGTTCGACGAAATGAAGGGCCACCCCGAACGCCAGGCCTACCTCGACCTCAAGGACGTCGATCTCGACAAACTCACCGCGATGATCCATAGCTACGGCCTCGACGACCGGATCATCTTCGTCCACGGCAGCCGGACGATGTGCGCCAAACTCCAGGCCCTGTATCCCGGCGCGCGCACGATGACCTGGTTGAGCGGGTCGCCGGAAGTCATCCAGCGCGAATTCGAGGCGTGGGTTAAGGAAGGCATCCATGGCGTGACGCAGTTGCAGTTCCATCTGCCTACCGCGGCGACGAAACCGGAAATCCGTTACGCCGTTACGGACGAGTTCTTGCGCGAAGCCGTCGCGAAGACGCGGTCGTTCGGCGTCGAACTCCAGTTGCGTCCTTTCGATTTCGACGCCAAGTCCTTGCGCAAGCTGCGCGCGCTCGGCGTCCACTGGTTTGTCGCGGACGAACCCAAACGTTTCGCCGAGGCGCTCGCGGACACGACCCCATGACGTTGGTCCCGCGAAGGTTTCTCAAGCGCCGCGCGCTCGTGGCGCTTCTCCTGATGCCGTGGCTGATAATCGGCGCCGTGCTGTTGTATCTGGCGTGCGACGAGGAAACCGCGCAGTTCGACACGGCCGGCGCGGCCGGCATCGCCTACACGCCGCTGGAGTGTATCGTGCCCGGCCCGGGCCTTCCTCAAGACGTGCATCCCATGGGGTCCAACAACAACGTTGACGTGGCGCGTTTCGGCGATCGCTTCTACGTGGCGTTCCGGACCGCGCCGACGCACTTCGCCTCGCCGAAAACGCGCTTGGTGGTCTTGTCTTCGGAAGATCGGAAGACCTGGAAGAAAGAAACCGAGATTGCCCTCCAAAGCGATCTACGGGAACCGCGCCTGCTGGTCTTTAACGACACTCTGTTCCTGTATTTCTTCCGCGCGGGAAGCAATCCGCTTCGCTTCGAGCCGCAGAGCATCTACGCGACGCAACGCGGCGCGGACGGAACGTGGCGCGAACCGCGACCGATCTTCAAACCCGGCTACGTCGTGTGGCGCGCGCGCGTCTTCGGCGGCACGGCCTACATGTCCGTGTACTACGGCGCGGGCCTCTACACGACCGGGGACCGTCCAGGCGACGTGCGCCTGCTCACGTCGGCCGACGGGATCGCCTGGGAGCCGATCTCCGAAGCGACGCAAGTCGATCGCGTGAGCGCGGAGGAAGGCGAATTCGATTTCGATGCCGAGGGCAATCTCGTCGCGACGGTGCGTCTTGAGACCGAGGGCGCGCTTGTCTGCACGGCGTCCAAAGAGCGTCTCGATGTCTGGCAGTGCACGTACACGCCGTACAAATACGATTCGGCCTTGATGTTTCAGCACGCAGGCACGTTCTACGAGATCGCGCGCCGCAACGTCGCCGGTCCGTTCGAGACCGAATCCCGGTGGCTTCCCCGTGGCCTGCACCGCGCGTGGCGCATGGCGCGCTACTCGCTTACCCGCAAACGCACCACGCTATATCGAGTTGACCGCGACGCGCGCAGGCTCGTGCCGCTATTCGATTTCCCATCAAAAGGCGATACCGCATTTGCAGGCATCGCCCCGCTGGACGCGCGCACCTATTACGTCGTCAATTACAGCAGCCCCATCGATGGGCTCGACTGGCCCTGGCTGGGCGGGCAGTTGGCCGGCAGCCATCTCTACGCCACCGAACTGGCCTTTCCTGCTTCGTGAGCCGGACGCCACGAAACCCGCTCGCGATTACTGCGTGCGGCCCGAATCGCGTTCGAGCTTCTGACGCAGGAGAGGCGGAAACTCGACGCCTGCCTCGGTGAGCCGTTTCATCTCGGCCCATGCTTTGTCGTAATCCTTGCTCTCGAAGATCGCGTCGAGCAGCGGACCGAGGAGCTGCGCCGCCTGCGCGTCCGCTCGGATGACCTTACGAAACGACGCGAGCGCCCCCGCGTCGTCGCCCTTGCCGAGCAACGCGATCCCCATCTGCGCGCAGGCATTCGTGTCGTCAGGATGCTGTTCGAGGGCCTTGCTCAATACCGCCACCGCCGCGTCATACTGCCCTTGCGCGATCAGCGCTTCGCCTTGCGCGCACAATGCCGCCACGTCTTCGGGCTGCTTCGCGGGAACGGGCGTTTGAGCCGCCGGCGCGGGCGTCTCCGCCGCGGGCGCGGCTTTTGCGGGTTGCGGCGCGCCCGGCGGCTTCGCCGCCTCGACGTCGCGCAACGCGTCGCGCGCGCGCACGTCGTTCGGGTCGAGTTCGATCGACTTCTTAAGCGCCGCGAGCGCGGCATCGAAGTCGCCCTTGCCCGCGTACGCCTTGCCCAAACCCATGTACGCGAACGCGTAGTTCTTGTCCATCGCGATGGCGCGCTGGAACGCCGCAATAGCGTCGTCGTATTGGCCTTTCTCTGCCAGCAACGTACCAATGTTCGTATGCGTCCAAAGGTAATCGTCCGGCGCAAGCCGAATCGCGTGGCGGAACGCATCGAGGGCCTCGTCCTTATCGCCGCGTTCTTTCAAGGCCATCCCGAGATACGTGTACGCGCGCGGATACTGCGGGTCCATGGCGATCGCCCGCCGGCTCGCCGCAACCGCGGAATCGTAGTCCTGCTTCTTCCAGAACTCCATCGCCAGATCGCCGAACTCCTTGGGGGCGGTCTTGCCCACCGCAACCGTGCCGGGCGCCGGTTCGGGTCCTTTGCGCCGCACGCGATACACCATGACGTGTTCGACCCCGCCGAACTCGGACGCCTCGAACCCAAGCCCGCGCTTCGCGAGTTCCAACTCGAACGCCGGGATCGGACCGGAATCGAAATAGGGCGTCGCAATGACAGCCCACGCCTGGCGCGGCGTTGCGAGTTTCGCCTGCGACGGCAAACTCAGATCCACCCAGAAGGCGCATGCTTCCGCCAGCACATCGAACGCGGTCGTATACGAAACCGGGTTGGGGACCGGCCCCATGTTGAACATCAGCATCCGTTCCGACACCCCGTCCACGGAATCGGCCACGAGGATGGGATCCTCGGGCCGGGCCTCGGCGCGAATGTGCCGCGAGGCCCCAAGCCAGTCGGTGTGTTGCGGACCGTGGAGCACAAACATGGCCTGATAGCCGTACAGGCCGATAAACGCGCACGCCAATACGGCGCGTGCGGCTCGCCGGGGCACGCTTGCGACCGCGCCGCCGATCATGAGATAGAGCGCCAGGGAACTCGGACCCGTGTAGCGCGGCATGCTGCAGGGCCGCCACTCGTGCGAAGCGACGTACAGAATAATCGCTGGGAGCAGCCACCACGCCATCAGAAACGCCCACCAGCACCATCCGGCGTGGTTCGACGCCGCGTTCTTTTGCGCGGACCACAGGCCGAGCCACAGCGCGGCAAGCACGCACGCCGCCATCATCCCCTTCGCGACCGCAGGCGCCGCGTCCGTGATGGAACGCGCCACGCCGGACGGCGCGACGCGATCCCACATCTGCATCGCCCCCCGATACTGCGGTGTCAATCCAAGCGCGTTCGCATCGTAACGCAGGGCGATGCAATCGTCCCCAATCAGGTCTCCCATGAATTCCGCTTTCGTGGGAATCTTCTGCCATTCGGATGTGTGTTCCGCCGACCAGAAATGAATGGTCGAAACGTACATCGCGATAGGAATTGCGATGGCCACGTGCGCGGCCGTCCACAGCGCCGCTCGGCGGATCGGATACAGATAGTGCGTTACGAGAAACAACCCCTCCACAAACGGAAGCAGCGAAGCGAAAGGATGCGTCCACGTGAGCAGGAGATTGCTGGCGATGTGAACTGCCCACCAACGCTGCCGTCCGTCGCGCACGACCTGCATGAATGAGTAGGCCGAAGCCAGGGCCAGAAACGTCATCAATGAGTACGCTCGAATATCGAGCGAGAACTGCCGGTGAATCGGGGACAACGCAAGGCACATGGCAGCCAGCAGTCCCGCACCCGGCCCGTAAAGACGGAGTCCAAACAAGTACAGCAGTGGAATGGCGGCGCATCCCAGACATAGGGAAATGCAACGCAACCCTGTCCACGAGCGAGTCACATGGCGATTCATCAAGTACTCGAGCGTCGAGTACAGCGGCATGGTCGCGGGGTCGTCGCGGCGGGCGCGTTGCAGAAACGTGAGCAGGTCAAGCGTGTCTTCATGCTTCACGACTTGCCGCCAGCGTTCGTAGTCGGGCGAGTCCTTCCACGCCTGCGCGGGATCGAGGTCCACCACGCTCACGAATTCGTCCCACCAGATTGACTCGCCGGCCATCCCCCACACGCGCACGAGGATCCCGAGAAACATGATCGCCGCAAGCGCCGCAAGAGCGAGCCGTGTGCTGCGATGCGGTGTCGCGGTATCCGTCACCAGGGGCCTCCTTCGTTTCGTGCGTGTCCTATTCTACCTTTGCCCGCGGTTCTATTGCGAGGCGCGGGCCGCCGATGCGAATCACGCCCACATCCTCAGGTTCGAGGCGTATCTCGAATCGCCCGGCCGCATGATCGTACTCGATCACGCGATGCGTCTCGCTGGCCAGGCTTTCGAGCGCCGGAGAATCCGGGAGCGGGTAACGCGGGTCGAGCGTGACGGCCACCGTGCGGGCCTCGCGCGTCGGATTGAAAACGGCCAGGTAGGTCGCGCCTTCGTTACCGAAGCGTTCAAGCCAGACATCGGGATCGCTGCATGTCGCGAGCGTCACTGGCTCCCATCCCGCGCGCGCAATCTCGATAATCAGCGGCACGTAGCGTTTGAAAACGTCGCGATGGCGCGCCACGGCGATCGGGTCGGCCCAGTACCACCCGCCGTATGGCGCGGCCTGGTTTGACGGAAACACGCCGTAGAACAGGCAACGTTTGATGTAACGCGTTTCTTCTTCGACATCGAGATCGGCGTATTGAAGAATATGAAACGGCTTCGTCCGGCACATGAACCGCGCGAAGTTGAACTCCTCGTCGGGCCACGGCGTCCAGACCCCGCCCGGTTTCCAGTTCAGTTCCGTGCCCATCGCGTCGAGATACGGCGCGGCGAATGGAGTCCGCGGCGCGCAGTTGCCGAAGACGATTCGATCCTGGTCGCGAAGCCACTCGGCCATGTGCCGCGCGAACGCCACGTGCGAGTAGACCTGGTGCATCGCGGGTCTGCGCGCACAATCGAACGTCAACGGCTCTTCCGTGTATGACCAATGCTCGCGGCGGTAGTTCAGATTGCCTTCGTAGCATTCCATCGTGTCGAGGTACACGCCGTCGAGGTGGCACGGAAGCAATTCAGCCTTTTCGAATCCTCCGTTCTCGAGTAGGTTCGCGCCATCACCTTGGGACAACTTCACGTCATCGATCCAGAGCACGGTCGAATCGGCGTCCCACACGGGCGAAGTCAGCGTGACCGAAATGGCGCGTGCCGGCTGCTTTGTTTCGATCGTCATTATGCACTCGCGCCACGACGCATCGATCCCTTCGAGCGGCGTCACACGATCATCGCGCGAACCGTCGTCGCGCCAGCACGTCACGACCCAGCGAAACAGCGTCCCTGTCGATGGCACGTGTTCGCCACGCACGCGGTAGCGCAACGTGAACGGGCCTTGCATTGGCTCGCGGCAGAACACGGCCTGGCCGATGCCGCGCAGGTGTTGCTCGAAATAGGACTTACTCTCGATCGGGTCGAGCCGTAGCGACTGGCGCCCTTCGGCATGCTGGTCCGGGTCGATCGCGTCGAAGGGATGCGCGCTCGTTCGGACAGGCGTCCACGCGTCGATCGACCATTGGCGTTCCACCGCAAGATCTTCGCGAATCGTCTCCTTGTCCCATGCGCCCGAAGCGTAGTCCGCTCCGCGAGGCGCCGGGAGGCAGTCGTTGGGATTCACGATCATCATGTTCTCGTTGCGGCCGCCGTCCTCGTGCCGAAAAAAATACCCCTGCGGCTCGCCCCACGCATCTTCGATGCAACTCCCCGGATACGCGGCGTAGCGGCGACGCATATCGAGCGGCAGCGCGGGGTCCGTCATGCGGCGCGCGATCTCGAGCGACGCGCGCGGCGCCACCGGGCCATGCACTTCGTCCACGCGCAGATGCGGCGGGAACTCGTGATGATGAATCCACGGCTCGACGTAATGCAGCGAACTCATGCCTTCGCGAGCGGCCCAACCCATCGCGCTTGTGCTTTCGAGAAATTGGAAATGAAAGTCCTGCCATCCGCCCGCGATCGCCGTGGGTTGCAGGAAAGGTAGCCAAAGCCCTTCGCGCTGGACGCGTTTGCGGAACGATGCCTCGAATAGCGCGTAATACGCCGCTGCCGCACCTCGAAACCCGTCGCGCCCGTCAAACCGGAACAGATGCGCAGTAAACGCGCCGCGATTCGCCCAGCGCCCCGCATCGGGACTCAATCCGAAATCGAAACGCACTCGGAACTCGCGGCGTTGCGCGTCGTACTCGGTTTGGAAGACGCGCGGCTCGTCCATCGGCACGCCGAGCGCCAGTCCCACGCCTTGCACATTCGTCACACACGCGAACGGATACCGGTTGTTCCAGCCATCGCGGCCCGCGCCGTAGAACACCGCATCACGGTACACGCGTCCCGCTTCGATGCGGCGCGAGGCCCGCGCATGATCGAACCATTCGCCGCCGAGCGCATCGAATGGAATCGCCACGTAGGCGCTTACGGCGCGATCGTCCTGGCGCATGTTCTCGAACGAGCACCGGATCTCAATGCTCTTCGCTTCGGGTTGAAACGTAATCGATCCCTGCAAGCCATCGCGTTCGGATCGAATCGTTTGAAGCGCGCAGGCGTCGATGCGTTCGAGCGGCGCATTTGGCGCGAAGATTCGATACTCGCCTTCGCGCAACGCCACGTCTTTGTACCACGCCGTGCACGCCGGACCCGGCACGGTCAGTTCGAGCGCCACGGATCGGACCGGTCTATCCGGACAGAGGAACGCCTTGTTGAATTGCGGCCCATGGTCGTACTGGCCGAACCAGGCGGAGCGTTCCGGCATCTTCGTGCCATCGACGTATTCGGCCGCGGCGTTAATTGCGAGGTTGCGGTTCCACCATCCGAAAGCCTCGCCGTGGACACGCGCCTGGCAGCATCCCGAAACGACCAGAGGCGTGGTGCTCGATAACCCGACTGCAACCGTCTGCTTCGGACGCTGCGCGTCCGGTCCCGCGACGCGCAGCCATGGCCCCAACTCGCCATCGGCCTCCGCTTCCTCGCATGCATCGCTAACGGCCCAAGCCTTGGGCGATGCGTCTTCGAGCAGGTTTGCGGCGTCCACGCGTTCGACCACTTCCTCCAAGCGAATCAGGGGCGTGCCACTGAGAGGGGCATGAAAATCGCCAATGCCGAGTTCGATGCCGGCGCCGTTCGCGGAGTCCAATTCGAGCGTGAGTCCGTCGCCGGCACGAAGGGCGATTGGCTCAGCCCATACCCCGTTAGATGCCAGCGCGATGACCGCGGCAACAAACGCGACGTGACGCCCGATCCTGTGAAAGAACGCCGTAACACGCGCGTTGCGACCCCGCCGGACGGGCGTCATGTTGACATTCCCCATGGCGTTAGCTAGAATCGAGCTATTGAGGCGGCATGGCCAAGTGGTAAGGCAAAGGTCTGCAAAACCTTGTATCACCGGTTCGACTCCGGTTGCCGCCTCCATTTCTTTTTTCAGGATCTTCCACGCGTAGTCAAAACTTCTCTTTCTTGCTCTTGCTCTTATCACAACTGGTTCCCAAGCTGTGCTTGGGAACCCGATTGGACGCGAAGCTGTGCTTCGCGACACACGAAGCGCAGCTTCGTCACCAAGTGCGTTCCCAAGCACAGCTTGGGAACGAGACGCCAAGCGAGATACCAAGAGCAAGAACACGCTACGCGCGGCATGCCGCCTGATACCCGAGGTGCTGCATGTAGTGATCGAGCAGCACGATAGCGGTAAATGCTTCGGCCACGGGCCACACGCGCGCGACGATGGTCGGGTCGCGGCGCGTCACCGCGCTGAGCGTGGCGTTCTCGACCGATACCTTGTCGATCGTGTGCTGGTCTTTGGCAATAGTCGGCGTCGGTTTGACCGCGAGCCGCGCGACAATCGGCTGGCCGGTGGTCAGGCCGCCCGTGATCCCGCCCGCGTTGTTGCTTTGGAACGAGACCTTCCCGTCTTTCGCGCGCAACGCGTCGTTGCATTCCGATCCGCGCATGTCCTTCACCGCGTATCCGGCGCCGATCTCGACGGCCTTGATCGTGCCGATGCTCATCATGCGGCCCAGTTCGCCATCGAGTTTGCGGAACATCGGTTCGCCCATGCCGCACGGCAGGCCCGTCGCCACGACTTCGACGACGCCGCCGCTCGAGTCGCCCTCGTCGCGGATTTGCAGGATGCGTTTCTCCATCTCGAACGCCGCGTCGACGTCGGGGCAGTTCATGGTCGGGTGGATGCCGTGTTCCTTGCGGATGGCCTGCGGGTCCATGATCTTCGCGGCGTTCTGGATTGCGATCAGGTCGCGTTCGAGTTCGGCCAGCACGGACATCTTGTGCAGGAACCGCATGTCTGGCGTGATGCGCCCTTGCGTGAACGCCCAGTCGTAGATCGGATCGAACTCGCGGCGGACCTTGCGGAACGTGTCGACCTTGGCCTGCGCCACGTCATGCGCGACATCCGGCGCGCGCACGCCCGCGGCTTCCTTCACGTACGCAAACACCTCGATGCCGTGCATCTTCAGCACGCGCCGCGCGACGGCGCCCGCCGCCACGATCGTCGAAGTGTACCGGCCGCTGAAGAAGCCCGCGCCAATAGCGTCGTCCCATTCGCCGTACTTCTGGTACGAAGCGTAGGAAGCGTGGCCGGGGCGCGGCGTGCGATTGGTGACCTGGTACTGCTCGATATGCTCGAAATGCCGGTCGAGGTTCGGGATCAGGATGACCATCGGCGTGCCGTTCGTGAATCCCTTGTTGCTGAATCCCGGCATCGTGTCCGCCGCGTTCACGCCGCTGTACAGGATTGGCACGTCGGGCTCGCGCCGCGGCGACGCCAGTTCGCTTTGGCCCGGTTTGCGCGTCAGCAGCGCTTCGTAGATCTCGGCCTCGGTGATGTGCATCCCCACCGGCACGCCCTGCAGATGGACCGTCAACCCTTCTTGATAACTGCCGCCGGCGATGGTCGTCTGAAACATCGTTCCATAAGTGCATCCAAGCATGTCCGCCTCTCCTCATTCTTCGTGATCGTGATCGTAGTCGTGATCGCAATCGTAAATCGCTTGGCCGTAGTCGAATGTCGATTACGACTACGATCACGATCACGAAAGACGAGTTACGATGCCGTTCCCGGGAAACCCCAGCGCGCGCCCCACTCAGGACGCAGCCTGGCCTGAACCTCCCACAAATCCAATATGGTCAACGCCGCCATCGACTCGATCACCGGCACGGCCCGCGGCACGATACACGGATCGTGGCGGCCTTTGACGACGATCGAGCGATTCTCACCGTAGATGTCGAGCGTCCGTTGTTCTTTCGCGATGGATGAGGTCGGCTTCATCCCGACACGCATCACAATGGGCTGGCCCGTCGAGATCCCCCCAAGAACCCCGCCGCAATGATTCGTCAGGAACGCGCCATCGGCCATGTTGTCGTTCGACGCGCTGCCGCGCAGCCGCGTCTGCTCGAACCCCATGCCGATCTCGACGCCCGTCGTTGCGCCGATGGTCAGCAGCGCGCTTGCGAGCCGCGCGTCCAGCTTGCCAAACACAGGATCGCCGAGCCCTGGCGGCACGCCGAGGACTTCAAGTTGCACGATGCCGCCCACGCTGTCGCAATCCTTGCGCGCCGCAAGGATCGCCTCCTCCATCGCCTTTGCCGCTTCCGGGTCCGCGCAACGCACCGGATTGGTCTCGATGACCGACAGGTCGCGCGTGGCCGCCTTGATGCCGGCGATCTCGATCGCGTGCGCGACGATCTGCACACCGTTCTTCGCGAGCAACTCGCGCGCGACCGCGCCGCACGCCACCCGGCACGCCGTCTCGCGCCCGGACGACCGCCCGCCGCCACGATGATCGCGCAGGCCGTATTTCTGATAGAAGGTGTAGTCCGCGTGGCCCGGACGGAACAGTTCGCGGATGTCGTCGTACGCGGACGATTTCTGATCTTCGTTGTAGATGATCATCGCGATCGGCGCGCCGGTCGTCTTGCCGTCGAACACGCCGGACATCAGGTGCACGCGATCCGATTCCTTGCGGCGCGTCACAATCTTGCTCTGGCCAGGACGCCGCCGATCGAGTTCGTGCTGGATGATCTCTTCCGAGATGTCGAGGCCGGGCCGCACGCCATCGAGGATGGCGCCAATCGCCGGGCCGTGGCTCTCGCCGAACGTCGTCACGCGGATGATCTCGCCGAAGGTATTCGCGGCGCGCGACAGGATCGCGAGTTCTTCGTTGATCAGCGCGCCGACTTGTTCCGCGAGTTCTTCGGGCGTGCCTTCGCTCGTGTCGACGATCACGTCCGCGAAGGGACGCAACACTTCGTCGCGATACGCGACCTGCTTCTCGAACCGCTCCGGCCCGTCCGGCCCGATCAGCCATGGCGGCAAGCCTTCCCGCGTCGCCCGGGGCCACAACACCTGCGCCGGCGCAATCAGGTAGACAATCAGCGAGTTCTCGCGCAGTTTCCGCCGCGAATCCGGGTTGAGCATGATGGACCCGCCGGTGATGATCAGATGCCAGTCCATAGCGCCGGCTTGCGCCGCCACTTCACGCTCGAGATTGCGGAAGTACTCCTCGCCATGCTCGACGAAGATCTCGCGGCAGGTCAGGAAATGGCCGTCGCGTGATTCGTGCAACTGCTCGATCAGCGCGTCGGTGTCCAGCGTCTGCAGGCCCGTCATGCGCGACAACACGGCGCCGATCGAACTCTTCCCGGCGCCCTTGGGTCCCATGATAACGATCTTCACGGCACGCTACTCCATCAACATCACGTTGCCGCCGAGGCCGGACAACGTCGAAACAAACGTGGGAAAGGTGACCGCGACCGCCTCGCAGCCGTGGATTGTCACGCCGCCGACGCGGCTGCCCGCAATAGCCAGCGCCATGATCACACGGTGATCGCCGTGGCCGTCGACATCGCCGCCATGCAGGGCGCTCTCGTGAATCACGAGGCCGTCGGACAGTTCCTCGACACGCGCGCCGAGGCGCTCGAGTTCGCGTTTCATGACCGCGATGCGGTCGGTTTCCTTGATGCGCGCCTGCGGCACGTTCACCAGGCGCGTCGTGCCGCGCGCAAAACATGCCAGCGCCGCCATCATGGGCAGCGCGTCCGGTGTCGCGTTCAAGTCAATCTCGCAACCTTGCAGGGCTTTCGCCGACACCCGGATACCGTCGGTCTCGACGCGCACGTCCGCGCCCATGCGTTCGAGATATTCGACCACCGCGCGGTCGCCTTGCGTGTCCTGCAGGTCGAGGTTGCGGCACAACAGGTCGTTGCCATCGAGCGCGCCTGCCGCGAGGAAGAACGTCGCCGACGAGAAATCGCCCGGGATGCGCCGGTCCACCGGCATGTACGCCTGGCCGCCGCGCACGCGGAACTCGCTCAGCCCGTCATGCTCGACCGCGACACCCTGGCGCGCGATCCAGTCGAGCGTCATCTCGACGTACGGCCACTCGTGCAACAGCGGCACGCGGATCTGCGAATCGCCGTCTGCAAGCGGCGCGTTGATCAATAGACTCGTGAGATATTGGCTGCTAATCGCCTCAATCGAAGTCTCGCCGCCGCGCCATACGCCTTCCACGACGAACGGCGCGCACGCGTTGCCGCGCGTCGAGCGCACGCTCGCGCCCAGGTCGTTGAGCGAGGCCGCCAGCGGACCCGATGGCCGCCGACGGATCTGCGCATCGCCCGTCAACGCCGCCATGCCTGAACGCAACAGCGCGCACGATCCTAAGGCGATGTTCAGCGTCGTGCCCGAATTGGCGACGTCGATCACATTGTCCGGCACACGCGGCGAGCCGCCGAATCCCTTCACGCGCCACGGGTTCGACGTGGCGTCTATCTCCGCGCCCAAGGCCCGGTACGCCGCCACCGCCGCCCGCGCGTCCTCCGAATCCAACGGGTCCGCGATACGGCTCTCGCCCGAGGCCAGCGCCGCAATCGCGACAGCGCGGATCGTGTGCGACTTCGATCCGGGGATCGATACCGATCCCCGCAACGCCGCGCGTTCGCATCGCAAGTTCATCGACAGGTTCACCTTCGGTCTAAATAGAGAAAAGCGGACTGACTTATCCGAATTGCGGATAATAGTCTGTTTTTCGGTGTGGAGTCAACGGAACGGTCCACTTTGCAGTGCTCCCCGGTTTCCTGGAGAGCCGCGCTTTGCCGGGTTTGGGTGGTTGTGCCTTTGGCCGTGTCGATTCGAAAATGGCCGGACGGCCATATTCGAGGTATCAAGAACATGCAAAGAGGGGGTTGCGCAGAATCGAATCCCCTGGCATCCGGATCAAACACAGTAGCGAATAGTAATAATAGCGAGATACTAATCTCTATATCGTATGCGTGTGTCATCCCAAGAGAAAGAGCGCCACAACTAGCGTCATGGCGCACTCAATGGAGGTAAGATCCCTGGGACATAGCGCCGCATTGCAGACGTTGGGATGTACGCCCTGGCGCTCTCCTGCATTCTCAAAAGTGTCCAGGTCTTACAATTGGTTTATCGGCCGCCCGGGCGAGAACTTGAATGCGGTATCAGAGAGAACCGCGCAACGCGTCGTACATGCGGACGAGTTCGACGTGGGCCGTGAACGGCAGCGGGGGGCGTTCGTGAGTGGCGAAGAAACGCAGATCGAGCGCGTCGGAATCGGGCTTGGGGTCGCCCTCCCATTCGTGGACGAGGTACCCCAGGACGGTCACCGCGCCATAGTAGCGGCTTTGTTGCGTGCTCACCCCAAGCAGTTCAAGCCGTTTCACTTCGAGGCTTGTTTCTTCCCGCATCTCGCGGATCGCGGCCTCCTCGGTCGTCTCGCCCAGTTCGATAAATCCGCCGGGCAGCGCCCACATTCCCATGCACGGCTCGATGGCGCGCTGGGCCAGCAGCAGCGTGTCGCCCTGCGCGACGAAACAGCAGACGGCGGGGGTCGGGTTGCTGTAGAAGAAGCGTTCGCACGTGCGGCAATACGGGCGGTGTTTCTCCCCGTCCATCTTGGGGGCAAGCCCTGTCCCGCAGGTCGGACAGTAGTTCCATTCGATCGGTTTGGGCGGTTCAGCCATGCGCAGAGTGTACCGGGTTTTCGCGGGCGCTGTCTAGTAAACGAAAGACAGAGCGGCAGGCCGTAGCCTGCCGCTCCGCAATGTTCGATACGCGCCGAGTCTTAGGCAACGCCCTTGACTTCGATGACGGCGCCGACCGCTTCGAGGGTTTCGCGGATCTTCTTGGCTTCGTCTTCGTTGACGCCTTCTTTGACCGCCTTCGGGACGCCGTCCACGAGGTCCTTGGCTTCCTTCAGGCCGAGGCCCGTCAACGCGCGCACCTCTTTGATGACCTGGATCTTCTGCGCGCCAACGTCCTTCAGGATGACGTTGAACGACGTAGGAGCTTCCTCGGCCGGAGCGGCTTCGCCGCCGCCCATCATCGGCATCGCGCCCATCATCATGGGGGCCGCGGCCGTCACGCCGAACTTGTCTTCCAACGCCTTGACCAATTCGCTCAGTTCCAGAACGCTCAATTCGGCGATCTTCTCGATGATTTCATTCAGTTTCTCGGACATGGGTTTTCTTTTCCTCCGGTCTCATGCCGGCGGGCTCGCTATGCGGCCGCGGCTTCTTCCTTTTGTTTACGGATCTGATCCAACACATTCACCAGGTTACGCGGCAACGCATTGAGCGTCCCCACGAGATTGCGCAACGGAGCGGCAATGGTGCCCACTACCTGCGCGAGAAGCACCTCGCGCGGCGGCATGTTCGCCAGCGACTCGACTTGTTGTTTCGAGATCACCCGGCCTTCGAGGATGCCGCCGTTCAGCGAAACGACCTTGACCTCTTTCGCGAAGTCTTTGAAGATCTTCGGGGGGCTGACGGGGTCGTTCGAAAACGCCCACGCCGTCGGCCCGACGATAAACTCCGCCGCGTCGTTTAGCCCGAGTTCGTCCAGCACGCGCTTCGCCAGTGTGTTCTTGTACACCTTGAACTCGATGTTCTCGGCGCGCAATTTACGGCGCAGTTCCGTCACTTGCTCGACGGTGATGCCCTGGTACTGCGTCGCCACGCTCAGCATATGGCCTTGAATCCGCGCCCGCAGTTCGTCTACGGCTTCAATCTTGCTCGGCTTTGGCAATTGTCTTCACCTCCTTCCGATGCCACGTAAAAAAACGTCCCGCACGGTCAGTCAGACAGTGCGGGACGTGAACTCTCGTAACTTGCGTGTTCGCGTACCACGGTCTCGGCAGGCAACATTAAGGCACTAGGGCCGCCGGCTGTCTTCGACCTGCTGCAATCTTTCGATTACGCCGCGTACTATAGCATTCGTTTGGAGCCGGAGTCAAATTACTCCGCCCGATAGCACCTGGCTCCCTGGAGAGCGTGTGAGGAACTAACCGGGGTTTCTCAAAAGAGCAACCCCCGCACTGAGGTGCGGGGGTTGCAAAACTTCAGGCAATCCTAGGATTGGCCTTAGAAGCAGATCTGGGTCTCAAGGTAGAAATAATCGACGTCGTCGACTTGCAGAAGGAGCGGGGCCAGACCTTGGCCCTGTTCGAGCAACAGCACGTCGTTGTCGGCCGTGTTGAAGAAGTGGGTGTAACCAGCCTTGAACGCCAAGTCATCCGAGTACTTGTACAGAGCGCCCAGCGAAACTTCCCAGCCCAGGTTGGAATCGTCGAAACCGTAGTCTTCGACGTTGGAGAAGTAGCCAGCGGTCAACTCGACCTTCACGCTTTCCGTCGGCATGACGCTGACGCCCAGCCCGGCCGTCCAGAAGTTGGTCAGGCCGTTGCCTACGCCATAGATCCCCTTGTCGAGGACTTTGCTGTAACGCCAGTCAGAGAACAGACGGTTGAAGGCGAAATCGTCGTCGGAGCTCTCGAAATAGGCGCCATCGACGAACACGCGCGGCGAGTAGTTGACGTCGAACGTGTAGCCGACCACGAGATTGGCCGCGAACGCGTCGGAGTCAAGACCGTCGGCATCCAGCAACTGATAGGCAAGTTCTGCTTCGAAATCCAGGGCACCGACCGTGCCAGCTCCGCGGAGGCCGAACGTGTGGGTGTCGAGGTCGTTGGCAAGAAGCGCGTTGCGGATATAGATCCAGTACGCGTCAAGCGTAACGTTTTCGATACCCAGGTAGCTGCCGTACAGCGCGTACATGTCGATGTTGGCATCTTCGAAGACCGGGCTAACGTCAGCAAGAATCGCCCAGATCGCGTCGACGCTGAACTGATCCGTCGCATAGGTCAGGCGGACGGCGTCAAAGGACAGGCCCGTGAAGAACGGGGAGCTGTCGTTCGTGCCTACCAGCCAGCCGCTGCCGAGCTTGATTTCCTGGCGGCCGATGCGGGCCTGCAACGCCGTGCCCCACATCTCCTTCGCCTGGATGTAGCCCTGGTACAACGAAATGTCGGCTGCGCCGCGGCCGTCGACACCCGTCAGATAGTTGGAGCGGAAGTTATCGCCCCACGTATCGTAGCTGTCCAGTTCGATGAACGCGCTGACATTGTCCGTGAAATCGGCGCGGACGCTCAGGCGCGTGCGCTGTTCGACGGCCGCATAGGTGTTCCAGTTGTCGCCATAGTCGAACCAATTGCCGCGGATGCGAAGCTGTCCGCCTACCACAACGTTCTGCAGTTCGGCATAGGTCGGCAGAGCCGAGATCAGCGTCACTGCGGCAATGAGCAACATAACACTTTTACGCATCGTGCGTAATCTCCTTTTGTAAGGTTTGTGCGATCGATGTTCCTCGAATCCAGTCGGTATCGCCACGCGATACGTCTCAGGTTCAACTGAATTCATGGAAACTGCTTTATGGTCGCATCATCCGTTAGAGACCCCGGGAGCAGGTTCATCCCAGTCCGATTGCATCCCTCCTTCCGTCTCCTGAGTGGCAATCTCTACGAATGGTTTTGTCACAGTATTTCCAACCACCAAGTGCGGAGTATAGCAAAGAGGCCTCCCCTTGTCAAGCAATTTCATCGCCCCATTTTGATGTCAGAACGCGAAAAGTCTTCCTGAGTACACCATAGGTTGTGGGTCCTAGAACTGCCTATTGTGATGTCTGAACGCACTTCCCGGATACGCGTTGTGGCGCACGGTGTCTCCCCGAGGCTGTCCGATAGATGTATTTCAATACGTGCCGGGAGCGTGGGTCTCGGAGAAGCCCTCGCTGTGCTTTGTCCTCAGACGCGCGCCCGCAGGCGTTGAGTTTGGCCGCATTTCGGGCAGTTTCGAATGCTTGACATGCCGGGTGCTCGGGCATACAATGAACTAAACCAGAGGGAACGGCCATGAAACGTGTGTATGTGGTTCTCTGCGTAATGATGTTGGGGTGTTTCGCTGCATGGGCGCAAGCGGCGCCTGAAGCCAAGACCGATGCCAAGCCGGCGGCCAAGGCCGCGAAGGAGAAAAGCGCCAAGGCCAAAGACGCCAAAGGAAAGGCTGACGGTTCGAAAGAGAAAGACGCGACGGAAGCGGCGGACGCCGCCCCGGCCAAACCGGCGGAAGAACAGGTCGAGCTCAAAGGCGATGTGGTCACCCTCAAGAGCGGCGCTCAGTTGAAGGGCGTCCAGGTGGTCAGTCGTTCGCCGAATCAGATCGAGGTCGAAGTGGGCGCGGGCGTCATCATGCCGGTGCCGCGCAAACTTATCGCGGACATCAAGTATGACGACATCGAGCCGGGCACCACGCCGCCAGGCGGCCCCGCGGCTTCCGATCAGAAAGAGTCCATCATGGGAGGGAAGAAGTTCAAACCGGAGGTGTGGGACAAACTCACCAATCCATTGCCGGAGCCTCCCTTGAAATACGAGAAGGCGGATCTGGTTGCGGTGCTCGCCGATCTCAGCCAGAAGGTCGGGGTGACGATCGACGTCGACGACCCCGTCAAGGCCCTTCCCGAGAACGAGCGCCAATGGACCTTCGAAACGAAGCCCGGCGTGAATCTCATAGGACTGCTGCAAGACGACCTCTCCAAGAAGCTGCCGAATCTCGCGGTCGTCTATCAGTTCGACAAGCTCCTGGTCACGACTCAGCAACGCGCCAAAGAACTCGCCGCGCAGGAAGCGCCGCAACCCGCGCCCTCTGCCGCGCCAGGAACTCCCCCTCCGCCAGGCCCGCCTCCGGCTCCGGAAGGCGCTCCCGCGCCGCTCCCACCCGGTGCGCCTCCGGCGGTCCCACCGCCCGCCCCCGAAGGGACTCCTGCGGCGCCACCCCCTGGGCCAGGGCCGCAGACACCTCCCGCGGTGCCAGCGCCACCGCCGCCAGCGCAGTGACGCCAAGTTTTCATGATAACGTTCGTACCTAACTTAATTGCCCAAGATTAAGGTTCCTACTTTCTTCTAATCGGGTCAAATCACGCGCAATGTGGGTTATTTCACGCACAACTACCCGCCTTTATCCTCGGTCTCTTTTATTGAATATAGCGTAACTTGTTATGGTGTATACGAGTGAATCGGGGTTTGCGGATCTGGCATGGGTATTGCTCCTCTTGCGAGGCCTTCTGTCGAGGGATGTCGAAAGGATGCCTATGAAGCCTATACGTTGGACAAACGAAAGCGGCATGACGCTGATGGAACTGATGCTTGCGTCAGGCGTGATGGCCGTCTCGTTGACATTTCTGTTCGGCTCTCTGTTGACGATCTCGGCCGCGGGCGACATTACCGCCAACCGCACCATAGCGGTCACGCACGTGAGCACGGTCATGGAGCAGGTTCGCACGCTGACCTACGATGAACTGCTGGCTTACCAGCCGCCGGTGTTTGTTGGACTGGGGATGTCGGAGACTGTGCACGTCGAGTATTACCAGGCCGACGGCACGACCGTCGTGCCGCCCATCGCGCCGGGGGCGCTGGCGAACCCCTTGCCCAATCCGCTGACTGTCAAGTGCACCGTGACGTGGTACGACCCGCGCGGCCATGCGTTCCGGCAGGTCGGTTCGGAGATGGTCTACCGATGAGCGCACTTTCGTATAGCGATTCCCGTTCTGCGTGGACGTTGGATTTTGGATTTTGGACGCCTCCCCGCGCGCCTTACCGTCAGGCGCCAACCCTGGCATCCACTACATTGACCCGTAGTCGTTCCCATGGCTCCCCACCATCTCGATGCCTTAGGCGCCAAGGTCCAAAATCCAATCTCCACGCGGAACGCGGTATGACGCTCCTCGAGGTCATGGTGGCGGTGACGATCCTGACCATCGTCATGGGCGCGCTGTTTAGCCTCTCGATCGGCCTCGGCGACACGGCAGGCGTTCAACAGGTCAAGGCCGCTTCGAGCGACGAGACACGCCGGGCCATGCTGACGTTGACTCGCGAACTGCGCCAGGCAGGAAACGCTTCCATCACGGGCATGCCCGGCGCGAGCATTACGTACCGGGTCGCGACGGATCTGGACGGCAACGGCACGGCGGTAGACGCGAGCGGCTTTCTCGAACTCAGCGCAGTGCGGACGATCCAGCGCGACACGACGGACCTGAATCATGACGGCCAGACGACCTCCCAATTGATCTTGAAGGAGGGCGACACCGTGCAGGTCCTGGCGAACAATCTGTTGGACGACGAAGACGCGAATCAAAACAAGGTCTTGGATGCCGGCGAAGATACCAACGGCAATGGACAGTTAGATCATGGCGTGTGGTTCCAGCGGTCGGGCAACACGGTCCAGGTGTCTATTCAAACGCACGGCGAGACGCGGCGGGGATACGATTTGATGTCCTCGATGGCCGAATCGCTGCAGCCGAGGAACTGACTATGCGCACACATCCGATCGCTCGCGAGGAAGGCATGGCCCTGCTGGTGGCGATGGCCTTTATCTCAGTGGCCCTGATTGTCATGGGAGCGCTGGCCGTCCGGGTGGTCAACCAGAACCATTTCGTAGACCGCTACACGAACTACGAGAACTGCATGCTGGGCGTCGAGTCCGCCCTGGTGATGAGCCAGGCCTCGCTCGAAGCCGGCAACAACGGCATGGTCGGTTTCTCGACGACGGTGTCGAGCACGACGGTCCCCAGTTTTGACACCTCGGGCGCGGCGCCACGACGCATGGCCGCGACGCCCACGGTCGAATACCTCGCTTACGCGCGGGACTGGAGCACCGACGGGGTCGACAACAACGGCGACGGCACCGTGGACGGGCCGGAAGAGAAGTGGTTCTATACCCAGTACGCATCAGGACGCGAGAACGGCACCGTGCGCAAGGTCGAGAGTGTCATGAAGGGCACGGATGTAAATGTGTGGCGCAACGCCATCTTTGCCGGGTCCGGCCAGGCCGGCGGACTTGTCAACGGCAACGTCAGTATTCATGGGTCCGTCCACCTGCTCGGGAACAGCCTGCTGGAGGGCGACGAGGCCATCACCGCGCTCGACCTCAGCGGGACAAGCCTCGTGCATAACAACTACGTCGGATGCCCTGCAGCGCTCGCGTCCCGAGTACCTGCGCTGCCGACGCGTTCGTTCAATGGCGAGACCGTCGAGACACTGAACGCGTCACTGCGCGTGAAGAAAGGGCTCGTGGGCACTTCGGGCAATTCGGAAATCGGCGAACTCAACGTCGCGGGCAATGCCTTCAAGGAAACAATGGATTCCTGTTACGTGAACGACGGATGGACGGGCACGTCGGTTACCGACGATGGCGACCGCGGCGATCCGACGCACGTGTACAGCGACAATGGTTGGGACGCGCGGTACGATCTCGGCGATCGTGTGCCGTTCCCGACGCTGACGAGCGACTGGCGCGACCCGGTCACCGGCGCACGGGTGTATGACGCCGCACGCGCTTCGAACTATACGCATGAGCATTATTTTGACGAGGTGCTTGTCGCCGATCCGGTGAACAAGACGGACGGCATTTACAACGGCAACATCACCATCAAGGCCGACACCAATTTCTATTACAATGCGTCGCGTCCCATGGACCCGAATCCGGACCACCGCCTCGCCACGGATGACTACATCCTCTTTAGAGAGGAATCGAACGTTATGGAAATCAACGGCCAGCTCTCCATCAGAGGGAATCTGACCATTACCCGCGGCGGTGGAAGCGACAAGACCATCTACTACAAAGGCCGCGCGGCGATCCTTGTGCATGGCGATGCAACGCTGGATACCGACTTGCTGACCATCAACGCGGACGGCACAACCGCGAATAGCTTCCCGAAGAACAACTGCTTCGGCATCATGGCTTCGGGGAGCATGGTCGTCGGGTCGCTTTCCCAGCTTCAGTTGATGGGCGCGTTCTACGCCCAGAACAAGATTCAGTGCTCGAAACAGACCACGGTTATGGGCACGTTCGTGTCGAACTACTTCGACATGGGCACGAACGTTCCCGACATCTACCAAGTGCCGGAACTGGCGGATTACCTCCCCGTCGGCATGATCGGCGCCTACCCCATCATGAGTTTCGCGCACGTGTCGTGGAGAGAGATCTAGTTCGGGACGGCGCCATTGCGAGCTGTCTTGCGATTTACCCGGGAGTCCGTGCACAAGGGTGCTGCGCCGCACACCTAGCCCCTTGAGAGTTGCGCGAACTCCCGGTTTCGCTATAATGAGCTGGCAAAGACAAGTCCGGCTAAGAAGGCGATGCCCATGAGCGCACCCTCGATACGATCCATGCTACGCGACACCTGGTATCTGCTCGTGCTTCTGGCTGTAATCGCGGCGGCCGCCGTGTTCATGTATTTGCGGGAACGTTCGACGCCGCCACCCGTAGCGCCCCCCGTGGCCAAGCCCGCCGCTCCCACCGAGCAAACGCCGGCGGAACAGAGCGCGCCCGCGCAAGACCCAAACGAAGCCATGCGCGCGCGCACTTCCGCCACGATTGCCGAGTATCAGAAACGGCTCGACGACGATCCGAAAAGTCCCGAAGCGCCGGCCCTGCTGAACGCCATGGCCAACCTCTCGCGCCAGAAACTCCTTGACTACAAGGAGGCCGCGCGCTACTACGAGTTGATCATCACCGACTATCCGAACTGGGAACAGACCGCGAAGATCTATCCGCAACTCGCGACGTGCTACGAGCGCCTGAACGACCAGCACAACCTGCAATGGGTGTACAAGCAGATGATGGAACGCTTCCCCCAAGACTCGCAGGAATACCTCTACGCTAAACAGCAACTCGGGCTGCAGTAATCGCGAGGATATTCGGCGTAGTCTCACCATCGAACCTTGACCTTCACTTCCGGCCTCCTTATTATCGTGCGCGATGAGCGATGTAGTCTTACATCTTGGCGGGATCCACAAAAGTTTTGGCGGGGCGCCTGCCTTGCGCGGCGCGCACTTCGAGTTGCGCGCGGGCGAGGTGCACGGCCTGGTCGGCGAAAACGGCGCGGGGAAGAGCACGCTCATCAACGTCGCCACGGGCCTGTTCAAACCGGACGCGGGCACGATTGAGTTCGAGGGCCGCCCGGCAAGTTTCGCTACGACGCGCCAGGCCGCGCGCGCGGGGATCGCCGTCGTGCATCAGGAGGCGGACCTTTTTGCCCAGCTCAGTATCGCGGAGAACATGCTCCTCGGACGCGGGCTCGTGCGCGGCCCGGCCGGACTGATCCGCTGGAACGCGTCGTATCGCGAAGCGGAGGCGATGGTCGCGGCGATGGGCGAATCGTTCGACGTGCGCGAAGAGGCCGGGGGCTTATCCGTGGCGCGGCGCATGATGGCCGAGATCGCCGCGGCCGTGTCGGAGCGCGCGCGCGTACTGTTCCTGGACGAGCCGACCTCGTCCCTGACGCTCAAGGAAATCGAGAACCTCTTCGCCCAGATCCGGCGCTTGCGCGAAGCGGGCGTCGGGATCGTCTACGTCAGCCACCGGCTCGACGAGGTGCTCGCCCTGTGCGACCGCGTGACGATCATGCGCGATGGGGCAACCATCGAGACGCAGTCCGTCGAAGACCTGACGATCGATCGCATCGTGGCTTCGATGGTCGGGCGCGAAGTCTCGCACCGGTTCGTCAAACCGGAGACGCGGATGGGCGGCGTCTTGCTGGCGGTGGACGGCGCGTCCTCCGCGTCGGGCGCGTTCCGCGACATTTCGCTCGACGTGCGCGCGGGCGAGATTGTCGGCCTTTACGGATTCGTGGGCGCGGGACGGAGCGAATTCGCCCAGGCCCTGTTCGGCATCCAGCCGCTGGCCTCGGGGTCCGTCGCGATCGACGGGACGCCCGTCCGTATCGCGTCGCCTCGGCAGGCGGTCCGCGCGGGCATCGCGTATCTGCCCGAAGACCGCCTCGTACAAGGCGTCTTCCGCGGCCACCCGTTGCGCAGCAACGCGAGCGTGGTGACGTTGCGCGGCCTCTCGCGATGCGGATTGATCCGTTCGCGGGCCGAACGCGATCTCGCCGCGCGGGTCGTGTCCGATATGAACGTGCGGGCGACGTCGATCGAGCAGCCCATTGGCGCACTGAGCGGCGGCAACCAGCAGAAGGTTGTGTTCGGACGCTGGCAGGCGGCGTCGCCCAAGATCATGCTTCTCGACGAACCGACGCGGGGCGTCGACGTGGGCGCCAAGGCGGAGATTCACCGGCTGATCGGCACGATGGCTTCGCGCGGCGCGGCGGTGCTGCTCATCAGTTCCGAGCTTCCGGAAATCATGGCCTTGAGCGACCGCGTCGTGACACTTTCCGAGGGCCGCGTGACGGGCACATTCGACCCGAAGGTCGACGGCGAATCCGTCATTGCCTCAGCCGCCATCCCGAAATCCGCGGCATCCCAAGGTTCGCAGCCCGAAACCCGAAGCCCGATCATGCGGGTGCTGCAATTCCGAGAACTCGGGCTCATCGCGTTTATCGGAGTGCTTGCGGCGGCAATGGCCGTGATGAAACCCGCTGAGTTCGCCAATGCACAGAACCTCTTCGACATCCTCGCGAGCGCGGCGCTTCCCGCAATCATGGCGCAGGGCGCGATGCTGATCATCTGCAACGGCGCGATCGACATCTCGGTGGGGTCGATGCTCGGGCTGGTGGCGGCCGTGGCGGCGATGGCCGCGAAATCCGGCGTGCCGCCGCTGGCGTGCCTCGCGCTCGCGATGGCGCTTGGCGTCGCGTTCAGCTTGGTCAACGCGGGCACCGCGTTGACTGCCGGGATTCACCCGATCATCGTCACGCTCGCGGGACTCAGCATCTATCGCGGCCTGATGCGCATCGTGACCGGCGGCAGCGAAGTCCTCATGCTGCCCGCATCCTACCGCGCGCTCGCGGACGGCACGTGGTTCGGCTTGCCGAAGATTTGTTACTACGTGATCGCGGTCACGATCCTCACGCATATTCTCTTGCGGTACACGCTGCCGGGGCGGCGCGTGTTGGCGCTGGGCAACTCGGAGAGCGCCGCGCGGCTGATCGGCCTGTCGAAGACGCGGCTGACCTTGATGGTGTTCGGCGTCTCGGGCGCGCTCGTGGGCCTCACGGCCGTGTTGCTGCCCGGATATTACGGCAACGTCCAAGCGAACACGGGCGAGGGTATGGAACTTAAGGCAATCGCCGCGGCTGTGATCGGCGGCACGAACATTCTCGGCGGGCGCGGCTCGGCATTGGGCACGCTGTTGGGCGCGTTCCTCGTGGCGCTGCTGTACAATATGCTGATCCTGCTCGAAGCGAGTTCGTACTGGCAGAATATATTCGTCGGGGGATTGATCCTCCTCGCGGTGATCGTCGATGCGCTGTTGCAGCGCGTCCGGGGAGGCGCGCGATGATCCGCCGCATCCTCTTCTCGCGCGAGGCGATTCTCTGCGGCGCGTTCGTCGCGATGTTCACGGCGTTCGCGCTGACCACGGAAGGGTTCCTCGACTGGTTCAGCATCTTCGAGCGCGCGCGCTACTGGGCGATCCCCGGCATGATCGCCGTGCCCATGACCTTCATCATCGCGACCGGCGGCATCGATCTGTCCGTCGGTTCCATCGTGGCGATGTGCAGCATCGTGCTCGGGCTGCTCTACGGCGACGCCCACGCGCCCATCGCCGTTGCGGCGGCGGCGGCGATCGCGGCGGGCGTGGCCGCGGGCGCGTTCAACGGCGGCGTGAGCAGTTACCTGGGCATCCCGCCGCTCGTCGTCACGCTGGCCACGATGGCGCAGTTCCGCGGCGTGGCCATGGGGCTGAGCAAAGCGCGTTCCGTGAGCGGATTTCCGCCTGGTTTTGCATGGTTGAGCAGCGGCGACCTGCTGCTGCCCGTGCCCGTTTGGGCGCTGCTTATCATAGTGCTGTTCGGATGGCTGGCGTTGCGCCGTTCGTGGATCGGACGCTACACGGAATGCCTCGGCGAAAACGAGACGGCGGCCGTGTTCGCCGCGATCGACGTGCGCCGCGTCAAGTTCGCGCTGTACACGGCGTGCGGCGCGGTATGCGGCGTGGCCGCGCTATTCAATACGGCGCTGTACAACACCGCGAAGGCCGACGCGGCCACGGGCATGGAACTCGAAGCGATCGCGTGCGTCGTCATCGGCGGGACGCGGATCAGCGGAGGCCAGGGATCGGTCATCGGGTCCTTGCTGGGGATGCTTATTATCGGTATGCTTAGATACGGTCTCGAGATGGCGGGCGTGCGGTCGCAGCATGTAGTGATCTTCGTCGGCGCGCTCCTCATCGCCACGGCCGTGTTTAACGAATGGGCAGGTAGGAAAGTCTAAACGATAAAGTCTAAATGATAACCGCCGAGAGGCGCTATCGCTTAGACTTCAGATGAGGAGTGTAACCATGTCATTGCAGGTACGCATAGCTTTCGTGGGGATGTTGGCGCTTGGCGTTTTGCTTGCCGCGTGCGGGCCGGGGAATGCCCCGGCCGACAAGGCGTCCGGTGCGAATTCCGCCGCGCCGCCCGCGCCCAAGGCCGATAAGAAACTGACCATCGGCGTGATGCCGAAGTTGATCGGCATCGACTTCTTCAACGCCACGGAAGTCGGCGCGAAGAAGGCGGGCGAGGAACTCGGGGTGACGGTCGATTTCGACGGACCGGTGACGAGTGATGTCACGCTTCAGGCGCAGATGCTCGAGAAGTGGATCGCGCAGAAATATGACGCGATCGCCATCGCGCCGAACGACAAGAACGCCATCGCGCCGGTACTCGAAAAGGCCCGGAAACGCGGTATCAAAGTCATCTCGTGGGACGCCGACGCGCTGCCGGAGGCGCGCGACTTCTTCGTGAATCAGTGCACCGCCGCGAGTGTCGCCCGAAGCCTGTTGGACATCATGGTCCAGGGCATCGGCCCGAACGGGAAGTACATCATCGTCACCGGCACGCTGACCGCTGACAACCAGAATGTGTGGATGGCGGAGATGGAAAAGTATCGAAAAGAGAAGTATCCCAACCTGGTGAACCTTTCGGAAACGCCGAAGGCGCCGGGCGAAGATCAGGCCATGGCCACACAGGTGACCGCCGACTGCCTCAAGACCTACCCCGACCTCCAGGGCATCTTCGCGATCACGTCGGTCGCGTTGCCGGGCGCGGCGGAAGCGTTGCGCAAGGCCGGCGCTGCCGACCGTGTGTTCCTCACCGGGCTGGCCACGCCGAAGATGATGAAGGAATACGTCATGGACGGCACCGTGAAGCGGTTCGTGCTGTGGAACCCGGTCGATCTCGGATACCTCGCCGTGTATGCCGCCGTGGCCACGGCCAAAGGGGAACTACAGCCCGGCGCGACGACGTTCAAGGCCGGACACGTCGGCGAGGTCAAGGTCAATGGCAGCGAGATCGTTCTCGGCGACCCGATCGCGTTCGACAAGACGAATATCGATCAGTTCAATTTCTGATAGCGCGTCCGACCCGTCGGGCCCGTCGGACTCGTCCGACACGTCGGACCCGTCAGACAAGTCAGACAGATTGGACAAGAATGACACCCTCGGATTCCACTTCGCATCCGCGCCGTTTCGTTGCGCGGCTCGCGTTCGCAGTGGCGATCGTAGCGTTGTGGGTCGTCGTGATCGCGGCCGCCCTTGAGACGTACTCGCGAGGCGCCGGTCTCTGGGCGGAGCGGCACAATTCGATGATCCTCGCGTCGAAGGGCCTCGCGCTGCGGCCCGATGTGCCCGTTGTTGCGCGGGAGATCCCGAAGGACCGTTCGCTGCCCGGCATGGCGTGGCAGGCGGACGACGCGCTGCTCCCGAAGGCGATGCGATGCGCGGAGGCATGCCCGTTTGCGGAAGTGGAAAGACCGGACCCCGAATCGCGTGAATCGGAGCAAGGCCGCAAGCGGGCACGCAACCGATTCCCTCAAGTTCCCGAACCCTTGCGTAACGCCGTGGCGATTCTGCATAACGACTGCGTAATCGCGTTTGGCCAAGATGGACGCCTCGACCGAGCGTACGGGGATCTCTTTGTTCGAGCTCCCCTGCAATGGGCCGCACAAGGGCGTATGCCGATCCCCGAAGTGCTCGCGATGTGGCAACGACTAGTGGAGGCCGTGCGGGCGGTTGAGAAGAAAGGTCCGGGACGGGTCCTTGCGCTCGACGCCGGCACGGGCGGCGCGCCGGTGAACGTATACCTCCTTCCGGCGCCGGACGCTTCGAGCGCGGCGTCGGTGTACGCTTTCGTGGACGTGGGCGCGGCGTGGGAGGAGCAGGCATTGTCGCCGGACTCGCCTTGGGAACTTCCCTTCTTCCGATACAAGAAGAACCTGCGGCAGGTCAAAGCGGGGACCGGCTGGCTCGTCGACACCAATGCCTTCGGATTTCGCAACGGCGACGTGGCGGTCCCGAAACCGGAGGGCGTGTTCCGCATCCTCTGTGTGGGCGGATCGACAACGGAGGAAGGCCCCTCGATCGAGAAGACGTATCCGTTTCTTCTGGGCGAGAAACTGCGGGCGGCGTTTCCCGGCAAGCACATCGAAGTCGTCAACGCGGGCACTTCCGGTATGTCCACGCGGCGCCATGCGGCGAAGCTGGCGGAGTATTTTCGATTGCAGCCCGACGTGATGATTTTCTACGAAGGCGTGAACGACGCCGCCGTGGACCTGCCCGCGCTCTGGCACAGGATCGGACTTGCCAGGTGGCAGCGGCTGCTGGCGCATTCGGCGTTCCTGCGGCGTTACGATAGCGCGCTCTTCTACCCGGATATTCGCCAGCGAAATCAGGATCTGCACGATATGTTCGTATCGAACTTGGAAGCTATCCACCTGGCCGCCGGGTGCAAGGGCATCCGCATCGTCCTATGCAGCATCGCATGCCCCCGCACGGATGCGCTCGACAAGGCCATGCTCGATTTCATGAACTACGAGGCGCGGATGCATTGGGAAGATCCATTGCTCACCTTTGCCGTGTACGCGCAACTCATCCGGATGCTGAACGAAGACATCGCAACGTACTGCCGCGACGAGAGCGTCCCGTACGTGCCCGTGGCCGAGGCCTTCGGCGGCGAGCCGGGGTATTTTCTCGACATCTGCCACATGACCGAGGCCGGTATCGAGCGAAAAGCCGAAGTGATATTCCAGTCCACGCGCGGATACTTGGAAACCGCATTCGCGAAGGCGGCCCCATGACGCCTTCCGAGGACAACGCTCGCGCCCGCAAATCCCCGCTGCGGCGCTTCGTGTTCGCGATGATCGTGGTGACAGCGTGGGGCATCGTAGCAGCGCTTGCGCTTGAAGTGTATGCGCGCACGGCCCGAGCATGGGTCGAACGCCATAATCCGCGTATCGCCGCATCGAAGAACAACGTCCCGCCGCCTGCCACGGCGTCCGAGCATGTGCCGCCTTCGACCGAAGCGTTGCAAGGATCGAACGCGGTCCGGCCCGGGCCCGATGCCTTGTTGCCGTCGACGTTGCGCACGACGGATGCGTGCGCGGAGGCCAAGGTGCCGCGCAAGGATCCGGAATCGCCCGAGGATCCCGAGGCACATGCAGCGTGGCGAAGGCGATTCCCGCGTATCGAGGAGGCGTTGCGAAATCCCTCGGCGCTTCTCCATGACGACGTCGTCCTTGCGTTCAATCGCGACGGCAAGGTCATGGCGATATATGGCGACATGTTCTTGCGGAGGCCAATCCACGCCTACCTCGAAGACATTGGCTACGACGCTGAGGGAAACCCTAAACGAAAGGAACTTTGCGATGCCGCGGCGGCTAAGCGGGAGCGAGTGACCCTTCGCGATGCGGCGGACGACGATCCGTGGCCGCTCGATCTCCTAGTGGACGACGCCCAGCCCGGATGTTTCTATGGCTTCCTGCCCGCGCACACGTTTCCTATGGCGCAAAAGGCTCCAGCGGATTCGCCGTGGGAGATCCCCTACTACCGCTACAAGAAGAATCTGCGCGGCGTGACGGGCGGCGCCGGGTGGACCATGGACACCAACAATCTCGGGTTCCGCGATCGTGACGTGGCCGTGCCCAAACCTGCGGGCGTGTTCCGCATCGTGTGCCTTGGCGGGTCGACCACCGAAGAGGGTCCTGCGCTCGAGAAGACCTATCCCCATCTCCTCGGCGAGAAACTCATGGCCTATTTCCCCGGCAAGGACATCGAGGTCATCAACGCGGGCACGTCGGGCATGTCGTTACGGCGGCACGTGGCGCGGTGCGCGGAGTATCTCAGGTTACAGCCTGACGCCATTGTCTTATACGAGGGCGTCAACGACGCGGCCGTAGACCTGCCTGCGTTGTGGCACCTCATCATGATGGGGCCGCTTCGCTCGATCGCCGCCCGTTCGGTGTTCCTGCGCGACTACTGGAGCGGTTTGTTCTATCCCGATCCCGAGCAGCGGCGGAAGGATCTCGAAGCGCTGTCCATGGAGTGCCTGAAGGCGCTTCATCTGGCGGCGGGATGCGAGGGCGTCCGCTTGATCGTCTGTAGTGTCGCGTGCCCGGAAGTGAACGCGCTGGATCGGACTGCGCTTCAATACTACGATTACGAGGCGCGCAACCATTGGAACGATCCGCTGCTCACCTTCCGCATGTATGCCGATACGATCGAGGCGTGGAACTCGGACCTTGCGGAATACTGCGCTCGGGAGAAGATCCTGTACGTTCCCGTGAACGAGGCCTTGCGGCATGAGCCGGGCGTGTTCGGGGATTTCTGCCACATGACCGACAGCGGCATCGAGCGGAAGGCCGAGGTCGTCTTTCGATATGTCAAGGACTATCTGAGACCGGCGTTGAACCCCTGAGCCGCCGGGAGGCCCACGTTACTGGACTGGCCGCTGTTCGATGACCTTCTCAATCTGCGCCTCGAACACGCGCATCATGATGTCGATCCCTTTGTCGTTGAGGTGGCAATGGTCGTTGAACAGCGTCTCGCCCGGAACCTTATGAGGTTCCGCCGCGGCGACCGCGGACGCGACATCGGCCAGCGGCACATGATACTGCGCTGCGATGTCGCGAAGGATGCCGTTCTCGGTATCGGAGGCCTGGTGGCGGACCGAACGCTTCAGCAAATCCCGGGCGAAGGCCATGCCTTCCTCGTACTTCCCTTCCTCGTAGAACGACTGGATGCGCGCGACTTGATCCCGTGCGAAATCCAGCCGCGGTTTCCATAGGTTCGAGGCCACCGTAGATAGAATGATGGGCACGTTGCGGGCCTGGCACATGGAAACGATGATCGAGATATTGTTGCGGAAGACTTCCATGTGTTCGTCGATTTCTTCAGGGGTCCACTCGTGATTCGTGCCCGAATTGTTGTCGGGCTTCTCCATGGAAAGCAGACGTTCGTTGCGATCCCGTTCGAGACGGGCCAGTTCGGCGTTCGCCCAGCGGTCGCGCACAAACCGGCAGAACGCGGACCGGTACAGGATGCGCTGCAACGAAACCATGCCCGGACGGATCCAGCGCATCTGTTCCGTCTCTTCGAACTCGTTGTTGGCCTCATAGTACAAGATAAGGTCCGGCTGATAGTCGAGCACTTCGGCGACGATCGGGATGTGCCGGTGCGAACCATAGGCGCAGCCGCCGCAATTGATAATCTCGACAAGCCGCTTCCCGCCGTATTTCAGGGACAGCTTGAGACCTTCCGTCCAGAGCTGTCCGCTCGCATAGTTCACGGACGATCCCCCGACGACGAACACGCGGAAGGCACGAGGCGGCTTGGGAAGTTTGAACCACTGGCTCTGGAACGAGACCAGCTTGGCCGGGTTGGTTATCATGGTGCCCGGCTGGTCCGGCGAAGGCACGAACAACCGGCTGTCGGCATTGAATCCTCCGCCATAGTCGACGGGCAGCGGAGGCCACCCCATCTCGGCCACCCGGGCCGCTCCCTCGAGGAACGCGAGCAGCAGCGTCACGGGAAGGAGCGAGTAGACGAGCGTCTTCTTCCAGCCAAGATTCATGCGGCGCGTGGACTCCCAACGTCACGCGTGGCATGGTATCACGCCAGCGCCGATACGCTCAAAGGCCGGACGGGATTCGCGGAGTTGGAAGTCCGCCGCCACGACGCATAGAATAGCCGTTTTCGCGGCGCGTAGCAGGTTCCATGCGGATAGAAAGGGATGGCGATCGACATGGACACCGTGGTAACGGTGGCTGGCGTAATAGGCTCGGTGTTGTTCTTCGGGCGGTTCTATGTCCAGTGGATCGTGTCCGAGGTGCGCAAGCAGTATGTCATTCCGATCGCGTTCTGGTACATGAGCGGGTTCGGCTCGATGTTGCTGTTCGTGTATGCGTTCGGCCGCACGTCGCCCGGGGGCACCGTGGGCATGTGCTTCAACTTGATCGTGTACGCGCGGAACCTCATGTACGTCTGGCGCGACAAGGGTGTCCTAACGCCGGCGCGAAAGATCGTCACCTATGGCGTGGTCGCTGTGGTGACGCTGACTGCGGGCGCGCTAACGTTGCTGGCGCTCAAGCGCGGATATCGGAACACGACGGAGTTCTGGGTGTGGTCGGCGATATGGGCCGTGGGCCAGGGACTGTTCTTCCTCCGATTCCTTATTCAGTGGGCTGTAACGGAACTCAAGGGCAAGAGCGTCATCCCCGCGATCTTCTGGCAACTAAGCATTGTAGGCGTCCTGTTACATGGGGCGTACTTCACGTATCGCGCGGATTGGCTGCTGGCAATCGGGACCTTTGCCGACGGCGTGCCCTACGTGCGCAATCTCTGGATCATGCGGCACTACGGATCGAAGGACGAAGCGCCCGCGGTTACTTCACCCCGGCCTTGAGCTTGCGGACCTCCTCGGCGACGGTGGGGGTGATGAGGTCCGCGTAGAGCGCGTTACCCGCGGCGCTCAAGTGGCGGTCCATCTCGAAGTAGAGGCCCTTTTCATCCATGTGCTTCCGCATCGATTCAAGTGTCGAGTAGAAGGGCAGCCCGGCCTTGCGGCACGCGATGCCCACGGCTTCGTCGACGACGCCCGTTGTCAGCATTTCCGGGACCACCTTGAACCCGATCCGCTGGACGTTCGCGTAGGCTTCTTTGTTGACGTAGAAGCCTTCAGGCACGGAGACGACCAGCACCGCCGCCTTCCAGCGATCCGCGATCCGGTGAATGAATCCAAGCTGGCTCGCCATGCCGTCGATGTTGGAACTCAGTTCATTGAGGTTGACGGTGTTGAGGAAGTAGTCGGGAGAGCTGGTCGTGTGTCCGATCATCCACGGATTCAACATGCCTTTGTAGAAGGCGTCTTTTACGGCCGGATCGAAGGTCTCGAAATACGCGCGCTGTTCCGGAGTCATCTGCTGCAACGTCATTTGAGCCGTGCCGATGTAGGCTTCGCGCGACTGCTCTTCGCTTCGCGGGGCCGGCCTCATGGGATTCGCAAAAGCATTCCGATTCTTGAGGTACCAGACGAGGCGCACCAGATTGGGAAACCGCACCGCGCGCATGCCCGAGAGCCATGACGACTGTTGGAGGTCGTCGCCGTTGAGGATGCAGACGATGACCAGGTCGGGCTGGAAGACAGGAATGGCGAGTTCGGCAATGGAGGCGTATTCGCAAGGCCCCGCCGCGGGCTTGCCCATATTAACGACTTCCACATCGAGGCCCTGATCGCGCAAGTTCTTTTCGAGCCGCTTGCACCAGGTGTCTTCGAGATTCACCCCCCAGCCGTACGTGAACGAGTCGCCAATCGCGACGATGCGGAACGCGCCGGTCTTCGCGACCGACATCTCGTGGTCGCGGATGCCCAGAGAGTTCGTGCGTTCGCACGACGTGAAGTCATGCATCGCGAAATGGTCTTCGACGCCCGGAAGGAACAACAGCCCCATGTGGCGTGACAGCGCGGCGTGTCTCAGGAAAACGGATGCGGCCCGGTCGCACGCATGCAGAAGGATAAACGCCGCCGTTATCGAAGCCGCCACGAGGGCGAGATTGACGAGCCATTTGACGAGGCGTTTCACGCGATGCACTCAAGGCGAAAAGCGGGGACAGGCACGCCTTTCAAACTGCCGAAAAGCGAGCCAGTCCCCGTTTTTCGCCACTCTCTGCAAGCATAAACCGCCATGGGTACAACTCACCTCACCAAGTTCTTGATCCGCCGAAGCGCGATACGCATGAGACTCCCCCCTACGGAAATGAAATTCTCGAAACGAAACGCCTTGGACACGCCATGCTCGCGCTCAGCGCTGTGCACTTCGAGTTGCGCGTAGGTCGCGCCTTGAGCCAGCAGCCGCGTGATCAATTCGGCTTCGTACGCGAAGCCCTTCGTGCCGGGATGCCAGCGGACCACGTTCTCGCGCAGATGAACCACGGGGCCGTTGTAGTAGCCGATGCGGTTGCCGCTGAGCGTGTTCACGAGGAACGTGAAGGTCCGGGAAACGACGCGGCGTCCGAGCGGCCGGTGGTCCTTTGCGCCGAAGTGGGGAATCAGGATGTCGGCCGTGCCGAGCAGCGCCAGCAGGCCTACCAGCGTTTCTTTCTGCTCGACGTTGTCACCGTTGACGAGCATGTAATAGCGCCCGTGCGCGATGCGTGCGCCGCGCGCATAATTGCGTCCGAGGCCCTGGTTGACGTCGCTGGTCTCGATCCGAATCGGGACCTCGGGATGGGCGCGCGAATAGGACTCGACGACGGCCACCGTATCGTCGGTCGAACAATCGTCCACCACGAGGATTTCGTAGGCGACGGGACGCGCGGTTTCGGCCACGGCCGCAACGATGGTATCCAACGATCCGCACACGTTCTCCGCTTCGTTCAGACAAGGCACGAAGAACGTGATATCGAGATCGCTGGAACCCGTGCGAGGTGTGTTCAACGCATCCGCCAAGATTCGACCACCGTTTCCCTGAATCAGCCCGTCACGTCCAGGCCGTACAGTTTCTTGCCCAACAATGCGAATCGTACGTGCAGCCGCGACTTGTCCGTGCAGGTGTACTGCCCGCCGGACTCGCGCAGCAACCCTTTCTCGACCATGACGGCAAGGCGCCGCGCGATCATGTCGTCCCGGGAGTATACCTTGTCCAAGGCGTCCAAGGTCAACGCCCCCGTCGGCGAGCACGCGAGTTCGCCCAGGATGCGTATCGAAACGGAGCGGTCAATTCCGAAATACAGGTGCATGTACATGATGAGGAACAGCGCGAAACACGGCCCGGAGATCCACAACGTGTCAAGCATCGGAAGGCGCAGGAAGGTCATGCCCGAAGCCATTACAAGACAGTAGCCGCAGGAGCCGGCAAGCACCAACGTCATCACCCCTTTGCGCGGCCTCGGCATGGTTTGCCACGCCGCCAGATGAAAGACGAAAAAGACGAGCCACGCCACGGCCGCGGTTGCGACGCCGAGCTCGGCGCGATACAGAGGCGTCATCATGTCATCCTGCTCCGCCGAGTTTGAGGACGCGCTTGGCCCACACGCCCATCCGGCCCAGGCGCATGCCCCACGGGCGCGTGGCTTCGAGGCGGCCTTCGGTCCGCGCCATCAGGCCCATGTGTTCAAGGCCGGAGAACCGCTTCTCCATGAGCCAGTCCACGCCGCGCCCTTCGCTGTACTCGCGCAAGATCCCGGCGAGGTCGAGCGAACCGTGGTCGCGGATGTCGACCAGAATGCGTAGCGAGAACCCGCGCGAGATCTGCGAGAAGACCTGCATGTAGACGAGGCAAACGAACCCCACGGTCGCCGATCCCGCGATCCATGTTGTGATCACGGGGAAGCCGCGCGACGCGAGGATTGCCCCGACGGTCCAGGCTAATTCGTAGATGACGAAGGCGAAAGGCAACAGGGCATATTCGGCGGACGCGCCTTTGCGCCAGCGGAACAGCGCGATATGCGCCACGGCCACCACCGGCGCGAGCGCAAAGGCCGACAGGACGGCCACGAGTTCTTCGTTAACGGGTATGCCTAGCAACGGTTCGTATCCTCAGACATTCTGCGTGTCCCGATACTCGGGAAGTTCACGTAAAGCAGCGTACGTTTCCGCGATACCCTTTTCAAGAGGCGTGAGCGCAACCTCGGGCAATGCGCGGAGCAACGCGGGCGGCGCGAACATGAGATCAATCTGCGAAGCCTCGCGCTCGTAACGGATGTCGAGGGTGCGGCCCGCCAATGCCCCGATCGCGTCGAGCATTTCGTTGAGACTCAGCGTGCGGCCCGTCACGGCGTTGAACACACCGGTTACTTGGCGCGCGCAGATCGCCGACACCACGCCGGGCACGTCGCGCACGTACAGCAGGTCGCGCCGCTGGTTCCCGTCGCCGAAGACGGTGATAGGTTTGCGGCGCAGCGCGGCGTCGATAAAATTGCGCACCGGGCCGTGATGTGTATCGCCGGGCCCGTATACGCCGGGCAGGCGAAGGATGGCGAGAGGGATATCCATCTCCCGGCATTCGAGCGCTAGGATCTGTTCCGAGGCCCATTTCGACACGCCGTAATAGCTTGTCGGGCGGACGCGGCTCGATTCGTCGAGAGGCAGTTCGAGTTCTGCGCGTCCGTAGACGTCGATACTGCTCATGAAGACGATGTGCGCGGGGCGCACGTCCGGCGCGAGGTCCGCCAGGTTGCAGGCCATCGCGATGTTGGTCTGCATGCCGGCTTTGGGCGAACCCGCGCGGTCGGGAGACACGGCGGCGCAGAGAACCCACACGGCGCCTTCGGGGATCCGCGAGGCAAGACCGCGCACTTGGACGGGATCGGCGAGGTCGCAGTCGCGCGACGTAAACCGCAGGACCTCGTAGCGCGCATCGGCTTCGAGCGTCTCGGTGAGCATGCCGCCGATGAATCCGCCTACGCCGAACACCGCGATGGGCAGAGCCATAACGCCTCCCGTTACACGAACCCGAGATGCTCCGGGTCCGCGGCCAAGTATTCCAGGACCAGCCGGTTCTTCGCGTCGGCCACGCAATGATGATTGCAGTCGCGCTTCGGCACGACCGTGAAGAAACGCGCCTTGTCCTGCATCCAGAACTCGCGGAACCGCATGGTCTCGATACTGCCGAGGCAGCCCGACGCGCGGTTGTAGGCTTTGTCCTGGCACGCGTACACGTGGAGGTCCGCGCCGATCACGGGCAGGATTTGAAGGTACGGACACCATGCGTACGGCTTCTCGAACGAGATCTCCTGGCGATGGTACGAATTGAAGATCTCGAACGACGCGTCTTGCAGCGTGCCGCGCGCCGTTTCAATCTGCGCCGTGACCGCATCGAAAATGGGTTCGTGATACGTGTTGTTGTCGGGACCGCAATTGCTCACGATGCACGGCGAGAGTTTCGCGCTGTGTGCCCCGATCGACTTCGCGAGGCGGATCAGATCGAGAACATGTTCGGCATTGGATTGGTCGATCACGATATTGAGGCCAATGTGGCACGGACCGCCTTGCGCGCGAAACCGTTCGATGTTGCGCAACACGCGCGGAAACTCGTCGAGGTCCACGCCGCGATAGCGCGCGTAACTTTCCGCGTCCCACCCGTCGATCGAGACCCGCAACCACGTCGCGTTACGCGCGAATACGGCGGCCACGTCGCCGTCAAGCCGCGCGCCGTTGGTCAGCGCGGCAAACCGCACCGGCGATTCGGCGAGGCGTTGCGCGGCTTCGAGCAAATGCGCGTAACAAAACGGATCGCCGCCGCCGCTGAACGTGATCGCGGAGACGCCCATCGCAACGACGTCCTCGACGATCTCGATCATCTTCGCACGCGGGATCGATTGCCGTTCGTCCATATCCGCGCCGAGTTGCAGGTCCGGCGCGCGATACGCGCAGTAGCGGCAGCGGTGCGAACAGGCGTTGGTCGGCTTGATGCGGATGTGGATCGGTGGACGGATCTCCGGCGTTTCCCGCGGCAGCGAATTCAGCTTCTCGGGGAAATGGAAGATCTTCAGCGGTGTGTACCGTAAGCCCACGGCGCGTTCCCTATTCGAAGAAAGCGAATTCGTAATCGCCGGTGTACCCGGCCTTGTCGAACACCCATTCCCACTCGGCCGGACGGAAGAAACTCTCGCACGTCAGCGCCCAGCATTGGAGGTTGAACAGTTCCTGCACCGACCGGTAGCTCTCGACGGCGACGTATTTCCTTGCGCCGACGCGCTCGATCTCGACGAGCGCCTCGACCAGCGCCGGAAGTTGCAGGTTATGCAACGTCATCAGCGAGAGGACCAAATCGAAATGCCCGTTCTCGAACGGATACGGGTCTTCGGCTCGCTGCACGAACAACTTCCCGCGGAGCCCTTCCTGCGCGTCCTCGACACCGTAGCGCGACACGTCGAATCCCACGAGTTGCGCCTCGGGCAACAACCGGCTCAGTTCGTACAGGAGATGCGCCTTGCCGCAGCCCACGTCGAGGATGCGCGCGTTCGCGTTCAGTCCGTAGACTTCGATGAGCTTCTGCGCGACGGGCGCCCAGCGTCCGTCGTAACGATACCCGCCGTACCCGTAGCGCCGGTCGCCGTCCCAATACGCCGGCCCGAACTCGCGCGCGACGAGACTGCATTGCACCTTGTCGTTGGTCATGCGGCCCACGTAATCCCGCGTCGTCCGCAGGTGCAGCGGGGTAATGATTTCAACACGACTACCCACAATCGAACTCCTTGCGTTCACTTCACCAACACTTGGCCCGCCGCGTCATTCTGAGCGAAGCGAAGAATCTCGCTATAAGGCAAAAGATTCTTCGCTTCGCTCAGAATGACACGCTTAACAACTCTGTCACAGCGCCGGCGATACGTTCCGGCGTCAAGCCGTAGATCTTCCACAAGTCGGCCTGGCTGCCGTAATGATCGACAAACGCATCGGGCAGCGTCAAGGCGCGGAACCGTTTCGGCGACGCCCACGGCGTCTCCGCGACGATCTCGGCCACCGCGCTGCCCAGGCCTCCGTTCTTGATGTGTTCCTCGACCGTTATCACCGCGGCCACGCGATCGATCGCCGCGCGCAAAGCGTCCACGTCGAGCGGCTTCACGGTGGGGCAATGCAAGATCGCGACTTCGCGCCCTTGCGATGCCAGCGCCTCCGCGGCCTCGAGCGCCAGTTGCAGCATGACGCCCGTCGTCACGATCAGGCCGTCGGCGCCTTCGCGCATTACGACCGCGCGGCCGATCGCGCAGGGGCCCTCCTCCGGCGTGACAACCGGATCGCCGCCCTTGCCGAGGCGAATATAGATCGGTCCTTCGTGGTCGAGCGTCAGCGGCATGAGCCGCCGCATCTCGCGCGCGTCGGCCGGCGCGAGGATCGTCATGTTCGGCAGCGCGCGCATCAGTGCGATATCGTCCGTGGCCATGTGCGTCGGACCGAGCGGCGCGTAGACGAACCCGCCGCCGCTGCCGATCAGGCGGACGTTGGCGTTGTGCAGGCAGATGTCGAGCGCGGCCTGCTCGTACACGCGGCGCGTCAGGAACACCGCGAGCGTGTTGACGTAGACCACGTGGCCTTCGAGCGCCAAGCCCGCCGCCATGCCGAGCACGCTGGCTTCGCTGACGCCTTCCATGAAGAAGCGGTCCGGCATTTCCTCGCGGAACTTCGCGAGCGTCCCGGCGCCGATATCCGATCCGATGAAGACGACGCGCGGGTCCTGCCGGGCGAGTTCGTGGACCATGGCTATGCAGGCTTGCCGCATGGATACTCCTCGAGGGCCTTGAGCATGTGTTCGAGATCGCTGTCGGAAACGCGGCTCTTGTGATGCCAGGTGGGGTCATTCTCGGCGAACGGGAACCCCTTGCCCTTGACCGTGTGGCATACGATGGCCGAGGGACGGCCCGGCGTAAGCGGCAGCGATCGCAGCACGCCGCGCAACGCGCCGGCATCGTGGCCGTCGACCTCGACGGCGGCGAATCCGAAACTGCGCCACTTCTCCGCGAACGGCTCCAACTCGACGACGGCGTGCGTCGTGTCGTAGGACTGCATGTGGTTGTAATCGATTAAGACGGTGAGCTGGTCGAGGCCGTGGTGCGCGCACGACATGGCCGCTTCCCACACGCTGCCTTCGTTGCATTCGCCGTCGCCGAGCACCACGAACACGCGGTGCGGCGCGCGCGCTATCCGCCCGTGCAGCGCCATGCCGAGCGCGAGCGGCAGACCGTGGCCGAGGCTCCCTGTCGAAACCTCGACGCCGGGGACCTTGCGCGAGTCGGGATGGCCGCCGAGGATGCCGTCCACTTTGCAGAAACGTTCCAGTTCGGATGCGGGAAAGAAGCCTTTCTCGGCGAGGAGGACATAGAGCGCGAGGCAGCCATGGCCTTTGCTGAGGATACAACGGTCGCGCCCGTCCCAGCGCGGGTTCGCGGGATCGTAGCGCAGGATGTCGTCGTAGAGGACGCGCAGAATCTCGACCAGGCTGAATGCGGCGCCCAAATGGCCACGCCGCGCCGACGCAAGGACGCCGACGATCGCGCGGCGCAAGGCCATTGATCGTTCGTCCAACAGGATCGGTTCAGCCATGATACGGAAACTCCTTGTAGGCGCCGGCCACGTGCCGTGCCATGGCGCGCGCTTTGTCGAGTTGCGCCGCGAGGACCTCTTCGCGGTTGCGCGCGCCGCCCGCGAATTGCCGCCGCGCCCAAGGCCCGGGCAGGAATTCGTTCAGCAGGATCGTGCACCATTTGACGCCCAGCAGAGCATAAGCCACCGGCAAGCGTTTCACAAGCAGCGGGTCGCCGAGGCCGTCGCACGCGCCCGCGACGAACCGCTCCCGGTGCGCTTCGCTCAAGCGCATCGCGGGATGCAGCAGCACGTCCGCCACCGTCTTTGCGGGGTCGTCCCAGCCGAAGTACTCGAAGTCGAGAAATCGGATGGCGCCCTCGCGCGTCCGCACTGCGTTGTGGAACCCGAAGTCCGACGGGCTCAGAATGCGGCATTCCTCGGGCACGGTACGCGACCAGGGCCAGCCCAAGTCTTCCAGGATCGGCGCGCCCCACGCGATCACGGCGTGGAGCAAGGGATCGAGATCGGCTTGGATGAAGGCGCGCAAGTCTTTCCTGAGCAGGTCGGACTTGTCAGACCTGTCGGACTGATCCGACTGATCCGACCGATCAAGGGCTTCGAGCCTGCCCCGAATGTGCTCCTCCACCGCCTCGAACGAAACCAGGGCCTCATCCGCCCAGCGGGTCCATTCGCCGGCCGCTTCATGCCCCAGGGCTTTGAGCCGGACCAGGAACGTAGCCAGCCGGTCGATATCGGCATCGTTCGCCGGTTCGACGGGCGTCCCTTCGAGAAACTCGTAGACCGCCACACGACGCGCGCGGTCGACCGCTATCGGACGCGGGGCGTCAGTTATCCCGTGCGCTTGCAGCAACGAAAGCGCGGCGTACTCGACCTCCATGCGGTCGTCGCGATCGGTCGCCGCGCGGTGGTAGTGCTTGGCCGCGAATGTAGAATCTCCGGGGCACGCCACGCGGTACGCTTGGCTGTTCCGGCCTTCGCCTATCGGTTGCGCGTCCACGATGCGTTGCGACAGCAGCGCGGCAACGGCACTGGCTAATCCGAAACAGGAGTCGTGAATCGCCCGCCACGACCTCAGGCAAACGCCGTCGCGTATCGAATCCGGCTCGCCGCCCGGCGCGTACAGGATCTTCACGACGTCGGAGGGAAAGTCCGGTTCGAGAAAGGTCTCCTCGAGATCGTCGATGAAATGCGTGCAGCCGAGGCTGCGTATCCGCGCCAATTTGTCCGCGCGCGCCAGTTCGAAAAAGACGCGATCCGGAGCAAGCCCCATGGCGTCTCCGAACAGGCCTTGGCGTTCCATCCACGCCATGGCCTCGCGCCGCATGTCGACGCCTCCGGGGTCCGCCGCTGCATACTGCGTCTTGTGGCTGATCACGAAGACGGGAACGCCGCGCTCGCGGCATGCGCGCAGAAACTCGACGACGCCTTCGATGAGCGGCGCGTCTTGAAGCCCCGGTCCGTAGAGAAACGCTTGGGCCTGCTGCCATTTCGATTCGCCGTCCGGCAACGCGCGCAGAGCATCGCGAAGACCACGTTTCGTTCGGGGCATTTCGTCGCCTACCCAGCCACGCTCGCGCATCCAACGGAACAGGAGCTCGTCGTATGTGACGATCGTATTGTCGAAATCGATGCCAACGATCATGGTCGGGGAATCAGTCACGGCAGTCATCTCGGGTCAATCGCGAGCGACGATTCGAGCCAGACGCCACGCACGCACTTAGCGGCGCGGATATTCCGGAACGCCGCGCCGAACCTGCGAAGCCCCATTACGGTCGATTCGGATAGGCCCAGCGCGTTCTTGACCATGGGGGGCACATCGTTCGCGAGGTCCAGATCGATAGCGACAACACCGAGCGTGGGCGTTGCCGTATCGAATCCAGGCAATAGGGTTTCGATGGCGCGCGCCGATTCCTGCGATTGGAAACGTTCGGCGAATGCCTCAGGCTTGGCGGGATCTATCGTAGCCATCGCGCACGTGTCGCCGGCCAAGGCAACAAGGAACGTCGTCGAAGGAGAGACGGCCCACGTAAAGAGCGGCGAGTCCTTCAGAGGCACGAGCGGCGCGATACGGGCCAGCGCCGGTTCGCACGTGTCGCGTGACGCGATCGTAGCCATCAGGAACAGGCGCGTCTCACCCGCATCGTCGAAAAGTCCTACGGCGACCTCGTCGTTCAACGCGGACGCGAGCGTGTCGAAGGTATCGACTCCGGAATCGCGGGGATTGTTCGGGGCGAGACTCGCCAGCCATTTGCGGGCCTCGGCCCGGTCAGAGCCGTTGAAGCGAAACGCCCACACGCATTTTGTCCCCGCGGGGATGCGTGTCAGCAGATGCAACGGCCGCGCCTCGCCCACCGTCGCGGCCAAGTCACGATGCCGGTTCAAGTCGGCCAGCACGCGCGCCTCGCAATGTCCGTCTTCGATCGCGAGCGTGAAGAGCGCCGGGTCCTCGCCGCCATACACACGCGACGTTTCCAGGAAACGCCCGCCCCACGCGCGGGCCTCGGTCTCGGAAATGTTGTCCAAACAGCGCACGAAGACCGGGGAGACGTCCGGCAGAAGACTCATGATGCGGTCGATGCGCACGGGGCCTGCAATCTCGTTCGCTCCACGCGCAGGACACTCGGGCGTGCCGTAGCGGCAGGGCGTCGAAACGGCATGGCGCGCGGCGGCCTCGCGAATCAACGGCGCATAGTTGCCCATCGTGAGATGCGCGCCCGTCAAGGCAAACCCGCCCGCGTCGTCGTAAAGATGCAGGCCGTCGCCTTCGTTTGCAGGCGCGCCCCAGGCCGCCATGCGCGACGCGACCGTGGCTTCCGCGCGCTGTGGGCCAGCGCAGGAAACAGTCAGTGCAATAGCGGGACACCCCATTCGCGACCATCGCTCGGCGAGCGGCGGAAGCGCGGACGTTTCCGGCGCAGTCCCGTTCAAGAAATCGATCGCCCGCCGCGCGTTGGCGCCCGTCGGTCCGAGATCGACGAAGAGGCCCGCGGGCGCGTCCGGATCGATGCCCAACGTCGTGGCGATATCGAGTAATTTCACAGATCCCGTGATTCCGGCGAATGCCCCCAGCCTGGCCACGCCGTCGTTCCAAGCGTTTTCGGATAGCACGCCCGCGGCCGTCAGACGTCGAGCAAGCGCATCGCACGATTCGGCGAGGCCGCGAAGCGAAGGCACGGCGAGCGCTATTGTCGCGGATTCGGGTGCCGTATCGAGGATCGCGCGCGTCGCGGGCGCCGGCTCCTGGCCTGCCGCCATGGCCGCCAGCACGAGGCTCCCGACAACGGCGAAACGCGCCTGCCAAACCTGGCGCGGATGGCGCGGACCGATCATGGCGGGCATCGTCTCCTCTCTGCCGGACGCGGCGCAGGGCGTATTATAGGAACTGCCTCCGCGGCGAGTCTAGCTGTAGACCGCAGGCGGCGTCTCCTGATATCATCGCCGCGCTGACGCCGGAATCGTGATCGGGAGGTGGCCATGCCACGCGCGGGCGCGCAACTCGTGGGCCGCATTGCTCATTCGGAAGCCACGGTGGCCTTCCTGGTCTTTCTGATCGCGATGGCCGCCGGGTGGGGATATTTGGCGGCATCCGATCTTACGCCTGGCCCTCGCTACAACATCTGGGCCGACATGATGCTGCCGCCGGTCTTGTTCGCGACGGGCCACGGTCTTTGTACGGCGGCCAGCGTGCCCGCGTCCGTCGATGCTTTCCTCAAGCACGAAGCAATGTCGCTCGACCCGCGCGATGTTCCGGCACAGATGGAAACGCAGGCCATTCGAGATGACAAGTTCTTCGTCGACCGCCTCTACCTGATGTACGCCATGGGTATCGCGCTACGCCTGTTCGACCTGTCGTGGGCTTCGTTGAATCTGCTCGCCGCGTTCATGTTCGGCACGGTGGCCGCGGCGGCCTACGGACTGTTTCGGCTGGGCATGGGCCGGATTCCCAGTTTTGCGGGCACGGCGCTGTACGTGGCCGCGCCCGTGGTCCTCATGGAAATGCCGGCGCTGCGCGACTTCTGCAAAGCGCCGTTTATCCTCGCCACGATGCTAACCGCAGGGCATCTGCTGGCCAAGCGCGTCAGGCCCCGAGCGCTGTTCCTTCTCGCGGCAGGCATGGGCTTCCTGGCCGGCCTCGGCGTCGGATTTCGGATGGATTCGGTAATCTGCCTGCCGCCGCTGCTGTTGAGCCTGGCGTGCGCGCGCGGCATCGAGCCGTTGCGGTGGCGCGTGCGATGCGCGGCGACCGCGCTCGCCGTCGCATGCTTTTTGATCCCGTCCTGGCCGATCTTCCATGCAACGCAAGGCAAGGGCGGAAACAACGCGTTCTATCTGACCCAGGGCTTCTCGCAACCGTCGATGCACAGCGCAGGGCTTCAACCGGCGTCCTACGCGGCGCTCGATTCGGTCATGGACCAGAAAGTGTACGCCTATGTGAACGGATACGACGCGGCGGTGTCGTCGACGTTCAGAGGCGGATTCCGAGACATCAAGACCTCGCTGGCCGTGCAAGCCGCTACCGCGATTCCGTTCGATCTCGTTTCAGCCTGCGGCCACGCGCTCCTTGCCGCCACGGCCTCCGACGATCTCGGGATCTTCAGCAAGAAGGCCGAAATGGTGGCGCGGCGGCTCGTGGTCGAACTCGTCACCACGTTCCCCGCCGACGTCATCGCGCGATGGTACTCCGCCGCCCTGCAAGTCTTGCGGAACTTGCAGCGGCTTCAGCCCTTCCCCGACGAGAACCCCATCAACGCGAGCGCTCTGCATGTGCAAGAGCCTCTCATGCGCTTCATGGCGGTGGGCGGCCCGTGGTGCGCGCTCGCGGCGCTCGCGATCTTCGCGTGCATGGACTTGCGCCTCGCGCTGGGCGCATGGCTTATCCTCATGTACTTCAGCGGGTACCCGAGCCTCGAGTTTGAAGTACGCCACGCGTTTCATGTCAACGTCATCGCGTATTGGTTCCCGTGTTTCCTCGTGGCCGCGGCGTGCCGCGCATTGTTACGCTTCGCCAAGGCGGGCCGTGCATCCATCGCGCCAAGGCGCGACCTTCCGTTTGGCGTGGGCGCGCGGCGTCTCGCGATCTTCGCGTTGCTTGTGGCGGGCGCGCTGGCTGCCGCGCTGTATCCCGCGCGGTGGTATCAGAATTCGACGGTGGGAGCGCTCCGCGAGCGTTACGCCGAGGCCGTCCTCGAACCGGTCTCCGTCGAGGCACGGCCTCAACCCGGCGGCACGATCCTGTACGTGCCCGCGGCCCTGCCGCGATTCGCGCGCGATTGGTTCTCGGCGCCGGTTGAATCGGAGTATCTCGTGGCCGAGTTCGAGCGCGCCGCAAGCCCCCCGTCGCTGGCCGTGGACTACGAGGGCGAAAGTCTCGATCTCAATTCGCGCGCGGCGTACCCGGCCGCGGACGACCCCGGACCGTATACGTGCCGCTATTTCTTTCCTGTGTACGATTACTCCGAGGATTACCAAGCGGCACAGCGCCCGTACGGCTACGGTTTTTCGCGGTTCAAAGGTATCGTCGTGCCGGCGTCAACACCTCTCAAGGGTCTCTATCGCGTCGTCAACCGGCGCGACTTCCCCATGATGATGAGCGTGTGGCTGCCGTCCGAGGAGGCGCTCTTCAAGCGTTACTACACGATCGGATGGTCGCAGTCCCCGTAACGGCGGCGCGCGCAGGGCAGCCGGGTTGCTCCGCGTCCCGCCGTCCGTGGTAAGATGCGGCCTGATGGGCAGGAGCTCCAACCATGATGCACGACACGATCGATGCTGGCGATGTCCTGGCCGCTGCCTTGGCAAACGGACAGCAGGCGCTGTCCGAGTTCGCCTCTAAGCGGTTGCTTGCGGGGTGTGGCGTGCCGGTCATCGAGGAGGAACTGGCGGCCAATGCCGATGAGGCGCTTGCCGCCGCGCTCCGCATCGGATTTCCCGTTGTCATCAAAGCCTGTTCGCCCGCGTTGATGCACAAGAGCGACCGCGGGCTGGTCAAGCTGAACATTAACGATCCGGGCGATGTGGCGCTCGCGGTTCGCGAAATCGATGCGCAACTCGAAGGCACGGCGATCGACGGCTATCTGGTGCAGCGCACGGCGCGCGGGAGGCGCGAGATCATCGTGGGGGGCATGCGCGACAAACTGTTCGGCCCATGTGTGATGCTCGGCCTGGGCGGAATCCTGGTCGAAGCGATTGCTGACGTGGTATTCCGGCTCGCGCCGCTCGACGAGCGCGACGCCCTCGAAATGATCAACCAGATCCGCGCCCAGAGTCTGTTCGACGCCATCCGCGGCGAACCGCCCGTCGACCGCGCCGCGCTCGGCCGCGTCCTGATTGCCGTAGGCAATCTTCTAGTGGCTCATCCGTGCATCGCTCAAATCGACGTCAATCCCCTGATCTTTCAGGGCGCCGATCCCGTCGCCGTCGACGCGCTCGTGACACTGTCCTGATTAGAACGGCTTCTCGTCTTCGCCGTACTCCTCGTCCCAGGCTTCGTCCAGTTCGTTTTCGGCCATGGCTGCCGCGTTAGCTTCGGCCTGGCTCCTAAAGCCCATGCGAAGGTTGTGGCCGATGCGCGCCACGGCGCACTTGCCCAGGGCGTGAATAAAGGGGACGGTGTGGAAGGGCTGCACGTCGTTTTTCATACCCAGCCACGTGCTTGCCGCAATCAGGTTCTCTTCGAACTGCGCGCGCCCGGCAAGCGCCTCGACCTCGAGCGTGGCGGCCATCCGCTCCAGTAGCGCGCCCTTGTCCTCGATGGCAACTTCCGAGAGAAAGCGATCGAAGACTTTCTTCGGCATGTTCCGGAAGTGCCCTTTGCAGTTAGAGGCAATAAACTCGTACGCGTGGTCGGACGCGAACGAGAACTCCTCGTAGTAGCTCTCCGCAAGCGTTTCGGACTCGATAAACAATTCCGGACCCAGTGGGCGCGTGTCCAGCCGATACGCTGAGAGATCCGGGGTGCGCCGCCGCGGCACGATCGGCTCTTCGCCGAGGTACGGCCGAAAGACGAACAACTGGGGCGGCATCGGCTTGCGCGTCTCGTGATGAAAGGCCCATACATCGGCCAGGATCTCGCGGGCCAGCTCCATCGAGCACTGCGCGTACAAAATGCCGTCGTCCGACAGGCGTATGTCCTCGTCGATATCCGACCCTTCGTCGAACAGGCAGTTTGCATCCTTCATGCCCGCGAGATCGTTCAGCAGGAAGAACACGGCGTCCATCCCGCCGTCGGGCGTGAGGAAGAACAGCAGAAGCTGGCGCGAACCCACGCCGTCCGGCGCGGTCAGCATCGCGTGCGAAAAACGTGCCGGATAGGAGTAGGCCGGCTTGATGCCCATCAGGCCGAGCTTGTTCGCCAATCGCTGGGCCTTTGCATCGAGGGGCGCGATCCCCGGCCAGCGGCCCATTTCGGCGAGGCACCAGGCCGCCTCGGGACACTGCGTGTCGGCGATGCACTGTAACACCGCGTCCGTGCACGGCTCCGGAACGTCCTCGCTCCACAGCTTCATGAGCGCGGCGCTAGCGAGCAGGGCGGTGGTCTCGGGCTTGTCCTTGGCCACGTTCTTGACTACTTCCAGCACAGCCATCAACCGGGCGCCCACGGGCGTCTCGCCATCGTCGAGGGCTTCGACAACCGTGAGAAACGCGTCTACGCCCCGAGGATCGCTGGTCACCTGGGCCATGGTTTGATGCAACGCGCGCTCGGATACGGCGTCGAAATCTTTGAAGAACCCGCGGTACTCGACGTCGGAGACCTGCCCTCCGCACCCGGCATAGAGCGGTCCAAGCGAGTACTTGCGGTCGTCGGGCACGCCGGCGCTCTGCAGAGCGTTAAGCAGAATAGGCCGCGCCTGCTCGCGAAAGCGGTCGAGGGCGGCGCCGGTGAGGTCATTCGATTCCAAGGCGTAAAACATCGTCAGGAACGCGCCGGACGCGACTTCGGGATCGAGATCGAAGGCCGCCAGCCAGGCCAGATCCTCGCCAGGCCGCGCCGCGCTTTCGACCAGGGCGAGCAGCACTTCGGGCGCCAGCGGACTGTCGGGATTCATCTCGAGCCGCTTGATCTGCGCGCGCAATTCGTCGCGACTTAGCTTGCCCTCGACACGCTCCATACGCTTGTTCTTCTTCGCCATGCAATGCTCCTTGCGTGAAATGCAGTGAATTCAGCCCTGACGCCGTACAGTATAGCGCCGTCGCTTTCATGCGGCAACGTCGGGACAGCGCGAAAGCAGTACGGTCTATTTGCCGTAGAACCACACCGCGCCGATACGCGCCACGTGCAACCCGTCGCGCGCGTGATAGCTGATGAGGGCGAGGCCGTCCAGGAAGAGCAGACTCGGATACCCATAGTCGTCTTCGGGATCGCCCGCGATGACCCGGTCGGGCGACCACGTGGCGCCGTCGTCCTTCGAGACCGCCGCGACAAAAGGCGTGCGGCGATGGGGCGGTTCGGCGGGACCCGCGCTGCATCGAAGCAGCAGCAGGTCGCCGGTCGTCGGTATGCGTTTGACGTTCAGTGCCGACGAACTTTTGGGAAGCGTCAGCTCCTTGACCGGCTCGCCTTCGCTCCAGCGTTCGCCCTTGTCGTTCGAATACGCGCGGGCGACGTAGCCGCTGTACGTGCGCATGAGCATCATCACCCGTCCGTCCTTCAACTCGACGACGTGCGGTTCCTGCGCCTCGACCGGCAGCAGGTCCACCATGTTTGCGCTCTCATGCCACGAGTAGCCGTTGTCGTCGGAATAGAACGTGTAACTGATGTACCCGGAGTGGTGATCGCTGGCCGCCACCTTTTCATGTTCGACCGGCGCGAGGATGCGTCCGTTCGAGAGCTGGACCAGTTTGTCGTTGTGGACGATGTTGTAGCCGGGATACGGGGTAACGATAAGTTGGTCGCCCCAGGTGCGCCCGTCGTCAACCGAACGCCGGTAGTAGTTGCCGCCGAACAGCGGCGTCGCTCCAGACACGTAGATGTACGAGAGCAGGAGGTCCCCGTTGGCGAGGCGCAACAAGCTCGGATGGCAATAGCCGTCCTTGGCAAGGGGTTTGGGCTTGCTCACGAGGATCGATTCGTCCCCCCACGTGTGGCCTTGATCCGAGGAATAGCGCGCCGCGATCTCGTACGCGCCCTGGCCTTCGGGCGTGTACCGCTGGTACGTGAGCAGCAGGCGTCCGTCGTTCAGCGCCACCATGCTACCCGGCATGCTCCGGTAGCCGTAGGTGTTCTTGGGCAGCGAGACGACGTGAACGTCTTCAAACAACGGGGCCGCTTGCGCGAAGCCCGGCAGTGCGGCAAGGCTCAACACGGCAAACACGGCGAGGGTTCGGAAGGACATCGCGGGATCCTTTCTGTCGATGGGACGCCTTCGTAATCGTAACGCAACGGAGCTATGATTGCGAGCGGAGGGTTGGACAATGATGCAACACAGGTTTCTCAGAGACATGGCAGCGGTTCTCATCCTGGCGCTGCTGTTCATACCCGCGATGGCAGGGGGAGACGATTGGACGGGAAGCGCGGAAGACATCCCGTTGACGCAATCGAAAGCGGAAACGTACGCCCCAGGATCGGGACTCGCCGCACAAGAACCGATCGTGCTCAGACCCGGGCCGCATTTGTTTATCGACGACTACCTGGTCGCTTCGAGCGAACACATCGGGCGTGTCGTCAACGTGCCGCAGCGCGGCCCAGGAATTCCCAACCCCATAGTGACGGGCAAAGAAGACGGATGTTTCCAGCCCTATATGACCGTGCTTCGCGACGACGCCTCGGGCCGGTTTCGATTGTGGTACGGGCATCGTACCGAAGCCTCGGAATCGAGCGCGTCGCACGTCGCGTATATGGAATCGGATGACGGCATCCATTGGATTCGGCCGCCGCGCGTGTTGAAGGACCCGGGTCCGATCCAGTTCGGCGTCAGTGTCCTCGACGAAGGCCCCGCGTTTCCGAACGCGGCGCAACGGTACAAGTTCGGGTGGTGGTATGGGGGCGGTCTGCGGATTGCCGCGTCGCCCGACGGGTTCGAATGGACGCCGATGTCGCAAGACGTCGTGTTGCGCCAGAACCACGATATTACCGGCATCTATTTCGACCCGCTGCGAAAACGCTACGTCGCGACCGCCTCGGTGTATCGCACCGGCGACAACTGGTCGGACAAGCGGAGGGTCACGATGCAGAGTTGCAGTTCGGACCTGCTTCATTGGCCCGCGCCGCATTACGTGATCCTTCCCGAGGACGGCCCCGATCCCGGCCAAACGCAATTCTACGCCATGGACGGATATCTTGCGCGTGGCGATCTGTTGATCGGCATGGTCAAAGTACTGCGCGACGACCTCAAGGCCGACGACCCGCCCGACCCGCCCGATGCCTACGGCATGGGATACACCGCGCTCGCGTGGAGCCGCGACGGCGAGACCTGGGTGCGCGACCGTGCGCATTTCTTCGATCCCGATCCGCGCAAAGGCGCGTGGGACCACGCGCACGCCTGGATAGACGAACAAGTGGTTGTTGGCGACGATCTCTACCTTTACTACGGCGGCTACGCGCGCGGCCATAAGGTAAACCGTTTCGAAGAACGCCAGATCGGCCTCGTGACGATCAAGCGGGATCGCTACGTCGCCCGGCAAGGCAAGGGAAGCCTTGGCACGCTGACGACGCCGCTAATCGTATTTGACGCGTCCGCCATGACATTGAACGCCGACGCGCGTGGCGGCGAGATCCGCGTGGAGTTGCTCGACGAAACAGGCGAGCCCATCCCCGGATTCACGGCGGCCGAGTGCAGGCCCATTCTCGACGAAGGCATGTACCTACCTGTCGAGTGGAAGGTCCCTTTGGAGGAACTCAAGCGCGGGCCAGTCCGAATTAGGTTCAGCCTCTCCGACGCGGCGCTATTTGCGTTCGACCTGAGACCGCTTGCTGTCTAAGCCACCGATTCCCAGTCTTCACGCGAAACACCCGCTTGCCGTAGGATGCGCGAAAGGAGACCAGGGTCGACAACTCCCTCGTGAACATTGGGAAGGGTCACGCGCAGGCTACCGCGAACCATCATAGGATGCTTGCCCCCAACATAGGGTCCTTGAAAGCCCAGCCGCCGCAATCGCGCGACCAGATCACGATGTGCCAGCGGAGTCAACTTCCCCATTACGCGCTGGCTTTCATAGGCTCCAAGACGATGCCGTCAATCTCTGGTATGGGGTGTCCCAATTGAAGTCCCAACATGATCCAGCCATCCAGCGCATCCTCAAGATTTGCCCGGCACTCCTCGAGTGTTGCGCCACAAGCCAATACGCCCTGCAGCCCGGGTATCTCGCCGTAGTACGGCTCGCCACGTTGGTCGATGATTTCGTAGTGCGCTCGCTGCATGGCGGCTTGGATGTATTGTCGAATCATGGCTCGGCCCTCTCAATTTAGCTCTATTCTTGCACTGCGGTTTTGCGTGTTCAACTTTGGCGTTACGGTGTTGCCTACGCCAACAATGCCCGCGCGCGCCCCATGCGTTCGCCGATATCGAGGCCATGGGCGCATTGGGCGGAGCAGACGCTGCAATCGATGCAGGCCGCGGCCGACTTGGCGAGGTCGAGTTCGCGATAGGTCGCGCGAGCGAGGCCGAGGTTGCGATACCCTTCGGCGTACATGAGGCTGCGATTGATCGTGGGAATGTCGACTTGGCTCGGGCACGACCCGGTGCAGACGCCGCACCGGCGGCAGTAGAGTTTGGCCGTCGCCGCGTCGTAACGCCGGAGAATGTCCCGGTCTATGTCGTTCAGGGCAAGCTGCATGCCCATGACCGCGAGGTTGTCTTGTAGGTGTTTCAGGTTTTCCATCGCGGGTACGGCCGCGGTGACGTTCGTGTCTTGCAGGACCCACTTCAACGACGCCTGGTGCGGGCTGATGTCGCCGAGTTCCTTGGTCTGGTAACCGCCGGCCTGCGTCTTCATCGCGATGACGCCGATGTTCGCCTTGGCCGCGCGCGCGATGGCCTCTTTGACCTTCGGGTCGCTCTTGAAATTGTAGGTGACGAGGATCATGTCGAAGAACTTCTCGGGATCGTCGACCACCGCGTCGATCACGCCCGCCTCGTTCGAGTGCGTCGTGATTCCGAGGAACCGCGCGCGGCCCTCTTTCTTCACTTCGGCCAGCACCGCGCGAAACTCGGGGTTCAGCGCGTCTTCCTTTGTCGACACGTTGTGCAATTGGAGCACGTCGACATAATCGACCTTGAGCGCCTCGAAACTCTCCTTGATGGACTGGCGCATGTCCTCGACCGAACGATGCATCGCCTTTGTGGCGACAAAGACCTTGTCGCGATATCCCTGGAGGGCCTCTCCGACGAGCCGCTCGCTGTTGCCGTTGAGGTAGACGCGCGCGGTATCGACGTAGTTCACGCCCATGTCGAACGCGGCCTGGAATACGGCGGCCTCCTTAACGGTCATCGCGCCGATACTGACCGTCGAGATCTTCATGCCGGTGCGGCCAAGCGTCCGAAGGGCGACAGGATGCGGCGCAGCCTCTTGAGCGAGGCTGGTCCCCGAGGCCGCGGCGGCAACGCCCAGCGATCCCAGCTTTAGAAACGTTCTCCTGTCCATCGAATGCGCGTTCATGATATGGCCTCCACGGGTTGAAACCTGTCGCAAGTCTATCATGCCGCGCCCCGGCAGCGCGATCCTCTCGGTCCGTGCATGTCCGTGAGCGTCCGTGTTGCGAGGACCTGAGGTCCGCATTTCCCGTAGACAAGCCACTGCACGTGTGCTATGCTAACAGCAGAAAGTAGGGATCGAGGGTTGTGCGATGGGTCCGAGCACACTATCTGCACGGGGGATTCGCGACTGCGGCAACGGTTCAGGCCACAGCCTTGTCGAGTTGCTGGTCTGCATCGCCATCATTGGCGTGTTGATGGCCATGTATCTGCCGGCGCTGTCGCGCGCGAAACGTAAAGCGGTAGAAGTCGCCGTCAAAGAAGCAGCGCATCAGGTGCATATCGGCCAGATGGCCGACAATGCCAACAGCACCACGCCCGGGCAACTGCCCAGGACACGGGATGCCTATCGTACCGCCTTCCGCCAGCGGGTGACGATGGCCAATGACACGCTCATGGCCACGGAACTCTTGTGCGAGATCTCGAACGAGTCGCAGTTCCGCGCGTATTGGTTCACCGTCATCGATCCGCGGGCCACAGGGAGCCTCGAGTTCCGGGGCACAAGCCTCGTCGCTCATGACGATCGCGGAACCGAGTTCCTCCTCAAGCCCCTCGATGTCATGCGCCTGACCGGGGGTTCGGGCATCCCCATCGGATGGGAGTTCATCTCGACCAACCTGAGCGAAACGTCGTCGGGCACGCTTGGGACCAATGTCCTCTACGGCGACGGCCACATCGAATATGTCCGCTATCCCGGCCCATTCCCGGTCTGCGCCACGGTCGCCGAACTGTCGCACCGCTTCGTCGCGGGGAGTTAGGAGAGGGCGCCGCTCTGACGGGCGGTGGACGAAATGGACTTAGTGGACGAGGTGGACATTACCGTGCGGACACGTCTACCTCGTCCAGTTAGTCCACTTTGTCCACAGTTCACGGGGCTGGCCTGAACCGCGCGTCACTCGTAGCGCAGCGCCTCGACGGGATCGACGCCGGAGGCCTTGACGGCGGGGTACACGCCAAAGAACACACCGACGCTTAGGCTGAAGAAGAACGCGGTCACGACGGACCACATGGACAGCCGCGCGGGCAGCGACGGGTAGATAAACCCGATAACGAGAATGCCCATCCACGCGATCAGGATGCCCATGATCCCGCCGAACACGCTGAGGGTGACGGCTTCGATGAGGAATTGCAGGCCGATGTCGCGGCGCTTGGCGCCCACCGCCTTTCGCACGCCGACCTCGCGGATACGTTCGCGCACGGACACGAGCATAATGTTCATGATTCCGATGCCGCCGACGACCAGCGAAATGCAGGCCACGCCCGCCAGCATGAACCGGAGCATGTCGAAAATCTTCCCGAACGACCCAATCATGCTGTCCTGATCGTTGACCGTGAAATCCTCGTTGTAATCGTGCGCCGCGGTGAGGACTTGCTTGATCGAACGGACGGCGAGCGGAATGTCCTCGGCGCTACGCGCGGCCGCGATGATCTCGAAGAGCGTGTCTTCGCCGCCGTAGAACATCTGCTGGCCGCTCGGTAGCGGAACGATGACGATGTCGTCGAGGTTGATGCCGAGCGCCTGGCCTTTCTCCTCCATGACGCCGATGATGACGTGCTTCGAGCGGTTGATCGAGATCTTCTCGTGCAGCGCAGGCTTGTCGCCGAAGAGGTCTTTCTTGATCTGCGTGCCGATCACGCAGACTTTGTTGTTTTTGTCGATGTCCTGCGCCTCGATGAACCGGCCCGACTGCGCATGGAGCTGCCGGATCTCCGCGAAATCCTCCATGACGCCGATCATGAGGCAATTGCGGTCGAGGTTGCCGTAGCGGACCTCGGCCGTCCCGAGCACATTACCGGAGACGCCTTTGATACCTAGCGCTTTGCGTTTGACTTCGCGCGCGTCGGCCGTGGTTAGGCGGCGGAAGCTGCCCGCGTTCACAACGATCATGCTCGAGGTCGTTTCCTGCTTGCCCGGTGAGATGAGGATGACGTTGCTGCCCATGCCCTGGAATTCGTTCTCGACGTAGCGTTGCGCCGCTTCGCCGAGCGCGACGAGCAGAATGACGGACATCACGCCGATGATCACGCCCAGCGTGGTGAGAAACGACCGCACCTTATTCTGCGAAAGCGATCGCAGCGCGGTGAGAATGCATTCGAACAAATCCATAAGCCGGCACAACGAGGGGGAGCGCCCCTCGCCATTCGTCCTTACACTTTTTCCAAACTATCTACAACGTTGACTTTCACGCCGTTCTTGAGGCCTTTGACCCCGATCGAGGTGATGACGACTTCGCCTTCTTTAACGCCGTCGAGAATCTCGCGGCGCTGCCAGTTACCGATGCCAATCGTCACTTTCCGCTTAACGGCGCGCCCGTCCTCGACCACATACGCCTCTTCTTCGCGGATCAGCGCTTCGGTCGGGATGAACAGTGTGTCTTCTTTCTCGTTAGCTACAATGATCACGTCCGCGGACATGCCCACAATGAACTTGTCGCGTTCCTCGTCGATGCGCACGTCGATGTCGAGCGTGCGGCTCAAGTCAAGATTGCGGGTAACCGTCGGCGAGATGTACGTCACCGTGCCGGCGAAATCTTTGCTGCGATACGCGTCGAGGCCGATGCGCGCCTTCATGCCGATCTTAATCTGGGCGACGTTCGCTTCGTCGAACGGGGCCTTGATGTACAGGTCCGTGTCCTGAACCAATTGGACCAGCGCCATCGCCGAAGGCACCGAAGCCCCGGCCCCGCCTGCCGCGGCGCCCGCGCCCCCGCCCCCGCCAATGCCCATCCCGGCGCCCGCGCCCGCGCCGCTCAACCCGC
>CAYOCT010000020.1:0-105977 GCA_964402555.1 uncultured Nitrospiraceae bacterium | reverse complement strand
CCCATGCACTGAACTTACCAAAAACACTACCGCATGTCAACATTAAAACGCTCTAAACAAGGGGTCGCGGTCAGCTACACATGGAAAAGAGAGCGCATCCGTTGCTGGCAAATCCCCCTCGCGGCATTGAAGTAGTCACGGCATCGCGCATTCGCGTTCATTTGCGTTCATTCGCGGTTCCACGAGGAAAGGGATTGACGTTCCTAGTCACGCCTCGATAACGGCCAGCGCGGTTTGAACGTTCGCGAAAGGCGGGCTGACCTGGATCCCCGCGATGCGATCCCGAATGCGCTCGACGGCTTCCCTCGCGATCTCGATTCCGGCATTTCGCTGGTCGTCCTTGCTTGATGCCGCGGCCATGCGCTCCATAATCGAGTCCGGCACAACCACGCCAGGCACTTCGTTCTTCAAGAACATGGCATTGCGGTAACTTGCCAGCGGCCACACTCCCGCGAGGACCGGAAGCCCAAGATGCTGCACACGGTCGAGGAAGCGCAAGAGCGCTTCCGAATCGAACACGGGCTGCGTGATAGCGAACTCGGCTCCCGCCTCGACCTTCTCGTGAAAACGCCGGATCTCGCGTTCCAGGTCGAGCGCCGTCGGGTCCGCGCCGACGCCGATGACCGCGTGCGTCTGGGGATCGAGCGGCTGGCCGCCCAAGTCAATGCCTTGGTTGAGCCGTTTCTGCACGCCGCACAATCCGATCGAATCCATATCGAACACGCCGCTCGCAAACGGATAGTTCCCGAGTTTCGGCGGGTCGCCCGTCACAAACAGAATGTTGCGAATGTCGCATGCCGCGCACGCGAGCAGGTCCGCCTGCATGCCGATAAGGTTCCGATCGCGGCAACAGAAATGGAGAATGACTTCAATCTGCGATTCGCTCTGAATGCGTTGTGCCGACACCAGCGGCGAAAGGCGCGAACTCGCCCGCGGGCCATCGGGAATGTTGATCGCATCCACGCCGTGCCGGTACAGCGCCTTGGTCTTCTTGAGCGTATCGGCCAGATCGTAGCCGCGCGGCGGCACAATCTCGACCGACGTCACCCACTGGCCTTGCGCCAGTTTCCACGCCAGCCGCGATTTCTCCGCGAAGGGCGTTGCTTCCTTGTACGTCACGCCCGCGCTCAATTCGACCTGCGGCAAGTGCGCTGGCTTGCGCGCCAGCGGCTTGATCCGTTGCGCGACTTCCTTGATGTGTTCCGGCGTGGTCCCGCAGCACCCGCCGATGCCGCGCACGCCGATATCGAGATACCGCTTCGCGTAGCCCGCGAGATAATCCGGCGAACAGAGATAGATCTTCCGCCCGCCGACGTCGCGCGGCATACCCGCGTTCGGCTGCACGATCAACGGGAGATCGATCAGGCGCACCGCGCGCTCCGCCGCGCTAAGCAGCGGGTCCGGTCCCGCCGCGCAGTTCATGCCCCATGCGGCCGGACGTGGAACGCCTTCCGCCAGCGGCGCGAACAATCGCTCCACCGTTTCGCCCGCCGCCGATTCCCCGTTGTCGTACACCGCGTACGAGATCACGAACGGGAACCCGCCATGCCGTGACATTGCCGCCGCGCACTGCTCGCCCGCCTCGCGCGTAGGCAGCGTCTCGAAGAGAATGAAATCCGCGCCCCCTTCGATCAGTCCCACGATCTGCTCATCCATGGCGGCATCCAGCGGCGAGTCCGCATCGCGTTCCTTGGCGCACGGTCCTGCCGACCCCGCCACAAAGACCTGCCGATCCGCCTGTGCCGCCACCTCGCGCGCCAGCGCCGCCCCCGCGCGGTTGATCGCCGAGACCTTCTCCTCAAGGCCGAACTTGCCCAGCGAGTACCGGTTCGCCCCGAACGTGTTGGTTGTCAGCACGTCCGCGCCCGCATCCCGGTACGCCGCATGGATCTCGCGAATCAACGCCGGTTCCGAGAGACACAGTTCGTCAAAGCAGCGCATCGTGAGCACATTGCGCCGGTACAACTCCGTCCCCATCGCGCCATCGAAGATCACCACACCGTCTTGAAGTGCGTTACGAATCTCTACTGACATCAAAACATCATCCTTGACATCGCTCACGGGCGAGACCCCTGAAGCTCAGCCTTGAGTTCCGCGCTATCCCATTCGACACTAGGGGTGCCGTACCGATGGCAGGTCAACAGGAACTCTGTCCTCGGGATTCCCGCAAAGTCTGCGGCTTGACCCGAGGTCAGGCGCCCCAGTTCGAACAGCTTGACTGCCAATACCACGGGTGCCTCGTGCTCGAAGGACTCAGGGCTCTGATTGAGGACAGAAAGCACTTCCTCCGGATACGAAATCGACATCGTTCTCATGTGCCACGCTCCAAACTCCGGCGAACTTCCGCCATGAAGGATTATACACGGCGAACGAAGCGTCATACAGCTTGGCGCCCGTGCTGCGCGGCACTTGCCTCGTGCCCTCGCGGAGGCCGCGACTACACCGCGCTGCTCTTCGAGTTGTAGTTGCGGCGCGCTTCGCGTAGCTTTACGCGGATGGCTGGGTCGTAGGAGGGATCGCCGGTCCGGCGCCACGAGTCGATGAGTTGCTCGATCCGCATGTCGTACGAAGGAAGGTAGTTGTTGAGCAGGTAGGTCAATTCGCCGCGATATTTCTTTGCCATGGCGTCGCCGCCTTCGTTCGACGCCTGGAGAAATTGCTGGCGCCCCTGCTCGACCTTGTCGCGAAAGCCTCGGTTCGCTCCGACATTAATGGCGTCAGGACGTACCGTTCTCTTGGCCTGTTCGCGCATCGTCAGCTTAAGGTCGGATTTCTTCAACGCGCGCATGAAACGTTCCTCCTAGAAACGAATTCGTGCCGATTTCCTCCCTTTATTATGTCGTCTACACCGCATTTCGATCAAGCGATAAACGGAGCGAAACACGGGGACTGACTCGCGTTTCGGCAGTTTGAAAAGCGTGTCTGTCCCGAATGTCACTAAGTTAAGGTGCCTGAACCTAAAGCCTATCCTCAAACCCGATTCATGATAGTTCTACTCGCTTAGCCTGCTAAAGGCAGGCTAAACGCCGCGCGGCAGACAGTCCCGAACCCTATCTTAGTGCCATTCGTGTCTGTCCCCGTTTTTCGCGGCATTGCGCACGGACCAGGAATGACCCCACAGGTCAGGTTAGCGTCACGTGCCGAAGTCCGCGCGTGCGCCGTCGTCGCAATCGGCGCGCCAAATCGATTACGATGGAACCACAGCGAACTCAAGGGAACACGGGAATGATCTACAGAAAACTCGGCGCCAACGGTCCGGAAGTATCGGTCGTCGCCTTTGGCGCGTGGCAGATCGGCGACCCGGCGTACTGGGGTCCCGACGACCAGGCCGACCACGACGCGGCGGTGCATGCCGCTGTGGACGCGGGCATCACATTGTTCGACACGGCGGAGATGTACGGCAACGGCGAATCCGAAGTGGCGCTCGGGCGCGCGTTGGGCGAGCGGCGCCGGAGCGTCCTAATCGCCTCGAAGGTTCGTTCGGACCACTGCGATCCCGAGGCGCTCGTCCTATCCTGCGAGGCGAGCCTCCGGCGTTTGAACACCGATTACATCGACCTCTACCAAGTGCATTGGCCCAGCCGCGAAGTTCCTTTCGAGGTCACGTACGAAGTCTTGGCCATCTTGCGAAGCGCCGGCAAGATACGCGCGATTGGCGTGTCCAACTTCGGACCGATCGACCTCGACGCATGGATGGCCTGCGGGGATGGCGTGTCGAATCAGATCGGCTACAGCCTCGCGTTCAGGACTCCCGAGCATACGATGCTCCCGGCATGCGCGCGCCATGGCCTTGGCGTGCTCGTCTATATGCCACTGCTTCAGGGCATCCTGACGGGGCGCTGGCCCGACGTCGAATCGATTCCCGCATCACGCCGCCGCACGCGGCACTTCGCCGCCACGCGCCCGGGAACGCGGCACGGGGAACCCGGGTGCGAATCCCAACTCATGGCGGCGCTCGCGGGATTGAGGAACCTGGCCGCCGAATGCGGACGTCCGGTGGCGCATCTTGCGCTCGCGTGGCTTCTTGCAAAACCGCCGGTCACCTCGGTTGTCCTTGGCGCGCGCAACCCCGCACAACTCGCCCGCAATGCCGAAGTGGCCGATTGGGCCATGCCTCCGGAAGTCGTAGCGCGGATCGATGCCCTCACGCAGCCCATGAAAGACGCCCTCGGGACGAACGTCGATATGTGGGAAAGCACGGAGAACTGCCGGATTCGCTGAGGACATGAAAGGGTCGCAAGACGCGGGATCTTGAGCATTCGATCAGGTCCTGCAGGCCATACTGAGAGCACGTGAGCTAATGGCCGGGCCTGTCATTCTGAGCAACGCGAAGAATCTCCCTGCAAGTAGAAGCTTCGACCACACGAGATTCTTCGCGCTGCTCAGAATGACAGGCAAAGCGTGACCTCGCAGGGAGATCCAGGCTACCTCTTCATGCGCGCTCAAAGTGACACGAGGGTTGCGGTTTTCGATGTATCGCGAAGGAAGAACGCAACGGACCGTTCCTCAGAAACGATTCGCCACTATGAAACGACGAGCCGCTTTCCGAGACGCCGCGCTTTCCTGACGGTGCGGCTGGAGAGTTGCTGGTGCGGATCAGTGGCGCTCAGTCCGATGAACAGGACGTCGGTCGATTTCGCGCCGAGGAGCGCCACGGTCTGTTTCATCAGGCCCACCATGCGCGTCGAAAGCCGCGCCATCAGCGCCGGCGCGGCCGACGACGCCACGACGATGGCCCGTTTGTCCTTCGGATTCTCGCGTATTTTCGGCGCGGCGGCGCCCCACGGCCAGTAGGAAAAGCACACAAGCCGCTCGATGAACTTCTTCGTGACCGCCGTTACGGTCCAGAAATTCATCGGCGAGGCCAGCACCAGCGCGCCCGCTTCCTCGATCTCGTCCAGCAGCGCCGCGAGATCGTCATGCACGGGACACGCGCCCCGATTGGGTTCGCGTTCCTGGGTGCAGGTACGGCAGTTCGTGCAGAACTCGATGTGCCGGTCGATCAGATAGACCTTCGAGGTCTCGGCGCCCGCCTCCGCCGCCGCGGCGAGAATCTCGTCGACCGCGGAATCCACGATGCCGCCCTTGCGGTACGTGCCGACGACGGCGACCACTTTCCGGGGATTCATGGCGCGCTCCTTGCCGGTTCAATGTAGCCATAGTAGCGGCCCATCCAATACGGCAGCAACCACGTCGTAGGGGCTTGCTCGTTCCTGCCTTGGCCGCCCTGCAATGCGGCCCAGGGGTTCTTGTCCCATCGGATCACCCCGCGTTCGCTCGGCGGCAGCAGGCGGCTTGTTTGCAGCGGCTCGATCAACGGTGCGCGGACAAGCTGGATGTCTTCGCGCTTGGTGTTGTCCATGGTCCAGTCGATAAGATCGAGCGGCGCCTCGCGCAGATAGGGCATGCAATTGTCGAGCACCGGCTCCTTTCCGGCGAGCGACGCGTAGACGAAATCGAAGAACGGGCTCTGATCGGCGCGGATGCCCTGATACCACCAGTCGAGGCTCTCGCGATACAGTGCCAGGAGTTCGGCGTCCGTTTCGTAACGCAACAGCGCCGTGAAGGCCATCGCGAGCAGTTCGTCGTCGATACGCGTGCACCACGAAAGCGCATACGTCTTCGCATGACGGACGTTTTCCTTGAGATGCTCCTCGTTCAGAAGGCGCAGGTATTCGCCTTGATACTTCTCGTCGCCCGTGACGTGATACGCCGTCTTCAAATACGAAAGGATCTCCACCGAGTTGATGCCGCGTTCGGCGGCCCAATCGGGATCGCTGTTCAGACGTTCCGGCGTCCACACGCCCCACCGCGTGTGGGTCCCGTCGATATCCTTGAGCGTGTAGTCGCCGTCGATGATGTAGTCCATGACCTTGCGCACGTGCTCGCGGACGACTTCCTTCATGGCGTCGTCCGCGGCCAGGTCGAAGTACAAGCCGAACCCGTAGAAATGGCCGGTCGCCTCGTCGCTGCTCGTGTCGCCTTTCCAAAGCCATTGGCCGTCGTTCGAGTGCCGCCAGCGGTTGGCCACGGGTTTGTAGCGCGGGTCGTCGATGCGCTTCTCGGCGGCTTCTTCCTTATCGAGCGTGTCGCCGCGATCGTGCATTTCAGTCCAATGCGTCGGGACGACCGTGCGCGCGAAGAACCCCTGCGTGTCCGTGACCGTCTGTAGGAAACGCAGCGTCTCGAAGGCCTTGGTGGCGTGTTCGCGCGCGACCGGGTCCTTCGTGGCGGCCCAGCGAAACGATTCCATGACGCAATACATCGCCGTGTATTGGCCGTCGTTGTCGTCGTCCTCGGGCTTGAAATGGGACGTGTCGCCCGGCTCCGGCAGTTTGCAGCGCTCGACGATCCACGGTTTGCGGATGTGCCGCGCCATGCACAGGTCCTCGAAATACGCGGCCTTGCCGGCAAGAGTCATGTTGGCGCGCTTGATAGCGCTGATGCCCGCTTCCGTTGCGACCCACGCCGTGCCGTCGCCGTCGAATGCCACATCGCGCACGTCGTCGCCGGCCAGCCACCGTCTGCCGTGCAGCAACGACCACGCCTTGCCGTCGAATCGCGCAACGCCCAGCGGCGTGCCGATCCACATCGTCCCGTCCGGCGCGCATGCGAGGCATTGGACATAGGCCGACGGCAGGCCTTCCTTGGTCGTGATCTGTCCCGCGCGCTTCCCGTCTTCGTACAGCGTGATGCCGCCAAGTCCGCCTGCCCACAGCGCGCCTTTCGCGTCATAGGCCACGCCGGCCACATCCGCGCTGAGAATCTCTTTCTCCGATTGGTAGAGCGTGTCGCCATCGGCCGTGACGCGCGTGAGGCCCATCCCCGTGGCGATCCACAAGCCTTCCTTCGAGTCGAACGCCGCCGCACGAATGCCGCGCGAGCACGGCAGGGGATCGAAATCGACATTTTCGCCATGCAATTGCCACAAACCGTCCGGGCCCACGGCGGCGATCCCGTCCGCAATGGGGCACACGGCCGCGATCGGACTGTCGATGCCTTCAACCTTCTCCGCGCCTGTAAGCGACACACGATACACGCCGTTCCACGCGCCCGCCCATATATGGCCTTCGCGATCCGAGCACACATCGAACGCGATGCCGGTGTCACCGCATTTCACCGGCTCCGTTCGCGTGGCGCGAGGAAGCGCGAACACGCCCTTCTTCGTCGCGGCGAACACGTTCCCGTCGCCATCCACGGCCACGGCGCGGACGTCGTTGGCATCCTTATGATCGCCGAAGATGAATCGTTCGTGCGTTTCCTGGATAAACGGCATGTCCGGCGCCGCGTTCAACGGTAGACACAAAGACGATGCCATCAGCAGACTCAGACTCAACATGGGTTCCTCCCGTCATGCAATTCACGGCCGGACCGGCAAGATCAACGCGCTCGGATGGTCCTTGTCCATATAGACCGAATTGTGAGCCACGCGGAGTTCGTCCTTGGGAAAGTCCTCGCCCGTATTCGGATTCTTCTCGAAGCGCGGGTAGTTGCTGCTCGATACCTGCACGCCGATACGATGGCCTTTGTTGAAGATGAGGCTGATCGACCAGAGATCGATCGCGAGTTCGCCGACCGTGTTGGGCGGAAGCGGGTCCGCGTGGTCGTACCCGTTGCGGAACTTGAGCCGCCGGATGTTGTCGAGCATGAGGATCTCTTTGCCGTCCGGATAAATGTCGATGAGCTTTGCCGTGAAATCCGTGTCGGGAGCGTCAGTCGAAACGAACAGGCGCACCTTGACATTCCCCGTGATCTCGACGGGCTTGTCGAGCGGAGCCGTGGCGAAGGCCAGCACGTCGGGACGCGAACTCACCGAGCGCTGATCGAACGGCCCCGCGGGCAGCAACAGTTCCGCGCCGCCGTGCGTGGGGCACGGGTCTTTGGGATCGTACGCATACGTGAGCTTCGATTCCGAGGCGGTGGCCGGCGCCGTGCCGAGCGAGCGATCCTCGTGAAGATAGTACGACGTGTCGACCGTCGGGAACGGCGGCCAATCGTTCGCGGTGCGCCACTCGTTGCCGGGCGCGTCGGCATCCGTCACATCGCCCACGGTGTAATAATTCACCGCCGGTTCCTTCATGATGCCGTCGTCTTCGCCCTTGAGCCAGTACGCATACCAGCGGTCTTCCATCTTCCCGGAGTTGAATTTGAAGTTGTCGCGCAGGACCAGATCGCCGGGCTTCGGAACCGGGCCATGGACCCACGGCCCCATGACGAGTTTCTGATTCCCTTTCGCGCCGGGTCCGCCGTGATACTGCCGGCTTGTGAAATTGTTGATCGTGCCCTGATTGAAAATGTCCCACCATCCGCCGAAATGGATCGCGGGCGCGGTGATCTCCGGCGCGCGGATCTCCGCGTTATGCTGCTTCTCATAGTCGTCATAGGTCGGATGGCTGTGCCACACGGCGACCATGTGGAAACTCTTCTGCGCGGAAAGCCAGCCCTCGCACAGCGATTTCCGGAACACGCCGCCCTGGTAGGAGACTTGATCGTAGAAGTTCGAGGCCGCCACCACGATCGACTGGCACGTGATGTCCTTTGTTGCTCCGGCCATCATGACTTGCGTGATGCCCAGCGCCGACATGCCCCACGTGCCGATCTTGCCGTTGCACCACGGCTGCTTCTTCACCCATGCCACCGTGTCCGCGCCGTCCTGCAACTCGCCCCAGCCATCGTCCCTGAACGCCATGTCCTTGCCTTCACTGTCGCCGCGGCCGCGCGTGTCCTGAATGACCAGCCCGTAGCCCTGGCCCGTAAACCGCTTGGCAATCCCTTCGGCGGCACTCCCGCTACGCCCATAGACGCTTCGAATGAGAATGACCGGATACTGCGGCCCACCCGTGCCGGGCAGATGAAAGTCCGTGGCGAGATGCGTCCCGTCGCGCATTGCCACCATTGCGGTGTCGGCTGAAGCGCCCAGTGCAAAGGCGATCGTGATAACGGCTAGCAAGTTTCGCAAACGAATCATGGTCTGCCTCCAATCGAATGGTTTAGTGGCTAGTGGCCAGTATTTCGGCTGCCCCGGCCACTGATAACTGACAACTGATCACTGACAACTGATTACTGACAACTAGTCGCCAGTGCTCTTCTTCACGGAGAAGCCGAAATACCCAAGCTTCTTGCCCAGCGCGTAATACCCACCGTGACTATACGCCGCGAGACCCTCTTTCTCCAAAGCGAGGCGCCCGGACTCCGTCACGAGATGACTCGACACCTGGACCGCGACAATTTCCGCGACGAACATCGTGTGTACGCCAAGATCGAGGATCTGCTTCACGACGCACTCGATGTTGATGGGACACTCGAGCACGACCGGCGCTTTGACGACGGTTGCGGGCGCCGGGGTCAGGCGGGCCTTTTCGAACTTGTTCACGTCGCGCCCCGAGACGACGCCACAGTAATCGGTTGCGCGAATCAGCCGTGGAGAGGGCACGTTCACGACGAACTCGCGCGACGCCATGACCAGGTCGTAGGTGTACCGTTGCTTGCGGAGCGAGACGGACAGCATCGGCGGTTCGCTGCACACGGTGCCCGCCCACGCCGCCGTCATCACGTTCGGAACCCCCTCCGCGCTCGCGCTCGACACAAGCACCACCGGCACCGGGCACAGCATCGTCCCCGGCTGCCAGATCTGCTTCGTAATGGGAGGACGCGGTGTCTTTCGTCTTCTCTGCGGGATATGTTTGGCGGCGGAATCACGAGGCACCTTGCTACCTCCTAGTTATGGCCACGGTCTGCGCTTTCAAGAGATGGCAGAAATGAAAAACCCACCACATTTTTGCTTACTCCCTGGCGATGGGAGCATAGGCCTGGCGGGTATGCGATCGCCCTTATAGCAGATCCCTTGCTTGTTGGCAAGCGGATTGAATCAAACTACGCACAAGAGCTAGCCGCAAACCTGGTCTGCAGAACACTCTTCGCCCCACGCTCAGAGCTTGTGAAGAAAGTGTGAAACGCGGGTGCTTTGCCTCCTGACTACGTATTGCCTGTCATCCTGAGCGCAGCGAAGGATCTCATAAGCATCAGAGGCCTATGCACATAGCGAGATCCTTCGCTGCGCTCAGGATGACAGAAAGGGCGAAGCCAACAAAGGAAAGCGCAAGACCTTGGTATTTCCTCACACACTCTCAGAATGACTTACATGGGAGACGACTCGCCGACGATGGTGCACCCCTTCCTTCATCGTCGATGAAGACTTACTGATCGATAAGCAGAGATTTTAGCTTTGCGATCGGATCTCCCCAGAGGGTCTTAGCACCCGTACCTACTCGAACATAGATAGGTCCGAGGCGTCCCCGTCCAAGAAACGTGCCGTGCGTCTTTGCGTATTGTTGGGCATCTTCTTCTGCGGAATCGCTTACCTGAAAGACGCAAAGATGCAGACCATCCATTTTCAAGCCTGGTTTCCAAGCTTCTACCATGCAAAGTCTCTGGCACTTGCCCAATTGCCAGCCTTCAAGAAGTATCGGCAAGAGGGCGGAGGCTATTCTATCCAACGGATCCACTTCCCCGGGATTCAGCGTGACGGTTGCCGCATTCGCGGAAGGCGCACTCATGAAACCTATCTTGTAGACTCCCGGAACCAGGAACGCGAAACAGTCACTTAGGTTGAGGCCCTTTGCGCAACATGCCTCCGAATGGGGTTGAAGAAAGTGGTAGTCCACTATCACGCTCTTCGACGCAGGAAGAGCCATCTGGACCAACTGCTTCCCGCTCGGATCGGTGACTTCAAATCTGAAGTCGGAAGTGTCCGTGTGCGGAGAAGTATGATAGGATGCTTGCTCGTCGCCGAGATTCCTGACCATAACATCGATATAGACAGCTTCCCCCAGCTTCACACTCTCATTCCAAGGGCGTACACGGAACTCGGTATTTGTCGTCACACTCTCGCCTTCTCGGGCGGGCGGTCCCTGCGACGCCTTCGATTCGTTCTCAGCACGCGAGTCGTGCATGACAGAGGAGATCGCAAGAGCTAGGATACAGAACCACCGCGCTCCTCCACGCGCCCGAATTTGCCCATCGCGACTCATCTCTACGCCCCTCCTCATCATCCTAATGATTCTACCATACTGGGCCGTATCTGGACTCCTTAAGCCGTCATGTGAGCTGCGCGAGCGTAAGCGAAGCTCCGCACGTGTGCGAAACTCCTTGCTTCGTTCAGAACGCTTTTCATTCTCAGATGTTAGACAAACGCATAACACCGTCGCGATCTTTGATTACAGTTAACGCTTTCACGACATTGTGTCCAGGGCGCCGAAAGGATCAACCAACGCGAGAGACGATTCAACGGCATCGTCATTGTCATTCCAGCATCATTCGAGTAGGCTCTTTTCAGAAGGCGGGCACGGACTATGATGCTCAGAGACCTTGGCGATAGGATTCGGGCGCGGCGCGAGCGGCTCGGGCTGAAACAGCAGGACCTCGCAAACGCCCTCGACATTAGCCCGCAGGCGGTGTCAAAGTGGGAGCGCGGCGAGAATGCGCCGGATATCACGGTGCTGAAACCACTGGCGCGTCTGCTTGACGTGTCGGCCGACTGGCTGCTTTCGGTGCACGACGAACCGCGCACGGAGTTCAACGCGGCGGTGCTGGCGTCGAGCGTGCACGGCGCGCACCGCAAGTCGCTTGCGATGAAGCCGCGCGAATTCGCGTTGTGGGCGAACGGCATGTTCTACCAGTTGACGGAGATCGCGTTGCGCCACGAGGGCGTGCCCGTCAAATGCATGGGCGACCGGTTCCTGTGTTTCTTCGCGGGTCCGCGACTTCTCGAACGGGCGCTGCGCGCCACGCTTCAGGCGAGCGCGGCAATCGCCGAGGACTTGAAGATCGGCCTGAGCAGCGGCGAGATCTTCCTGGGCTCCGTCGGCCATCCGGACTACGCCCGGCCCGACATCATGGGCGAAACGGTCAACCTGGCGTTTCTCGCATCCGAGTGGGCCGATGCGCATACGGCCAGCGGCATTGCGGCGACGCAAGCGTTTGCCGAGGAAGCCGCGAAGAACGCCTCGTTGAAACCGAGCATTCGGATCGGCGGCAAACGCGAGGTCCGATTCAAGGGTGTCGCGGAGCGCGTGACGCTGTACGAAATGACGGCACGGAAGCGTTCCGCGTCATGATCGTTCGGCAATGAGTTGAAACGAACCCATTTGGAGACTACACTACGCAATTCGGCGTGATGCCGGTTGTGAACCTTTGGGAGAATGAACGCATGGCAACGACAGCAAGTCCAAGCACGCTTTTGAAATACAAGATCGCCGATATCGGCCTGGCCGAGTGGGGCCGCAAGGAAATCGAAATGGCCGAAAAGGAAATGCCGGGCCTGATGGCGATCCGCGAGCGGTATGCGCCGCAGCAACCGTTGCGAGGCGCGCGGGTTATGGGATCGCTCCACATGACGATTCAGACGGCGGTCCTGATCGAAACGCTCGTGGCCCTCGGCGCGGAAGTCCGCTGGGCAAGCTGCAACATCTACTCGACGCAGGACCACGCCGCGGCCGCGATTGCGCAGGCCGGCGTGCCGGTGTTTGCGTGGAAGGGCGAGACGCTCGAAGAGTACTGGTGGTGCACGGACATGGCGATGCGGTTCGCGAACGGCGAGGCCCCGAACATGATCGTGGACGACGGCGGCGACGCAACGCTCCTGATCCACCGCGGCTACGAAATGGAAGAGACTTTCACCAAGACCGGCAAGCTGCCCGCGATCTGCACGGACAATCCGGAAGTCACGATCGTCGACACGCTCCTGCACAAGATCCACGCGGAGAACCCGAGCCGCTGGCACGACACCGTCCCGCAATGGATCGGCGTGTCGGAAGAAACGACCACCGGCGTCCACCGGCTGTATCAGCGCATGCGCGAAGGCCGCCTCTACACACGCGCGATGAACGTCAACGACAGCGTGACCAAGTCGAAATTCGACAACCTGTACGGCTGCCGCGAATCACTTGGCGATGGGATCAAACGCGCGACCGACGTGATGGTCGCCGGCAAGATCGTGGTCGTCGCAGGCTACGGCGACGTGGGCAAGGGCTGCGCCCAGGCGATGCGCGGCCTCGGCGCGCGCGTGTTGATCACGGAAATCGATCCCATCTGCGCGCTCCAGGCTGCGATGGAAGGCTACCAAGTTGTGACGATGGAAGAAGCCGCGCCGCAGGGCGATATCTTCGTGACGGCAACCGGCTGCTGCGACGTCATCCGAGGCGAACATTTCAAAGTAATGAAGGACGAGGCCATTCTCTGCAACATCGGGCACTTCGATTCCGAGATCGAAGTGGCCTGGCTCGAAGCGCAGTCCGATATTACCGAAATCAACATCAAGCCGCAGGTGGACAAGTTCGTGTTCTCGGACGGCAGGTCGTTGATCCTGCTCGCGCGCGGACGCCTCGTCAATCTCGGTTGCGCGACGGGGCATCCGTCGTTCGTGATGTCGAACTCGTTCGCGAACCAGACGCTGGCACAGATTGCGTTGTTCACCGAGCCGGACAAGTACGAAGTGGGCAAGGTCTACACGCTTCCGAAGAAACTCGACGAGGAAGTCGCGCGGCTTCACCTCGGCAAGCTGGGCGTACGGCTCGAAACGCTCACGTCGAAACAAGCCGAGTATCTCGGCATCCCCGTCGAAGGCCCGTTCAAGCCCGAGCACTACCGGTACTAACTCGATTCCACCCATTCGAAACGCCTCGCCGCATACGCGACGAGGCGTTTATGGTTTCAAGACGAGCAGTACGCTTATTCGTTCCGGCCCGAGTCGCGTTTGAGGGATTCGAGGAAACCGGGTTCGATGGGCCGCCCCGCCGCCTGGAGCGTATGCACCTGAATCCACGCGCTCGTGTAGTCGTGGTTGCGCCAGTAGGCCACGGCGAGTAGATGGCGCGCGCCCGGGTAGTTGGGGTCCATGTTCAGCAGGGAGCCGAGTTCCGTGATCGCGCCGGCCGGATCGTCGCGCTTGAGCAGCGCAACGGCGAGGCTGCTGTGTGCGGACAGCGACCGAGGATCGAACTGGACGGCCTTGCGCAAGCTGTTGACCGCGCCCATCACGTCGTCGGCCTGCAGCAAGGCTGTGCCGAGGCTTTCGTAGCCCGCCGCAAAATCCGGCTTGAGCGTAATGGCCTTGTTCCATGCGTCAATCGCGCCGCTCAGGTCGCCGCGTTTGAATAACGCGTGGCCCAGGTTGTTCCATGCGGACACGCGATTCGGGTCGAGGCCGGTGGACGCGCGCAACGCGCTGACCGCCCCTTCGATATCCCCCTTTCGGAGCAGCGCCACGCCGAGTATTTCTTTGGTCTCGGGGAGAAATTGGCCCGCGTCGATAACGATGCGGCAGTTCTCGATGGCCTGATCGAGTTGGCCCGCGGCGAATTGCCCGAACGCAAGATACTTCCGCGCCTCGATGTAATCGGGTTGGAGCGCCAGCGCTTTGTTCCACGCGTCGATAGCCGCCGCGCTATCGCCCTTCTGGGACAGAGCGGTGCCCAGCACGCAGTAGGCGGTTTCCCTGCGCGGGTTCTTCGCGATGGATTCCTGAAGTTCCGCGATCGCTTGGTCGACCTGGCCCTTGCGCAGCATCGCGGTGCCGATGATCTCGTGGGCTTCGCCGAGGCGGACGCCGCTCCGCAAAATAGTCTGCGCATAGTCAATCGCTTCGTCCCATTTGTTTTCCGCGAGGAGCGAACTGCACGTGTCTGCCAATGCGAGCGGATAGCTCTCCTGCGACGTCCGTGCGACGGGCGCCAGCAGGTTGTCGACCGGCGCGAAATCATCGGTCAGCACCATGCCATGCGAGCGCTGGGCAAGCGCGGCGAGGTCGGCCTCGTCGAGCATTCGGCCGCGGTACGGATGTTTGTTCCGTATCGCGCGCGCGATGCCCTCGAGATCGAACGGACGTTTCGAACAGACCACGACAAGCGTATCGCGGGCCGCGGGGTCGTTGTACGACGTGAAGACCGCCACGTGAGGGAACACCCTCTTGCAGGTGTTGACCACCGCGCCCACAAACTGCCCCGAATCGAGTTTGTCCATAAGATCCAGCAGATAGAATCCGTCGTCGGCCAGCATCGAGGCGAGGCGCTTGTCGAATTCGAGCGTCGTCAAATGGTACGGCACGCTGTAGTCGTTGACGGAATCCCCAAAGACGCAGTCGTACTTCGGCGCGTTGCGCCGGATGCAGTCGTCGATGAAGTTCCTCGCGTCCATGCTCGCGATGTGAATCCGCGTATCGCGAGGCAATCCGCAGGCGGCATGCGCGGCCTCGGTTACGGCGGGATCGATCTCGGCCACGTCGATCCGGCTGCCGGGGCGCGCGACTTCGAGATAGCGAGGGAAGGCGTAGCCTCCGCCGCCGATGACCAGCGTGGCGACGGGATTGGGTTCGGGGTAGTACTGGTTCATGACCGCGCAGTAGATCCACTCGTACTCGTAGCGCAGATCCCGCGGGTCGTCGAGATTGACGCGGCTATGGATGAGCCGGTCAAGCGCCATCTCGCGAGCGTTGGGTTCGCCGGGGTCCTTCAGTACGCTGATATACGAATACTGGCTCTCGTCGGTATAGACGGCTTCGGGCCGCGGAGAATCGCGCAGAGCCAGCGTCTCGGCAAGGCGGCCCAGGCTTCCGCCCTCGACCGTGCCGATGGCCATGGCCACTACGCAGAGCGTAGCGTAGCCGTACGCCCCGACCGAACGCCGCGCGAAGAACAGCACCATCAATGCCAGGACGGCAGCGACGGCGTGTGTCAGCTCGATCGAACCGAGGGCCGCGATGAGCCAGTATCCCGCGAGAAAGGTCCCGGCGATGCTGCCCGCGGAACCCCACGCGTAAATGTCGCCGACGGTGCGTCCCGCGCCGAGGCCTTTCGACAACGCCCATTTGGCGACCACCGGCGTGATCGCGCCGAGCACGATTGACGGAGGCACGAACACAAGCGCGACGTGGACCGCGATCTGCGCGGGCCATGACAGGCTAACCAACAGCGTTTGCGTCGCCATCTCGCGGCAGGCCCACGGCACAATCTGGCATGACACCGACGCGAGCAGGAACAGGAATGCCAGAAGACTTTCCGCGCGATAACGATCGGCGAGGCGTCCTCCGAGGTAGCTTCCGGCCGTCATGCCCGCGAGAACGCCGCCGATCACCGTCGTCCATGCGTACAATGACTGGCCGTAGTACCGCGCAATCTGGCGGCCGGCCACCATCTCCACAATCATGACGCATACGCTGGCCACGAATACCGTCGCTATCGGCAAGAGCCACTCGATCCTGCTTGGGCGAGACGGCGCCGGTTCGATAGCTGCCGCCGATTCCTCTCGGCCGACCTCGCGCAGCAATACGCTCCCCAGCCCGTAGAGGACGCCCACGGCGGCGAGCACACCCGCAGCCGATACGACGATGGCGGTGGCGCCCATCCACGTTACCAGGAAGAATCCCGTAAAGAAGGTCCCGAGGATGCTGCCCGCCGTGGCCCACGCGTACACATTGCCCACGGTACGCCCTTCGGCCAGGCCGCGGCTCAAGGCGCGTTTCGCGATCACGGGGCTGATCGTGCCGAGCAACATCGCCGGAAGCATGAACACGAACGCGATGTGTAGGAAGATCCGCAACGGCCACGGCAGGCCAATCAGCAGCGACCACTCTCCCATCCACGCGTTGGTTACGAGCACACTCGAGCACCCGAGCGCGGCAAGCAGGAACTGCGCCGCCACCACGGCGCGCCGGCTCGATCTGTCCGCGATGCGCCCCCCGGCGTAATTGCCCACGGAGATACCGGCCAGTACCACGCCGATAACCGCCGTCCACGTGTACAACGATTGTCCGAGATAGCGCGAGAACAGGCGGCCGGCCACAAGCTCGACCACCATGATGCACGCGCTCGAAACGAAGACCGTGGCTACCGGTGGGAACTGTGCGGCAAGGGCCGCGCTACCACGTGCGGAAGAATGCTCTGCATGTTTCATGAATGACCGTGCGCTTCCCTCGGTGAGGTGCTATGAGCAGCTTGCGGCATAGTATAGATGCGCTCCGAGACGCCGTCAAAAGACGCCCTCTCGTTCCTTCCAAGTCGCGGCCAACTGCCCGCCAACTGCGTCAATCCACGGGGCAGGCGTTTCCACCCGTGGTCGTGATCGTGATCGTAGTGGTGGTCGTAATCGTAATCGTAATCGACCACCACTTCTCGATTGCGACTGCCACACCGGACCCCGCCTCGCCGTCAATGTTCTCGTGGTTGCAGGGCAAGGATCTGGCCGGCAACAGCCCGCCGCACCCGATCGAGGTTGCGCGGCAAGAGTGCCGATTGATCGTGCTTCGGGCGGCTCATCGGATTCTGCCACGGTACTTCCGACACAAGGCCGTTCATCACGCGTTCCGCCTTGTCCGCCTTGCGCTTCAGAGATGCGTCACCGCTTGCGCGCGCGTGTTCGATAGCGGACACGAGCGTGTTGAGATAAAGGTAATCGTTGTAGCCCTCGCGCAACGATTCCCAGGCGACCGTCGGGATAGCGCCCTGGTAGGTGCTCCAATCGTTGGGGCGCAGGAAATGCGGGTACGCCGTGGCCTGCTCCTTCGGCTCCGCGCTGTTCTGGGTCGATCCGTCGAAATCGTTGAACACGTCCCCGTGCGGACGACAGAAAGTCCATGTCACCTGGCACTTCGCGCCCGTCTTCCAGAAGAAGACCCCGGCGCCGTAGCGGTTGTAATACGCGCCGGCTTCCTGCGGCGACGGATTCACATAACAGCCGGTGCCGTACCACCAGAACTCCGACCCCGTCTTCGCGCAGGCGTCGCGCGCTTCGACGGCTTTCGATTCTTTACTGATGAGGCCCGAGACAAAACACGGCGTGGTCAAAAACGCGGACGCCTTTTCGAGGAAATCGATCTGGTAGAACGTCGCATAGGTCAGCGCGCCCGCGTCGTGCCAGCACTGGTAATCCTGAATCGCGTACGTGTTCTCGCCTTTCGGTTCGTCGACCCCGTAGAAGTACCACGGCGCGCCCGCGTCCTTCGTGGTCTCGACCACCGTTCGCGCCACCTCCGTGATGCCCTTGCGGAGCGCTTCCGGCCACGAGTCCTTCTGTAGGTCGCACTCGATCCCCAATGCCTTGCGGACTTTTTCCGGCATGCCTCCCAACTGGCACACATGCGGGCCGGGCATTCCGGCTTCCTTGCACTGCGCCGCGATCTTCCGGTAAGGCGCGTCGTCGAAACGCACATGGCCCGAGCGTATATCCGACAGGTCCAGCGTGCCGAACGGTCCCTCGACCAGCCCGTTGAATCCGTGCGCCGCAAAGTCCCTGAGTTCCGCCATTACCTGCTCGTCGCTCATGGTCCGCCAGCGCGCCGAATCCGCATACAACAGCCAGTTCTTCTCGTGCGGCCGCACCAGGTTGAACGGAAGGACTTCGAGTTTCACGCGCAACGTCAACGGATTCCCGCCGCGACCCGCGATCGACACCGTCGCCTTGTATCGGCCCGGCTTGGCATCGGTTGGCGCTTTCACCGTAACCCAAAGCCCGGTGGTCGTACCGGCTTCGAGATCAAACGGTTCTTCTTTCAGGATGCCATCCTTGACCGGAACCGTGCGTTTCCCATCCGAACACGGAAGCAGGAGCTCGGGCGTCATGTACCATTGCCGCGATTTCCAGCCGGTCCGTTGCGGCCACGCGTGCATATGCCTCAGTTCCACGGATACCGGCGCGCCGCCCGAGTCCAGCGTAGCGGATAGCCCTTCCAGTTGCTTCAACGCATGGACCCCCACCGAAAACGACGTGGTCTCTCCCGGCGTCACAAGAACATCGAGATCCTTGACACGCTCGCTCCCACGAGGAACGCGCTTCGGGATGTACTCGCCGGGATCGTCCGCCGTGAACGCTATCAGGCCAGCGCGCGCTTCGGTTCGGGACGGCTTCGGCGCGTGCCACAGTTGCGGCGGCGTTTTCGCCTCGACGAAGGGTTCGCCTTCATCCACCGTATCGTAGGCCACGCCGCCGATGACGGCCGGAGCCGCAACGGCAAACGGTGCGAACAAGAGAAGCAACAGCAACAGGCTGGCGATGCGATTCATGATTCGTTCCCTCCAGCAGACGTTGGTCAAGAAAAGGCACTCTGAGCGACGCAAACTATACTGCCACCGCGAGGAACGAACTACAAGCAGCGCGAGAGAATCGGATTGCGCGCGCCGCGCGAAGCCGATACTATGAGTGCTTACCGCAAAGGAGGCGGAATTATGGAACGGCTCGATTCGACGCTGATGATGGTCTTGTGGGCAATGGCGCTCGCCGCCGGGGCTGTAGCGCAGGAACGACAGATCACCTTCTCCTACAAGAACCATTGTCTGGATAACAATGACAACTTCTCGCGCGACGGACGCTTTCTCTGTTACGACACCCGCGAGACGATCGGGCCAGGCATCGATAACGGCGCGTCCATCGAGAAGGTCGAGATCGCCACGGGCAAGGAAACGGTACTTTATACGCCGGCAAAACGCATCACCGGCGCTCAGGCCGCGCCGGGCATAGGCGCGGCGTCCTATTCGCCCGTCGAGGACACGGTCATCTTCATTCATGGCCCTCTAGTCGAAGACGTGCCCGAGCGTGGCTACTATGGGAAACCGAATCGCAACGGCGCGGAGGTCTTGGCCGATGGCAGCGGCACGATGGTCTGGCTGGACAAGCGCGATATCGAGACCTCGCGCGATACGATCCCCGGCGCGCATCGAGGCGGCACGCATCGGCACGAATTCACGCTCGACGGCAAGCGGATCGGCTTCACGTACGACGACTTCCTGCTGCCGCAATACGAGCGCACGGTCGGCTACATGGAGAAGAATCCGAGGGCTCCCGCGGGCGCGACGCACTACTTCGCGCTCCTCGTGCCGGTGGTACCGAAGGATTCGGCGAAGCCCGGCGAAATCGAAAAGGCCTACGCGGACTCGTGGGTCGGGCGCGAAGGCTTGTTGCGGGCATTTATCGGCAAAGTCCGGAACGAGGACGGCGCGTCCTACGAGGAATCTCTCTTTGTCATCGACGTCCCCGCGGATGTCGACATTACGACCGCGGACTCCGGTAATGCGAAACGTTATCCGAAGCCGCCGCACGGTGTGAGCATCCGGCGCCTGACGCACACGTGGGCCGGCGGCGTCGTTCGCGGAACCGTTGACGGCAGCCGCATCGCGTATTACGGCCACGCTGAAGACGGCACGACGCAGATCTTCGTTATCCCGTCGCACGGCTCGGATCGCGATCCCGATCCTGCCAAGCGCCCCGTGCAAGTGACGCATCTGGCGAAGGGCGCCGCAGCAGCCTTGCGCTGGAACCCCTCCGGCACGCACGTATTCTGCATCAGCGACAACGGCGTCGCAGCCACATGCGCCACGCCGGGTCCGGACTTCGGCAAGTCGACATTCCTGACGCCGCACGGCGACGAGCCAGCGCGCATCGACCTTGTCCTATCGCTCGACGGCACAATGGCAGCCTTCACCAAACCCATGCCCTATACGGATGAAAAAGGCGAACGGAAGACGACCTACGCGGGCCTGGACCCCTCGCAGATCTTCGCCCTCGATCTCCCAGCCGCATTACGCCCTTGAGCATTGGACTCTCGTTTCGTCTGTTTATGACTCCTAGACAGCTAGATCTGTTCGAACTTCCCTTCTAGTAACAGCGCCTTGCAGTCCATGTAGTAACGGAAATTGTCCCACGAGATATCCGGTGGCACGGTGTGATCGATGGTAGGAATGAAACCGCCTTCCTCGATCAGCGGGATGAACTCGCAGAGGTGCTCGCGGATGGCCGCCTTGGATTGCTCGTAATCGCCGTGGTCGATCAGGACGCGTTTGTCCACGCCTCCCCAGAGCCGCAACGAGCGGCCGAATTGTTTGCGCCATTGTTGCGGGCTGACGTTCGAGGCGCGCTCGATCGGCCAGACGACATCGACGCCCGCATCGAGCATGCTCGGGATGAGCGCGGTCGGGTCGCCGTCGGAGTCCACGGCAAAGTACTTCGTCCCGTGCGAGCGAAAGAACTCGACCATGCGTTTTAGATGCGGGAAGATGAATTCGCGATGGAGTTCCGGCCCGAGCAGCGGCCCGGATTTCATGGCGAAGTCTTCGTTGAGCACGAAGTACTCGACCTGGATCTTCTCAAGGACGGGTCGGCTGGTCTCGATGATCAAATCCGCGTAGAACTCCATCATCTCATGCACAAGGCCCGGATACTCGTAGAACGCCAGCGACAGGTTCTCGGTGCCCATCCACTCCCGCGCGCGCCAATAGAACCCGTTCGCGGCGCAATTGTGGCCTAGCACGAGGGGGTAGTCGCGCGTTTGCCATCGCGCAATCTGCGCATCGAGGTCGGCGGGATAGCGTTCCGGGATGGCCGCCACGAGGCGCTTCTTGATGGCCGCGAAATCTTCCGGGCGCTCGACCGGAAAGGAGAGGTACTGGTCCATGCACATCCGCCCGCCGTGCATCGTGCCCGCCTTGAGCGCTTTGGTCACAATGCCGTTCCCATTGCGCGCGACCTCGTACTCCGGCGTGTCCTCGATTACCTCGCGCTCGAACGGCGGCAGGAACCCGAAGTGGAGCGGCACGTACTCGCGCCAATCCAAATCGATGCCCGCTTCGCCCACGAACCAGTTCCACGAGAAATCCCGACTCGCATCCGGGCGTTCGACGCGCCAGCGTTCGATCGTCTGCGGCCACACGCCCAGTTCGTGATTTGGCCGCCGATCGCCCGGCCGGTACTCCATGCAGTCCAGAAAACGCTCGAGTGCCGTCGCCATACCGTCTTGGCCTCCTAACCGCCCCATCAGCGCATCAGCCTAACGTCCCGGCAGCGGCGTTGCAACCGCGTCCAACTCAGGCTTTGCCACGTGTAGCACTCGCGCTCGTGCTACTTCGAAAATCGAAACCCGCCCCCCCGTCATTCTGAGCGAAGCGAAGAATCTCACCTGCGATAGAGGCTTCGCCTGCCAGGAGATTCTTCGCTTCGCTCAGAATGACAGGAGGTCCAGCGTTCCTTGATGTATCGGTACGCCACACGAGACGCGCTGCATCTTTATTCTCCCGAGTGAAGCCACACTTCATGACGACTCGTAATCGTAATCGGGTTACTCGCGGCCGAATGCTGGCAGAAGCCAAAAGCCTCGCAATAGCGGTCGCTCTGTAGAGGCAACGGCGATTCGATATTAATTCGATTACGAGCACGAGCACGAGCAAGAACACGAAGAAGGCGGAGCTACAGAGCGCTGAGCGCACCCACGCTTGACCCGCGATGCCTGTCCGCGTATCCTGTCCTTCGTTCGAATGGTTATCGTTTGCGTGCCCCGATAGTTAAGTGGATATAACGCGGCCCTCCTAAGGCTGAAACACAGGTTCGATTCCTGTTCGGGGCGCCATTGCATTTTCGGGAGCCCCGATGGCCACGCCTCGTTTGCCGCATGTCGTTGCTTTTCTCATCGGCCTCGCGTCCCTCCATGCGGCCGCGCTCGATATGCGTTCCCAAATCGAAGCCGATTGGCGGCTGCAAGAGTCCGTGCTCTCGACTTCGCTCGAAGTGACCACCCAGGGCGACGCCGCAGGCGGTTGCGACGGCATCAAGGACGGCGCGTGGGGTTTCCACACGGACTGCGTTGCGAACCCGTGGTGGCAAGTCGACCTAGGCGCCGTTACGCCCGTGGCGCGCGTCGTGGTCTGGAACCGGTGCGACATGGCGGACCGCGCCGCCCGCCTCTCTGTTCTCGCGTCGGACGATGGCACGGCGTGGCGCACGGTCTACACGCACGACGGAACCGTCTTCTACGGGGCGAAGAACGGGCCGCCGCTGACGGCGTCACTCGAAGGCGTAGCCACGCGGTACATCCGCGTCCAAGTGCCGGACACGACGTACTTGCATCTCGACGAAGTCGAAGTCTTCGGTCCTGACGCGCCGGAAACCAACCTTGCGTTGAAGCGTCCCGCCGACGAGGTCAAGACCTCCCAATGGTCCACGAATCATCTTGAGATGCAGCCTGCGGATTGGGACAAGCGCACGCGCGCGCTCGCCGCCTATGCCGATCGGCTGCTCGCCGAAGTGGGGGAGGGGGGGCGCGACGTCCGGGACGAAGCGGAGCGGCTCAGAGCATTTCAAGCACAACTCGCAATGCTGCCGCCGGGCCAATGTACGGAACGCGAAGGGATCTGCGCGCACGAACTTGTGCGAAGCCTCTTGCTCAAACATCCCGCTATCGACTTCGACACGCTCCTCTTCGTCAAACGCGTGCCGGGAAGTTTCAGCCACATGTCCGACCAGTATTACGGATGGTGGTCGAGGCCGGGCGGCGGACTCTTCCTGTTGCGGGACTTTGCCGGCGACTCGCCCTCGGTAACGTGCGTCACCGGCGGATTCCGCGAAGAAGGCAGCTTCCTCCGGCCATCCTTGTCGTACGACGGCACGCGCGTTCTGTTCGCATGGTGCCGTTACTATCCCAATCTTGCCGCGGATCAGAACAAACTCGACAAGAGCCATCTCCCGGAAGACGCGTTCTATCACGTGTTCGAGATGAACCTCCAAGGCGCGGGCTTGCGTCAGTTGACCTCGGGCAAGTACGACGATTTCGATGCGCGCTATCTGCCCGACGGGCGCATCGTGTTCTTGTCGACGCGGCGCGGCCAGTCGCTCCAATGCGGACCGGATTCTGCCCGGCGTTCGATGCGCGATGCCGCCCTTCCGGATAGCTACGTCCGATGCGGTGGCGGCCCCGAGCGCCCCGTCGCCGTGTACACGCTGCACACCATGGACGCCGACGGCAAGAACGTGTGCGCGATCTCGCCTTTCGAGATGTTCGAATGGACCCCAAGCGTTGCGGACGACGGCACGATCCTCTATTCCCGGTGGGACTACATCGATCGCTCGAACATGCCGTATATGAGCTTATGGTCGATGCACCCCGACGGGACCCAGGCGCGGCTCGTCTACAAGAATTACACGATAGCGCCGCATTGCACCTTCGAGCCGCAATGCGTTCCCGGATCGCACAAGGTCGTGTTCACGGGATCGGGCCATCACGCGCAGACGATGGGCAGCCTGGCCCTGCTCGATCCCACGCAGGGCACCGAAGGCACAACGCCAATCCAGCGTCTGACCCCCGAGGTCCGATTCCCCGAGATCGAGGCATGGTCCGGGAATTACTACACGAGCCCGTGGCCGTTATCCGAGCGGTTCTACCTCGTCGCATGGGGCTGCGAAACCCAGATAGCGCAAGGCACGCTGCGTCCTCCCAACGGCATGGGGATTTACCTTTTCGATGCCGAGAACAACCACAAGGAACTGCTCTATCGCGATCCCGAGATCGGTTCCGAATGCCCGCTGCCGTTGCGCGCGCGTCCGAAACCGCCGGTCCTCGCGAGTTCGGTGCAGTGGGACGAAGAGCACGCCGGACGGTTCCTCGTGACGGACGTGTACCGAGGACTGAAGAACACGCAGCGCGGCAGCGTCAAGGCGTTGCGCATCGTTGCGGTGCCGCCTAAGACGCATCCGACCATGAACCTCCCCAACATGGGGCTTACCAACGATGACCCCGGCAAGTGTGTCCTCGGTACCGTCCCCGTCGAAGAAGACGGTTCCGCGTACTTCATGGTTCCCGCAAGCCTCATCGTGTTCTTCCAGGCGCTCGACGCGCAGGGCATGGCCATCCAGACCATGCGCAGTGCCACGTACGCCCAGCCCGGCCAGACCGTGAGCTGCGTCGGATGCCACGAGCCGCGCATGCAGACGCCGCCCGCTCAGCGCGCGCTTGCCATGCGCCGCCCGCCGTCGAAGATCGCGCCGGGGCCCGAAGGGACTTGGCCGATGCGATTCGACCGGCTTGTTCAGCCCGCGCTTGACCGGCTATGCGTCCAATGCCACCAACCCGGCGCGCCGGGATCGCGCATCGATCTGACGCCGGACAAAGCGTACGCGGCGCTGGCCGATTTCGGATCACCCAGCTTGCGTGCCTCGGTCGCCGCCGCGTATCAGCGCGGGTACTCCATGGATGGCGCGGACGGCGCGCGCGCAGGCGCCCTGTGGGCCGCGATGGACAATCGGGCCGTCCATCCGGACCTTGCGCTGGACGACGACGCGCGCGAGAGACTGGCGATTTGGCTGGACCTGTATGGCCAACGCCTCGGGTCATTCTCGGAGGAGCAGGAGCAACAACTGCGCGACTTACGCGCCCAGAGTGCCGCAATCCTCGACGAGCAAGGTTGATGCGCCACAGCCTACCGCGGCCGGCGCGGTGAGGCGAGTCCTGTCGAACGGCGCACGGGATCGGCTTCCCAGTATCCGGGAATGAACGCGCCGCAATCCGGACACTGCCCGCCCGCCATACAATTGTTCAGGATCGAGAATCCCTCGCGCTCGATCAGCAAGGCCTGGCACGAAGGACAGAACGTGTTCTCAACGCTTCCCATCGCTCCGGGCATGTTGCCCGCGTAGACGAAATGCAGCCCCGCGTCGTGCCCCGCATCGATAGCCCTTTGGATCTCCGACGCGCGCGTCGGCCCACGGTCCCGCATCTTGTAATCCGGATGAAACGCGGTGACATGCCAGGGGATGTCCGGCGAAACTCCGGCGACGAACCGAGCGATCCCGTTCAACTGCGCGTTGTCGTCATTGAACCCTGGAATGACCAGCGTCACGACCTCGACCCAGAACCCTTGTTCCTTGAGCGACGCAATCGTGTCGAGTACGGCCTTCAGCTTGCCCCCAACCTCGGCATAGCCCTCCTCCGTAAAGCACTTCAGGTCGACTTTGAACAATTGCATCAATGGCCGCAGAAACGCAATGACCTCCGGCGTCGCATGCCCGTTGCTCACGAACCCGCAAACGATGCCATGCTCGCGGGCCTTCTCGAAGATCTTCGCGGCCCAGTCCGCCGTAATCAGCGGTTCGTTGTACGTGCTCACGATAACCGGCGTGCCCTCGTCAACCGCGGTGGCCACGAGCCGCTCCGGCTTGATGATATGCGGCGTGCCCGTCGACGCGTCGTCTTGAAGGACCTGGCTCGATATCCAGTTCTGGCAGAACGGGCAATGGTAGTTGCACCCGAGCATGCCGAACGACAGCGCGTCGCGCCCCGGAAACACGTGAAAGAAGGGCTTCTTCTCGATGGGATCGACCTGCATGCCCGCGACGTAGCCGCCCGGGACGCGGAGTTCGCCGTCGCGATGCATGCGCACGCAGCAGATGCCCGCCTTGCCCTCGACGATACGGCAGCGGTTCGCGCACGCCAGGCACCGGATCGCGCCGTCGATTTCTTTGCGGACAAGCGCCGGATCCGCGGGCATCGTGAAATCGGCGAGCAGTTCTTGAAGTTCGGAACGGTGTTTCATGACGCCAGCCTCAACGATCCATGCTACACCTGCGGCCCGGTATTGGCAAGAACAACGGCCTGGCTGAGCGCGACCCGCGGCGTTTCCACAACCGAGAAACCTGACGCGGTTGCAGTCTCGATGGTCTCGGCGAACGCTTGGCGCGTAACATGGATTTTCGGTTCCAGGATCATGAAACGGCCTCCCGGCTTCAGATTGCCGCGCACTTGCGCTAGGAGCCGTGGCGCATCCGGGACCTCGTGCACCATATAGCACGCAATCGCGAAATCCGCCGGACCGTGGGTTCCGATATCGTCCGCCGTGCAGCAATGCGGCCGAATCTGCGCCGCGACGCCGGCCTTCGCCGCGCGCTTCATGAGCACCTCGAGCATCTGGGGCTGCATGTCGATCGGGATGACAAGCCCCTGCGCGCCCACGAGCTTGGCCATGCCGATCGCAAAATACCCCATCCCGCACCCGATATCGAGAGCGGTCATGCCGGGCTGAAGATAGGGCGCAAGCAGGACTTCAGGCTTGTACGCCAGCCGCCTCAACGGATGGTCGAACGTGTACGCGAGCCACCATGGGCAAATATGATCCGCCATCACTCTTCTCCTTGCCGGTTATGTCGCTGCATTGCGCTACTTGCTGAGCCAGTCCAAAGGCGTATCGGGCTTCAGACGGACGAGATCGTACATATACGCAACGAGTTTGTCCTTGCCTTCGCCGATGGTATGCGGTGTCACGTAACGCCAGACCATCTTCTTGTCGTGCGTGATCTCGAACGCGCGCCCGTGTTCGGACTCGACGATCAGGATGTTGCCGTTCGGCAGCGGCTGGCACGCGCCGCACGCTTTTGTAAAGAAGTTGCTGGGCGGCGTGCCCATGTAGTACCACGGGATATGCGCGGTGAACGGCTCGTACTCGACCACGCGCGAGTAGTCGCAGAACCGGTTGTTGTCGAGCAGCAGGATGTTGCCGTTATCGAGCAGGACCGGTTCGTGCTGGCCTTCCCATGGACCGGGCCGCAGCCACACAATCGACGCCGCGTCGAAATCCACAATCGCGAGCACATTAATGGTCTTCAAGGAAGTCAGGATGTTGCCGCGTTTGAACAAGGGCGACAACTTCTCCTTCGACCCGTCGAGCCATTGCAGCGTGTTGGTGTGGAAGATGTCGCCGCCCTCCTTCGGAATCAGGCCTTTCACGAGGGGCCAATAGGGCGAGCGCTCGATCATTTCGAGCATCGACACCTCGCGCTTGACGTTGCCTTGCCCGTCGAGCAGCGCGATGCCGTCTTCGAGGATCGGCTTGTCGGCGTTGACGCGCGGGACCATGTGCGCGTTGCGCGTCAGCACGAAGATGTCGCCGTTCTCCATGATCTTCATGTCGTGATGCGCGTAGCCCGAAAACGTCCAGAGGAGTTTCGAGTCCTTGTCAATCCTAATCAGACCGACGCCTTCGAAGATGGCCAGCAGATCGCCATTATCGAACAGCCGCGCGCGACGCCAGTTGGAGGCCCCGGCGTCTTCCGTCGGTGGCTTGCGTCCCGGCCACACCGTATTGAACTCGCAACGCCAGGTGTGGAGCACCTTGCCGTCCATGTCCATCAGCGTCGCTTCCGGAGCGTGCCCCGCCACGTAGAGATTCAACCCGCGATAGGCCATATCCTTGTCGTACATCGTAACGCCGGACTTTTCAACCGCCGGGTTCTCCGCGCCCAAATACCCGATCGTGTTCAGTTGATCGATGCCTTCCTGCTGTTCCTGCGTTACGGTCTCCGGCTTGTTCTGCGCAGAGCACGCAATGCTAGCGATCAGGCACGCCAATCCCGCTAGGATCGCCGCCCGGCCACTGCGGCCAATATTCCTGCAATGCGGCATAGAGAATTCCTTTGTCCTAATACCCAAGTTCTCTCAATCGTCCGCGCGTGGCTTCGTCAAGCTGCACCTGCCTGCGCTTGCTGTTCTTGCGCGCCTCGATGTTCTCCTCGCGGTGCTTGTCGAGCAACGCGCGTAACGTCTCCACGGCCTTCGGGCGGTCCGCCGCGAGATCCTTGCGTTCCTTCGGATCGGCGGCAAGGTCGTACAACTCCAGCTTTCGATTTCGGCGGTCCGCGATAAGCTTCTGATTTCCAACGATAACCATTTCCCGATCCACATTGCACGCGGGCCACGGCGCGCGGGTGTACGAGAACGCGGGTGTCATCGCGCCGTCCGGGCGATTCGCGAACAGGCTCGAGCCCTGCCAGCCAGGATTCGGCGCGAGCCCGAGCAACGCCGCGATCGTTGGCAGCACGTCCACGGTGTCCACGGTTTCGTCGACCACGCGCGGCGCAAGACCCGGCGCGCTAATCACGAGCGGGACATGCAATTCCTCCTCGTACATCGTCATGCCGTGTCCGAGGTAGCCATGCTCCCAGAAATGCTCGCCATGGTCGGCCAGGATCACGAGGATCGAGTCGGGGTACCGCGCGCGCAAACGGTCGAGGAAGCGGCCCAGTTCGTCGTCGAGATAACGCGCCTCGCCATCGTATAGCGTGCGCACCGCCTCCTGCGCCTCGGGCGAGAGCGGCGGCATGTCGGGCTTGGGTTTGGCGCCGGTCAGAAAGTCGACGTAATCCCAGAAGTAGTCCATGAAATGCGTGACGACCTCGAGTTCTTTCGGATCGAGCGGCGGCGGAAACCCCAGGAGTTTTCGATACGAATCCGGAGGCGTGTACGGCAGATGTGGATCGAGATAATGCACGTACAGAAAGAACGGCGCTTCGAGGCGATCGAGGCGCGCGAGGGCCCGGTCCGTGACCGCCTTCGCCGGAGCGTCATGATCGAACTCGTACGAATCGAAGCCCTCGGCAAATCCCAGTTCGTTCGTGAGATTGCCGTTCGTCTGGACCGCCACGGTGTGGTAGCCGGCCTTCTTGAGATAGGCAGCCATGGTCTCGAAGCTCTTGGGCAGCGCATCCGAAAGGACATGGTCCTTGTCGCGCGGGTCGCTGCTGAAATACACCTGGTGCGTGTCAACATGGAGCGACGTGAGAATGGAAGCCATGGCGGGCCGTGTCCACGTGCAGGGCGTTACGGCGTGATTAAACCGGACGGCCTGCTGCGTGAAGCGCGCGAGCCACGGCATCAGGGGCGTCCGGTTCCGTTCCGCGAAGACCCGGTCCGCGCGCAACGCATCGAGGACCACCAGTACCACGTTGGGTTTGGGAACCGCGGGCGCCAACGAGCGGCGCAACGACACGACCCCAAACGCGAGCAGGCATGCGGCGGTAATCCCCGCGAAGATAATAAGGTATCGCCAAGTCTTCACCGTTAGCATTCCTGCGGCTGGTTTCCATCATGCGGAACGAGCAACTGCCACCGATATTGTACCACAGCCCCCTAACGCTTCGACGTGCGGAACGACAGGCTGCGCAGCTCGTGCGTGTTCGGGTCCTCGATTTCGATCACCGTGTATCGAGGCCTGCCGTCATTCAGATGCGACGAAAATGCAAGCGGCCGGGTCTCGCCTGGCGGCAGCGGAATCGTGCGCTGTTGCATCGCAATCTGGCCCGGCGGCGCTTGCGGATCGGCATCCATCAAAAGGACCCGGCCCAGTTCGAAGTACGCGTTCTTAAGCCAATCCTCGTTGTACGCGGCGAACTCCAATCGGAACGGCTCGCCGTTCGACTCCAACGTGCCGGCCTGGCGCCAGATCCACTCGTAGGGGTGCGACGGTATGTTCGTCATTACGGGGCCGACAGGCGTTTCCGTGCCCGCCGCGTCGCGCGTCCTGCAACGGATATGCGCGCGCCAGTGATTGACCGGCTCCCCGTTAATCTTGCACCGGACAAAGACGTCGTACCGGCCTGGGGCCATCGCGAGGTCCTTGTAGACGAAATCCCCGCCGGGCATTCCTCGGGTCAAGTGCGCGTTCATGGTAAACGCCGTCGTGCGAATCGGGGGCATGACCGCGGCCTCTTGAAACCACGGCGACCAAACGGGAGACTGGCAGTCGCCCGCGGTAAACTCCATCGGTTCGATCGCCATCGCCGCCGCGTAGATCCGGCACTCGAGTTGCCGAGGGACAGCCGAAACGTTGCGCACGGTGCATTGATACATGAACGCCGTGTCCGCGAGCAGCGGAAACGGGGCCAGCACGCCGGCCTTGCGTTCGGCATCCAGCGCCAAGAGCGAATAGTCGAGCACGCCCAGCCGCGAGGTCCCGCCTTCGCGCCATTCGACGCCCAGTTCGGGCAGGCGGATCGAATCCTCGCCGAATCGCGTGTCGACGCGCGTGTCGTTCAGCGTCACGCCGCCCGCATCCGCAACGGTCAAATCGAATCGCGCGTCTAGCCCTTCTGGAGCGCGCCCGGCATCGCCTTCGAGAGACCGTCGCAAGTCGTCACGCGTCTCAGAGGTCGCATCTCCGGCGAGGTCGTAATACGTCAGCGCCCATCCACCCTGATCGATAACACGGTCGCGCGCGGCCCCGCGCAACGTTTCGGGCCGGTTCTCGTAGAGATACACGGTAAGCCCGTCGAGGGGCACGCGGCGCGTCCGAACGCAGTGGGCGTCGAGCCACGCCCGCTGCAAGATCACCATGTCGTTAAGATCGTTCGGCTCCCACCACGATTCGATCCACCACAGGCGTTGCGCCCGTGCAACAACCGGTTCGATGCGCGTGGGAATTGCGCCATAAAGGTCCCAGACCGCTTCGTGGGGATACGCTCCGAGAAAGCCCTCCCGTTCGCTTTCACTAAGGCGGAGCGGGAACTGCTCGATGCCTTTGCCCTGAAGATAGTAAAGGAAAGGGAAGTACGTGAAGTGGGCGGCGTGGCCGACGAGGTCGCCCGGCTGCCATTGCGACGCAACGTACGCGGCTGCATCGCGGCTTTGCACTTTGTACCGGACCCCCATGCGGTGCGACGTGGCCGGGTGCAACCGGAACGCATAGAAGTCCGCGAGGCACGGGACGGTAAGCGCGGCCATCAGCGCAATCCCCGCGCCCGTTAGAATCCGGTTCGGCAAACGGTACAGGCCGTATGCGACCGTGATGTACGCCACAGCGCTGGCCAGAATGAACAGGCGGTGCTCGTACATAGGGAAATGCCGCAGCCTCCACACGATCACGTTGGCCGCGATGGGCACGACCGTAAACACCAGCACGAACACGAGCCGGCGGGGCCTATTCCGTAGCGCAATCAGCGCGTACACGAACAGGGCCGCGGCGACCACGAACAGACTCCAGTAAACGGCGCCGCGAGGCCCGTATCCTGCGAAGAAGGTCTTGAAGGTGATGAAACCCGATTTGAGATCCGGCGGAATGGTGTAGAGGGTCGTGATTGACTCAAAGAAGTGGTTGATATGCCATGCGAGAATGATTGCGGGCAACGCCAGCGCAAGCACCGCGATCTGCGCGCCGGCCCACTTCCAAACCTGCCGCCGATGCCACCACAGCAGCAAGAGCATGTAGAAGTTCGCGAGCAGGCCGTTCCAGGCCGAGAAGAAATGGCTGTAGATGCAGAGCGTCAGGAAGACTACGTAGCCTATCCAGTACTTGAGGCGGTCCGTTTCAAGCGCCCTCACGAGGCAGATCAGCAGGCCCAGCGACAGGGCGAGATACAGCGAATACGGCTTGATCTCCTGCGCGTAATACACCTGGAACGGGCTGATTGCGCACAGGCCCGCCGCGATCAGCGCCGGCGTTTCCTCCTCGATTAGGACCCGCGCAAGCAGATACACCAACGGTACCGCGAGCAATGAGAACACGCATGGGATCAACCGCAGCAGGAAGTCATAGGCATAGGTCCCCGGCGCCAGCCCCGGAATCCACGCGAGTACCGCTTCCCAGATGCGGATCAAGACCGCCATCATGGGCGCATCCGACGTAACGTCCGGCGACAGGAAGCGGAACGACGTGTCCACGTGCGTGGCATACGCAAGCGTGAACCCCTCGTCGTACCAGATGCTTCGCGCCGCCAGCCCGTGAAGCCGCAACGCCGCCGCAAGAAGAATGATCGCGACGAGGACCAGCATGGCGCGGCGATGCGCGCCCAACGTATCCGGACTATCGGAATGGAATATCCGCACCATCGAATCCAAAAAGGCTGCAATCGCCCGTTAGAGACTTTTAGTAGCCACGCACGAGCCGCGGGCTCGCAATATGTCGGCCCCGGTTTCCTGTCATTCTGAGAGCCTGTGAAGAAATGTCAAAGTCTTGCGCTTTCCTTTGTCGGCTCCGTCCTTTCTGTCATCCTGAGCGCAGCGAAGGATCTCGCTATGCGTATAGGCCTCTTATGCTTATGAGATCCTTCGCTGCGCTCAGGATGACAGGCAATACGTAGTCAAGAGGCAAAGTACCCGCGTTTCACAATTTCTTCACGCGCTCTGAGCGAAGCGAAGAATCTCGTTCTAGGCAAAAGCATCGATTAGTGTGAGATTCTTCGCTTCGCTCAGAATGACACCTGAAGTCAAGGACTTGCGCGAAGTCTAACATAGCCCGTCTTACGAGACGAACCTATCGGCCTTCGAGCGCGCGTTCGTAGGCCTCGGACACAATGCAATCCTCGCCCAGCGCCTCGCTCAACGGATCGGCCGTTTCCGAGCAGAACCCGAGATGAAGATGGCGCCGCCAGCCTTCCGCGTATTCGAACCGGCCCGAGAGCCGGCCCACCTCGCGCGACATCGCCTCCATCGTGATCAGGTAGCTGTCCAGCCCCTGGCTCGAGTCAAGCCATTCCTTCTGGCTCGCATGGCACGCGAGCGCCGCGCGCTTCACTGACAGGACCGGCCCGACATTGACGTATTGCCCTGCCTGCATCACCCGGCGCAGGCTGTCGCGAAGGCCCCACGGCAGCGCATGGTACAACGTTACTTCGCCCGGAATCGGCGCTGATGGCGGCTCCGCAGGATAGTTCCTCATGCCGCGGCAAAACGCGGCCGTCACCGCGACCCGGCACGCGTTCATGTGGTCTTCCATGTAATCTTGCGGCGACGCAATCAGCATGATCGTTGGTTCGATCTCGCGCACGATCGATACCATGCGGTTCAACGTCGGCCGCTCGTAGAACAAGTCCAGGTCGTCTACCAATGGCTCGTGGAACACCGCGCCCAGCGCCTTGGCCGCCTCGCGCGCTTCCGACGTCCGCCGCGCAATAATCGTGTCGTGATCCTCGAGCGCCGTCCCGCATGAGCCGTTACACAAATTCATCGTGTGCAGCGCATACCCCGCCCTGCCCAACATGAGCAACGTCCCCGCCATCATGAACTCGATATCGTCCGGATGTGCCGCTACCGCAAACGCCACGCCTGCCGCCATACGTCAATCCTCCTACGCTGATTGCCACGGATTGTACCATCTCCCCGATTCAAGAACGAACAACACGCGACTTGGGCTGTCCAGTCCGCTTGCCAGCCGTGCGCCCCGGTGTCGTACCATTCGGCTCCTGGGCCACCAACTCGATTTCATTCTCTATATTAAGAATATTAATCTTAGATTTGGTCAAGTAAATACCGCCTCTCACCTGGACTTGGTCTGTCGAAAGCGGCTCTGGGCGGTTTGTGGAACCTGTTTTACTTTCCAAAGCCGACCTGGTATAATTCGCTTAATTGTGTTGGAACTTTTCTCAAGTTCCGAGGATTCAATAAGGAGAAACGCATTGACCCCAATTGGGGAAAGTGGCGAGTCCATGGCGGAAGGTCTTCAGAACGTCGTAGCGTTCCGGTCGACAACCCCGTTGAGGGTGGTCGAGCGGGAAGGGCTGCCTCTGCGCGAACGCGCGGACGAAACCCTCATGCTCGAACATGGCGCCGGTTCTGAAGAAGCCTTCGAGGAACTCGTCAGGCGCCATCAGAAAGGCGTGTTGAACTACATGTACCGCATGGTTCAAAACCGGCAAGTCGCGGAAGAGCTGACGCAGGAAGCCTTTCTTGCGCTGGTCAAGAACGCGCAACGGTACGAGCCTACGGCGAAATTTACGACCTATCTCTACGCGATCGCCTCGAACATCGTCTCGAAAGAGTGGCTTCGCGCGAAGCGCCGGCCCAAACTGTTCAGCCTCACGTCGTTCTGGAACTCCAAGTCCAACGACGGCGACGAGTTCGACCCGATGGACCATGTCGGCGACGAACGCGCCAGCGTCCTGGCCCAGTTCCAGCGCGGCGAAGTTTCCGAGGCGGTAAACGTGGCACTCAAACAACTCCCCGAGCATCAACGGGAAGCGTTTGTCCTCTTGCGGTACCAGAACTTGCCGTACGAGGAGATTGCATCGATAACCAATGCCCCTGTGGGCACAGTGAAATCACGAGTCGTGCGGGCGGAACGGGCGCTCCGGCCGCTGTTGGAGAAGTTTAGGGAATACGTGTGAAAGGGCTGTAAGGATGAAGCGGCATCCTGGCAAGCATGAGCTGTTCGCTTATGCCGAGAGTTTGGTGGATCGACGGACCGCGTTGTCCGCCAAGACCGGCGGGCACCTCGCAATGTGCCCCGCCTGCAAAGCTGAGGTCGAAGGCATCCGCCGCTCGCTCAGTTTCGTTGGCGAAGCCCCGGAACTGGACCCTTCCAGCGATCTCACCGCGCGCATCCTCCTCGCCGCCCAGACCGAACGCCGCGCCATGCAGGCGCGCGCGCGGACCACACTGCCCGTTAAGCTGGTCAAAGCGTTTGCCTATGCCGCGGCCATCCTTGTCGTCAGCGCCGTGTGTTTCAGCGCCGCGTTGAACTCAGGCGCCCGCGCGCCGGAAGGTCTCGCCGCAACCGCGGCCACGCAGCCCTCGATGCCGGGCCTCTCGCCCGAGGCAATCCGTAAAGCCACCGCCGAGATTCAATCGCTTGCTTCCGCCGTCAGCGTCCCGTCCAAGAAGGCCCCCAATGCGTGGGAGATCGAACGGCGCCGCGCCGTCAACGCGCTCAACGACGAACTCGAAGCGGCCAAGGCAGCCCTCGAGCGCAATCCGGGTTGCCAGCGCGCAAGCCGTCTGATGGACAGCAATCTTCAGCGCCAGGCGCAGACGTTGCGCGACCTCTACGTCGACCGCAGTTTGTGAGCCGCGTCCGTGAACGCCAGGCCTCACCTCTATCGCGGCCCGGCCTTCGCAATCCTCTTCCTGTTGTTTGCCCCGCTCGCGTTCGCGCAATCGGAACTGATTAACCGCGTCGGCACCGTCTTCGACGACGTCGCGCGCGGCTTGAATCTTGTTGGCGAAAAAGCCCAGAACCTGATCGGCCCCGGCTTGGGTTTCGGATCGGGCGACGCGGGCGGCGCGACGGAATCGCGCGACTATGCCGAACGCTTTCCGGTCGCCGCGGGGCCGCTCGTGTCAGTGGCCAACGAGTTCGGCCAGATCCGCGTGAGCGTGTGGGACAGCCAGGTCGTCGGGGTCACCGCCAAGATTTCCGTGCGCGCCGAGACTGCTGAATTGGCGGCCGAGATCGGCAACGGGATCAACGTGCAGGTCACGTCGAACGACAACCGGGTTGACGTCCACACCGAACTGCCCGAGCTGCGCGCCGACAAAGGCAAGCCCAGCATCGAAGTGAACTACGACATCACTGTCCCGCGCGACGCAGCGGTGACCTGCCGGAACGATTTCGGCGACACCGCGATCGTGGGCGCCGGAGGTTCCATCTCGATTGACTCGCGCTTCGGCGCGGTCGAACTGCAAGATATCGGCGGTCCCGTCGCCGTGCGCGCGCGCGGCGAATTCCCCATCATCGTCCAAGGCTTGCGCCAGGGCGGCACGTTCGACCTCTACGGAGCGAGCGCCAATTTCCGCAACATCGCCGGGACGCTGAAGGTCGGCAACTTCCGGGGCGCCGTCGAAATTCGCCAGGTCGCGCCGGAGGCCACTATCGAGGTCGTGAGCGAGAGCGGAGCCATCACGTATTACGTGCCGGAGAACGAGATCCCCGATCTCGCGGCCACCGTCCTGTTCGGCGAGATTCAATCCGACCTTCCCCTCGGGCGCGCCTCGGAAAAAGACTTCGCCATCGCGCGCACCGTGAATCCCACCACGTCGCAACACGTGAACCTCCGCGCGTCATTCGCCAACATCGTCATTCAGCGCGAAGGCGCGCCTCCGGTGGCGCAGCCCGCCAGCCTCGAAGCGAGCCAGCCGTTCCAGGACGTTCAGACGCTTGCCCAACCCATCTTCGAAAACGGCCAGCTCGCGGTTGAGGCCATTCCCGGCAACATCGTCGTCAAGGGGACCGATACCGATCAGGTCCGCGTGAAATGCACGAAGCTCGTGCGCGTTCAATCGCAGTCGAATGCGCGCGCCGCCCTGCAAGCCCTCGATGCGCGCGCGACAGCCACCGAAAGCACCCTCAAGATCGTAACCTCCGTAACCGACAACATGGCGGCGCTCGGCTGTACTTCGTACCGCGTCGATCTCGATATCGAGTGCCCGCGTTCGGTGGCCCTCGACATTCAGGCGCAGGACGGCCAGACCTCCAGCGAGGACATGGCCGGCGCCGTGAAGGTGAAGCAAGCCGCTGGAAGCGCCGCCATCGCGCGATGCAAAGGCGAGGCGGCGATCGAGAATCAGAAGGGCGACGTTCAGGCGGAAAGCTGCACCGGGACCGTGAATGCCACGGCGTTCTACGGCACGATTCACCTGAAAGACATCGCCGCCAAGATGACGACCACCCACACGCAGGGCAAGACCGTGATCGAATCGCCGCATGCCGAAATCGTCGCGCGCGGCACGGGCGGCGACATCCGCATCATCTCGTTCGAAGGCGTTAGCGGCGATTACGACGTGCGCGCCGAACAGGGCAGCATCAGCATTCTCCTCCCGCCGGAGTGCGATGCGTCGCTCGCGGCCACCGCCGAGAACGGCGCCGTCCATTCCGCCATCCCTCTGACCGGAAGCATCAAGAAGGACTTCCAGGAATTCGTCAAGACAACGGCGGGACCCTATCGCATCACGCTGCAAACGAAGAACGGCGACATCCTGATCAACTGAGCGCGGGCATGGACGCGCTGGACTTCGTGGACGTAGTAGACCTCTCGTCGCGATAGAGGCGGCCTCGATTCGGTTCAGTCTCGCAGAGGCCGCCGATCCGAGGTAAACGCGAGGCTTGCCGCTACGAGCACGACGAGGACCGACCCGAAGTTGTGGACGATTGCGCCCATGATCGGCGTCAGGTAGCCGCTGCCGCTTGCGACGACCGCCACCGCGTTGAAGACCAATCCGAACGCGATATTCCACTTGATGACCTTCAGCGTCTTGCGCCCGAGGTGGACGAGGAACGGCAGCTTTGCGATGTCGTCGTGCATCAGCGCGATGTCCGCCGTTTCGAGCGCGACGTCGGTTCCTGCCGCGCCCATGGCGATACCCACATTGGCTGTGGCCAGCGCGGGCGCGTCGTTGATCCCGTCTCCGACGAATACGACAGAATGGCCCTTGCGCTGGAACTCCCGGATCACGTCGAGTTTGCCCGCGGGCTTGAGTCCGGCCCAGACCGCTTCCGCCGACGCAGCCTCGGCGACGCGTTGTGCGGCCTTTTCGTGATCGCCGGAAAGGATGCCCATGTGGCGGATGCCGAATATCCGAAGATCCTCGAGCGTCGCTCTTGCCGCAGTCCGAATCGGATCGGCGACACTAAGAATACCCATGGGGTGTTTGTCGCGATAGACCATCAGCGGGGTCGCGCCGGTAGCCTCGATGCGCTCCTTTTCCGCGCGCAACGGCATCGGCACACTCAGCGTTCCGCCGCCAATATAGGCGCTGCCCACTTCCACGAGCGATCCGTCGACCGTTGCGCGAACACCGAGCCCGATTTCCGTGAACATGTTTTCGGCGCGCGGTATATCAATATTCGCTTCGCGCGCGGCGCCAAGCACGGCCCGCGCGAGCGGATGCGTGCTGCCTTGCTCAACGCTTGCGGCGCATGCCAGCACCGTTTCGGACGCGATTCCTTCCGCCGCCACGATTTCGTTGACGCACGGCTTGCCTTCCGTCAAGGTGCCCGTCTTGTCGAACAACACGGTATCCGCGCGGCCCGCCTCTTCGAGGTACTGTCCGCCCTTGATGAGCACGCCCGACCGCGCCGCCCGTCCTAACGCGGCCACCACCGCGGTCGGCGCAGCCAGGATCAGGGCGCACGGGCATCCCACGATTAACACGGCCACGGCCCGATGCGCGTCGCCCGTGAGCGCCCACGCGATCCCCGCGCACGCGAGAATGGCAGGCGTAAACCAGCGCGCGTAGCGGTCGATCACTTTGATTGTGGCGGGTCGATGCGCCTCCGCTTCAGCCACCAGCTTGATGACCTTGCCGAGCGTGGTATCTTCGCCGACCTTGACCGCATCGATTTCGATAACGCCGTTCTGATTCAACGTGCCCGCGAAGACCTCGTCGCCCGGGCCTTTCTCGCGAGGCAGCGGCTCGCCTGTCATCGAGGATTCGTCGATCGCCGTGATCCCGGAGAGAATGCGCGCATCGACCGGGATGCGCTCGCCTGGTTTTACCAGCAAGCGGTCGCCGGCACGGACCTCGCTCACGCGGACCGTCTCGTGGCGGCCCTCGACGACCCGCGTCGCCACATCCGGCGCGACTGTCATGAGCGACTCGATAGCCTTGCGCGCGGAGTCGCTTGTCACTGACTCGATCAGCGCGCCAAAGACCATCACGAAGCTGACCACGGCGGCCGTCAGGATCTCGCCTTGTATCAAGCTCGCGACAATGGCAATGCTCACCAGTTCATCCACGTTCACGCGCCGTTCCAGCAGGCCCGTCAACGCGCCCCACACGATCGGGCCTCCATTCAGAAGCACGCTTCCGAGCGCCAGGGCAAGCCCTGCATACGTCGCGGAGCCATACACTCGGTCGACCGTGTAGCTCGCCAGGGCAAGCGCCCCGGCAAACGCGACCCGGTAGAAGTCGCGCGAGACAAGCAGTTCCCGGTAGATACCGGGTTGAGCAAAACGTCCAATCATGAAAGTATCCTATTTGCCGAATCGGTTGAATACGTCCAGCACTTGGTCGATGAGGCGCTCATCGCGGCCTTTCTTGCGGATGGCTTCGGATACGCAACCCTTGAGATGATCTTCCAGGATGAGCATGCCCATCGAGCGCATCGCTCCCGTGGTAGCAGCGACTTGCTTGAGCACATCGAAACAGCCGCGGTCCTGCTCGACCATCTTGCGAATGCCTCGCACTTGCCCTTCGATACGGTTCAGTCGGGTGATTAGCTTGTCGTGATGCGTTCCGCACAGTGCCATGCCGCATCTCCTTATACTTATACTAAGTATAAGTATATACGGCGTGACTCGAGAATGCAATGGGCCTTTACTCCGAGGAGGATGGATAAGGCACAAAGCCGCGTCGCGGGCAGTGGACCAAGTGGACGGAGTGGACATCGGCCCGCGCGAATGGCTCCGGTGAGCCTACTCCGTCCACTTCGTCCATCGAGAAGGGCGGACACCCCAGCGCGCCTGCAGTAGTTACTTCAGCGAGGCGATGAAGTCGTCGACATCGAAGACAAGGCCGAAGGCGAGAGACACGCGCCACAAGGCGACCTCTTTGCACAGTTCGAATCGCGCGGTCGCGCCGTTCTCGACGGCGGTCGTGGCCTGGCGCAGGGCCGAGCACATCAAGCCATAACGCTGCATCTCGGCCATGCCTCCGGGCGAGAGCAGAAGGCACCAGTTGATCGCGAACCCGCAATACACGAGATGGTTGATGCCTCTCTCTTTGCACAGCGCGAAAAGTTGATGGCCGTTCTCGGCGATGCCTTCGCCATCGAGCGGGCGCGCGGGTTCCGGAAAGTCGAGCTTCTCGAAGCCGCGTTTGATGTCGGCCTCGTTGTGCGGGCCTGGGAAGCCCTTCTGCGCGCGGAACGCGTCAAGCGCGGCGCGCGACGGATCGGACGCCACCTGGTCGGGTTTCGGCGGCTCGGGTCCCGCCAGTTCGACCGCGTGCTTGTACCCCGGAAGCTCCTTGTAGTAATCGCCTCCGCCGACGACATGGAACACAGTCAATCCCGATGCGCGCGCCGCGGCGAGCAACGGCGGATAAACGTCGTTGAGGATCTTCTGCGAACGCGGAATATAGGGAACCACGCGATACCAACCGGGATAGCGGTCGCGCGTGCCGGCTTCCCACGCGTGCATCGATACGAGGGCCGTGTGCGCGCGCGACAGTTCGACCTCGGCGCGCTTCCATCCGCCAAAGCCCTCCTCGGGCACCTCGCGCTCGTAGTCGGCATCGAAATGTTGGTAGTAGTTCGCGTGGATTCGGATTGCGTCCTCCATGCCAGGGCGTCCTTATTCGTGGTGGTATTCGTTCAGCTTGTTACGCAACGTCCGCACGCTGATCCCGAGCATCTTCGCGGCTTGCGTGCGATTCTGTTTGCAGTGTTCGAGCGTCTTGAGTATCAACTCGCGTTCGGCGTCGGCGACCGTCATTCCCGGAACGAGGCCGCCGCCCTCGCGCTTGGTCCGCGCGCCTTCGAGGAGGAAATGATGCGGTTCGAGGACGGATTCCGTCGACAACACCACCGCTCGTTCAATGGCGTTTTGGAGTTCCCGGACGTTTCCGGGCCAGTCGTACTCCGTGAAGAGCTTGCGCGTCTGCGGGTCGAACCCGGTGACGGAGCGCCCATTTTCCTGCGCATAATGGCGCAAGAAGTGATCCATCAAGTCCGGGATATCCTCCCTGCGTTCGCGCAACGGCGGCAGCACCACTTGGATCACGTTCAGACGGAAGAAGAGGTCCTCGCGCAGGCGGCCCTGTTCGACGGCCTGTTCGAGATTGCGGTTCGACGTGCCGACGATACGCGTGTCGACCTGGATCGAGTGCGTGCCGCCCACCCGCTCGAACTCGCGTTCCTGAAGCGCGCGCAACAGTTTCGGTTGCAGGTCGGGACTGATCTCGCTGACTTCGTCGAGCAGCAGCGTGCCGCCGTCGGCGAGTTCGAAGCGTCCGACCTTGCGCTCATGCGCGCCCGTGAACGAACCTTTTTCGTGCCCGAAGAGTTCGCTTTCGAGCAGGCCCGCCGATAGCGCCGCGCAGTTAACCTTGATGAAGGGCTGGTCGCGGCGCGGTCCCGAGTAATGGATGGCATGCGCGACAAGTTCCTTGCCCGTGCCGCTCTCGCCTCGCAACAGGACCGTGGCCTTGCTGTTCGCCACGCGCTCGATCTGGCTGTACACCCGGCGCATGGCCGCGCTCTGGCCGACGATCGCTTTGAAATCGTGCGTCTGGCTCAACGCGCCGCGGAGGTACCTGTTCTCCTCGGCCATGCGCTGGCGCTCAATCGCGCGGGACACGGCGAGTTCGAGGACTTCCGGCGTGAACGGCTTGAGGATGTAATCATCGGCGCCGGTCTTGAGGGCCATGACGGCGGTTTCGATGGTGCCGTAGGCGGTCATGACGATGCAGCGCGCGTCGATTTGTTCGTCATGCACGCGGCGCACCACCTCGATGCCGTCCATCGGCGTCATCTTGAGGTCGGTGACGACCACATCGAAACCTTCCTCGTGCAGCAGATCGAGCGCTTCGCGGCCGCCCGAGACGGAGACGACCTCATGGCCGGCCCGCGTGAGGACTTCGGCCACATATTCGCGCATCAGCTCCTCGTCGTCAATGACCAATATTCTGGATTGCAGCATGGTTACTCCGTCCTCGGCAGTGTTATCAGCAGCGTGGTGCCCCGGGCAAGTTCGCTTTCCACTTCAATCGAGCCGCCGTGCGTCTCGACGATCTTCGCGGCGATGGCCAGACCCAAGCCGGTGCCCTTTTCCTTGGTTGTGTAGAAGGGCGAAAACACCTTCTTTAGTTGATCTCTAGGAATGCCGCAACCGGTGTCGTGAATGCTGACCGTCACGGTTTCGGGCGTGGCGGTAGCGGCGATGCGAATGTCGCCCACTTTCTCAATGCTCTGCACCGCGTTGAGGAGCAGGTTCAAAAACACCTGCCGGAGCTTGTCCGGATCGACCAGCATCTTGAAGTGATGCGGGACCGTGTTGGCGATCGTAATGGGCCGGTCGCCGACCTCGAGATACGAGATGGACGCGTCAATCAACTGGGCGCAGTTTACGGGACGCAGGCTGAGGTCGACGGGGCGCGTGTACTCGAGCAGTTCGTCCACCACGCGGTTCAGGTTGGTCGTGCCCACGAGGATCTTCTCGACCAGCCGCGACCGCGGGTCGTCGGCGGGAATGTCGCGCGCGAGTAGCGCAGCGAACCCGCGTATGCCTCCGAGCGGATTGCGGATCTCGTGCGCGACGGTGGCGGCCATTTCGCCAATGGCGGCGAGCCGGTCGATCTTGCGCACCTGTTCACGCAGGGTCTCGATCTCGGTGAGGTCCTGAAAGACTTTGACGTAACCGATACGTTCGCGCCTGCGGTCGGCGATGGGCGAATCGCGCTCGCCGATGGCGATCTCGCGTCCATCTTTTGCGCAGAGCCGCGTCTCGAACGCGCCGTGCTGGACGGCGAACTCGCGCCCGAACAGTTCGAGGAACGGCTGGCCCACGGCTTCGTCGGCCGTGTAACCGAGAACGACTCCGGCCCCGCGATTGAACTTGGTGATGACGCCTTCGAGGTCGACCGCGATCACGCCGTCCGACATGCTCTCGAGGATGTTATTGAGATAGTCGTTGGTGAGTTCCAGTTCGCGGTTCTTCGCGGCGAGTTCTTCGCTGAGTTCACGCGCACGCGATTCGAGAAGCCGGTAGGCGTCCTCGAGGGTCTGCGTGGTGCGCGTGAAGACCTCGAAGGCTTCCGTGAGCGCTCGGACGTCGTTGGCGGAATCGGTCATGGGCGGCTACCGGGCTTGGAACCGTGGCGAACTCGTGTGTGCGAACTCATCATTGGTGCGTTATGTTAGCTAATGGTTGGTTTCTGCAAATCTGGGTAGATTGCTTCGTCGGGCTGAAGCCATCCTCGCAATGACACTTTAGTCCTCCAACGACACGTTGGCCTTCACCCAACTCACATCTTCCGGTCGATGAACATCGACTCGTCTCGATTGGCCTGGACATACTTCTTCAGAAGCGTGCGGCCTCGTGCCAACTGGCCGAGCGTGTCCCGCACGTTTGCGGCCTGCATATCCACGATGTCCTTCGTACGGTGGTATTCGTCGGTAATCTGCTGCGTCAGGGCCGCGGCGCGATGGGCGAGTTCGCGAATCGTTTCGCGCTCGCGCTCCGACAGGCCCGTCGCGTTGTGCCAGGCATTGAGGAGACGTTCGAGATCGCGTTCGAGCCGGTGCGTGACCTTGCGGTGTTTCTCATGGATCTCGGCCAGCCGGTCGATCGCGGCCTGATCGAGTGGCGCCTCGAAGCCGCTCAAATCCGCCAGCATCGATTCGAAGCGGGCCACCTGCTGTTCGAATCCTTCTCGAAGTTTGTCCGCTGTGCTCATCCTCTTCTCTCCTTCTTGGTAGGTTTCTCGGTTATGGGCAGCCCGCGGAGACGTTCCTGGTCGCGCGCATAGTCCGCCTTGATGGCGGCCTCGCGTGCCCACGAAGAACCGCTTCCCGCGACCTGGTCGTACAGCACGATGCTGCTGTCAAGGTCTTCGAGGGCGTACAGCGCGTTGGCGCGTTGGTACCGCGCCCACACGCCTTCCGCGCTCTTGCCGTCGTCGGCGCGAATCGCCGTCGCATACGAGGCGGCGGCGGCCTTGTAGTCTTGCTTGCCATATTCGTAATCGCCCATGGCAACGGCGGCCCAACGCAGGCGCGGCGCGTCGACCGGGCTTTCGCGGACCAGTTTCTCGATGGCGTCGACCACGGAGCGGGCGCGCGGCGCATCGTCTGCTGCAAGGCATGCCTGAAGCAGTTTGCGTTCCAGAGGCGCCGTGCGCTCGTCCGGGTACGTTCGATAGGCCTTTTCAAGCGTATCGACGGCTTTCTTGGGGTCGCGTTGCTCGATCATGTCCGCTTGCTTGGTCAACAAGGCGAAGGCGGTCTTAGCGTTGATCTTGTTGAGATCGATCCGGTTCGCGACCGTCAAACCGTCCTCCGATCCCGCGTCCAACAGCGCGAGCGCGGCCTGGGCGAGCACTTCCGGTTCGCTCGAGAGTGTGGCGATCTTGGCGTAGATCTCGGCGGCGCGCCCGGGCAGGGCAATCTCTTGATACATCCGGCCAAGCGCAATCAAGAGTGGCAGACGCTGAGGTCCGTCGGGCACCGACTGCGCGAGGGCCTCGAGGCGCGCGATACCTTCACTCTTCAGGCCTTCCTGATACAGGACCTGCGCAAGTTCCGCCTTGGCTTGGAACGCCTGCGGGGCTTTGGCGAACTCCTCGATCAGGCGTTCATACGCCCGTTGCGACTCAGGCAGCGCCTCCGCTTTGCGGAAATGTCTTGCCGCGTCGAGCAGCACGTCGGGATCGCGAAGCCCTTCTCCCTCCGCCTTCATCAGCACGTCCGCGGCCTCGCGGTGGTCGCCGTTCAGCGCGAGAAGGTCTCCCTCATTGCGCTGCACACGCGGGTCGTCTTCGTACCGTTCCGCGGCTTCGCGCGCGACCTGGACCGCTTCCGTCCTCCGCCCGAGTTCGTCCAGCGTTCGGCTGAGTTCGATAAACGCCGCGGGGAGTTCGGCGGAATCGGGGAAGTTCTCGATCAGATGGTTGAGATGGTTGCGCGCATCCTCGGATCGATGCGCGGCGCGGCATGCGCGAGCGAGACACAGATAGGCCTCGTCGAGGCCGTCGGGAATCGTGGTCATGCGAATCCGCGCTTCGAGCCGCTGGATAGCGTCGTCATACTTGCCTTGTTCCATCGCCAGTTTCGCCAAACCCACTTCGGCATGCGCGCCAGGCGGCGAGTTGGCGTTGACCTGCGCGAGTTGTGTGTAGATAGGCAGGGCCTCTTCCGCATGGCCCGCGGCGGCGTATGCATCCGCTACGAGGCCTTGAGCTTCAGGACCGAACGCCGACTCGGGAAACTGCGCGAGCAGTTCCTGCGCGTACTGTCCCGCTTCCGAATCGCGATCGAGGGTTACCGAAAGCCTTGCGGCGGCGATGAGCGCGGCGTCCAGATCCGGCGCTTGCGAGTAGGCCGTGAGAATGCGTCGATACGTCTCGCGCGCGGCATAGGGCTGATGCTGCCGTTTGTACAAATCCGCTTTCCAGAGAAGCAGTTGAACCGCCTTCGGGTGATTGGGCGCATCGATCAACAGGTCGTTGATCTGTTCGTGCAACACCTCGATGTCCGCCCGGCGCGACTTGTCCGACAGCGCGTTGTACGCGGACGCGATCTCTTTGAACGGCTTATCCTGCGGTTCAGGCGCGGCCTTGTGGTCTTCCTCGTGCTTTGGTTCTTCCGTGGCGTTCTGCGGATGCGGCGTGTCTTCCGTGGGCCTTTCGGGGGTCTCCGGCGGAAGGGACTCGAGGGATGCCACGGGTATTGCTGCGGAACGCGAGGGATGCATGGCCAGATAGGTATACGCGCCCAACCCCGCAATGAGACCTACGGCCAGCGACGCCACAACCTTGAGCGGATCCATGCGAATCCTGCGCCGTGCCCGCCGGGGCGCGGCTTTGGGGAGAGGTTCGGGCTCGACGCTGGGCTTGGCTTCGGACGTGGTTTCAGGTTCGGGTTCGATCATCCGCGGCGCCGCGTCCGGGGCCTCTACGTCAACAGGCGCAGGACTCGGTTGCGTGAACGAAGGTATCTTAGGCTCTGTGGCCTCCGGCACATGCAGCCCGAATCCCGAGGAAGCTTCGGCCTTACTGGCCGTGTCAGAACCTCCGGCGGAGACTCCTTCGTCAAGCTCCGCCAGCAGGGCATCGATATCCGGCTGTTCTAAGGATTTGGCGCCGCCGAGGACACCATCGAGGCTCTTGTCGTCCAGTTGCGAATCGAGATCCGCATCATTAAGGGTTCCGTCCAGTTCCGAACCCGGATTTTGAGCGGAAGGCGTCTCGGGCGAAGCGGGAGGGAGTTGCGCGTCTCCTCTCTCGGCGCGCTCGGCTTCGCGGGCGGCGTCGGCCAACAGGGCATCGAGCATCGCCTGGTCCAGGAAGAGCGCGTCGTTGCCCGAGGCGGCAGGCTGCTTCGATTCACCCGGCATACGCCGTACCCCGGACTGCGGGATCTGCGGCGGTCGTGCAGGACTTGTAGCCTGGCCATATCAACCTGGATCTACCGTGCGCCACAGACGACCTCGCTTATCCACTAGGGCCTGCACAGTGGCCTGCCAGTCATACGCCGAATTCCGGCGTGGCATGGCCCCTCGCGTTAGTGTGAACTGGGCAAAGTGTAGCACCCCCTGCTTCGACCTGACAAGCCCGCGCGGAGATTCCGCAATTACAGGCCGTCATGAATCCCGGCTTCACACGCGAAGACGAAAACGAGAATCAGCGAGTTCGACGCAGACGCACCAGGCGGCGCCGGATCTCCTGTCATTCTGAGCGAAGCGAAGAATCTCGTGGCAGCCAAAACTTCGGTCCCGAGCGAGATTCTTCGCTTCGATCAGAATGACAGATGTATGTATTTCTATTGTTGATAAAAGATGAGTACTGTTAGGAACGAACCCGCGGTTTCCCGACGGGCGCGAGATACACGCTGAATTCGTCCTCGCCGTCGAGTTGGAGGAGCGCGTCGAGAGCCTGCTGGTCGTACGCGGCGATCGCGCACGTGCCCGCGCCGATCGCTTCGCATGCAAGATACAGATTCTGACAGACGTGGCCGGCGTCGAGCAGCATCGTCTTGTGCGCCGCGACGGTGTAGCGCCACTCGCCGCGGTACGGCACGCAACTCCAGACGAACGTCGCCGGCGCATCGGACACGAACCGCTGGCCGAAGACGGCATGGAACAACTTGTTCTGCATCTCGACGTCGCCAAACAGAAAGACCAGGCGATGCGACAGCGGCAGGTAACGATACACGCCGGGGAGCACTCCGTCGACGCTGGACAGCACAAGATAGGTCTCGAACGGGTGGCGCGCCCCGCCCGAGGGCACGGTCCGCAACGTGGCATAGCCATCGCCGAGGACTTCGCGCACGCCTTGCGTGGCCCAGAGCAGGAAGGACAGCTCAGCCAGCGTGAGCGGGGCTTTCGACCAGCTACGGCAACTCCGGCGCTCGTCGATACACGCCATAACGCTGCCCTTGACCACGGTATCCGGGCTTGGAGGCGGCAAGACAATCGTCTCCGCCGTCTCGTTGCAGGCCACTTCAAGCGGCGGCTCGGGCACGCCGCGGCTTTGGTCGGAGGCGTAACTCGCCAGCAGTGACGCGAAGTTCGACTTCATGAATTCGCGCTGAATATGTATTTGCTCCATACCGTCCTCGCCCTAGATTTCCTTCAGGGGACAAGCCGGAAATCGTCTATGACCACTTCGACATCCTTGGTGTTGCACGGATCGAACCGCAACATCGAGATGCGGTTGCGCCACCGCGAGTTGCTCTTCAAGTCCACCGTGTAGGTCTGCATCTGTCCGTCGGTCGCGAGCGGAAACCTCACGCTCGAGGCCTCTGACGTGGCGCTTCCTTCCGCGGACCAGAAGAGTTGCGCGTTCGCGTCCTGCGGCAGTCCGCCGATAATCTGCATCCGAATCAGCGCCTTCGAGAAGTCCTGCGCGCGCAAGCCGTACGTTTCGGCCGTGATCGCCGGGTCGCTGTTCGTGGTCTGGAAACGCATGGCGCCGTCCGCGCAGCGGACCTCGCCGACGCCCATCATGCCGTGCCAGCCCGAGTCCAAGCCGTCGAAGGTCCATGCGCTGGTGACGGGGCGCGGCGCGAAATCGTACGGGCCGAGGCCCACGTCGCGCGGGCCGGCATTGACCGCCCAACCCCGCGGGCTGCCTTTGCCGAATACGCGGCGGATAGGTTCGAGCATGCCGAAACCGAACTCGAGGCTCGGCTCGATATAACTGCCCTCGCCCCACTCGTTCATTGGGCCGAGGACGACGATGGGCTTTTGTTTCTCGGAAGCAAACTGGTGCGCGCTCTCGAGCAGTTGCTCGAACAACGCAGGCGTGCGGCCTTCAATGACAAACGCCTTGTCGCCGTGCCAAGGCCGCGAGTCCCAGCCTGTATCGACCACCGGGTAATAGGTGAGGCCGCCTGCGGCCGCGTCCTTATCCTCCCAGGCCTTCGGAGAAGTCTTCACAACGCGGTCGTAGGTGTATCGCTTCATCGCCTGGGCCTGGGCTGCGTCGGAACCCCACTCATGATACGTCGTGACGCCGCTGTAGCCCTCGTCGAGCAAGGCCTTCACGTTCGTTGGCGAGAAGTCGTCGCCCATGGCTATGAAGACGATCCCTGGATAATTGGCCTTGGCGGCCATGGCCTGCGATTCGGCCAGGCATTTCTTGACGCCTTCGGAGCCTTTGAGATCGTGGCGCACGTTCGCCGGGGCCCAAATAAGGACGGCGGGCTTACCGTCGATGCGGTAGTACGCGGGAAGATTGAAGTAGTTGTCGATCCAGCATTGCGTAACGTTGCGCCAATCCTCTTCGGAATGCGTATCGGGCGGGTTGTGGTTGGCCCACATGATCGCCACTTTGAGCATATCGCGATACTTGGCCTTGCGGTACGCTTCGAACCAGTGGGTCAGGCTTTGCTGGCCCTGTACCCAATACCAGTCCACGAAGAAGCACGAGATTCCGTTCTCGACAGCCCACTTGATCTGCCAGTCCACGCACTCCGGTTTGCCCTCGTCATAATAGCCGAGCGCCGGCTTCCGAATCGGGGCCAGGCGCCGGATGCAGTCCCATTTTGCGTCGGCGTTCCATCCCGGGAAGTAGTATGCGCAGAGGTCGACGGAGGTCTTGAGGGGAATGGGCTTGGGCACATAGTCCGCCTTGCTCATTAGGAGCGACTTAGAGAACTCGACCTGGCCCTCGATCATCTTGCCGTCGCCCACACGCAAGAAGAACTTCTGGGGCGTGGCCACCTGGGTCATCACGTTCCAGCTTAAGACGCCCATTTCGCCGTAGCTCAGGCTCGGCAACATTTGCATCGGGTTCGAATCCGAGAAGCGCAGATCGGGCGAGAGCGTCAAGCGGACAGGACACGCCTCCGAAGGCGTGCCGCCGCGATTGACGACTTGCACGATCATCGGACACGGCATCGAGGTCCGGTTCAGCGCGGCGCCCGGCCCGAGGTACGCCACTTGAAGATCGGCGGGGCCTTGCGGTGCATTACTCAAGGTGATCGACTGTATCTGGACATCCGACTTGGGCATACGCAGCCCAAACGCCACGATGCCGTCGTGCCAACCGGGCAGCCCTTCAAGTTCGACATTGCACGTGCGCACCTCGTCTCCCGCCGGAACGGTGAACTCGGCGCTTTGCATGCCTTTCACATCCGCGGCGCCCCACACGATCGCGCCAAGAACGTCCTCGCTCGCGGGCTTTGCCACGACGGTCGCCCAACCTTTGTCTTTCACGGCAAGATTCAGCGGCGGCGCAAAACGCTCGGACGCCGCGGGATTGAGCATCCACGCGCTCATGTCGCCATTGGTGAATTGCCACGCGAACATATCCGTGGCGGGTGCGCTGTCGCCGCCCCAGGACAGGATGCGCACGGCGTCGATATCGAAATGGGCGCCGTCATAGACATCGAGCCGAAGCTGGCGGATAGTGCCTTCGGTCTGCCAAAAGGGGAAGATCACGACGTCTTCCATTGTGGCTCCTGCCGACACGGCGAAGGGCGTGCTCTTATCCGGGGAGAACCCGCCATATTGGCCTTCGGTCTGGCCGGTCCAGAACAACTCGCCGCAGCCGCCTTTGTCGGCCTTCAGCGTGATGACTACGTATTGCCAGGGCTTGGCCTCGATGGCGAGTCCCGAGATCGTGAAGAAGGGGTCCCAGTCGACCGCATCCGCCGACAGCACGCCGTCTTTAACGGCGACATTGGCCAGATGGGCGTTGGGCGCCCAGCCCTGCAGATCCGTGTCGAAGGTCCATGCCGGCAGATCCGCCGCGGCCAATGACGCGACCATGCTTACAACGGCAAACGCTATCATGGTAACTCGATCCTCCATCATGTCCGTTTCGCAGCCGAGCCATTATATACCTGCACGCGGTTCGTTGCACTTGATCCCGGCGTTCCCGGTACAATGCACACGGCGCGGGTATTGAGAGGAGCCGGCATGATGAGACAGAGTATTGCGTTCGTGGTCGTGTCTTTGATGGGCGTTTATGGGGCGGCATACGCCGAGCCGGTGATCGAGAAGTCGCTGGCCCAACTCAATCAGTCGCCGCCGGCGGCCGCGAACGCATTCGATTTCATCGTTACTGGCGACAGCCAGTCGAACCGGCAGCTTGTCTTTCAGACGGACGCGTTCAAGGGGATGATTCAGGAATGGAATGTCCTGCGGCCCGATCTGGTGCTCGAAGTGGGCGACTTGATCCTCGGCGGCTCGGCGGACGGCTTGCCCCAACAATGGGACTTGTTCGAGCAGATCATCGCGGCGTGCAAGGCCCCCTATTTCCCGGTGCCCGGCAACCACGACATTTCCGACGCGCTCTCCGAGCAATTGTGGAAGGAGCGGATGGGGCCGACGCGGTACGCCTTCACATACGGCAATTCGCGATTCATCGTGCTCGATAGCGAGGAAGTCGACGCGCTCGACCGTCTTTCCGACGACCAAGTAGCGTGGTTCAAGCAGGAACTGGAAACGACCAAGGCGAGCAACATCTTCGTCTTTCTGCATCAACCCTATTTCACGTTCCAGTGGGACCCGCGCAAGACGGACGAAATCTGGCAGCTTCGATGGAAGTATCTCGCGGATATCATGCACGGGCATCCGGTGCGCGCCGTGTTCGCGGGACACATTCACGGTTACCGCGATTTCGGCATCCGCGACGGCGTGCATTACGTCATTTGCGGGGGCGCGGCGTCGCTCGGCAGCACGCCCGACGAAACGGGCCGATTCGGCCATTATCTCCTCGTGCGCGTCCGAGACGAAGACGTATCGTGGTCCGTGATTAAGGCGGGGTCGGTCGTGTCGCCCGAGATCGCGACGAACGATCGTATCAGCGAAGTCTTCGACGTTACCCACCGTCTCGTCGCGTGCGAAGATCAAGACGTGCCGTACGGACAGCCGTTCGACCGGCAAGTCACGATAACGATTCTCAATCCCTTCGACAAGGCGTTCGACTCGTCGCTGGCATGGGACGTGCCGAAGGGCTGGAACGTCGAACCGGCCGCGATGGACTATCACGTCGACGCGCAAGGGAAGTTCGAGGCAGCATTCCATATCCGCGCCGACGGTTCAGACGGAACCAAGTTCCCTGTTCCGGTGTACAAGACGTGCTACGTCAACGCGAAATACGGGCCACCGGTGGACGTAAGCTGCGACCTCCCGCTCGTGCCGGTGGCCGAAGCGTCGAAAGCGAAGGGGCCTGTCACGCTCGATGGCGTGCTCGACGAATGGAAGGACGCCGCGCCGTTCGCGCTGCCGTACTACGCGGGCTTCGGAAATGAGACGCCCGATCCCGCGGACCTCAAAGGCCAGTGCCGCATCATGTGGGACGCGGACCATTTGTATGTAGCCTTCGAGATCGACGACAACGATCACGTCCAGCCGTACGGCGGCGACATCGTGTGGCTTGCCGACGACATCGAATTCGGCATCAACACCTGGCAATGGTCCTACGCGCTGACACCCCGCGGACCGCAAGTGTTCCTCTACCGCGGCGAAGAAGCGTCGGCGGAAACCGTCAACACCGAGGCGCAACTCGCGGTAAAGCGCGAAGGCGGGCGCACGGTCTTCGAGGGGGCCTTCCCGCCGAAACTTGTGAAACCGATGCTCCTTGCGGCGGGGTCCGACCTGCGGTTCCGAGTCGAGGTCGCCGACGTGGACAACGCCCGCGCCAAACGCACGCTGCTGTTGACGCCCGGCGGCGAAAGCGCCCCGGGAATCCGGGTCTTGCTAACGAACAAGTAGATTGGAACATCCTAAGTCTGTTTGAGTGGTTGCTATCCCCGTTTATTATACATGTATATATGGAGAGCGACATGAAAAAGACGCGTTCCATCATGGGTGTGGTGATTCTATTGCTCATGTTATTTCTCGGAGCGGCAGCAGGATTTCTCTGGAATAATTAGGGACAGTAACCATTTATTTGCGGTTCTTCACATCTTCTCACTGACCGGCAGCGAGGATTCAGCGGCAACCTTGTTGCTCAGACGGTTGAATAATTAGGGGCAGTAACCATTTATTTGCGGCTCTTCGCATCTTCTCACTAACCGGCAGCGAGGATTCAGCGGCAACCTTGTTGCTCAGACGGTTTGCTGGAAGACGCGCGCTGATGTATCCTCGCGTACGGGCCAACTTGTCCGGCTTCGCTTCAAGCTGACCCGAGCCAAACTCAATAATTGGTTGCTGTCCATGTTTATACCCACGTCAACAACGCGTGCTGTCGGACGATTGTTCTCCAGTCGCTGCAGGTGATGGGATGGATATCGAGCACCAACAATCGACACGCCGCCACATGTTCTTTGTCGCCGGGGCGTTCTTTTTCGCGAAGTTGCTCATTCACGTGTGCACACTTCATATCGGCCCCTACGGGTATTTCCGAGACGAGTTCTACTATCTTGACTGCGCGGCGAACTTGGATTGGGGGTATGTGGATCAGCCTCCCTTCGCGCCGTTCGTGCTCGCGCTGACGCGGGCGCTTTTCGGCACGTCGCTCTTGGCGATACGGCTTCCGGCGATGCTGGCATGCGCCGGTGTGGTCGCTATGGCCGGGGCACTCGCGTTTGAAATGGGAGGGGGGCTGTTCGCGCAAGCGCTGGCCTGTCTCGCATTACTTGCCGCGCCGGTCTATCTGACGATGGGCAGCTTCTTTTCGATGAATCCCTTTGACTACCTGTTCTGGGCGATTGCGGCGTATCTGCTCGTGCGCATCATCAAAACAGACAACGGGCGCCTATGGATCTGGTTCGGCGTCGTGGCCGGACTCGGACTCGAGAACAAGATGAGCATGGCGTTCTTCGGCGGGCTGATGGCCGCAGCCATGCTGTTGACGCCGCAGCGCAAATACTACCTCGACTGGCATCTGTGGGCAGGGGGCGCGATCGTGTTCGCCATGCTCCTGCCCAATCTCGTATGGCAGGCGCGGCACGGATGGCCGAGTATCGAGTTCATGCGCGACACCGGCGCCTTCAAGAATCTTCCGGTATCCTTTCCGAAGTTCCTGTTGCAGCAAGTGCTCGTGATGGGCCCGCTCGCCGCGCCGATTTGGATTACCGGCGTGTGTTACGGGCTGTGCTCGCGCCGCGGGCGGACCTTTGCCGTGTTCAGCCTGATCTATCTCGGCCTGGTCGGCGTCTTCTATTGGAGCAACGGGAAATCGTACTACCTTGCGCCGGTCTATCCTGCCCTGTTTGCCTTGGGGGCGATTGCGATCGAACGCGCAACCGCGACGCGGATATGGATACGGACCGTGTGGGTCGCGCTGATTATCGTGTCTTCCGCGGCGCTCGCCACGCAGGCGATGCCGCTGATGCCGCCCGAAACGCTGGTCAAACTCCAGAGGGCCGTGTCATTCAAAGCCCCGCAGCAGGAGCGCGCGCATGCGGGCGTGTTGCCGCAGCATATCGGCGACCGTCTGGGATGGCCCGAAATGTATGCGATGATTGCCGATGCCTACCGGAAGCTCGACCCTGCGGACCGGCAGCGCTGTCGCATCCTGGTGAGCAACTACGGCGAGGCGGGCGCAATCAATCTCTGGGGATCCAAGGACGGACTGCCCCGCGCCATATCGGGGTATATGAATTACTACATCTGGGGACCTGGCGACGCGGATGGTGAGGTCATGCTCGTGTATCTGGACGATCCGAAACTCGTCACGGACCTCTTCGAACAAGTGACCGAAGTAGCTCGGTTCTCGCTTCCCTACGTGATGGACCGCCAAAACAACCGCCCCCTGTATTTGTGCCGCAAACCCAAAGCCCCAATGAAGAACCTCTGGCCCACCCTCAAACGCTACTACTAATTAATTGGGGACAGTAACCATTTAATTGCGGCTTACCGGCGATTGAATGACAGACCCGAAGTAATGAGACAAATGTGACGAGACTACGTGGTATACTGTTTGCGTGAGATGCCACGGCGCGAATATCTTGGTGTGGCGGTCAAATGGCGGCGGCGACATGTATATGAACCTTGTCCTGGATACGTCGAGCGCGGCAGTGACCTCGGCGTCGTTCATGTCCCTGGCTCCCGAAGAGGATGCCACCTTTGCGTTCGACACGTTCCAATTCGTCTCGGACGACCTCTCCAGCACGACCGAGTACACCTATGACGACGCGAACGAGATGCTGACGATGGCCGCCGACGGGCTGGCGACGAAGACGGTGTTTACGTACGACGATTGGGGCCGGAGAATCACCAAGGCCCTCGGTAGTCATAAGGCCGTGTATGGCTACCAGTTCGGCGACAAGCTGAAATCGGTCGCCACGGATATCCCGGACGAATCGCCGGACGGCTCGACGGTGGCCGTCGGCATGAACTACGACGGCCTGGGCAAGCTGCGGTATTTCGACGATGGCCTTGGCGGCCCAAGTTGGTTGCGGTGGGACCGGGGCTTCAACTTGATGGGCGTCTACGCTCCTGGGGAGGGCACGTGGGATGTGAGCGACGAGTTCATACGTTTCGTGCACGACCCGGCCAGTCCCAATGGGGCGCTGGCTATGGATATCCCCGGCGAGAATCCCTTGACCATCTACTACACCCACGACCATCTCGGTTCCGTCCGCGGGCTGTACTTGGACGCGGATACCTCCGTAGGCACCTACGAATACACCCCCTACGGCGAGATGTACGAGGCCACGGGCAACGACTACTTGTACGGGTTCACCGGCCACCTCTGGCTCCCGAACTTCGGCATGAACTACGCCCCCTACCGCTTCTACGACCCCGCCGCCGCACGATGGCTCACCCGCGACCCGCTCGGTATGGTGGATGGACCGAATGTGTATGAGTATGTGGGAGGAAATCCGTTGCAAAGGAAGGACCCGTCTGGTTTGTTTCCTCAGGAATGCTATAGTGCTCCACCTGCGAAGGCCAACTCGGGGATCTGCGATCGTTACTGATGCAATAAGTATCTAGGTGTTGGATTGAAGTGTGTATGTGAGACTGCTGGAGATTCGGCATGGGCGCAGCAGGTTCGAGGATGCCTGGCGTGCGCACATGATCGCGGAGTGTCCGACTGGGAAGCTCATTTGAAGTGCTATCTTGACGCGACACGGAAACACCCCAAGAATACGCCCAAAGGGACCGCGAGCGTCGCCGTGACGTTGCTCCCGTGTGGATGGTTGCCGTATTTTGTTATTGTGGTGCCACCAATCGGCGGAGAGACTTAGGGTTTCTGATGAGAATGGTTCTCAAGCTCGTTGTGGGTGTTTGTCTTGTGGGCCCGTGCGCGGGGGCGCTTGTTGGATTTGTTGTTGCCTCCGTCACGATTCATGCTATGGACGGGTCAATACCGTTCCTGTACGTCTTGGGAATTGCGGGCTTTCACGGCGGCACTGCTGGGGTCTGCTTTGGGTTTCTGCTTAGCGCTGTTACCGCATGGACACTGCGAAAAGAATCACTGGGTGAAGTACTTGTTTACCTTGCGGGTGGCAGTATGTTGTGCGGCGTACTTGCTGGCTTTGCTCTACTCTTTTTGCCGCCTCCCGGCAAGAATCCACTCGTTCCCTTATCGATGACAGTTCTTGGCTTTTGGTTGGGACTTGTGATGCTGTGCAATCGCAGAGGCACTGGTCGACAGGCATAGTGGCATCGACATGATGTGACCAAGTGGTAAATTATCTACGCGCGATGCCAAGGCGCGAGTATTACGGTCTGGCGGTCGGGGATATTAAGGGACAGACTACGAAATAGCGGGATAGAAGTGACGAGACCACGTGGTCATGTCCACGTGAGATGCCAAGGCGCTAGTATTACGGTGTGGCGGTCGAATGGCGGCGGCGATATGTATATGAACCTTGTCCTGGATACGTCGAACGCGGCGGTTACTTCCGCGACTTCGTTGAGCATTACGCCCGAAGAGGATGCCGCGTTCGCGTTCGACAATTTCCAGTTCGTCTCGGACGACCTCTCCAGCACGACCGAGTACACCTACGGCAACGCGAACGAGTTGCTGACAATGGCGGCGGACGGCGTCGCAACCAAGACGGTGTTTACGTACGACGATTGGGGCCGGAGAATCACCAAGGCCCTCGGTAGTCATAAGGCCGTGTATGGCTACCGGTTCGGCGACAAGCTGAAATCCGTCGCGACGGATATTCCGGACGAATCGCCGGACGGCTCGACGGTAGCCGTCGGCATGAACTACGACGGCCTGTGCAAGTTGTGAAAAGCACGTCGAACTCCGTAGGGGTCAGCAGCCTACACTCCCGTGCAGCCCTGACAAGTACTAACCATGGCGTGCCGTGTAGCGCGTGTGCACGCGAGTAGGCGGAGGATGGCGATGCGGGTTCTTGCGGGATTCGCACGAATACAGTACTTGGAATAATTAGGGACAGTAACCATTTATTTGCGGCTCTTCACATCTTCTCACTGACCGGCTGCGGGGAATCAGCGGCAACCTTGTTGCTCAGACGGTTTACTGGAAGACGCGCGTTGGTGTATCCTCACGTACGGGCCAACCTGTCCGGTTTCACTTCAAGCTGACCCGAACCAAGCTCTACGCGTTCCAGTTCGTAGGCAGTCAATCAGAATGACAGCAATAAAGCGTTTCCCCCCAAGGTTACTACGGGCAAAGACGCTTGAGAGGTCCCATGATTGAGGGATTGATAGAGTTCTGCTGCCGTAACAAGTTCGTGGTCATCCTTGCCTTCGTGGCCATTGCGGCGCTGGGCGTGTACGTCCTCGAGCGGACGCCGGTCGATGCCATACCGGATCTTTCGGAAAACCAGGTCATCGTCTTCACGGACTGGATGGGCCGCAGCCCGCAGGAGATCGAAGATCAGATTACGTATCCATTGTCGGTAAACCTTCAGGGGCTTGCCGGGGTGAAGGCGGTGCGTTCGTCGTCCGAGTTCAATTTCTCGATGATCAACATCATCTTCGACGACGCGATCGATTTCTACTTCGCGCGCACGCGCGTGCTCGAACGGCTCGCCCTCGCGAGCACCTTCCTTCCGCAAGGCGTCGTTCCCTATCTCGCGCCCGACGCGACGGCGCTGGGCCAGATCTTCTGGTATACCGTCGAGGGCGACAACGCGGACCTGGGAGAGTTGCGAAGTATCCAGGACTGGTACGTCCGGTACCAACTGAATTCCGTTCCGGGCGTGGCGCAAGTAAGCAGCGTGGGCGGATTCCCCCGCGAGTACCAAATCGACGTCACGCCCGAGAGCCTGCGTGCCTACAACGTGACACTGGGCCAAATCTACCAGGCGATTGCCCGAAGCAACAGCGCCGTCGGCGGTGGCGTCGTCCAGAAGGGAAACGCCGAGTACATCATCCGAGGCGTCGGCTGGATTAGGGGCCTTGAAGACATCCGCAGCACGGTCATCACCGAACGCGAAGGCGTTCCCATCAAAGTCGGCGATGTCGCGATCGTGCAAATGGGCGGCGAGTTCCGCCGAAGCACGCTCGAGAAGGACGGTAAGGAAGTCACGGGCGGCGTCGTCATGATGCGGTACGGCGAGAATCCGCTTGAAGTCACGCGGAACATTAAGGCCAAATTGCGCGACCTCCAGAAGGGGCTGCCGGAAGGCGTTCGCATCGTGCCCTTCTACGACCGCACTCGCCTGATCGAAAGCGCCATCCACACGGTCGAGAAGATCCTCGAACACGAGATGCTGTTCGCTACGATTGCGATCATGCTGATCCTCATCCACGTTCGCAGCGTACTTGTGGTCATTCTGACGTTGCCGCTTTCAGTCTTGAGCGCCTTCATCCTGATGCGCGTGCTGGGAATCTCATCGAACATCATGTCCCTTTCCGGAATTGCCATCTCTATCGGCATTCTCGTGGACCAGGCGATTGTGATGCTCGAGAACGCGACGCATCGGCTGACGCAGCATTTCGGGGACAAGAAGATTACGGGCGATACGACCGAGATTGTTATAGCCGCGTGCCGGCAGGTCGGGAGGCCGATCTTCTTTTCGGTCGTGATCATGGTGATTTCGTTCCTGCCCGTGTTCGCGCTGACCGGACAAGAGGGCAAGCTCTTTCATCCGCTGGCGTTTACCAAGACCTTCGCGCTGATCTCCACGGCCATCATTTCGGTAACCTTGGTCCCGGCGATTATTCCGCTGCTCGTTCGCGGCCGGCTTTCTCGCGAGGAGAACAACTGGATCATCCACAGCGTCGTCGAGATGTATCGTCCGGTCCTCAACTTTTTGATGCACCGGCCCAAGACCGTGATCTGGCTCTTTGTGCTGCTCCTTGCGTCAGGCGTGTTGGCGGCTCGCCATCTGGGCCGCGAATTCATGCCGCCGCTGGATGAAGGCAGTATCCTGGACATGCCCATCACGGCTCCGCGCGCGTCGGTCACCGAAGTGGTCGACGACCTCAGGGCGCGCGACGCGCTGCTTCGTTCCATGCCGGAGGTCGAGATGGTGGTGGGGAAAGGAGGCCGCGCGGAAACGCCGACGGATCCCTCGCCGCTCGACATGGTCGAGACGGTCATCAACCTGCGACCGAAAGATACCTGGCCCAAACGGAAGATCAAGTTCGATGATGCCTTTAGCGAGGCAAAGAACGTGGCCGGCTTGCTCGAGGCCCGAGGCAGTCTCGCGCCGTTCAAGAACGACGAAAGCCGATCAACGTTTCTCAATGCCGTGGCCGAAGGCGCGCTATCCCGGTTCGATGCCGCGATGCGGCGGGATGTCGTGCAGCGCGTGATGGAGCATGACCAGGCGCTGGCCGACGACTCGGTCCGTTTCGTGATCGCACGTTTGTTTGCCCAGATTGAACGTCACCACGGCTGGAAGACTCCGCCCGATGATGCCGCCCGCGAAGCCTTCCTCGAACCACTCTTGCAGGAACATCGCGAGAAGTTCCTGGTCTCGCCCCAAGTCTACGATGTTGAAGCGCTGACCAATGACGCCATGGCGCGGCTTGCCAAAGACGATCGTCTCGCGCTCGAACCAGGGGTGCTTCTGGCCCCCGTCGAGTCCCGCTGGGAGACGCTCGTTCTCGATCCCCTCAAAGAATCCGTGGGCATGGCCCGCAAGGACTACTACTCGCTGGTCGCGGAGAAACTGGAAGCGTACCGCGAGGAAAAGACCCAGCAATGGACTCACCAAACCAACCAGGCCTTGTTCGATCCTGCCATGGCTGCGTTTGCCAAGGCGGTCTTGGATGAAACCCAGAATTCGGCCACGATGCAGGGCCTGTGGAACGCGGACAAACCGCCGGGGCTGGATCCGGAGAAACTTGGCAATGAAATCGGCGGCCGAATCTTCTTGTGGACGAAGACCAAGAGCGATATCGTGCGCGAACTCGACCAGGTGGTCCATCAGGTCGGGTGGGCCAACATTTGGACGCAGCCCATCATCAACCGCGTCGACATGCTGGCAACCGGCGTGCGCACGCAACTCGCGGTAAAGGTATTTGGAACATCCCTGGAACAGATTCAGGAAGTTGCCTATGAGATTCAGCATGCGCTGAGTGCAATTCCCGGCGCGGTGGACGTGGTTGCCGATCAGACCATAGGCAAGGGCTACATCGAAATCGAAGTCGACCGGGATCGCGCCGCCCGCTATGGCGTCAATGTGGGCGACGTCCAGGACATCATTGAGGTCGCGCTGGGCGGAAAACGCATCACGACCACCGTGGAAGGGCGCGAACGGTACCCGGTCCGTCTCCGTTACGCCCGTGACTTCCGGGCTGACGAGCAATCCATTCGCCACATCCTCGTAGCGGCGGGCGGCATGGGCGGCGGCGGAAGCAGCTCCGGCGGCGAAATGCAGTCCGCAAGTGGAGGCGTCGCGAAGCCTGGTAAGGAAGTGGATGTCCCTGCCGTTTACTTGAGCGACGTGGCGAACATCCGCGTGGTTGAAGGGCCGGTCATGATCAAGAGCGAGAACGGCCTCCTGCGTTCGTACGTTCAGTTGAACGTGCGCGACCGGGACATCGTAGGGTTCGTCGAAGAAGCTCAGCGCGTCGTGCAGGCGAAGGTGAAACTGCCCGAAGGGACCTTCCTGGAATGGACCGGCCAGTTCGAGCATCAGGTTCGCGCCAAGAAGACATTGCGCGTCGTGTTTCCTGCGGTCCTGCTGTTGATCTTCGTGATCCTCTATATCACGTACCATGACTTTACCCATGCCATCCTGATGATGCTGGCCGTGCCGGGAGCGCTGGCGGGAGGCGTCCTCTTCCAGACGCTGTTCGGATACAACTTCAGCGTGGCCGTCTGGGTGGGGTACATCGCCTGCTTTGGCATGGCGACGGAAACGGGCATCATCATGCTTGTCTACCTGCGCGACGCGATTGCGGAACGCGGCGGGCTCGCGGGAATCGCCACCATAAAGGACTTGGAACAAGCCGTGCTGGAAGGCGCCGTGCACAGGCTCCGTCCGAAGTTCCTGACCGAGGCCACGGCCATCGTGGGGCTCGCCCCGATGCTATGGTCCACCGGCGTCGGCGCCGAAGTCATTGCGCCCATGGCCGCGCCGGTTCTTGGCGGCCTGCTTGTTGCCGATGAGGTCATCGATATCTTCCTGCCGGTGCTTTTCTATCACGTGGAAGCCAGGCGGTGGAGGAAGCTCCACAAGACCGGCGCCGGGCAGGTTCAACCCCTTAGCGAGGAAATAGCCCATGCCTGAGACACAGAAGACCTCTCTCGTGCGCCGGATTCTGTTTCTCCTCAAGTTCGTCGAAATCCGGCTCCGCTTTATCTTCATCCTCGTAGTGACTGCGGTCGTGGTTGGATACTGGGACCATATTCAGAACTACTACGATCGCTGGCAAAGGACGCACCATGCGGGAGTTGGCGGCCATGTCACCGAAAACGTAGATCAGGAATGGGAGTATTACTGCGGGATGCACCCGTTCGTGATCCGAGACCAGTCCGGGAAATGCCCTATCTGCGGCATGGACTTGACCAAACGCAAGAAAGGCGCGGCAACGGAGCTTCCCGAAGGCACGCTCGCGCGCGTGCAGGTGTCGCCTGAGCGCATCATGCAAGGCGGCATCCAAGTCGAACCGGTTCTGTATCGCCTGTTGACGCACACGGTCCGGTCGTACGGCATGGTGGAGACCGCGGAAGACCGCACGTCAAAGCTCGTGGCGCGCTTTCCGGGGCGCATCGATCGCCTCATGGTGAATGCGGTGGGAGAAACCGTCGGCAAGGGCGAGCCGCTGGCTCGCATTTACAGTCCGAAGTTCCTTGCCGCGTCGCAAGAATATGTCCGCGCGGTCAGCAGCCAGAAGACGCTGGACGTACAGAATCCCGATTTCGCCCAACTGGAGAAGACACGGTCTGAGCAGTTGACGGCCGCGGCGCGAAAGCGTCTTGAATTGGCCGGATTCACCGAAGAGCAACTCGACACGATCATAAAGAACGGGAAGATCGAAGATTCAGTCACACTGTATTCCCCCATGTCCGGCACGGTGATTGAGAAATCGGTCCTCGAGGGCGCATCGGTCGAAGAGGGGACAGCGCTCTATACGATCGCGGACCTCTCGACCTTGTGGATCCAGGTGCAGGTCCTGGAATCGGACATCTCGAACGTGAAGATCGGAATGCCCGTGGAGATCACGACCGTGTCGTGGCCCGGCAAGATATTCTACGGCACGGTCGACTTCCTCTATCCGACGCTCAATACCGAAAATCGGACCGTGAAAGTTCGTGTCGTGGTCTCGAATTCGGATGGAAAGCTCAGACCCGGCATGTTCGCCAATGCCGTACTGCGGACTCCCGCGGGAGAGGAGATTGTTGAACCCGCGGACGACAAGTCCGCCAAACGTGTCGCGGATTCCAAGACAGAGCACCATGCCGTCTCGCTGCCTACCACCAAACAAGAAGACGCGGATGCCTACCTGGCGTCTATCCCGGCCGGGGCCGAATACTACACCTGCTCGATGCACCCCGAAGTCGTGTCCGACAAACCCGGCGATTGTCCTCTGTGCAACATGAAACTCGAAAAGAAACAGAAAGGCGAGACCGGCGTCGCGGTTGCGAGTTCGTCCGCAGTCGTGCTTCCAACGACGAAGCAGGAAGACGCGGACGCGTATCTGGCTTCGCTTGCCGACGGCAGCGAGTACTATACGTGTTCGATGCATCCGGAAGTTGTTTCGGACAAACCGGGTGATTGCCCCCTATGCCAGATGAAGCTGGACAAAGTCCGAAAGGAAGCCAAAATCGAGACCGCAGACGGCGGTTCCATGGAACAGTGGGCCGAAGGCTACGCGTGCGCAATGCATCCCGATGAACTGAGCGACGAACCCGGAGTCTGCCGGACCTGCAATTGCGGTATGATGATGCAGAAACGGCGAGTCGAGCGCGTGCTCTCCATTCCCGAAAGCGCCGTGATCGATACCGGGGAGAAGAAGGTGGTTTACGTGGAGTCGATGCCGGGTGTTTACGATGCGCGGGCGATCACGCTTGGCGAGCGCGCCGGCACGTTCTATCCGGTCATCGGCGGCCTGTCTCTCGGGCAGAAGATAGTGTCCCAAGGCTCGTTCCTGATAGACGCGGAAGCCCGGTTGAATCCCGCCACGGCCAAGGTCGCGGCGCCCGGCGCCACGGTCCCGCCGGCCGGCCCCGGTGGGCATTCGGAACACGGAGGTTCTGCGCCGAATCCATGAGGATAGCAGCAACCCTTACGCTCGAAATCGAGGAGAAGCGACGATGTTTGTGCCGTTGATGGTGATTGCTGTCGCGGTGGCGCAGGACGTACAAGCGCCTGCATTCTACGCCGCCAACGACGAGTTGCGGCAGTATCTCATCGAGGCCGCTCAGAACAATCCCGGACTGAAGGCTCGGCATGCGGAATGGCGTGCGGCACTCGAGAAGGTCCCGCAGGTGACCTCGCTGGATGACCCCATGTTCGGGTATACGCAATTCCTCCAATCGGAACAGTACATCGCTCAGCTCATGCTCGAACAGAAGTTCCCCTGGTTCGGCACACTGCGAACGCGCGGCGACAAAGCCACCCTCGAAGCCTCGGCCGCGCTCGCGCGGTTGTACGCCGCTCGAAACCAATTGTTTGCCCAGGTCAAGAATGCTTACTTCGAGTACGCCTTCCTGGGTGAGAGCGTCAAGATCGTTGATTCGCAAACGGGGATTCTCTCGCAACTCGAAGACGTCATCCGTGCCCGTTATTCGGTCGGCGCCGGCACACAGGCCGATCTGTTGCGTATCCAGACGGAGAGGGACAAACTGGACGATCAACTCAAGGGACTCAAGCAGGCGAGGCCCGCGCTCGCGGCCCGATTGCTCGAATCCTTGGGACGACAAGGCGAGCCAGAACTGGACTGGCCGCAACCCACGGAACTTCCCCCTCTTCCGCCTCACGCCCAAGATGTCCTCGTCCGGATCCGAACCGCAAATCCCAATCTTGAGGCGATGCAGGACATGATCGAGAGTTGGGAAGAGCAGGCGAGGCTGGCGCGCAAGGCGGGTTACCCGGATTTCTCGGTGGGTCTTCAGTACATGTTTATGAAAGACCGCAAAACCAGCGCCGGAACCTTGCAGGCCGTTGGGACATCCCAAGCCCTAAAAGAGATCGCGGCGGCCAATGATCCCATGACCATCCTGAGCGACATCAGCAATGGCGAAGCCGCCGGAGAGAACGCGGGTCAATCCGGCAACGTGAAGGACGCCATCGCGGTTTCACTAAGAGTGAACGTGCCCATCTGGCGTAAGCGGGTCAACGCCGGGATTCGCGAAGCCGAACGCATGCGCGAATCCGCCGAGTACGACAAGCTCAAGAGCACGCTGTCCTACGACACCGCCGCCCGAACGGGCCTCTACAACTTCGAGGATGCCGGACGGCGCTATCGCCTGTACAAGGAGGTCCTTATCCCGCGTGAACGCCAGATATTCGAAACGCTGCTTGCGACCTATAGCGCGGGCGTCGATCCCATGGAACCCGGCGCGCAATCCGGCACGGAGTTCCTCGATCTCGAGAACAGCCTTCGTGCCATCCTCGAGTTTCAGATAGAGCAGGCGCGCGCATCGAGAGATCTGCAAGTAGCCGCCGCCGAACTCGAAATGCTCATGGGCGGCCCATGGGCGGATGGCGACACGGCAGCGCAAGGACTACCGCCCTCAGTGGTAGAGGCGCAGCCGGCCGCGTCGAATGACGCAACGAATCGGCAGAAAGAATAGAGCAGAAGCGGTACTCGATTTCCGGTGGACGCGCTCACGCGATTGACTCATGCGGGGGGATTGGAGATACAGTATGGCCTCTAATCGGAAGGAGGTTCATATGAAGGTCGTGGCGTTTAATGGAAGTCCGAGAAAAGGCGGCAACACGGAACTGTTGTTGCGGAAGGTGTTGGAGCCGATTGAAGCGGCGGGTATCGACACGGAATTCGTGCAGGTAGGCGGCAAAGAAGTGCGCGGGTGCCAAGCCTGCTATGTCTGCGTCCAGAAGAAGAACAAGCGCTGCATAAACGACCATGACGAAGTCAACGAGTGGATCGAGAAGATCCTCGAAGCGGACGCCATCGTCATCGGCTCGCCGACGTATTTCGCGGGACCGACGGCGGAGATCACGGCGTTGCTCGACCGCGTGGGACTCGTGGCGTGCGCCAACGATGCGATGCTCAGCCGCAAGATTGGCGCGGCCGTCGTGGCTGTGCGGCGCGGGGGCGCGGGCGGCGTTCAGGACGCGATCAATCACATGTTCCTGATGACGCGGATGATCGTGCCAGGTTCGACGTATTGGAACATGGGGTTCGGCCTCGATAAGGGCGAAGCCGCGAACGATACCGAGGGCCTAAACAACATGCGGGATCTCGGCGAAACGATCGCCTGGCTGGTCAAAGCCACGGCCAGCGCCGAAAAAGGGCCGTTCGCCGGCGAGACCTGTTGTTCGCAGTAGGCCGATTTCACGACCGGAACATTCACATCGATACGGTGCAATCGACAACCGTTTCTCGACAGACCTCCGTGCCATCGCGAGCCCAGACCGCCTTTGCCGGCGATTCGTTGCGGAACCGCGAATGAACGCAAATGGACACGAATGCGCGGCTCTGGCAAGACGGTTTGGGACAGGACCATTGACCCACAAAGTGCACGCACCCGTCGTGTCATCGCGATCCCGGGATCGCCTTTGGCGGCAATTCGTCGTGAAAAACGAGGCATCCCGTTATTCACAGCGCAAGAATCAATTGATTTCTTAGCGGCATGGCAAAGCAATCTCCTGAAGGGAAGCAGCCGGACGGAATGAGATTGCTTCGGTACGCTCCTAAGAAACAAACGTACAAGGTTGCTCGAAACTCACTCTAATCGCCTCTCCGAACACTCTTTGCGATCTTTGTGCGCTTTGTGGTTGCTCATGTCACTACCAAGCCTAGAACAGCCGCAAAGATCACAAGAGACACAAAATGGAAGCCGCCTCCGGTGACGCAATCCTTGAGTTTCTTCTCTTGGTGGCCCGGCGAAGCCGGGTCGTTGGCTCGCAATGACACGGAGGTCGCGATAGTGAATCGATGCGTTAGCCGTCGATCGCCTTGCGAATCTCGGCGAGGACTACCGGCACTTGAGTCATCTGGTCCGGCTCGCCTTCGTATTCGAGCGAGAGGTAGCCTCGATAGTTCGCGTCTCGGAATAGGCGAACCAGATGCGCGTAGTCCGCGGGTGCGGACCCTTTGCCGTCTTCCGTGCGGACGTTGGTCTTGATGTGCGTCGTGACCGCCTTGGGCAGGGCCATCTCGATATTCGTGTACGGTTCCTTCACGAAGTTGCCCGTGTCGAGATTCAGGCCCAGCCATTCGTTGTTCACGGCGGCGAGAATATCCAGCACGTCCGGCGCGGTCTCCGTGAGGTAGCCGTGGTTCTCCAGCGCGAGGAAGACGCCTTTGGACCCGGCGTAGTCGATGCAGCCTTTTATGGATTCGACGACCCAGTTGAAGTGGTCTTTCCGCTCGCCATCGCCTTTGCGGCCCGCAAAGATGCGCACGCAAGGCGCGCCCAGGTCTACCGCGCGATCCACCCAGCGCTTGACCAAGTCGATCTGTCGCGTACGATCGTCCCCCGGCGGCTGCACGAAGCTGTTGCCGACCGCCGTGCCCGAAACGTCCAGCCCGAGCTTGAACGCTTTGGCCTTCAGCGCATACATGTCCGCAGGTTCTTCCGACGTGAAATAGTAAGACGTGATCTCGACGCCGTCCAGACCCCACGACGCCGCGAGATCAAGGTAATCCGAAAGCGTGATCTTTCCAGGTTTGTTGCTCCGCGGCAGGTAATCCCGGAGCGAATACGCACAGCAACTCAGTTTCAATTTCGGGCCGATCTCGCCGGAACCCGTCGAACACGTCTTCGGCGATACCGCCGCCTCGCCGCGTGCCGCCATCATCCCCGCAACCGCCACAATCCCCTGTCCCATCAACCGCCGCCGCGTAACCTTCATGGCCGTGTTCTCCTTCTGAAACCCGCCGCATTGTATCCCACCCGAAAGCGCGATCCCAACGTCGGCGACCGAGATTTGAATGGGAGGCCAGCGAAACCCGCGCGATCGCTACAGGCGGCCACCAGAGCATTTTGAAGCCGGCGCAAACAGTGCTATGCTCCGGGGCGCCAAACGAGGAGGGACGTTGGCCATGGTACGTTCGAGAACCGCACTGTTGTTGTCAGGTCTTCTTCTTCTGCCTTTTGCGGGCGTACTTCTGGGGTGCCCGCCCAAGCCAGGTCCGGAGGCCGCGTTCTCCGCATCTCCCGACTCAGGCGCCGCTCCGTTAACGGTGCAATTTACGGATACCAGCGACGGCAAGGGCGACACCATCACGGCCTGGCATTGGAATTTCGGCGACGGACAGACGGGCGACGATCGGAATCCGTCGCATACCTATACGTCTCCGGGATCGTACAACGTGACGTTGACTGTCACGACGAGCGAGGGATCGAATACGAGCAGTCCGAAGACGATTGCCGTCGCCGGGACGCCGGTGCCTCTTGTGTCCTTGGCGTACTTTCTCGTCAAAGACTCGGATGGAACGCATCCAGTCGAGGGCATGGGAGTGGGTTTGTATTTCGAGCCTGACGGAACCGCCGACCTGTATCTCGGAGGCGGCGTCGACATGCTCGCTTACACGGGCACGTATTCGTATACCAACGGGCAACTGAGCCTCGAGTTCAAGGGCGACGATTTCCATCCCAAAGCGACGTTTGCGCTCGACACGACCGCGCCGCAGGTCACGATGCCGTTCAAGGTCTTCAACACGGATGCAGGCACCAGCCTCTGGGAGCGCGACGAACCGGACTTGCCGGAAGCCATCAGTTGCATCTTCCGATGCGCCACGCTCGCCGACAAACAGTCGCGCGAGGACGCCGTGGGCCGTTGCGTCGAGTACGGCAACGGCGTCATTGGGGCCAAGGCGGCAAAACCCACAACCAAGGCCGATCCCATCAGCGAGTTCCCCAAGACCGTCGGCGCCACGTCCAACGGCGTCAAGATTCAGTTTGTAGACGGCCCGCCGCTCGAAGTGGTGCTGACCGGCCTGTCCCTCGATACCGGCGGCGCCGGCCTCACTGCGTCGCCTCTCGCGTCAGACCCCCGGATCTATCTCGAAACCGAATCGCCGCACGACGATTCCGCCGACCCGCTATGCAAGCGGGCCTTGTTGATCGCGCCCTTCAACTCCAACCGGTCCCTCGTCTGGTACAACGGGTACTGGTTGAACAAGCTCGTGGTCCCCGATAGCTACAACCAAGGCATCATCACCAAGACCACCGGCTTCTTCGAGTTCAACGGCATGGCCTCGCTTCTCGAAGACCAGGGATATTCCGTCGTGTCGCTCATGGACGCGGATGTCACTCCCGTGAAGTTGATCGACGCGCTGCTGGCATCCGATTGCGACACTCCCGGGTTCATCGTGTACAACACGCACAGCGGCGATCAAGGCAGCCTCGCGACCGGCGCCCTCGTGGGCGACACGCGCAAGTACGGCGAGGGGCTGAAAGCCGTCCTCGATGGGATTAACGCCTCGAAATACGCCAGCGTTCTGACGTACGACGGCGGCGAAGTCTACAACCCCAAGACCTTCGGCGTGAGCACCATCTTCCGCGATGGCGCGCCGCGCCACGGCGCTTCCTACTACCTCAGCCTCACCCCGAAGTTCTGGGAATGGCTCCACAGCGAAGGCGTCGATTTCAGCCGCAGCCTCGTCTACATCGCGGGTTGCCTCACCGACAAGAGCCCGGACCTGCGCGAGGCGATCCACGCGCGCGCCTATTTCGCGTTCAACGAGACTACGACCTGCGAAATGGCGGGACTGACGTTCCAGTACCTGTGCAAGTTTCTCTCGAAGCGCACCCGTTCCGCGGAGGAAGCGTTCTACAACATCAACCGCATCTCGAAGACCCTCCAGCGGATCTACCCCGAAGATCTCCTGTTCGACGGCACGATCATGCCCTTCAGCCAAGACCAAGTTTACTCGACGTATAAGATCTTCAACGGGTACGCCTACGACGGAACCCAGATGGTCCCGTATAAGGATCACGGCTGGCTCGCCAACACCATCGGCGACGACAAGAATGCCGGGAACATTTGGTGGCTGCTTTACGCCGCGCGCTGGTCGGCGAATCCCCTTTCCGGCGAGATCGCCCTGCTCGACTGTTGGGACCGCTGTTGGAAACCTGGCGCCTCCTGCGGTTCTCTCGGCGAAGTCTTCTGCACCAACGCCAACCCCGGAACGCGGCCCACGGAAAACGAAACCGCCTACGCCCTGTATCTTCTCAACGGCGGTAGCGACCTCAATTACACCGGCAGCAAGATACCCCGGTGGACGCTCAACGACGGCCCCTAATCTTGCGCGTGTCAAAGACGCCGCGCACGGGTATGCTATACTCGAATCGCGCTGGAGGGACATGAACCATGCCGTATTTTCAGGATTTGCACGAGCTGTTGAATGACGTGTCGCACTGGGCCGACCTGCGCCATGAACAGGGCGCCAACGTCGACAAACTCCTCAAGGACTTGCGCAAAGAACTGAAGCGCGCGCGCAAGAAATTACGCAAGGCCGAACCGTCGGAGGCGGCGCTCGCGGTCGAGCCGAACGATCTCGACGCGATACGCGCGTTGAGGCCCAAGGGGCCGCGCCGCATGTGGAAGAAGCTCGATTCGGCGGGCCTTGAGGACCGTATGGCGGGCGCCTGGCTGGGACGCGCGGCCGGATGCACGCTCGGTGCGCCGATCGAAGGCGAGAGCGTCGACGCGATGGCCACGTTGGCGAAACGCTACGGCATGGACTTCCCGCCGACGGATTACTGGCGCGATCACCCTTCGCCCGAAGTTGTGCGCTACGGTATGAGCGCCGTTCGTGACTATCTCAAGGACCACATCACGGCCGTTCCCGTCGACGACGATATTACCTACACCATCCTTGGCCTGTTGATTCTCGAAGAGTACGGTCCGGACTTCACGACCGGGCGCGTGGGCGAGGCATGGCTCAAGTATCTGCCGATGGCCTGCACGGCCGAGCATGTCGCGCTCGAGAATCTGAAGGCGGGGCTGCCGGCGTCGAAGGCCGGCACGAAGAACAATCCGTTCCAGGAATGGATCGGCGCGGACATCCGCAGCGATCCGTGGGGCTATGCCGCGCCGGGATGGCCGGAGAAGGCCGCGGAGTTCGCGTATCGCGACGCGTATCTCTCGCACCGTCAGAACGGCGTCTACGGCGCGATGTTTTTCGCGGCGGCCATCGCGGCGGCGTTCGCGCTGGACTGTCCCATCGAGGCCATCAAGGCCGGGCTTGCGGAGATCCCGAAAGAGTGCCGCCTGGCGCGCGATGTCCGTTGGGCGCTCGAGACCGGTCCGCAGCTCGGCGCGTGGCGCGACGGACGGAACGCGGTCGACACGCGCTTCGCGGGCATGCATTCGGTGCATACGAACAACAACGCCTGCCTGACCGTGTTCGGATTGATGTTCGGTCAGAAGGATTTCACGAAGACCATCGGCATCACCGTTGCCCTCGGCCTCGACAACGATTGCACCGCCGCAACCGCGGGATCGATCCTCGGCGCGGTCATTGGCGCGAAGAACATCCCGGAGCATTGGTGGCAGCCGTTTCAGAACAGGACGCGCACGTACCTCAACGGAAAAGAATGGTTCGACAACACGGATCTCGTGGCGCGCTTCATTCAAGCCGCGCGCAAGGTCTACGGCGCGTGAAGCGAGGCATCGGAATAATGCGCGCTATCCGGAGCCGTCTGGTGCTGGTGGCCGTGATCGCCACTGTCGTTGTCCCGTACGCGTTCGCATTGAACGGCGCCTTTCCCGATTTCGATGCGCTCGCGCGCGGTCCGCAACGTGTCTATCTCTTGCCGGGACAGAGCGACGCCGTGTTCAGCATGTATGGCGCGCCATCGGACTTGGAGAAGATCGAGCAACTCGTTGCCGTCATGCGCGAGCAGGGACTCGGCAACGCGTTCGATCCGGGGCCGAGTCCTCAACCCGCGTCCAAACCCATCTTCGACTATCTCGTTACAGTCGGCTGGCCGGTGGTGTGTTATCCATGCGGCGACATGCAGATCGTCGGCGGACGCAACCCGATGGGGCGCGAGAACGAAGCGGCGCTGGAAGCGATGGATCGCGCGGGCCTATTCACCGCGGTGCAGCTCGGCGAATGGGGCTACTATTTCCACAACCTCTCATGCAACGAGCCTTGGTGGCGCGGCAATTTCGGAAAGGACTTCGATGCCTACAAGCATCGGATGAAACCGGCGGGGCTGGCCGGTTACGACCACCGGCCATCGTCGAAGCGCGAGTGCTATGACGTGCTCATGGCATATTTCATGAACCGGAGCCGCGACTTGCTCGGCCGTGTGATCAGCGTGACCGGCCATTCGCATTACGAGGCCTACGTGGGCGAATGGGGCGCGCGCTGCATCGGCCTCGAACTCGGTGAGAACATCGCGTTCACGCAATCGAAGCTCGCGTTCGCGCGCGGGGCGTCACGGGCGTGGCGGAAACCGTGGTCGGTCCAGGTCAGCCCGTGGTTCTCGGGCGCATGCACGATGAGCGGGCCGTTGCGATTCGAGGGGCGCGACGCGCGCGGTCTCGACGCGGGCCACTCGCTGAGTTTCTACGAGCGGATGTGGCTCCACGCGTGGTTCGCGGGCGCGGCGCTGGTCACGCCGGAGAACAGCATCGCCACGTTCTTCGAGAAGCCCGAAGCCCCGTGGACGCTGACGTCGCATGGACACAAGGCGGCCGAAGTCTTCCGGTTCATGCAACAGCATCCGCGCGGGATTCCCTACACGCCGCTCGCGATCGTGCTCGACAAGCTCGCGGGCTACAACGGTTACATGGATAAACCGTGGGGCATCCTCGATCCCACGCCAGGCGACCGCGAACTCCGCGATTTGTTCGACGTGCAACTGTTTCCAGGTAGCGATCACATTCACGTGAAGCCGGACCCAGACAATCCCGAAGGAAGCTATCTTCGCCCGACGCCTTACGGCGAGATATTCGACGTGCTGTTGACGAGCGTCCCGCCCGAGGTGCTGCCTTCGTACAAGGCCATCCTCCTTGCGGGCGATATCGAGTTCGACGATGCGTTCCTGGGCGAGTTGGAGAAGGCGTTGCGCAGGGGCAGCCACGTCCTGATGGCCCAGCGCCACAAGGATGCGTTGGGCGCGCAGTTCGACCGCGTCGCGCGCGAGGGCGATGTCGAGGTGCTGGACCCGTGGACCAACCCCGCGACCGGACGGCCCGCGGCGATCTCGAACGAGAGGCTTGCCAGGCTGTGCCGCGACCTGCTACCCATTACGGTCGAGGGCGACGCCGTGGAATACCAGATCAATCGTCTACCGACCGGCTGGGTTATCGAATTGATCAACAATCGCGGCGTTAGCAAGAAACCCGGGTCGCCTGCGACAGTCGACGCGTCGGCCGTCGCGCGCGTAACGCTACGCGCGCCGGAGGGCTATCCTTGCGCGAAGGAATGGCGCTCGGGCCGCGCGCACGAACCCGCCGCCACCGTGCAAATCGAACTCGGCCCCGGCGCATCCGAGTTTGTCGAGTTCACCGCCCGCAAGACGGGATGAGTCTTGATGAACATGAAATGCACAATGCGGCTGGCGCGCGCGCTCGGAATCGCCTTCCTCGGAACGGCGATGGGCGCCGATAGCTTCGCCGCCATGGACGGGAGCGCGATGCACGCCACACCGATTACCGAACATCTGTTTATCCTCGATGGCGCGGTCAACACGGGTGCGCTCGTGCACGGCGATGAGGCGCTGCTATTCGACTGCTGCGATTCGGTGACGCCCGAACGGCTTAAGGCGCTCGGCATCACGTCGGTCGCGATGATCCTTTGCACGCAACACCGGCGTCCGAACGTAGCCGGCGCGTACGCGTGGGAGGCGTCGGGCGCAGAGATCGTCGCGCCTGCGTCCGAGAAGGCTCTGTTCGACGACGTGGCGGCCTACTGGAACGACTGGCGGAATCGCTGGCATCTCTATCACAGCCAGCCCGGACCGCAGGTTCTGGCAACGTCGTTGCATGTGGCTCGCACGGCTACCGGTGGCGATGTCATCACGTGGAACGGCTACTCGATTCGCGTGTTCGACACGCCGGGCGCGACCGACGGAAGCGTCTCGTACAATATCGAAGTCGACGGCAAGAATGTCTGCTTCTGCGGCGATCTGCTCTTCGGACAAGGCCAGATTTGGGACCTGTATTCGCTGCAGAAAGGTTTTGGCTGCGTGGGCGACTACCATGGATTTCTGGGCAATCGTGAGAAACTCGTTGCGGGCCTGCATACCGTCGTCGCGACCGGCGCGGACTTGCTTATCCCTTCGCACGGCCCGCTTGTCACCGATCCGAAAGTCTCCGCGAAAACGCTTGAAGAACGTCTTGACGCGCTGTGGCGGAATTACGCCGCGGTCTCTGCGTTGAATTTCTATTTCCCGAGCCTCTTCGAGGACATGAAAGACGACCCTAGACGCATGCGGCCCGCAAAGACGATGGACCCGCCCGAGTGGGTTCGCCGTATTGATCCCACGAGTTTCGCGATCGTCTCGGAAACCGGAGCCGTGTTCCTCGTCGATTGCGGTGACGGCTCGGTCATCCGCACATTGCGCGAGTGGCAGCACGACAAACGGATCGGAAACGTCGAAGGCTGTTGGATCACGCACTATCACGACGACCATGTCGATGCCCTGCCTGAATTCGCGAACGCGTTCCGGCGTCCCGTTTATGCGGACGAGCATCTTGCCGAAATCTTGAGCTATCCCCTGCGTTTCTTTCTGCCCTGCATTTCTCCCAACGCGGCGCTGGACGTCAAGGCCACTCACGAGAACGAGTCCTGGCCGTGGCACGAGTTCCAATACACGGCGTTTCATTTTCCGGGGCAGACGCTGCATCACGGAGGACTGCTCGTCGAAGGCCACGGCGCCAAAGTGCTGTTCGCGGGCGATTCGTTCGCGCCCACGGGTTTCGATGATTACACCTGCGCGAATCGCGTGTTTCTCGGAGCGGACAAAGGCATGCGGCGATGTCTCGATATCATTCGCGCGGTGCGTCCCGATTACATCTTGAATGAACATCAGCCCAAAGCCTTTGTCTTTACCGACGAACAGATCGCGCAGATGGATTCGATGCTCGCCGAACGCGAGCGCATCGTCGCCGCCATGACCCCGTGGGACAATCCGAACTTTGCGCTCGACGAAGGCTGGGTCCGCACGTACCCCTACGAACAGGAGGCCGCGCCCGGCGCGACGTTCGCGATTGATCTCCAAGCGACCAACCACGCGCCTGGCTCGATGGAATTGCGGATCGAGCCCGTGCTACCCGATGCATGGCGCACCATGGGTGTCGCGGAGAAAGTCACTGTTGCCGCGGGCGCGAATGGCGCGGTCCGCGCTTGGATTCAATCTCCGCCCACCGCAAAGCCCGGCCGCTACGTCATTCCATTCCGTGTGACATTCGGAGGGCGTTACCTCGGACAGTTCCGCCACGCGATAGTGGTACTGCGATAGGCCGGGCGAATCACGACTGCGCTTGCCCTCGATGGTAGGCGCTGTAGAGATCCACGACACGGCGGATCATCTTCTGATACGAAATACGATTCCTTCTGGCCTCGCGTTTGAAGAAGTCCAAGCTCGAACGGCTCAGTGAAATGGTCACCTTGACATTGTCTTCCTTCAGGATTAGTTGTTCCGGAGGAGGCAAGAAGTCCTTGACCACCTGCAGATCGCCTAACGGCTCATCTGTGTAGTGCGTTTTCTTTTTCATAGATCTTCTTTCCTCGACGCCAATATCCCGCGCCGATGAGTCGGATGCTCGTGCCGCGCATCGTGAATCGCACGGTTAAGATACCTTCATCCACCTTGCCGAAGCAGTAGAACCGGGCCTCTTCGCCACTGTGCTGACTATCTTTGGCAATCACTCGGCTGGGATCGAGAAAGGCATACTGGGCTTTCTCGAATGCCACGCCATGTTTGGCGTGGTTGTCGCGATTCTTGCGTTCATCCCAATCGAAGCGAAGCCTGGCCATGCCAAAACGTTATCACACTCCCTGCCAAAAGGCAATACATAAATATGGCAATTCATATGTTCATATATATTCCTCTCTCGGCCTCGCGCGATGCCTGCATATCGCCGGGAACTGGCAATCCCTTGCATCTGTCGCTACGATGGGGTCATGGAGGGATTCTAAGAATCATGAGTTCAACGCCTCATTCTCTCGACAAAATGCGGCTCGTGTCCGTCATAGCCGCCACGCTCGTGATGTTCGCCGGTCTTGCGGCGATGCTGTTCGTGCGCCACGGGTACTTCGGCCACCTTGGGCGAGTATGGACGATTGCCGCGTCGAGCGCGTTTGTGGCCGCGCCGCTGTTGGGCGGAGGGCTCGGTATGGCGTATGGCCGCGCCGTGATTGTCGCGCTGATTGGGTGCTGGTTCGGGGACGTGCTCGGCCCGCGCGACTTCATTCTTGGGCTGGCCGCGTTTCTTGTCGGCCACCTGGCGTTCATAACTGCATTCGCGCTACGTGGCATCCGATGGCAGCGTTGCGCCGTATCGCTCGTGCCGCAAACCATCGCCACGTTAGCGATTCTGGTCTGGCTGATGCCGCATGTGCATGCCGCGGACCGCTTCCCCGTAATCGCCTACATTCTTGTGATCAACGGGATGCTGGCCACGGCGGCCGGGGCTTCGGAAGGCGTGAGCGGCCGGATCGCGCTCGCCGCGGCAGTCATCTTCTTTGTTTCCGACATCTTTGTCGCACGATGGCGCTACGTCAATCCAAGTCCGGCGAATGCCTACTTTTGTTATCCTCTGTACTACACCGCGTGCATCCTGTTCGGATGGAGCGTCTACTATGCCGCCAAGGCGGCTTCGCTTCGCAGGGAATGACGCGCAGGGCGGACCGGTCCGGTCATTATCAATCGATCAAGGAGTGCGAGCCATGCAAATCGAACTTGTGGCGGACTACCAGTGCGAATGCGGCGAAGGGCCGTTGTGGCATCCGATGGAACAGCGCCTCTACTGGGTCGACATTCCGAAAGGCCGGTTGTTTCGTTACGACCCGAAAACCGGCCGCCACGAACCGTGTCTCGAAGGGGAGGCGCTCGGGGGATTCACGATTCAGGCGGATGGCGCGTTGCTGTTGTTCATGGCGCGCGGCGCGGTGAAGCTCTGGCGCGATGGCGCGGTCGCTACGGTGATCGAGGACATTCCCGACGAACGCGCGACGCGATTTAACGACGTGATCGCGGACCCGGAAGGGCGCGTGTTCTGCGGAACGATGGCGACGGCGGAGCGGCCGGGCCGGTTGTACCGGCTCGACACGGACGGCACAATCACGCGCGTGCTCGAAGGCATCGGGTGTCCGAACGGCATGGGGTTCACGGATGGCCTGCGCACGATGTATTTCACGGATTCGGAGAAGCGCGAGATCTATCAGTTCGACTACGACCGCGCCACGGGCGCGTTGTCGAACCAGCGGATCTTCGTGAAGCTCCCAGAGGAAACCGGGCATCCCGACGGTATGACAGTCGACTCGGAAGGGTACGTGTGGTCGGCGATCTGGGACGGCAACTGCCTCATTCGCTTCACGCCCGATGGCAAGGAAGAACGGCGCATCGAGTTTCCTGCGAAAAAGGTGTCGAGTGTCGTCTTCGGCGGGGCAGACTTGACGGAGATGTACGTGACCACCGCCGGGGGATTGGATAAGGCATCGGAAGGGCCGGGGGCGGGCGCGTTGTTTCGCGTCAAGGCCGGCGCGAAAGGGGTACCGGAGTTCTTCTCCCGGATCGGGGTATAGCCACAGAGAGCAAAGAAGGCACAGAGGACGTCGCTTGGACGGTAGCGCACTTTGCCTTGAGGGGAAGAGGCAAACACTTGGCGGGAGACCCTTATGTCTCAGGACTTGGCGTGCCCTCGACAACAACCTGTCTCGTGTCATTGCGAGGACGGCTTCAGCCCGACGAAGCAATCCCCTGACCTCCTGCGCACAAGATCCCGGGAGATTGCTTCGTCGGGCTGAAGCTCCTCCTCGCAATGACACCCACGGCCGTGTGTACAGTACAGGTCAGGGCTGTGCCGAGGTCTCGGGTGGGGCGACGGAGAACTCGGCGGGATGGTCCGAGAGTTGATGCCGGCGAATCATTTCCTGGACTTTCTCAAGATCGACGTTGCGAGACTTGCCTCCCGCGCCTTGCGCTGCGGATTCGATCGTTTGCGCGTTGAAATACGCTGCCGAATGCGAGACGGTGAGTCCGAGGAACACGAGAGCCGCGACGGCCACCGCGCCATGGAACGATAGGGGCGATACTTCGCGGCTTGGCGTTCGTTCGGGTCCCGCAGCCACCATGCAGCGGTCGCAATGCAGACAATCCAGGTCGCGCAGGGTTATGACGCCCATGTCGCAATGCGCGGGGCGGCGCGCGGGCATCCAGCGGCGGAACACATGCAGACCGCTGAGCAACGACAGAAATGCGCCGGCCGGGCATAGGTTGCGGCACCAGAATCGCGGAAAGAACGCCGAAAGCCCGATACATGCCGTGCCGAACACAAGGGCCATGCCTTTGGGAAATGTAAAGAATGCAATCAGGGGATCGGCCTGGAGTACCGTGTAGTCGCGTGTCGCGGCGAAAACGATAACGACCATGAACAGTAGAAGGTACTTGATGCCGCGCGTGTAGCGCCACGCGCGTCTGCTCGGAATTAGATTCCGCCAGAGTCTTCCCAAGTCGCCCGCCAGTTCCTGCATCGCCCCGAAAGGACAGACATAGCCACAGTAGAGATTGCCAAACAGAATCACGCACGCGGGCACGATCGCCACTAGGAAGAACGGGCCGTTGATCCCCACGTTGCCGAGGTTGCCTCCAAGCAACGACATGGCGTGCTGGGCCGAGTATTGCAGGTTCAGCCAGCATCCTCCTACGAGCGCTGTAGCAAGCAGTACCGTGCGACGCCGCCACACGCCGGGGCGAAATCGCAAGGCCAGCGCGAGCGCGAGAAAGATCGCGAGGTACGCGGCATCGCGCATCGACGCGTTGTGCCAGACTCCTCCGGTTTCGTTAATCGATTCGCCCGATACCGCAACCGGCTTGCCGAGCGCGCGTGTCGCAAAGTCGCGTCCGGCGGCATCGAGCGCTTTCATAATCGCGTTTGACGTAATCGTCGCGCCGCTCACGGCATCGATGCCTTGGAATGCGCGGGGCGCGAACAGGTTCCGGCCAAGAAGCCGCGGCTTCCAATCGCGAAGCATCGCGACGTAGGAGGGCGTCTCGTGCGAGCGCATAAGACGGAAATCGATCAGCGTCCCCGATTCGTCCACGTGTACCGCAAGGTCGATCGGACCGCCATAGGCGGGGATGCGCGGCGCCCAATCACGCGACTCGAAGACGTAGCCCGCAGGGGCGTTTTCAGCGGCATCGACGCGGAAATACGTGGGGGCCGTGCCCGTTTCATGGAGACGCGCGGCGTCGATGCCCATGTCGCGCGCCATCGTTGCGAGTTGATTGCCCTCGGCGCGTGCGCGCGCGAGCATGACGTGGTACGACACGAGCAGCGCGTACACAGCGATGCCAAAAAGGAGGTACGCCCAAGGATTCGGAGCGGCCAACGTTGCGCCACGTTCGACGGTCTCGTGGCGTTTGAAGACAAGCGGAATGACATTGATCGCGACGAGCAGCGCGAGCAATGCCAGCGGCATCGAAGACCCCAACAACGGAAGCAGCGCCAATCCCGCGACGCATGCGCCCGCCGCGCCTCCCAACGTGTCGAGCGTTTCGAGATTGGCGCCTGCCGTAGCAATGCCGCGCCCCGCGCGTTCCATCCATTGGGCCGCGATGGGGAAGTACACGCCCGTGAAGAGTCCGGCGATCAAGAGCGGCGCTGCGCTCGCCGCACGGCCGGCCACTCCGGAAAGCGGTTCCAGTATGAGCGGATACCGGACGGCAGCCAGCAAGAGGGCCGTCTGTACCGCGAGAGATGCAACGAGCACGCGTTCGAATCGCACGCCGCGGACGAGCAGGCGCTCGCTGAACATGCCGCCGAACAACGATCCCAACATGAACAGCGCTGTCAACAGACCGATGTCGAGAAACAGCGAACCGTAGCGCACCTGGTAGACGAATAGAAACACGATCGTCGCGGCCATGCCGACGAAGCCCGTCGTGAACATCAGGACATGGGTGTCGAAGACACTTTGCGTCCGGCCTCGCCGCCTGCGCACCGCGAACACGCAACGCAACACAACGTACAACAAGACCGGATAAACGAAAACGATCGCGCCGATGCCGTAGAGCAACATCGCGAGGCCGGATAACGAACCTAGCCCTGCCTGTTTGAGCGCGAGCAACAAGGCGAAGAACGGCGCCTTGGGATGCAGGTCGGTATTGCGGAGGAAATCCGCGCCATACTTCGCGATCGTCGCCTCGCACACACGGCGTTGAAACGCGATGCGGTCAGGCGGATAGCGTGCCATGATGCCCTCCGCGGGATACATCGCGGAAGCGCCCGGGATCGCGGCATAGCGGTCGCGCAGCGTGCCCGGCTGTTCCGACAGCCCGTCGCCATCGGAGGCCAGCACCCACGTATCGTCGCCGGGCTTGAGGGCTGTGTGTGCGAAGACTGAGCCGAGCGTGGCCACCATCGACGTATTGAGAACGGCGAGTTCCTCGCCCATGAAGTTCGCGCCGCCGGATACGCGCGCGGCCACCACTCCGCCAGGACGAAGGGCTTTCCTCAACAACGCGAAGAACTCGACCGAAGCATAGCGGTTGCGGACGAGCGTCGTAGCGTCCTGCAAGTTCAGGACGATCGCATCGTATTGCCGTCCAGGCGTGCGAAGGAAGTCGCGGATGTCCGATGTGACCGGAACGACAGGCGCGTCTCGGAGTTGACCGGAGACTTCGAGCGACCCCAGAAGCATGCGCGCGTACTCGGGGTCGGGATGCGCCCACGTTACCGTGTCAATCTGCGGGATGGACTTGAGCTTCACGCAGATGCCGAGGCTGTTCTCGCCGAACACGAGCACGTTATGCGCATCGGGTTTCTGCGCGAGAACCAGTCCGGCCTTCTCGGCGTCCTGTTCCGACGGCGGGAACGTGTCGCATACGCCGCCATTGACCATGGCGATCGCCTGGCCGTTGCGCTCGCCATAGAGATAGCGCGCCTGGGCAGTCGGAATATAGCGGCGATACCCGTCCTTTGGAAGCAGCCGTCCCCATTCCGCGAGCGCGTTGTGCCGCGTCCAGTCTTTTCCCAACGGCCCTTGTTGAACCATCAGTAGGACCGCGAGCGCCAGCAACGCGGCACGCGCTACAACCCCTCGCGCGGCGGGCAACATGAAGACGAACAGGATGGCGGTGGCGCACAGGAAGACGCTCTCGCCCGGCATGGCGCTCGACAACAGAAACGTGCTGACGATGGCGCCAAGAAAGCTCCCGGCCGTTTCGAGGATGTAGACGCGCGCAACCGGCAGCGCGCCCGCCTCGCTCGCCCAGGGACACGCGCGCGCAAAAAGATAACCCGTCAGGAAACAGACCGGCGTATTGACAAGGAACGCCATGCCCACCATCGGCACAAACGGAAAGAGCACGTAGGCCTCGACGCCGATCAGGGCGCGCGTCAGTGGAATGACGGTGTGCTGGACCACGAACGCGGGTATCAGGAGCAGCGTGAATGCCGGAAAGAACTCGACGGCAAGGCGGTTGACCCGCGTTTCCGCGCGGGCCACGCGCGCGCCCACGGCGATCCATACAAGCCACGACGCGAAGAACGCGCTAATCCCGAGTTCGTTCCCCTCGAACACGGTCAGGAAATCACGGAAGAGCAATGTCTGCGCCACAAGGGCGAAGAACCCCAGGGCGACGATGAGAAGGTGGCGCGAGTTGCTTGGCCGACTGGACATCGCTGCATTACCCACGTTCCGCTGTTGCCTCAAGAGAACTTCTTGGCAAACTCAATGTGTGCCGGGAACGGCCTCTTCGAGCGGACATGGAACAATATATTTCGCGAATCGTTGAAAATCAGAGAGGTTATGCGTGAGGATGGCGGGAATGCCGTGCGTAATCATCGTCGCGACGATGTTGGCATCGTGGACTTGACGCCCACCCACCGAGAATTCGCCTAGAAGCTCCACTAAACGTTCAGTGACCTCGGCATTGTCTTCGGCTACGCGAAACATGTCTTGGAATCGCCGCACGAGTTTTGCCAGAAGTTCTGGCGGTTTAGGACGGAGAAATAACTGGGGCCTGCTGGTTACGGCGAGAAACTCTCGGATAACCTGCCTACTAATCCAAAGCTCGCGCCCGGACTCGTGAGCTTGAGTAAGGGCCGCGAGCGCGCAAACGTGAAGTGGGGCAGTTTCAATATGTGCGAAGACCAGCACGTTTGTGTCCACGAACATTGCGCTAACGGGCATCGTCGCCATAGATGTCCTCACGGCGCAAAGAGATACCGTCCGGCCATGGGCCATAATCCTCAGTAGGAAATGCAAAAGGCTTCTTGAGCTTGCTACCGGCATCGGGCGGCTCGATGGAAATGATGACCCGGCAAACACCCCGCGGGACGTCCGGAGGAACGGTCAGCGTAATCGTTCCGTCATCCGATACATTGACAGTTGTTTCTATTGTCTTCATAGGATGCATCCTTTGGCGTTAACGGGCATCATAGCGTAACCATGCCGGGTTCTCCAATGGGATCACTCCTTCTTCTCGCCAAACACGATCGCTTCGAACACCTGGTACTTTGCGCCTTGGCGCCAGTCGTCGGCTTGAAGGCCGGCTTTCATGGCGAGGTGCGTCAACGTTTCCTGGAGATTCCATCCTTGTTCGGGCGGGACCTGCGGAAGAAACACGGCGCGGCGTCCGTATTTTTCGAGCAGGATGCCGTGCTTGCCGAGGACGATGTCCTTGTACGATTCGATGGGCGCCGGTTCGGTGAGTGCGGAGAGTTCAAAGTGAAGCAGCGGCAAGTCGGCCAGCGTGACCGGCGGGAACCGCGGATCGTGAATGCCCGCATTGATCGCGTTCTCCATGACGGCCTTGTACAACGGGCGGCTCGCGAAGATGTCGCCGATGCAGCCGCGCAGGTCGCCGTGTTCGTTCAGGGTCACGAACGCGCCCATGATCTTGCTCATCGCGGGTGTGATCTTAATGCCGAACTCGTCAGGCTTGGGCATGCGGTTGTTCTTGAGACCGTATTCGAGCGTGGCGCGCGCAAGCGTGAGCAACTGCGCCTTGTCCTCGTCGGTCAGCGCGGCCTCGCCGGGGGCAGGCTCGGCCTTGGCTTCGACGGGCTTGGCGTTCGGCCACGCGCCGGTGAAGGCGATCGCGTAGTAACTGACCGAGTTCGTCGTATCGCCGGTCAGGTGGCCCGAGGTGTCGTAGCGGAGCTGATGCGGCTGCGAATCCGCCGGGAGCATGGCCAGTAGCACGCCGATCGGGCAGCGTCCGCAGATCGTGTCGTGCGTTTCCTCGACGTAGCGGGTGAAACCATCGAGATCCTTCTTCTCGATGCACGCCCAAGCGCCCGCGTCCAGCTTCTTCAGGTTTTCCTCGACATTGTCCTTGAACGGCTGGTAGCCGTAGTTGGGACCGTAATGCGTGAAGTCGCTGCTGGCGACGACAAGCGTGTTGGCATCGATGAGTCCCAACAGGATGTTTGCTATCGTGCGCGTCGCAGTGGGGCTAAGCTGGCCAACCACGATGGGCACGAGCGTGAAGTCGCCCAGCGCGCGCTGGAGGAACGGGATTTGGATCTGCACGCTGTGCTCGTCTTCGTCCGCGCCGCGCAAGGTACGGAATTCAGGATGTTTCTTCAATGCGTCGATGAACGCGGTATCGAGCGGGACCTCGCCGAGTATTGTGGCGTAATGCGTCGCGGAGGGTACGCTCGCGACGTCTTCCATCGGAAGACGATGCGACGGCCCCATCACGATCACGCGGCTGTACTTCTTCCCGGCGATCTGCTTGTAGCTGTACGCCGCGACCTGGCCCGAGTACCGATACCCGGCGTGGGGTACGATGATCGCCTGCACATGGTCCAACAGCGGCTCATCCGCTTTCGACAGATAGCCGTCGATCTCCGCGGTAACCTTGGCTGCGTCCGCATCGTACCAGCGCCCCGCCAGCGGCGATTGGAACACCTGCTTTTCCATCGGCTCGTTCGTTGCAGCGAGTGCCGCGTTATCAGAAGGCGGCGTGCCCTGGATTGCCATCTGGCGCGCGCGCAACATGGCGATCGGAACGATGAACAAGAGAAGCAGCAACACCATGATGGTGTACAGCCCGAACCGTCGTTTCATATCGCGTCCTCCGCGGCCAACAAGTGCCGTTTCTCGCCTAACCAATCCACTTCCCGGGCCGCCGTATCGCTTCGGGATCGCTCCGTTTGACGCGGCCCGGATACCATCGCGCGCGCAACGCTTCAGTATAGCGCACGGGCGCGACGCGTTCCGCAATCCACAGACACGGCGCGGTAATCAGCGCGCCTAACGAGACCTTGACGAATCGCCGCCGGTTCATCGCCATACGCCGGGAATCTCCGTATTGCACTTGGGACACTTGCCGTCCCTCAGGTTGTTCTGCAATATCTCATAACCGCGCCTCTCGATGAGCAGCGCGTTGCATGACGGACACCGCGTATTCTCCGCGTCCGGCATCGAGATGTTGCCGATGTACACATAATGCAACCCCTCGCTCGTGGCGATCGCCTTCGCGCGTTCGAGCGTTTCGGGCGGCGTCGGAGGAAGATTCTTCATCTGGTAGTTGGGGAAGAAGCGCGAGAAATGGAGCGGCGTATCTCGGCCCATGTTGCCGGCAATCCATCGCGCAAGTTGCGTCAACTCGTCGTCGCTGTCGTTCAACGTAGGGATCAACAGATTCGTCGGCTCGACGGGCTTGCCCATCGATTTCGCGATCACCGCCGCGTCGAGCACCGGGGCCAGCGTCGCGCCGCAGATATCGCGATAGAACTCCTCCCGCATGGACTTGATGTCAATCTTGATGCCGTCGACGTGTTCGATAAGCCGCCGCCATGGGTCTTTGTTGATGTACGCCGCCGTCACGAGGACATTGCGCAGGCCCGCCTCGCGCACCGCGATGCAACTGTCGAGCGCGTATTCGTAGAACACGACCGGGTCGGTGTACGTGTACGCCACCGAAAGGCAGTTGTACTTCTTCGCAAGGCCGGGGATCATCGCGGGCGGCGCTTCGTCCGCGGGAACGTTCTCCGGGTTCTCCTGCGAGATCTCCCAGTTCTGGCAGTTCTTGCAATGCAGATTGCAGCCGACGGTGGCCAGCGAGAGGATCGACGTGCCCGGCAGAAAATGAAACATGGGTTTCTTCTCGACAGGGTCGACGTGCATCGAACACGGATGCCCATACGTCACCGCAGCGAGCCGTCCGTCGACGTTCACGCGGATACGGCATTCGCCGCTCTGGCCCGGTTCGATGAGGCAGCCCTTCGGACAGAGCTGGCATTGCACCGTCTTGGTCATCGCGCACACACCTCTCCATCTATTGTGCCCCCGGTTCGCCATTCCGTCAAGGCGCGGTTCGCGGTTGAGGTCTCAGTGCTCCCTAGGTCTTATGTGGCTCCGTCCCTTCTTGCTCTTGCTCTTGCTCGTAGTCGTAGTCGTAGTTGTAGTGGCAGTCGTAGTCTTAGTCGAATCAACATCGAAAGGCCGTAGCCTCAACAGAACATCTGTTGCTTCGATGGTTCTTGCCTCTGTCAACACTCGGCCGCGAACAACCCGATTACGATTACGATTACGAGTCGTCATGAAGTGTGGCTTCACTCGGGAGGACGAAAATGCGGCGTGTCTAAAGTGCGCGCCGATATCTCAAGCAACTCTGGAGCCCCTGTCATTCTGAGCGAAGCGAAGAATCTCCCTCTGAGATCGGGCCTTTCCTTTCAAGAGATTCTTCACTTCGTTCAGAATGACAGGGGGTCAGGTTTCTATTCTCGAGGTAGCACGAGCAAGAGCACGACGGCGTAAAACCGGAGCTACATGGAAACAGGGAAACACAGAGTTCGCGCCTCAGGTGGCTTCATACGCCACCATCCGGTACAATCCGCATCGTTGCGGTTTCGCGCAAAGTTGGTTGCCAGAATGGGAGGGAATGCGGTGTTTCGTGGACTATCGAAATCGTATCGAGGACTCTTCGGCATTTTGTGCGCGGTGTTCGCGGCGTGCCTTCTTGCCGTCGGGAGCGCGACTGCCGGACCCGGAGTCGACTGGCCCGAGTTTCGCGGTCCTCACGCAAACGGGCACGTCACCGATTCTGGGGTCACGCTGGGGCTGCCGCTGACGTGGAGCGAAACCGAGAACGTCGTTTGGAAAACCGAGATTCCGCTTCAGGGATGGTCGACGCCCGCGATTGCCGAAGGCAAAATCTGGCTGACGACGGCGACGCCGGACGGCCACGATTTCTACGTTATTTGCGTGGATGCGGAGACGGGCAGGATCACATTCAATGAGAAGCTCTTCCATAGTGACAATCCAGAGCCGCTTGGCAACAACGTCAACTCGTATGCGTCTCCCTCGCCGGTGATCGAACCCGGGCGCGTCTACGTGCACTTCGGCAGCTACGGCACGGCCTGCATCGACACCGCGACCAATGCGATCGTCTGGCAGCGCGATGACCTCCCGTGCCGCCACTACCGCGGGCCCGGATCGTCGCCGATCCTATTCGAAGATCTCCTTATCCTGACCTTCGACGGCGCGGACCTTCAGTATCTCGCCGCGCTCGATAAGAAGACGGGAAAGACGGTCTGGAAGACGGACCGCACCACCGAGTGGCACGACCTCGACGCCGAAGGCAAGCCACAGCGCGAGGGCGATTTTCGCAAGGCGTTCTCCACGCCCATCGTGGTCGAAAGCGGCGGGAAGCTCCAAATGATCACGCTCGGGTCGTCTGCGGCCTATGCGTACGATCCGCGCACCGGCAAAGAAATCTGGAAGACCCACAACGACGACTACACGCCCGCGGCACGGCCCATCTTCAACGACGGCCTCGTGTACATCACCAGCGGACGCCGGCATAACACGATGTGGGCGATGCGCGTCGACGGCGAGGGCGATGTGACCGACAGCCACCTCGCGTGGACGTTCGCTGGCAAGGAAGTGCCTGAAGAGCCGTCGCCGATCGTCGTAGACGGATTGCTGTACATGACCAGCAACGACGGCATCCTCACGTGCCTCGATGCCGCGACCGGCGCGCAGGTCTGGAGCCAGCGCATCGGCGGCAACTACGAAGCCTCGCCCATCTTCGCGGACGGGCGCATCTACTTCTTCAGCACTCAAGGCAAGTCGACGGTCATCAAGCCCGGCCGTACGCTGGAGGTGCTGGCTACCAACAAGCTGGACACCGGCATGATGGCGTCGCCCGCGGTTATGGGCAAGGCCCTAATCCTAAGAACGAAGACGCATCTGTATCGGATCGAGGCCGCGAAGTGATCGCTCTCGATAGCGCGCTTCCGTAGCATCCTAGAACTGAGCGAAAAACAGGGACTGACTCGCTTTTCGGCAGTTTGAAAAGCGTGTCTGTCCCTGCTTTTCGCGGCTATCGCACCCAAGGATAAGATGCCATCGGCATGACTCCACACTAGACGTACTTCTGACAGGAGGAACAACTCATGGTCCCAACGTTGCTGGTCTGTTTCCTGTTCGGCGCGAACGACGACAAGCCTCTCGTTCCCGTTATCGACGGCCCGTGGTGGACGGTCGCGCACAATCCCGTCCTGCCGGAGAAGTATCAGAGCGACAAACAGCGACCCGTGGATTTCGCGGTCTGGCAGGCGGCGGATGGAACGTGGCAGCTCTGGTCCTGCATTCGCCACACCCGGTGTCCGGGCCACACGCGGCTCTTCTACGGCTGGGAAGGCAAACGCCTTGAAGACCCGGATTGGACGCCGCGCGGCATCATGATGGAAGCGCGGCCGGAGCTGGGCGAGGAACTGGGCGGTCTCCAAGCGCCGCACGTCGTTAAGACAGAGAACGGATACATCATGGCCTATGGCGGCTGGTCGCATATCTGTTTCGCGTCGAGTCAGGACGGCAAGACCTTCGAGCGCATCCTGCGGCCCGACGGCAGGGCGGCGGTCTTCGGCGAAGGCCCCGATGCCAACACGCGCGACCCGATGCTGCTCCGCGTCGACGGGCTGTGGCATTGTTACTACACGGCGGTCGTTCACGGCAAAGGGTACTGCTTCTGCCGGACTTCGCACGACCTGCAACAGTGGAGTCCCGCGATCACGGTCTCCTACGGCGGACGAGTCGGCAACGACCCGTGGCAGATCGAATGTCCTCATGTAGTCGAGGTCCAGCCCGGCGAGTTCGTGTACTTCCGCAACCAGTACTACGGCAAGGACGAGACGAACTGGGCGTACTACTCGCGCAACCCGCTCAACTTCGGCATCGATGACGATTTCGGCCTCGTAGCGCGCCTTCCCATAGCCGCGCCCGAAATAATCCACCACGAGGGCCAGTACTACATCGCTTCCCTCTTGCCTGGCCTCGACGGTATCCGGATCGCCCGCCTGCGCTTCGAACGCGGCTCCGCCCTCCCGGAGAAATGATCCGGATCGAAGTGGGGAGTGTAGGACCGCCGTCTCGTGATCGTGATCGTGATCGTGGTCGTGATCGTAGTCGTAATCGTAATCGTCACTGTAATCAACCTGTCGATCTCCGGATTCGATCACGACCACGACCACGACCACGAGGAAGGAGTTCTATTCGCTGCGCAAGAATCGAACCGGCTGTTCAGGAATTCCGAACCATAACCCCAGACACACGCCAATGACATTCGCGGCGGCAATGCCCGCCAAGAGAATCGCCTGAACCCCGAGCGATACCGTCGTCTGCGACGCTACTACGAGCGGCAAGATAGAAACTCCCGCCGCGACCGTTCCGAGCACGATTCCCGCCCCGACTAGTAAAAGATGCTCGGCCAGGAACACGCGGAACACGGTCGGCGCGTCGTAACCCACGGCGTTGAGCACGGCAATCTCCCTGTGCCGTTCGAACACATTTCTCAACACAACGACGCCCGTGCCGCCCGCGCCGAGGACAAGTCCAAGCCCGCCCAGCACGAGGAACATCGCCAGGTACGAAGCCTCGACCGCGTAGAAGTCGGCCAGCCTCCGGCTCGCGGGAACGGCGGCCATGCCGTAGCGATCGAAGTCGCGATCAAGACGGGCGGCGACCGACGGCGCGGCGTCGTGCGGCGCATCGATCAAGAAGGCACGATACCCCGCTTCAGACGGAAACAGTCTCGTGAAAGCGTCGGCGGAAATGAGCAGCGATCCTTGAAACACCGAGAGGCGCATCGGAAGCTGGCCCACGAGTTTGATCCTGATTTCGTTGCCCGATTCGTCCCGATACGGGATCGTGTCGCCATCGACCGGCCCCGTCTTCTTCTGCAGGCCCCACATCGCCGTGTCGCTGTCGCCCACCAGCGCCGGGACCGCGCCGTCCGCAAGCGGCTTGTCGAGCAATGCCCAAAGCGCGCCGCCGCCCCGCGGCACGAACGCCTCCAACGCGGCCATGCGTTGCGCGTCGACGCCGAACAAGCGCGGCGTCTGCGCGTGATTCAGGTTCAGACACCCAGCATCGTCGCCGTCGCGCACTTTGAGCGGCACGGCTTCCGCGCCGAGCGTCTTCGTGACGTCCCCCGGCGCGCCAAGTATCGGCGCGGTCGTATCGGCGAATAATGCAAACCCGCCCGTGCCCGAACTCCGCTGGTCCGCATGCAGCGCGACGTTCTCCTGCATCGCCGACACCGCGAAGACCAGGAAACAGCCGCACGCCGTCAGGCCCGCGATGCTCAGGCTGCGTCCGCGGCGGCGCGCTAGGTTCGACAGCGCCATCTTCGCGAGGCTCGCGCGCCGGAACGAACCGCGGCTTGCCAACCATCGCAACGCCCACCACGCGAACCCAAGTTCCGCTAAGAAGACCAGTGACGCGACGCTGAAGAACGGCTCGGCCAGCGCGTCGCGATGATTGTGCCACGCATCGACGGCCGTCGCAGCCGCCGCAACCAGGATAGCCGTTGGAGCAAGGAGCAACGCGTAGTTTCGCCAACGCGATGCCTTGCCGGGCACGCGGCTGGGCGCCGCGGACGCGAAGTCGGTCGTCATCAGATCGCGCACACTCTGCCGCGTCGCGCGCCAGACGCATCCCCACGCGACGGCCAGCGCACACACGACGCCGCTCACACCTCCGATGCAGAGCTGCGCGGGATCGATGTACAGCGCCACGGACGCGTTGGCCACGGCCCCAGGCCATAGCCAGGCCAGCCCCGCCAGCAAGAACCGCGCATACGCTACGCCTGCCAGGATGCCCAGCGCGCAGCCCGCTATCGCCGCAGGGCATGCTTCGAGCGCCAGCAGCATGCGCACGCGCGCGCGGGAGAATCCCACCGCGAGCAGGAGGCCGATTTCGGAAGCGCGCTGTTGTATGCCAAACACGTAGAGCAAGCCCAGCAGGATTAGCGCGGCTACAATCAGAAACGTGCTCATTCCCGTGAATAAGCCGCCGAAATCCGTCGCCTGGTTCACGGCGGCGATCGCGAGTTCTCTCGAAGGCGTAAATCGGAATCCGATCGCCTCGGGCCGGATTTTCGCGCGCAACGCCTCGCCGATCTTCGCGGCGGCCGCATCCGGTCCGCTGAATCGTATCGCCGTTACCGAACCGAAAGGCGTTCCCCACATCGCCTTGCCCGCGGCGTACGTCGTCAGCAACTTCGGCGTCTGCCCGTAGGCGTGCCAATAATCCTCATTGGCCTTGTCCTTGAGCAGGTCCTTGTCCATCGGCATTCCGATGTCCCAGTCGCTACACCGCTCCACGTCGCTGAGACCCGGAAATACAGGCGCGAGTTCGCGTTCGGCCGCGAGGCTTTCCATGGGGACCACGCCGCTCACCGTCAACGTGCGCCGCTCTTCGACGAAGGCGCTGCTCGACAGAAGTCTCGAATACGATACCTCGATCGAACTGCCTTCCTTCGCGCCGATACGGTCCGCAAGCCATTGGCTGATGACCGCGCCATTGTCCGGAGTACCGGCCGGTACAGGCCCGGCCTCGACGAACGAATACGGCGTCTTGCCGCCGCTGCTCGCAATCGCATTGACGAGATAAGTCAACGTGGGCATTGCGCCCGGGATCTCGAGCGCCGCGCGGACGGCTTCCTCGTCGAGAAAGATTCGCGAAGATTCGATTTGGACGACGCCCGAAGGATGTTGCCGCACGCGCAACCCAACGTCGTCGAGATTCCACGCGCCGTCCAAAGCGCGCTGGAGTTCCTCCGGCGTCGGGGCGCCGTCGGCAACGAGCACGTTGGCCTGGCCTTCGAGTTGCATCTGCGTTCCAAGCCACGCGCGATCCACGAACACGTTGTACGGCGCGGCCTGATTCGCGGCCAGGCCAAACCGCCCGAGTTGAGCATCCGAGAGCACGGCTTTGACTGTCACGAGCCTGGTGACAAACGGCGAGTCCTTGCGCGACGCCAGCGGCGCGTCCATCGGCACGGCACTCATGTGCGCGATGCGGAGTTCGAGGTCGTCTCCCGGCTTTGCGTGAAGCGCCTGCGCCGTCGCTTCGCTGAGCGCGGTCTCGCCGGGACCCAGGGGGGCGATGGTCCACGGCGATTCGGCGAGGGCCGCGAATGCGGGGTCGATTCCGTAAACGTGGACGCGGTTGAGCGGAGCCGCGTCATTCGATCGTTCGGCTGGCCAGCGCGTCATGCCCTGCGCCTCGAGTAGGGCCGCGGCATGAATGCGCGTGTCGTTTGTTTTGAGCGCATCGGCCAGCGCGGCCCGAAAGAAACGGCCGTGCCAGTCCATCGCGAACGCGATGCGTCCGAGCCGCGCCGTAGCGACGGAACGCAGGGCATGATCGACCGAGCCACCCACCAGCAATGCCCCGGTCAGGATGCCGCACGCGAGCGTCGCGCCGAGAAGCAGTCCCGCGTGCATGCGGCGGTGATGCGCCAGGCTTCGGGCGATGAGGCGGCGGAACGACATGGGTCTAGGCCTTCGGCAGAAGGTGGCCTTCGCGCAACTCGAGCACGCGCCCCGCGCGTTTGGCGATCGCGTGGGCATGCGTGACGAGCACGAGCGCCATGCCTTCCTGGCGATTGAGTTCGAGCAGGAGATCCGCGAGGCTTGCGGCGGCCTCTTCGTTTAGCGATCCGGTCGGTTCGTCGGCGAGCACAAGCTGCGGGCGGTTGATGAGCGCACGCACCACGGCCGCGCGCTGGCTTTCGCCTCCCGAAAGCTGCCCGGGCCGATGGTCCAACCGCCCGCCCAGTCCGACGCGCTCCAGCAGCGCCGCCGCGCGATCGCGCGCGCCGTCCGCATTGTCCGCTACGAGCGCGGGCACGAGGACGTTCTCGAGAACCGTGCACTGTGGCAGCAGGTGGTGCATCTGAAAGACGAACCCGATCTCGCGGTTGCGCAGACGCGCGAGTTCGCGCGGCGAAAGCCCCGCGAGGTTCCGTCCGTGAATAGCGATCTCGCCCGACGATGGCGTGTCCAGCGTGCCCATCAGATTCAGGAGCGTGCTCTTCCCGCATCCCGAAGGCCCGACAATGGCGATGCATTCGCCAGCGGCGATTTCGAGGTCGATATCGTGCAAGACCTGGAGCGGTTCGGGCGACGAATCGTACGATTTGCAGACGCTTCGAAGGACTATCGCGGGATCGCCCGTAGTCATGGTTGCGAAGGCTCCTTCGATTCCGCCGGGGCAGCTACCGCGACGACAGAACCGTCCTCGTTGCCGACGAGGATCGTGTCGCGCACCACCGCGGGCGCGGTGATCTCGTCGCCGACCTTCTGCGACCATAGTACCACACCGTCCGCGAGACGCAGCAAAAACAGCGTGCCGTCTGCCGCGACGACCACCCTGTCCGCAACGATCACCGGCGAATACGGATCGCCCTTCGTGTCGAACTTCCAGCGCAACGCTCCCGTCGCGCGATCGAGGCCCATTACATTGCCGTCGCTCGAGCACGCGACGACCCACGCCGCCGTTATCGCGGGCGTCGCGAACGCCTCGGCGTCGTTGTCCTTGTTGACCCAGACGATCTGCCCGGTCTTGGCGTCGGCATGGAGGATCTTCCCGCTCCGGCATCCCGAGAACATCGACGCGCCGTCGATAGCCACGCCGCCGGCTATTTGCGAGTCTTCGTCGATCGCGATGTTCCAAAGGATCTTCCCCGTGTCGGGCGAGAAGACGTGCAGCGCCGCGTCGCAACTGCCAAAGGCGACCGCATCGGGAGAGACAGAAGGCGAGCCGTCGCAGCGCGCGATCGGCTCCGAGTGCCACAGAATCGCGCCTGAACCCGCATCGAGGCAATAGAGCACGCCGTCGCCGCGGCCGATTAGGTAAACACGCCCGCTCTGCTCGCCGGCCTTGGGCGGCAGGTAATTCGGCGTGCCCATAATGGAGCCTTCGATCTGTGCATGCCACTTCTCGCCGCCCGAATCCGCGTCAAGCGCGTACAACGCGCCGCGCATCGTGCCTACGAGGAGCATGCCGTCGAAATACGCAAGGGGCGCGTCGATACGCTCGCGTTCCGCTACACCGTTCTGGACGGCGCCCGTCGGCAACTCGCGCGTCCACATCTGTTGTCCGGTGAAATCCGTCGCGAAGATCTGGCCTTCGCACGTTGCGAAGAAGATACGTTCGCCATCGCTCACAGGCGTCTCGCGCACGGGCGCGGCGGTCTTGAAGCGCCAGCGAATCGCAAGCGTATCGGGAAGCGCGCCCTGTGCGACACCGCGCAACGCGTTGTCGCCGTGATAGGTGTTCCACGCGGACTTGGGTGGCTCAGGCTTTGGCGTGGGCGGCGGCAGGGCTGCTTCGATGGCTGCGTTCCGTTCCGCTTCGAGGGCCGCTCTGCGTTGCTGTAGGAAATAGAGCGCAGCCACACCCGCGGCTACCGACAGCGCTACGGTCAGTACGGTTCTGAGAATGCGCAGCTTCATGGCTTTGCGCCCCTCATCGATTCGTACACGGCGAACATATCGGCTGCGGCGCGGTCGACGCCGAATCGCTCGAAGACGGCTGTACGTCCCCGCTCGCCCAACGCGCGCGCCATTTCGGGATCGCGCAATACCGTGCGCAGTGCTTCGGTTAATCCATCCGGCTGCGCGGGGTCGTACAGAATTCCGCCGCCGGTCGCTTCGATGATTTCGGGATAGGCCCCTTCGTTCGGTTGAACCACGGGCACGCCGTGCGCCATGGCCTCGAGCAGTTCGATGCCGAATGCCTCGCCGCCTGGAACCGGGACCGACAATACCGACAACGATTGCAGGAACGCGTTGCGTTGGGCTTTCTGAAAGTCGGGAAGGATCTCGACGGAATCGTCCATGCCGCGCGCTCTGAACATCGCGCGCATGGATTCGATGAACGCGCTGTCGGCCTCGGTGCATCCGCCCGTGGCGCGCAGACGAAGCGGCTTGAAGGCAAGGTCTTGCTTGAGCTGGACGAATGAATCGGCAAGCGCGCGAAACCCGAGCGATTCGCTGATGCGCGAGAGAAACCCGAGGGTCATCGGCGGGCACGACGGCGCGCTGCCCGGTTCGGGAATGCCTTCGAGATCGATGCCCAGCGGCACGATGCGGATCCGATCCGGCGTAAGGCACAAGCGTTTGCGCATGCGGCCCGCGTACCACGCGCTCGGCGAAACGAACTGGTCCACGTAGCGCGCGTTCTCGGCCATGGCGTCCCAGCACAGCCGGTTGTACGGCGGCTTCATGGCCTCGACCCACGGCTCCTCGTCTTGCAGGCTGCACGCGATGGGGACGTCGAGGGCGCGCTTGAGCTCCGGCGCCAATCCGAGCAGCAACGCGTTCGAGATGTGAATGACGTCAGGCGTCTCGTGATGGACAAGCCATTCGCTGAGGCGTGCGAATCCTTTCTTCTGATGGCCGCTTCGTCCTTCGAGCATCGATAATGTCATCGGGCCGAGCGCCGCCGCGTTCGTCGATCCCTCGCGCGACGCCGCCAGTTTCAACATCCACGGCAGGTCAAATAGGCGATCGATCCAGCGCGGCGTCTTGCGAAACAACGCGAAGCGTTCGCGCAGGTACACATTGATGCCGCCGAAAAAGACCGGTGTGCCGCGTTCCAGTCCGGCTTCGTCGTTGAACGGCGGCAGATACAGCGGCGCCATCGTCACGTCGTGCCCCAGCTTGCGCAATGCGCGCACGAGCGAATAATCGCGCAGGCAATTCTGGCAATAGAACGTGCCGCCGCTGCCGGGGACGAGATGGGCAATCCTCATGCCGTCTCCTCGTCCCCGCGCCATGCGAGCGCGCCTGTCGGACACGCCCGGACGCATTCGAGCGCTATCTCGCTCGAAGCGAACACGCGCTCCCAGGACTCCGAAAGCGGTACGTCCAGATGCGAAGCCAGGCCGCGCCCGGCAAGCGTGACGCCCACGCCGCCGGACTTCCGCGTGAGTTCGACGCAGATCCCGCACTTGATGCACTTGCCAGCCTCGAACAAGACCTCGCCCGCAACGCGGATCGATTCGATGGACGGGCGCGGCATGTGGCGTCTTATCGGGCCTGTAATCCCGTATTCGTCTGCGTACTGGCGAAGTTTGCACGACACGGGTTTCAAACAATCGCAATGCAGGCAGCGCGCCGCCTCTACCTGAGCCGACTCTCCTTCGGTTTGCCGCACGCGTTCCACCGCGTAGACCGGCAAGTCGCCTGCGCTCAACATACCGACCTGCGAATTGAAACGTTTGGCTTTCGCGTCCGAAACCACGCCGTCCATAAGCGCATGCGCGCGCGCCGCGGCAGCCTTGCCTTCGGCTACCGCGCGCACGGGCATTGTGTCCTCGCGCGCCACGACGATCTTCGCGTGATTTGCGGAAAGGTCGCACGCGAGGATTACGGCATCGAACTCGGATACCAGGGCGTCCATGGCAACGTGCGATCCCACTTCGCAAGACAAATCGAAGGTCGTGCCAGCATCGCGTATCGAAGCAATCTCCGCGTCGAGCGTCTCGCGTGGCAATTGCTCCGGAGGCAGCGCGTAGAGCGCCGCGCACGCGGTGTCGCGCATCTCGAACACGTGGCACGCATGGCCGTGTTGGCGGCACGTCCACGCGGCTGCAAGCCCGGCGAGTCCCGCGCCGACGACTGCGACGCGCTTGTCTGACGGCGGAGGGAGCGGAATCGCCCCCTGCGGCAGCGCGCGATGCGAGCCGCGTATCGCGAGCGGCGTGTCGTATTGGGCGCGGCGGCACCCGCGTTCGCAGGGGGCGGAGCAGATCCAACCCAGCGTGCCCGGGAACACAAGATCCCGTTTCGCGAGCCGCGCGGCGGCATCCGTCTCGCCGTTCGCGATATAGCGAAGCATGCGCGGAATATTCAGACCCGCGGGGCAGATTCGCGTGCACGGCGCTTCACAATCGCCCACGTGCTCGCTCAACAGCATCAGCAAGATCTCGCGCCGCGCCGCGCGCACGGACTCGCCCCGCGTGTCGATATCCATGCCTTCGACAGCTTTGGCCGAACACGCGGGAAGCGTGCGCCCGCTCGTGCGATCGCGCACGACGCAAATCATGCAGGACGTCAGCGCGCCCGCCTTCTTCTCGTAGCAGAGCGTCGGAATCTCGACACCCGCCAACGCCGCCGCGTCAAGCAGCAACGCGCCTTCGTCCGCTTGGACCGGAATTCCGTCTATCTTCAGCCGTACCATCATTCGACCTTGACCGCGTTGACGGGACATACGGCGTAACACGTGCCGCATCGTACGCATTTCACGGCGTCTATCGCGTGGACTTCGTACGGGGCCATGGCGATCGCGCCGACGGGACAGCGCTGCGCGCACTTGGTGCAGCCGATGCACGTGTCGTCGATCGCGTACGTAATCAACGCTTTGCATTTGTGCGCGGGACAACGCCCCGCGACGTGCGCCTCGAATTCGTCGCGAAAATGCGCCAGCCCGGTGATCACCGGGTTCGGCGCCGTGCGGCCGAGCCCGCAAAGGCTCTGCTGCTTGATGACACCCGCGAGCCGTTCCAGGTGGGCGAGGTCGTCTTGCGTGCCCTTGCCTTCGCAGAGCCGCCCGAGGATCTCGAGCATCTGCTTGGTGCCCACGCGGCAAGGGGTGCACTTGCCGCAGGATTCGAGTTGCGTGAACGAAAGGAAGAAGCGGCTCATCTCGACCATGCAATCGGTGTCGTCCAGCACGACGAACCCGCCCGATCCCATCATCGATCCGGCCTCGGCGAGCGTGTCGTAATCGACGGGCAGATCGGCCAGGCGATCCGGAATGCACCCGCCCGAAGGGCCGCCGATCTGCACGGCCTTGAGCGTGCGCCCCGCGGCCACGCCGCCGCCGATGGTCTCGACGATATGCCGTATCGTCACGCCCATGGGCACCTCGATCAGGCCGCCGCGCTCGACTTTGCCGGCCAGCGAGAAGACCTTCGTGCCCTTGCTCGTTTGCGTGCCGATGCTTGCGAAGGCCTCCGCGCCGTTACGCATAATCCAGGGAATCAGCGCGAACGTCTCGACGTTGTTGACCAGTGTCGGCGCATCAAGCAATCCGCGATGCGCGGGGAAGGGAGGCCGGTACCGCGGCGTAGGACGGCGGCCTTCGAGCGAGGCGATTAACGCCGATTCCTCGCCACAGACGAACGCGCCAGCGCCTTCGCGCACTTCGACGCGCAGCGCGTGTGCGCTGCCCAAGACGCGGTCTCCGAGAATTCCCGCCTCGACGCAGCGTTCAATCGCCGCGCGCATGCGTGCCACGGCGAGCGGATACTCCGCGCGGATGTAGAAGATGCCCTCATGAGCGCCCACCACGAGCGACGCGACGATCATGCCCTCAATCACGCGGTAGGGATACGATTCGAGGATCATGCGATCCATAAACGCGCCTGGATCGCCTTCGTCGCCGTTGCACACGACGAACTTGCGGATGCCCTGCGCGCCCTTCACTTCGCGCCACTTGCGCGCCGTCGGGAATCCCGCGCCGCCGCGCCCGCGCACGCCGCTCCGCTCAACCTCGTCCAAAATCGCGTCCGGCGTCATGGCGTTCAAACACTTCTGCAGGGCCTTGAAACCGTCGCGCGCGCGGTATTCGTCGAGATCGAGCGGATCGATCTCGCCGCAATACTCGGTCGCGATGCGGCGCTGCCCGTCGAGAAACGCCGCGACAGGTCCTTGCGAGGGATCGAGCCCGCGCGCCGTATCCAACCCGCCCGTGTACGTCTGCTCGAGCCAGCGCGACGCAACTGCGCGCGCGCGCGCCATGGGATTTCGCGGCGGAAAGTGAAACAACACGATCGACGACACGTCTTCCGGGCGGACCTTGGCGTAGATCCACGGCGCATGTCCGGGCTTGACGACTTCGAGCAACGGCGTCTGATGGCACATGCCGACGCAACTGACGCGTTTCACGCGCACGTCGATGCGGAACGCCGCCAGCGTCTCATCGAGCGCGACGCGCACCTTCTCGCTCCCGCCCGCGACGCAGCACGAGCCGAGGCCGACGCGTATCTCGGTCTCGTCGCCAGGCAGGCCGCGTTGCGTTTCGGAAACGGCGCGCGCAGGCTCGGAAGCGTGCGCGAGAAAGTCGTCCAGTATCCGCCGCACCGAATCGGGCTGGACGTGGCCATAGGTCACGCTGTCGATCTGCACAGCCGGCGCTAGCGTGCAACAGCCGAGGCATCGCACTTTCTGAATCGTGAATTTCCCAGCCTCGTCAGTGTCGTCGCTGCCGCGGATGCCGAGTTCGCCCGCGATAGCGTCGAACACCGCGGGCGCGCCTTTCAGGTGGCAGGCCGTGCCGTCGCAGACGCTGATCGTGTGTTCGCCCGCGGGTTGCGTGCGGAACTGCGGAAAGAACGTCGCCACGCTGTGGATCGCGGCCGGCGCGATGTCCGTGATATCGCATACGCGGCGCAACGCGAACTCGGGAAGGTAGCGGAACTCCTTCTGGATGGCCTGAAGAATCGGGATGACCGAAGCGGCGTCCGTGCCCAGCCGCGCGACCATCGCGTCAACGATGTGCGGATCAGCTTCCCGTTGCATCTTGCCTCGCAACGCAGATCAGGTTCTTTTCCGTGCGGATGTAGATGCGCCCGTCCATGACCGCGGGCGTTGCCAGGACGGCCTCGCCACACGGGGACGTCGAGATCGATTCAAACGTGGGACCGGTCTTGAAGACGTGCGCGACACCTTTGACATCGATCACGTAGACGCGGTCGCCGGCTACGATGGGAGAAGAGGCGAACCCTTCGTCGAGTTCCTGAAGCCACGCCTGCTTGCCCGTCGCGATGTCGAGACACGCGATCTCGCCGCGCGCCGTCGTCATGTAGAAATGCGTGTCCGTTCCGACGGGACTCGATGTATCCGGCAACACCTCGTCCCACTGCCACGCGATCTCCGGTTTCGGCGGCGTGACGCCCTCCGCGAACTTGATGGCCGTCGCGGTCGCGTTATCGTTGGCGACGAAGACCATCCCACCGCCGTACGCGGGACTGGGCGCGACTTCGCCGTCGAGGCAATCGAGCGTCCAGATCGGCTTGCCCGTCGCGGGTTCGTAGGCGTCGACATCCTTCTCGGAGTTGAGCACCAACTGCATGCCCGATGGCATGGGGATACACGCGGGCGAGGCCCACGACATCTTCTTTCGCGCCACGCTCCAGACTTCATGGCCGTCGCTCAGGTCCATCGCAAACGCGCGCGGATTCGCCCGGTTGTCGTATTGGACGAATACGAGATTCTCGTAGGCCATCAGCGACGAGGCGTAGCCGTAATGATTGTCGGGCATGCCGAGATTCTTGCCCCAGAGGACATTGCCGCTCGCCGCGTCGCAGCACACGAAATCGCCGTTGGCGAAGATAGCGCAGACGCGGTCTCCGTGAGCGACCATCGTAGAGGCAGCATAGCCGGTCTCCTCGCCGACTTTCGGCGGCGTGGCCGGCGTGCCGGGAAACGCATCGAGCGCGCGACGCCACACGATCTGGCCCGTGTCCGCGTCGAAGCAGAAGACCTCGCGCGTGGCATCCGTCGCGCCGGAGAGATACACGTGCTTGTCCCACACGATGGGCGAGTTTGCGCCCGGCAGCGGGACCTCGACTTTCCACTTGATATTCTTGCTCCCCGGCACATCCCATTCCGTGGGCGCGGTCGCGAAATGGGCCACGCCGTATCCACCCGGGCCTCGGAACGATGGCCAGTTTTGCCGCATCGTCTCCCAGTTAGGGTACTGGGGCTTCGCGGCCTCGGATTCGGGCTTGGCGGACGCCGCGCCGGTTGCGGCGGGCTGCGGAATGTCGAGACGCGTGAAGAACGCGGCCACGAGCGCCAGCGCGATCCAGGTCGCGCCTGTTATCGCGACAAGCTTCTTCGCCCGGTTCCGCGTGGCCCAATATGCGGCCGGGGCCTCAGCGCCTTCGGGCACGGGCGCGCGTCGGCGGCTTGTAGCAGCGGCGCGCAGCGCCACAAGTAGTACGACCGCGCCGCCGAGCAACAGATAGCCGCCCGTCCGTATATGCGCCTGGCTCGTGAAAAACGCCTTGCGCGCAAGCAAGTCCATGGCCTCGATCTGCTGGACCAGTTTGGGATCGGTTTCCGGCGCCGTGGCAAGCTGCGCGCGCAGTTTTGCGATCTGCGGATTGTCGAGCGGGCTGACGGCCTTCATCTGGATGAAGTTCGCGACCAGCAACGTCGACACCACAAGGCAGAACAGCGCCGCCGCCGCGCTCAGCGACACCGCGGCGCCGCCCAGCAATTCGTTGGCGGTAAACCGTCGCTTCTTGGGATTACGTGCCGGCATACGTCGTATCGAATTCCTTCGGGGCCGCGGCGGGACGTTCCACCGGGCAATAGTTGAAACAGCGCGCACAACTCAAACACGAGCCGCGGTCGGTCACGTAGTCGGCGCTCGCGCGAATCACCGTCAGCCGGATCAGCTTACCGCAGATGACCAGCCCCATGAAACCGCCGAACAGCGCTGACGCGAGTTTGAACCGGCGTTTCAACGCGAAGGCATCGGCGTACAACTCATCGGTCACGCGCTTGCCCGCGCGAAACGCGTCGCTTTCAAGCGAGTGCTCCGCGATCCGGCCTTGTTCCTCCGCGGCCACGCGTTCGGCAAGGCGCACCGTAGGATGCAAACGCGCAATCGTCTCGTGCGCAAGCAACCCGGTGCAAGCGCCGGCCGCTACGATGAGCGGCGTCACCAGCAGCAACGTGCCGAGGCGCTTCGCTCCGGCGCGTCGCTCGACGGGGCGGTCCTCGGGTGTGGGCACGAGGATGGCGTTGTAGGGGCACGAGGTCTCGCATAGGCGGCACTGGATGCACTCGGCCGGAGTGATGGAGGCGTGCCATTTCGAGTACAGCGATGCCCATCGCAGCAGCACGCCGTAGGGACACAGGTAGCGGCAGTATGGCCGCGCGACGAACAGGCCTAGCAACATGAACGCGCCGCCCAGCAGCAGCATGTTGAATGTCGCGCCGTGGCGGAAGAATCCCACGAAGGGATCGTAGCGGCAGATGAGATACCCCGTGCCCATGGCCATCGACAGGACGGTGATGCCAAGATAGGCATACGGCAACAAGGACAGGATCGCCTCGATGGGGCGGGGCACTTGGACGGGGAACACGGCGGCGACTTCCTGCACCGCGCCCAGCGGACAAACCGCCGCGCAGAATACGCGCCCAAAGTACAAGGCGAATACCAGCGGCAGCACAAAGAACACGGCCACTACGACGGGCACGCCCACGCTGGGATCGATGAGCGCGGCGGTGACGTTTTGCAGGCTGCCGACCGGGCACACGCATCCTTTGCGATAGAAGCCGAAGTAGAGGAGCGACACGATCGCGAGCGCAAGCACCTCGCGCCTCGAACGGCGTTTCAGCACGCACCACGCGGACAGGCTCAGCGCAATCGCCAGCGCCGCGATGTCCACCAGAGGCGGAATCGTCGCGGCGGGCGGGATGTTCATCTCGGGGTGCTTGTATCCCGACTCAAACTCCGGCATGGGAAACCGGAACTGGCCCGCGCCAATCGGCGTGTTCGGCGGCGGCTTCTCCGGAGACGGTACCGATTGCGCCATCGCCTCGGACGCGCACACCCACGCGGCGATTCCCACGAGGAGAATCGCGTACACGGCGTAGGCACGGAGCGACTGCGTGTTCGACACCACGATCACCCTTCCGCCTTCTGTGCTTCGGGCTTCGCGTTGTCTTTCAACAGGTACCCCGCCCTGACGGGAACGCGCGAGTAGGCGTTCGCGGGACAGTTTCGCGCGATCGAACACTCATTGCAGTTGACGCAAAGATCGCGTTTGACTTGCAGGTAGATCGAGCCGTTGCCGAACACGCTGCACCCTTTCACGCATTTCCCGCAGCCGATGCACAACGTCTCGTCGATCGTGTACTGATAGAACGGCTCCTCGATGAAGGTGCGCTTCAACGCCCCGACGGGACACAGCTCATGTTCGGCGCCCGTGTCGCGCGCCTTCGCGCCGGGTTGCAGATAGCCGCCGCACAAATCGCAGTAGCCGCAAATCTTGTACGAGTGGATGCACTTCACCGCCGACGGGCTCAGCACGCATTCCGTAGCGCACCGTCCGCACTGGACGCACTTCATCGGGTCCAACTGCCAAACCATGGCGTCGCCGCGAGGATGCGCAATCAGCCAGCCCGCGCCCACGGCTGTCACGGCGGCGGCCGAACGCAGGAAATCCCTGCGGCCGACACTCACATGACGTTCGTCAGAGTCTTTCATTAGGTACCAATGCTCCATTTGCCATGAAACGAGAATCTCTTCAGCTACGATTGGCGCAGCAATTAAGATCGGCACGAAGTTCCTCGCTGCCGTAGTCGATCATGGAAACGCCGTAGCGGTGGAGAGACAACAGAAACGTGACGCGGTCCATGCCCGCCAACTCAGCCGCGTTGCCGGAAGACAGGCGCTTCTGTTCGAACAGCTTCACAGCCATGGCCATGCGGGCTTCACGCTCGAATTCCTCAGGCGTTTCCTGCAGCAGGCCCGGGAGCGTATCGGGATAATCTATGGTCATTTGTCTCATGGAGAGATCTCCACGTTAATCCGTTCATCGGTTAGCATAGCAAAACCGGGTTCGGCCGCCTAACTGACGTCTCTTGCAGCTACGCGACTTCTTCAAACACCAGTACGGCCTTCTGGGATTTGTCCAGGACCAGGATACGGTCCTTGGCGTCGACCGCGATATCCATGATCGGCGGTTCGACGTTGCAGAACATGGCCTCGTCGCTGAGCGGCTCGGGATGTTCCGGCGCGAGAACAACGCCGAGCAGCGTCGTGTCCGGACCGTAGACCTTGACGCGGCTCAGGCCCTTCTCCGCCGTTACGACCGAACTATTGCTTCGGAACGCGATATGGATCGGATTGCAGCAGCCGCAGAATGAAGCGACGTCCATGCCGGACCGATACCACGAACTGACGAGATCGCCGTTCGAGCGATAGTTTTCGAGTCCGTGTTTGCCGGGATTGACGACCCACAACTCGCCCATCGGATCCAGCGCGACGTCAAAATATGGACTCGGCACGACCAGCCCGGGGATGTTCCGCTCATGATCGCGTTTGCCGATGCGCCCAAGAGCGACGCCTTTGTGATCGAAACGTAGTACGATGCGGTTGCCCGCGTCGGCCGCGTACACGTTTGATTCGTCCGCTACAATTGACGTGAGATATGCGCGCTCGCCCAAATCGTCCCATGTGGCGACCGTAGCGCCTTTCGCATCGATCACGTGGATGCGATTGCGGATACCGGCAAGCAGCGTGCCTTCAGGCGTTGCCGCGATACACCCGGGCCGCCCTTTGACATCGAACCGCGCGGATTCCTTACCGCCGGCGTCGAGTTTCACGATGGCATTCTCGCCCGCGACATAAAGCGCGCCCTTCGCATCCAGCGCAAGGGCGCTCGGGTTATCCACGTCCACCGGAATCCGTTGCGCTTCTTTGAAGGCCAGTCCCGGCGCGGCGGACGCCGCCGGCTCGGCATCGGCGTGCAACGACTTCAGCATCGCGGCGCCTGCGGCCACCACGCCGCCCAAGCCGAAAAACTTGCGGCGTCCCATCGTGTATTTCGTTTCCATGCCGTGCCTCACCGATGTGCTACGATGCCGCCCCCACGGCGATGCACACCATTCGTTTGGAGTCGCGCAGCACCATGCGGCCGTCCGCGACCGCTATCGGCGCCCACGCGTCCTGCCCGTGCAGGACCTGCGCCTGGGCCAGCGAAACGTAGGCGTCCTTACTGGCCTTAATCATCGTCAATGCGCCTTCGTCATTCAATATATAGAACTTGCCATCCGCGAGCAGGAACGGGCCTAGGCCGAAACGGTTTGCCTGGCCGCTAGACCATACGAGCGAACCGTCGGGACGGTAGCACACAAATTGGCACCGCAATGCGCCCGCGTCCTTGGGCATGATGGCGTATAGCAGCCCGTCATACACAATCGGCGTCTGTTGCTCACAGGCCAATCCATCCTTCGGCCCATGTTGTTCGAGGACTTCGGCGTTGAACGTACCGTTCGCCTCGCGGACCTGAAGGGTCATGCCGCCTTCGCCGTATCCTGCCGTTACGAATATTTTACCATCTTCGAGCGGCACAGGGGAGGGCGCGACCACCTTTGCCTTCCACGGAAGCTGCCACAGAATCGCCCCGTCCGTCGAAACGCCCGCCACACCGCCGACCGCCGCATACACATACATCGCCTTGCCCGCGATGGTCATCGGCACGATGGACGAGTGCGACATATCCCAGCCTTTAGGGTTCGGCGCTTTCCACACGGGCTGCCCGGTCTCGCAATCCACGGCCATCATGAGGACGTCTTTGCCGCATGGCGCGAGAAGGACGCGCCCATCGACGATCAACGGACACTGGCCTGTGTACCACAGCGGCTCCTTCGTCCCGTATTCGCGCTGCAAATCGATGCCCCAGCGAAACGCTCCCGACGTCGAGTCGAGGCACACGACGTGGCATCGCGGACCCATGGTCACCAGGTATTTGCCCGTTACCGCGGGAACCGTGCGCGACATCCCGTGATTGCGCTTGACCGAAACGCGGTACGACCGCCGCCAGATCTCGCGCCCGTCTCCGAGGGAGAAACACCGGATCGCATCTTGTTTCGACTGCTCGTCGTAATCGATGATGTACACGCGGCCGTTCAGAATCGCGGCGCCCGCGTGGCCCTCACCCAGATCGATTCCCCAAAGCACCCGCGGATCATCCGCGCCCCACGCCTCGGCAAGAGGAGGACCGTCCGGAACAATATTGTCGCCGTTAGGCCCGCGAAAGCGCGGCCATGCGCCAGGCAAGTCGGCGGGCTGGCCGTCAAACTGCTGGAACGTGCCCGCTAAGTCGACCGGTTTGTCGTGCAGATGCGCGTCGGGAGGCGTACCGTCGCCGCCGGGCACGCGAAACTGGAGCGTAGCGGCCGGGTCGTACGTGAGCCAATAGGCCAGGCACACCACGCCGCAACATGCGGCCACGGCGAACGTGGCCCCGGCCACGAGTGCATTGCGTTTCGCGGTCGTCATGGAACAACCCGTGTATCGGTCAGGGGTTCATGAGGTCGAGGCATTTCAGTTCCTGTTGATTGCGCAACAGGAGCTTGCCGTCGGAAAGCGCCATCGGCGCCCACATTTCCCTGCCGTCGAAGATGTGCGCCTGAGCCAGTTCCTTGAAGGCATCAGGCGACGGATCGACCAGGCGCAGAATGCCTGTCTTCCCATCGAGAACGATGATGAGGCCATCCACGAAAATGAGGTTCCCGCGGTTCAATCTCAGCGAAGGTTCGAGGTCCACCGTCTTCCATTTGATCTGTCCGTCGAGCGACATGCACAGCAGGCCATCATCGCGCTCGTTCGAGCCGTTGTTGACATACAGATAACCGCCTGCCAGCATCGGCTGCTGGATTTGGCTGCCGACCGCATCCGTCTTGAACAGTTCCTTCGCAGCCAGTCCACCGTTCTCTTTGACGATTTGGATCATCGCCGATCCAGCGCCGTAGCCGCCCGTAATGAACAGCCTGTCGTCAGGCAGCGGCGTTGGGAACGTGATCGGGATCTTGCACTGCCAGCCCTCGTACTGCCAAAGGATCGACCCGTCTTCGAGCGAGATGCCCGCGACCTTGCCCTGTCGCGCCCCGATCATAACCGCCTGCTCGATGCCGGCCAGCGTCGCGATAACCGGCGTCGAATAGCCGACCCGGCCCAGCGATGGCGACTTCCACACGATGTCTCCCGTGTCGCGTTTGAATGCCACCACAAACGCATCCGCCGCCTGAGGCGCGACAATGACGAGGTCTTTGTACAACGACGGCGATTGCACGACGCCCCATCCCGGAAACTCGACCCCGAAGTCGGTCAGGATGTTCTTGTGCCACACCGGTTCGTGCGTCTTGCGGTCGATGCAGTAGAAGTGGCCGAACACGCCCACGGAATAGACATACTTTTCATCCACCGTCGGAGGCGTCCGCGAACCGTTGTGGCTCAAATTGCCTTTCGCCTCGTACGCGTATTTCCACAGTTCCTTGCCGGTCTTCAGATCGAGGCAGCGCAGGATGTCCTGGCTGTCCTCGACTCGGTCGAGAATGTAGACCTCGCCGTCGCGGACCACCGGTGCCGCGTAGCCTTGCCCCAATGGGAACGACCACAGCGCTTTCGGGCCGCTCTTGGGCCATTCGCGCGCGAGCCCTTTCTCCGGTGATGTGCCGTCTCGATTCGGTCCCTGGAATTGCGGCCAATCCGCGGCTTGCGCCGCCACCGAGAACGCCATTGAGACCATCGCTACAGCCAAGCACAACCGCCCACATGCGAGCATCTTCACGTTTGCCGTCTCCTTATAGTAGTTCGAGCGCGCCAAGCCCGGGCCGTTCTACGCACTGAGAACAAGAAACCGATCATAACGAATTCCAAGGGGTGAATGGAATTCATTGTTTTCGGACGGCGCCCGCGTTGGCCGCCTTCATACCATTACGAATCCAGCACGTTGACGCGGGAGGCGATCCGAACCGGCCCCTCGGAAGCGAAGGGCAAGCAGACGCCGCTTCTACACGTTATCAGAAAGTGCGGCGCGGCCTCCTGTCAAGCCATTTGCTAATCTTACCGGGAGGGTCCTCGTCGCGCCATTTGCG